>NZ_CP119391.1:0-645413 GCF_031886125.1 Halomonas piscis
GTGGCCAAAACCGGCAAGCCGATGATCATTTCCACCGGCATGGCCGATGCCGAAGAAATTCAGGAAGCCATTGAGGCGGCTCAGGGGGCTGGCTGCAAGGAGCTGGCCATCCTGCACTGCGTCAGCGGCTATCCGGCCCCGCCGGAGGACTATAACCTGCGCACCATCCCCGACATGATCGAGCGGTTCGGCCTGGTCACCGGCCTTTCAGATCATACCATCGACAACACCACCGCCATCACCAGCGTCGCGCTGGGGGCCAGCCTGATCGAGAAGCACTTCACCCTCGACCGCAACGGCGGCGGCCCCGATGACAGCTTCTCCCTGGAACCGGCAGAGCTTGCCGCCCTGTGCCGCGACGCCAAGTCCGCCTGGCAGGCGCTGGGTCAGGTCGACTACGGCCGCAAGTCCAGCGAGCAGGGCAATGTGCAGTTCCGCCGGTCGCTCTATTTTGTGAAGGACCTGAAGGCGGGGGACGTGATTACCGAGGATGCGGTGAGGAGCGTGAGACCGGGGTATGGGTTGGCGCCGAAGCACCTTAGTAAAGTTATTGGCCAACAAGTAGTTGTTTCGGTCAAGTCACACTCAGCTGTCAAGTCAGATATTATAGGCTCTAAGGATATTTGATAATCATGACAGGGCCGCAGTTTAAAGATTTTTTAGAGTTCAATAAAAGGTTTTGCGATAAGTATGCGAAGCAGATGGAAAAGTATCCATATGCTTTCATGCTTGTTGAGAAAGAGCTAAGAAATATAGAATCAGGTAGAGAGTGGTTGGCTTATGCCAACTTTAAGAAGCTGTCTAGGTATAAGCCGCTTAAGAATTTTTATAGGTCCTACGCTTTTTTGGTTGCTCGCTTTCTTTCGAAAAATACATTAAAAACCTATGTTTCACTGGGTCGATTTAAGTCCTTAGAAGAAAGAGTTAAGCAGCACTATGGTTTGCGAGATGAAAGTAAGGTAAGTAAGCTGAAATATCCATTTATGCTTATTAAAGGTGATGCGATAAGGCTGTCATCATTGCCTGTCGCTAGATGCGGTTACTCAAGTTTTTATAAGCGCTTACTCAGAAGTGATTTCGATTCGTTATCTGAAAAGTACCTTGATAAAATTAACAGGCTGGCTAAAAATGACGTTTTGAAGCTTTCCGATCTGATGAAAAGGTTAGGTGTCAAAAGGATTATAGCCACTGGTGATTCAACTAGCGCTTCGCGACTTCTTTGCGAAGCAGCCAAAAAAGCAGGTGCTAAGTACTTTGTTGTGGCTCATGGCTATGTTCAAGATCCTAAGCTGATATCAATTGCGCCGATCTATGCTGATAGAATATTCATGTGGACCCACAATCAGCAAGCTAGCTTTCAGGAAGCTGTCCAAGAAGAGTCTCAGAAAAGCAAGATATTTTTTGAAGGTTCCCCTTTGCGCGTTAAAGATAACCAAGTCCAAGAAGAGTTGGAAGAGAGAAAGTTTTTGTTTGCACTTGAGCCTCTCCCAAAAGATGAAGACCAAAAAAAATCGTTTATTGATATAGTGCGTTCTTATGCCCGTAAAGTAATTGAGTGCGGGGCAGAACCCGTTTTTCGCCTGCATCCTAAAGATAACAAGGAATCGGAGAGTTTTTTAAGTTTGGTTGGTTGTGGTAAGTTGTCAAGCGTAAGAGATGTTTACTATGACATTGGTACATCGAGATGCGTGGTAATCTCGAACTCTAGTGTTGCTGTTCAGTCGGCACTTTATGGAGTTAAATCAGTCCAAATTAAAGGCTTGAAAAAGTTTGATTTTGAATACACTGAGGCAATGAGTCTAGCCGAATTTGATCGATTTATAAAAAACGGCATGGCCGGGGCGGGAAGCCCGCTAATAGAGCCGCTTTCGCCAGAGGTCTTTGATTGATAGTGGTTCTGTTTGGTATTTAAATCATGGCCTATTTCAATATGTGTTAGAAGTCCCGAATCTTTCTCCAAGCTTCTGTTTTTCTGGATAATGATCGATAAGCGGGACTTGGCGAGATGAAACTACAACAACCAGGTGACGCGTGAAACGACCCTCGCGAAGGCAACGTGTCAAGCCCAAGCAGGCGCTACTGGCGGCCGACAAAGTTGTCCGCCCAACAGCGTGAGCGGCTGGCAGGGCAGGTGTGTTATCAGGGAAGCCCTTTCCATAAGCGCTACCCTGCCGACTACGGCTTTCCAGAACCCAAGCCGCGACCAGACAAGACCCTGTGTGATGCAGAGGGGCCTCTGGTGAAATCACAGGCGGAAGCCCTCCTGGTAGCCGGGGTCCTGCGTGGCATGGTGAGCACGCAGTTTCGCAACGGCTGGCCTCAGAATATCTGGTCAGTGCGGGATGGTGTGGTCTTCGAGTCTCAGCTTCAGAATCAGGCGCTGGGTGAGTACCATGGCTATCCTATGAGCCTGGATGCAGCCTTTGCTGCGGTTGTTCTTGACGAGTGGGAGAAACGAGCCCCATGAGCCTTCGCATAACGACCCGCTGGCGTGAGATCGGCCCGTTGAACGATGCCGACGCCCCGGAGCGCCGAGCCGATCGGGCTACCCTGGCGGAACTCGAGCTCGCGGTGGGCGATAGTGTGCTCACACGCGCCGAGGACTCCCTGAGTGGTGAGATACGCCATCATGCGATCCTGTCGGCGAATCCGCTTGCGGAGTGGCTGGTGTGGAAGTGGTGGCGGTTGTGCTTTGAGCCGAAACAGACGACCAGGCAAGTACCGGGCTGGCTGGAGGCTCACCGCATGGCCAATGCCGGGGGTGGCTGGTTGTGGCCCAATCTGGAGTTCGCCAGTGACGGCGTGCGCATGTGTATAGGCGCCAGAGCCAGTGCCGCATCAGCGCATCAACCGCTGCGTTATCTCTCTTCCGATCACGCCGTCATTCCCTTGGTTGATTTCGAGCGTGCCATCGATGATTTCGTGGCACGGGTGATCGAACAGCTGTCTCGGCAGCGAGTGGTAAACGCTGATCTGCCGGCTATGTACCAGGAGCTGCAGGCTGAGCGGGCCGACCCCGAGGTTGCGATCTATCGGCGGCTGGAAGCCTTGCTGGGCTTCGATCCCGATGAATGTCCCGATGACCGTGTGGTGGCGCTCTATCAGGATGCGCAAGGATTAGGCCTCGAGGCGGTTGCCGAGCTGGCAGCGGGGGCGGGCAGCTCCCCGTTGAGCGCCCGTCAGCTCAGGGCCTGGGCGCGTTCTCAGGGCTGTGAATCGGCCAGGGAGAGTCGCCTTGGTTGGGTAGGGCAGGGCTATCGAGTGGATCACCGGCTCCCCGCCTGGCGCAATGGGGTGAAAGCGGCCCATGCCCTTCGCGCCCAGGAGAGAGTGGCCGATGCTGCCATCGGCAATCGCCAGCTCGCGGAGTGGTTTGCCGTGCCGGATACCCTCTTCGACGACCAGCGCCATAACAAGGCGTTGGCCTATGAGCTGGCCTTCGAGTCGAACAAGAGTCGCGTACTGTTACGCTCGCGGTGGCAGGCAGGGCGCCGTTTCGAGGTGGCTCGGCTGCTGGGTGATGTCCTGTTGCAGGCAGACCCCGAGCTCCTGCACCTGGCAACCGCGCAGAACACCTACCGGCAGAAGCTCCAGCGCGCCTTCGCCGCCGAGTTGCTCTGCCCGATAGAGGCGCTATCCGAGTGGTTGGCAGGAGACTTCTCGGACGATGCCATTCAGGGTGCCGCCGACACCTTCGGCGTCAGTCCGATGACGGTAACGGTGCAGCTGCTCAATAACCGCATGCTGCAGAGCGATGAGCTCAACGGCCTGGATCCGGACTGGGCAGTGGCCTGAAGAGCGAAGGAAGCGATATGCACCTTGAGCAACTGACACTGGAAAACTTCCGCGCCTGCGAGCGGCTGGAGGTAGCGCTCGGGCGTCGTTTGACCGTTCTGCTCGGCAACAAATGAAGGAATACATGTGAGTCTTGGTAGCCGATTAGCAAGATCCTCCCTCAAGCTTTTGCCAAAGCTTCTAGTAGTACTGGTCGGCATTGGGCTATATTTTCTGATAACGACCTACCTCGAGGGTGATCTGAAATCACTGTTGGTCGGTATCTCTTCCACTTTGATCTCTATACCGTTCATTTTTATATTTTACGAAATTTGGCAAGAAAAAGCGCATCGCAAGCTGAACTCCAGTGCGTATGAATTTGCGCAGAACCAGATGACGGCCAACATTGCATCCATCAAGGAAAAGCTCGAGACTTTTACTCAAGGTGCCTTTTGTTACTTTGACCGGCCTGGCTATGTCGTCAACGATGATGATATCGAGAACATTCGGATCGAAACACTCGACGCTGAGTTGTTAGCTGATGTCGATGAGTGGGAACACGATCTACTCGATTTTGAGCTGGCGAATACCTTTGAGGCCATCGTGGATGCGCGTTATCTCGGCTTCCAACTTCGTGACTTGAGCGTCGAGGAGGAATCTAACGATTTTCAGGCTTTGCTGGTCAACAGCTTTATCATGGATCGACTCGACGATGACAAGACCCGCGTCATCATTCATCTCGTGCAGACCGTGAAGATGCTACAGTCGTTTCTGTCGCTTCACCATGATGTGTTTGTACGTTCGAGTATCCGTATTCATGGCTTGCAGATAGATGAAGTCTCTGCCGGCCTTGCTGCGCTTGTTCTCAATCCAGGAGATGACTCAGAAACGGAGTCAGAAGTTCTCGATATCGCCCTTGTTGATCCTGGCCAGAAGCATGAAGAGCTGCTGAAAGTTTTCGTGGTTAATCCTGATTATTATACGGTGCTCAGCGATCATATCAACGATGTGATCGAGGCGATGAGACAATGGAAAATGAGTGCCGATCCTGTCTATCTAGATTATGAAGCCGGCAGAGTTTCCGGATTTTGATTACTATCATTTTTATTCGATTCGGTATGGTTATTCTTTTAAATGGATAACTTCCAGCAATCCGCCCTGCGTTGGCTTCACGACGGCCACTGCCTTCTCGCTGCCGAGCGCTTTGGTGGTGCCAGCCATGCCTATGGCCTGGCAGCAGAGTGCGCGTTGAAACACGCGATGGAGTCACTGCCAGGCGGTCATCGTGACTGGTACGCCAGGGGCGTACGGTACTGTTGGTAGATCTTGATCTGGAGGCACCCGGGCTTGGCTCGCATATACTGCATCCCGACATGCGTCCGGAGTTCGGCGTGCTGGATTGGCTGGTGGAGGACCTGGTAGGCAACGCCAGTGCAGCGTTGCCTGCCGAGATGGTCGCCGAGAGCCTCCTGATCGACAGCCCCGGGCTCTCGGTGGCGCCGGCGATAGGTCGACGCTCCGGCGAGTACTCCCAGGGCGTATTGGCCAAGCTGGCACGTGGCTATCTTGAGGGAGAGGACGGCAGCGGCTTTGCGCAGCGGCTCCAGCGCATGATCGCCAGCTTAGAGGCTGAGGTCGAGCCTGACGTGGTGCTGATCGACAGCCGTGCCGGCCTGCATGAAACCGTGGCGGCCAATCTGTTGCATCTTGGGGCCGAGGTATTCTTCTTCGCCGTGGACGTGCCGGCAACCTGGGAAGGCTACCGCTACCTGCTGGCTCATCTGGCACAGCTGGCCACGGTGGGAGAGTTCGAGAACCTGGAGGCTGACTGGCGCCAGCGGTTTCATATGGTCCACGCCAGGTCCAGCCTGCGCGATGAGGGTAGACGAGCATTTGCTGCCAACGCCTATGCCGTATGGGTCGATACCCTCTATGACGCGGTTTCTCCGCACGATGAGGAGGCCGATGAAGTGAGTGATGAACTGTTACGCTTCACCTTCGATGAGGCAGATCCCGCGGCGCCGCACTGGCCCCACTAGATTGCCAGAGAGGGATCCTGCGTAGCGAGCATTTCGAGGCTTTCGATCCGCTCAAGCAGCTGGCAAGCACGGGATTGGCACAGGTAGGGGAAGCTGCCATTCGTGAAGCCTTCGGCGAGCTGTTTGCCGAGCTGCAGGCCTGTTTGCAGCTGCGCGAGGAAGAGACCAAGTGAGTGCTAGCCCCGAATTGAATGATGCCCTGCGGCCCGCCTTCGAGGCGATCCCCGAAGAGGTGGCCCATCACGGTACCGAGCCGCCGGCGCCGAGGTCCGTGTATGTGGTCATGAAAGTGCGCTCAATCCCGATACCGCGGTGGTGGTAGGCGACCGTGGCACCGGCAAGAGCTTCTGGAGTGCCGCACTGAACGACGAGGTGACTCGCGTCGTCATCGACAGGCAGCTCAAGCGCCTCAAGCTGGATCGTGTGCAGGTTAGCTGGGGCTACTCCTCCCTATGCGTCAACGTAGTTGTCACCCAAACGGATTGAGAGGTGATCAACGTGCGTTACCCCGCAGAGCGTAAGGAAGCCATCCTCAAGAAGATGGCACCGCCCATGAGCATGACCATCCCGGAGCTGGCCGAACAGGAAGGCATCACCGCGACAACCCTCTACAATTGGCGGAAACAGGCCAGAGCACGAGGACAGGTTTTGCCATCACGTTCTACCCAGCCAGATCAGTGGACCAGCCAGGAGAAGTTCCAGGTCGTCCTGGAGACAGCTCCGATGAACGAGGCTGAAGTCAGCGCCTACTGCCGCGAGCGCGGGCTCTACCCCGAGCAGGTGGAGGCCTGGCGAGATGCCTGCATGAACGCCAACGACGATGCGGCAGCGCAGGCCAAGCAGCTTCGACAAGCGCGTAAGGCGGAGCAGAAGCGGCTCCGTAAGCTGGAGCGCGAGCTGCACCGCAAGGACAAGGCCCTGGCCGAGACGGCGGCGCTGTTGGCCCTGTCAAAAAAAGCCGAGGCGATCTGGGGCACGACCAACGACGAGGACGACTGACCAGCCTCCCGGATCGCCAGCGCATCGTGACTCTGGTGCAAGACGCCCAGCGTGACGGTGCTCGGCTGGCCAAGGCCTGTCAGGTGATGGGCATCAATGTGCGAACCTATTACCGCTGGGTTGCGGAAGGCGAAGTGACGGCAGATCGTCGCCCCGACGCCGACCGCCCGGAGCCGGCCAACAAGCTGTCGCCCGAGGAACGAGAGGCTGTTGTGGCGCTGTGCAACGCCCCGGAGTATCGGAGCCGCCCTCCCGCCTTCATCGTGGCCGATCAGGCGGACAAGGGCCGCTACCTGGCCTCTGAGTCGACGATGTACCGAGTGCTTCATGAATATGACCAGCAACACCATCGGGGCCGACAGCAGGCCCCACAGCGCAAGCGACCGCCGACCACGCACCAAGCCACGGCGCCGAACTGGCTTTGGTGCTGGGATATCAGCTGGTTACCGGGCCCTGCACGCGGTACTTGGTGGTACCTGTACCTGATCATGGACGTCTACAGCCGCAAGATCGTTGGGCACGAGGTCTATGAAACCGAGACCGGCGAGCTGGCCGCCGAGCTGATCCAGAAGGCCTGCTGGCGAGAGCACCTCACCGATCGTCACAAGCCTTTGATTTTGCATTCTGATAACGGCAGCCCGATGAAGGCGGCGACCTTCCTGGAGAAGCTCTACGACCTGGGCATCACCCCGTCGTACAGCCGGCCAAGGGTCAGCAACGACTGTCAGTCTTTATACGTCGGATTCATAATCGATCCGGAAGACCTGGTCTTGGTGGCTTGACTCTTGCAATGATTGGCCGTTGCATGCCTTGGCGTTGATCTGTCAGCTCCGGACCGGGCACCTGATCCAGTATGGCGAAGCTGTGACTTAATAGGAGCCTGAAGGCATATACTCTCATGACAGTCCTGTCCACTTGGCCGATTCTGGAGACCATAACTCGACATACTCAGAGGCTGACATGACGGCTTTACAGTTACCTGATATCGCACCTTCCGGCCATATCGTCGTTGGGGTGGATACGCATAAGCATATCCATGTTGCTGCCGTTGTAGATACAACCGCTGGCCTACGATCAACGCTTTCAGTTACGGCGGACCGTGACGGCTTTGAAAAGCTGCTGGCCTGGGCACGCTCTTTTGGTCGAATCCTGGCCTTTGGTGTGGAAGGCACCGGTTCCTACGGCGCCGCTCTGACTTCCTTCATTCGCCGGCATGACACGTTGGTCATCGAGGTGAGTCGCCCCAATCGCCGTCTCAGGCGGCTGAATGGAAAATCCGATACCCTAGACGCCGAGAATGCCGCCCGTGCTGTTCTGTCCAGAACGGCAACCGCTATACCCAAGGTGACCGATGGCACTGCTGAAATGGTTCGGCAGCTGAAGGTGGCTTATGATACGGCCGTCAAAGCCCGTACAGCGGCCATGGTGACCCTGAAGGCCATGCTGGTTCATGCACCAGACGATGTCCGGGCTAGCGCTGAAGCGAAAACGCCATTGGCGCTTGCACACAAATTTTCCAGGCTACGTCCCAGCTTGTTGGAGAATACGACAGATAGCATTAAACATACGCTTCGTTCCCTGTCTCGGCGCTGGATTTCTCTGGATGAGGAAGCCGGTGCATTGAATAAAATGATCTATGACCTTGTCCAAGAAGCCGTACCGCAGCTGGTCGAGTCGTATGGCATCAGCACTCACACGGCAGCAGAAATACTGATTGTTGTGGGAGATAATCCTGAAAGGATCAAATCCGAGGCGGCATTGGCAAAGCTGGCCGGCATTAGCCCTATTCCCGCCTCATCAGGCATGACATCAGGCCGATATAGAATCAACAGGGGTGGACACAGACAGCTCAATGCTGCCATCTATCGCGCGGCGATTGTGCGAATGCGAGGCCACGAGCCAACTAAGGTGTACGTTGCGCGAAGGACCGCAGAAGGCAAGACGAAACGTGACATTGTCAGGTGCCTCAAGCGTTACATCATTCGTGAGGTTTATCGTCTCCTACGGTATGGCCCCAAAGTAGCTGAATACGCGACTTGACAGATATAGGAGCATCAACGCCTTCGCCGAGTCGGCCTTCAAGACACTGAAGTACCGGCCGGGATTCCCCGCCGACGGCTTCGCCACGCTGGCCGAGGCACAAGACTGGGTCCAGCAATTCACCGAGTGGTACAACCATGAGCACCGGCACAGTGCCCTGCGCTACGTCACGCCGAGCCAGCGTCACAACGGCGAGGCCAAAGGCATTCTGGCGCAGCGCCGAGAGGTTTTTGAAGCCGCGAAGCAGCGCCACCCGGAACGGTGGTCAGGTGACATCCGGAAACTCAGCCTGCCGGATGTAGTGCACCTAAATCCCGAACGGGACCCAGTGCTACAGGCCGCAGGATTTTAAAGAGCTGAAGTCATTTTATATGGCAACTATGTTGACAGACTCCGTTCCCGTGTGATTAGCTAATAGCTTGGTAAATAACTCTAGCCGTTTATCCAGCCTCTTCTTCATAGTTGGATGGTGGTATTGCCAATACTTGCTTGGGAAGTTTTTGTTTTCTTCTCCATTAAAGTTATTTAGCCAAAGTTATTTTTCAAATTTTTTAATTTTGCCCTTGTTTTTTATTTTGTTGAAAACTTGTTTAATACTTTCAGGTTGGTATGATGGCTATAGTATTCCATGTGATCACTGGTCTTAATAATGGTGGCGCTGAAGCGGTGTTGTATCGCTTAGTAACTAATGACGAATCCAACCATCATACAGTCATTTCTTTAATGGATATGGGTAAATATGGACCCATGCTTGAAGAAAAAGGTGTTGGTTTAGTTTGTTTGAATATGCCAAAGGGAAAGGTGACAGTTTCTGGTTTGATAAATCTATTCCTTACTTTGAGAAAGTATAAGCCTGATGTAGTGCAGACTTGGATGTATCATGCAGACCTTATAGGTGGAGCTGTCGCACGGTTAGCAGGTGTTAAATGTGTGTTTTGGAACATCCGTCACACTGACTTGATGCCTGGTGAGTCTAGTAAGAAAACTATTTTTATTGCTAGAATTTGTGCTTTTCTTTCTAGTTTTGTTCCTTTTAAAATACTTTGTTGTGCTGAGAAATCAGTAAAGGTTCACTCTGGCCTTGGTTATAAGAAAGAAAAAATGCTGGTTGTAGGGAACGGATATCAACTAGATAAATTTGATTGTAATGTGGGAGAAAGACTAAGGCTAAGAAATGAGATTTCTTTGACTGATGGTTTTGTGCTAGGCATGGTAGGCAGGTTTGACCCTCAAAAAGATCATAGGAATCTTGTAAATGCTTTAGGATTGTTAAAGAAAAGAGGGGTTGACTTCAAGTGCTTGCTCGTTGGTCCCGGTATGGATTATGAAAATGTGAAAATGCTAGAGTTGATAAGTCATAATAATTTACAAGAGGAAGTTTTGCTGTTAGGGCAGCGATCTGATATACCTGCTTTAATGAATGTATTAGATATCCATGTTTTATCTAGCTCCTTTGGTGAAGCCTTTCCAAATGTTGTCGCTGAAGCCATGGCATGTGGCACGCCCTGTGTTACCACAGACGTAGGGGATGCCGCCTTGATTGTTGGTGAAACGGGTTGGGTCGTACCAGCAAAAAAAACTGAGAAACTGGCTGATGCAATTGAACAGGGTTTTCTTGAGTGCCAGCAAAGGCCGCTAGACTGGAAAGATAGAAAAATCTCTTGCCGTGAAAGAATTGAAGATAATTTTAGTATAGAGAAAATGGTTGAAAAATATAATGCCGCTTGGTCTTGTGATTAAAGTGGTTCTGGTGCTTGTCAAGTTTTTGGCGTTTAAATTAATCAGGGACTTGTTGCTTTTCACGTTGACTAAAGGGGAGTGCTTTTCCCAGTGCCAATATAGATAGTGTGTCCTCTGATACATTGCTTTTTAATCGAACATTGGTCGGAAGGAGTCACTCATTCCTCGTTACTTCGAGGAGCTCCAGTGAGTATTGAAAGTCAAGCAAGCCGGTGGGCGAATAAGGGCACTGTCCTCCAGGCGCTCAATGATTTATAACCCCCCAAGCCTCTGTTTTTTTGGTTCATACGATAAGACAGACGACATTGAGTCAACCCATGCAGGGGACATTCATGAAAGTTCTTGTGACCGGCAACGCCGGCTTTATTGGTTTCCACACCGCCAAGCGCCTGCTGGAGCGCGGTGACAGCGTGATTGGCTTCGATGTGGTCAATGACTACTACGACCCGGCCATCAAGGAAGCGCGCTTGAAGATCCTGGAGGAGACTGCGGCGCGCACCGGCAGCGAGTATGTGTTCGTGCGTGAGGATCTGGCCGATCAGGCGGCGGTGAGCGCGGCGTTCGAGGCCCATCGGCCGGAGCAGGTGATCCACCTGGCCGCCCAGGCGGGGGTGCGCTACTCACTGGAGAACCCCCACGCCTATGTGCAGAGCAATCTGGTGGCCTTCACCAATATCCTGGAGGCTTGTCGGCACCACAGGGTCGAGCATCTGACCTATGCCAGCACCAGCAGCGTTTACGGCGCCAACACCAAGATGCCGTTCTCGGAGCACGAGAGCGTCAACCATCCGCTGCAGTTCTACGCCGCCACCAAGAAGGCCAACGAGCTGATGGCCCACAGCTATAGCCACCTGTTCGGCCTGCCCACCACCGGCCTGCGCTTCTTTACCGTCTACGGCCCCTGGGGCCGCCCGGACATGGCGCTCTTCCTGTTCACCAGGAAGACCCTGGCCGGTGAACCGATCCCGGTGTTCAACCACGGCCACCACACCCGCGACTTCACTTATGTGGATGACATCGTGGAAGGAGTGGTCCGCGCCAGCGATGATATTGCCGCACCCAACCCCGCGTGGAGCAGCGAGTCGCCGGATCCGGCCACCAGCAACGCTCCCTACCGTATCTTCAATATCGGCAACAACGACCCGGTGAAGCTCTCCGCCTATATCGAGGCGATCGAAGAGGCGCTGGGCAAGGAAGCGCTCAAGGAGCTGTTGCCGCTGCAGCCCGGTGATGTGCCGGACACCTACGCCGACTCCACCGAGTTGGAAAGGGCGGTGGGCTACAAGCCCGCCACGCCGGTCAAGGAAGGGGTGGCCAACTTCGTCGCCTGGTATCGCGATTTCTACAAGGTGTAAGGTTTCATGAGAGTCACAGTTTTTGGCACCGGCTATGTGGGCCTGGTGCAGGGTACGATGCTGGCCGAGGTGGGCCATGAGGTGGTCTGCGTGGATGTGGACGCCGATAAGATCGCGCGCCTCGAGCAGGGCATCATCCCCATCTTTGAACCGGGGCTGGAGGGCCTGGTGAAGGAGAATCACGCCGCCGGGCGGCTGAGTTTTACCACCGATGCGGCCAGGGCCGTCGCCCATGGCGATATCCAGTTTATCGCCGTGGGCACACCGCCGGATGAGGACGGCAGCGCCGACCTGCAGTATGTGCTCAAGGTGGCCGAGACCATCGCCGAGCAGATGGAGGCCCATCGCATTATCGTGGACAAGTCCACCGTGCCGGTGGGCACCGCCGACAGGGTACGCGCCCGAGTAGACGAGGTGCTGAAGGCTCGTGGCAGGGAAGAGCTCACCTTCGATGTGGTCTCCAACCCGGAGTTTCTCAAGGAAGGCAGTGCCGTGGCCGACTGCCAGAAGCCCGACCGCATCATTATCGGTACCGAGGACGAGGACTCGGTGGAGATGATGCGGGAGCTCTATGCTCCCTTCAGTCGTCAGCACGAGAAGATCATCGTGATGGATGTGCGTAGCGCCGAGCTGACCAAGTACGCCGCCAACTGCATGCTGGCCACCAAGATCAGCTTCATGAACGAGATCGCCAACCTGGCCGAGCGGCTGGGCGCGGATATCGAGGCGGTGCGCCAGGGCATCGGCTCAGACCCACGCATCGGCTATCACTTCATCTACCCCGGGGTGGGTTACGGCGGTTCCTGCTTCCCCAAGGACGTTCAGGCGCTGATCCGCACCGCCGACGAAATCGACTTCGACGCCAAGGTGCTCAAGGCGGTGGAGGCGCGCAACGCTAAGCAGAAGACCACCCTGTTTGCCAAGATCCGGGACCACTTCGGTGGCGAGCTGGCGGGCAGGACCTTTGCCCTGTGGGGGCTCGCCTTCAAGCCCAATACCGACGATATGCGCGAGGCGCCAAGCCGGGTGCTGATGGAGGCGCTGTGGCAGGCCGGTGCCCGGGTACAGGCCTATGACCCCGAGGCGATGGAGGAGACCCAGCGACTCTATGGCCACCGCGATGAGCTGTCCCTTTTCGGCACCAAGGAGGCGGCCCTAAAGGGCGCCGATGCCCTGGTAATCGTGACCGAGTGGCAGAGCTTCCGTGCCCCGAACTTCGAGTTGATCAATAGCCAGCTCGCTCAGCCGGTACTCTTCGACGGACGCAATATTTACGATCCTGCTCGTATGGCTAGGTACGGCTTTACTTACTACTCGGTGGGGCGCCTTCCACCGGAGGCGAATCCTTAACAGGCGGCTATGCGGCCCCCCGGGAAGAGCAGTAGCCTCTTGCCTACTGAAAGAATAATGTTGCTGGTCAGGGAGAATGCATCAAAAACCGGGTTCTTCGTCGTTTCATGTGGATTTGGCCTGATCGAGCAGGCGGCCCACTGGGCTGCCGATCAGGCAGATCATGGCGATGAAATTGGCCTCGTTCCGGTAGCCAGGGGCGCGTGAACGAGCGGCCTGAAACAGACCCTATGCGTCAACGTAGTTGTCACCCAAACGGATTGAGAGGTGATCAACGTGCGTTACCCCGCAGAGCGTAAGGAAGCCATCCTCAAGAAGATGGCACCGCCCATGAGCATGACCATCCCGGAGCTGGCCGAACAGGAAGGCATCACCGCGACAACCCTCTACAATTGGCGGAAACAGGCCAGAGCACGAGGACAGGTTTTGCCATCACGTTCTACCCAGCCAGATCAGTGGACCAGCCAGGAGAAGTTCCAGGTCGTCCTGGAGACAGCTCCGATGAACGAGGCTGAAGTCAGCGCCTACTGCCGCGAGCGCGGGCTCTACCCCGAGCAGGTGGAGGCCTGGCGAGATGCCTGCATGAACGCCAACGACGATGCGGCAGCGCAGGCCAAGCAGCTTCGACAAGCGCGTAAGGCGGAGCAGAAGCGGCTCCGTAAGCTGGAGCGCGAGCTGCACCGCAAGGACAAGGCCCTGGCCGAGACGGCGGCGCTGTTGGCCCTGTCAAAAAAAGCCGAGGCGATCTGGGGCACGACCAACGACGAGGACGACTGACCAGCCTCCCGGATCGCCAGCGCATCGTGACTCTGGTGCAAGACGCCCAGCGTGACGGTGCTCGGCTGGCCAAGGCCTGTCAGGTGATGGGCATCAATGTGCGAACCTATTACCGCTGGGTTGCGGAAGGCGAAGTGACGGCAGATCGTCGCCCCGACGCCGACCGCCCGGAGCCGGCCAACAAGCTGTCGCCCGAGGAACGAGAGGCTGTTGTGGCGCTGTGCAACGCCCCGGAGTATCGGAGCCGCCCTCCCGCCTTCATCGTGGCCGATCAGGCGGACAAGGGCCGCTACCTGGCCTCTGAGTCGACGATGTACCGAGTGCTTCATGAATATGACCAGCAACACCATCGGGGCCGACAGCAGGCCCCACAGCGCAAGCGACCGCCGACCACGCACCAAGCCACGGCGCCGAACTGGCTTTGGTGCTGGGATATCAGCTGGTTACCGGGCCCTGCACGCGGTACTTGGTGGTACCTGTACCTGATCATGGACGTCTACAGCCGCAAGATCGTTGGGCACGAGGTCTATGAAACCGAGACCGGCGAGCTGGCCGCCGAGCTGATCCAGAAGGCCTGCTGGCGAGAGCACCTCACCGATCGTCACAAGCCTTTGATTTTGCATTCTGATAACGGCAGCCCGATGAAGGCGGCGACCTTCCTGGAGAAGCTCTACGACCTGGGCATCACCCCGTCGTACAGCCGGCCAAGGGTCAGCAACGACTGTCAGTCTTTATACGTCGGATTCATAATCGATCCGGAAGACCTGGTCTTGGTGGCTTGACTCTTGCAATGATTGGCCGTTGCATGCCTTGGCGTTGATCTGTCAGCTCCGGACCGGGCACCTGATCCAGTATGGCGAAGCTGTGACTTAATAGGAGCCTGAAGGCATATACTCTCATGACAGTCCTGTCCACTTGGCCGATTCTGGAGACCATAACTCGACATACTCAGAGGCTGACATGACGGCTTTACAGTTACCTGATATCGCACCTTCCGGCCATATCGTCGTTGGGGTGGATACGCATAAGCATATCCATGTTGCTGCCGTTGTAGATACAACCGCTGGCCTACGATCAACGCTTTCAGTTACGGCGGACCGTGACGGCTTTGAAAAGCTGCTGGCCTGGGCACGCTCTTTTGGTCGAATCCTGGCCTTTGGTGTGGAAGGCACCGGTTCCTACGGCGCCGCTCTGACTTCCTTCATTCGCCGGCATGACACGTTGGTCATCGAGGTGAGTCGCCCCAATCGCCGTCTCAGGCGGCTGAATGGAAAATCCGATACCCTAGACGCCGAGAATGCCGCCCGTGCTGTTCTGTCCAGAACGGCAACCGCTATACCCAAGGTGACCGATGGCACTGCTGAAATGGTTCGGCAGCTGAAGGTGGCTTATGATACGGCCGTCAAAGCCCGTACAGCGGCCATGGTGACCCTGAAGGCCATGCTGGTTCATGCACCAGACGATGTCCGGGCTAGCGCTGAAGCGAAAACGCCATTGGCGCTTGCACACAAATTTTCCAGGCTACGTCCCAGCTTGTTGGAGAATACGACAGATAGCATTAAACATACGCTTCGTTCCCTGTCTCGGCGCTGGATTTCTCTGGATGAGGAAGCCGGTGCATTGAATAAAATGATCTATGACCTTGTCCAAGAAGCCGTACCGCAGCTGGTCGAGTCGTATGGCATCAGCACTCACACGGCAGCAGAAATACTGATTGTTGTGGGAGATAATCCTGAAAGGATCAAATCCGAGGCGGCATTGGCAAAGCTGGCCGGCATTAGCCCTATTCCCGCCTCATCAGGCATGACATCAGGCCGATATAGAATCAACAGGGGTGGACACAGACAGCTCAATGCTGCCATCTATCGCGCGGCGATTGTGCGAATGCGAGGCCACGAGCCAACTAAGGTGTACGTTGCGCGAAGGACCGCAGAAGGCAAGACGAAACGTGACATTGTCAGGTGCCTCAAGCGTTACATCATTCGTGAGGTTTATCGTCTCCTACGGTATGGCCCCAAAGTAGCTGAATACGCGACTTGACAGATATAGGAGCATCAACGCCTTCGCCGAGTCGGCCTTCAAGACACTGAAGTACCGGCCGGGATTCCCCGCCGACGGCTTCGCCACGCTGGCCGAGGCACAAGACTGGGTCCAGCAATTCACCGAGTGGTACAACCATGAGCACCGGCACAGTGCCCTGCGCTACGTCACGCCGAGCCAGCGTCACAACGGCGAGGCCAAAGGCATTCTGGCGCAGCGCCGAGAGGTTTTTGAAGCCGCGAAGCAGCGCCACCCGGAACGGTGGTCAGGTGACATCCGGAAACTCAGCCTGCCGGATGTAGTGCACCTAAATCCCGAACGGGACCCAGTGCTACAGGCCGCAGGATTTTAAAGAGCTGAAGTCATTTTATATGGCAACTATGTTGACAGACTCCGAGCTATTCGCCTTGTTTTTGCGATTCATGTCGCTGCGTTTTTGCTGCAGTTGGTGACATATTATGTTTCTGGCGGTTTAGTTATGGACTTCTCAGGCTGGTTGGGGGCAGACACGACCAGAACGTTTTACAGTTTCTATTTTCGCCCCACTGGATTTTTCGTCGAGCCATCCAGGTTTGCTGGTGCAATGGTTGTATTGCTGGCCTGTGAGTCACTAGTGGCTTCACGGATAAGTTTGCAAAGAACGTTTTTAGTGGCTGGGTTGTGTATCGTGACATTTTCTACCGCAGCCTGGGCGTTCGCCTCTTTTATTTTGTTCATTATTATTCCGGTTATTTTAAGAAGTAAAGTTGCGGGCATTTTTATAGCAGTCGGCTTGCTGATAGCATCGGCAATCTCTATACAGTCAAACTATGCTCAGACGCAGATGCAAAAATTTAACAAAACTTCAGGGTTGCGCAGCGGCATGATTGCTTATGCCCTGAGTGAAAGGTCACCTTGGGAAAACTTTGTGGGCCCCGCAGCCAATGGGATGACATTGGAGTATCTTCAATTTGGTAATCGTCTCGCTACCAGCGACGGTCCACACAAGATGGCTGCTGCACATGGGATGGGCACCGCAGTATATTTATTTATCACGTACGGGCTATTAGGCCTGCTCGCATATATGATTTTTTTATATACTCATTTAAGCGCATGCCATTTTCTTTTATATTACTTTTATTTATAGCAACAATGACGAAAATTGTCCCGGCCTCAATATTTTTTACAATATTAGTGGCTGCGGTTTTTTTGTCTTTTTTCCCGACTAAAAAATCAAATAGTGTTCACGAAACTGAATATGTCCCATAAAATTTCCCTTTTCGCTCCATCGTTACGCGGCGGCGGCGCCGAGCGGGTTATGTCTGTGCTTGCTCGCGGCTTCGCTGAAAAGGGGCTATCGGTGGACCTGGTGCTGGTCAACGCGACTGGGCCGTACCTTGCGGATATTCCGGATTCGGTTCGCATTGTTGATCTCAATTCCCGGCGTGCGCTGACCGCCTTACCGGCGTTAGTGCGTTACCTGCGCCGGGAACGACCAGCTGCAATGTTGTCCACCCTGTTTCACGCCAATATCGTCGCGCTTTGGGCCAGAGCGTTATCGCGTGTGCCGGTACGAGTGGTTATTCGCTTGCCTAACATGCTCAACGCGGGCGTTGGCCGCAAGCAAAGCGTCAAGGACAAAATCGTATCGCGGTTAATGACTTACGCCGGCCGCAATGCGGATGCGGTGGTCGCGCTGAATGGCACCATGGCGGCGGAGTTTCAAACGGCAACGGGCGTGGCTCAAGAAAAGATCAAGGTCATCAATAATCCCTTCCCGGTCGAGCGAATCGCAGCCAGGGCAAAGCAGCCGTTGAACCACCCCTGGTTTCAGGCCGAACAGCCGCCGGTGGTACTGGCCGTTGGCCGATTGACCCACCAGAAAGGCTTCGATGATTTGATTGATGCATTCGCGATCCTGCGTCGCCAGCAAGCAGCAAGGCTGATTATCCTGGGCGACGGCGAGTTGCGCCCGGCGTTGCAGGCAGGCATCGATGAGCTGGGCTTGAGCGACGATGTGGCCCTTCCCGGTTTCGACGACAACCCTTACCAATACATGCAACGTGCAGCAGCGTTTGTGTTGCCATCGCGCTGGGAAGGTTTCCCCAATGCTCTGACCGAAGCCATGGCCTGCGGCGCGCCGGTGGTGGCCACCGATTGCCCGGGCGGCAGTGCCGAAATACTGGCACATGGCAAATGGGGCGAGCTGGTTCCTGTAGGCGACCCGCATGCTATGGCTGATGCCATCGGGCGTACTATTAATGCTGACGATCATCCAGGCGTAGAGCGTCGCGCAGATGACTTTTCTGTAGACGGGGTGGTGAGGCTCTACTTGGAGCAGCTTCTTCCCGATAGTCTATAAGTGTATGCTATCTAATAACTGACAAGATTTTAATGTTTTTAGATTTCGCCCTACAGCCAGCAAAGCATCAGATTCTAAATCAATAATTATAAACTTACGTGCACTTCCGTACTACTTATTAATGCTAATGCAGTTTAATAATAGCAGACGGCCAGCTTTTTATATTTTCTTCAACAAATTTTACCATGGAAATTTCCGTGAATCGCCCCATCTTAATGCATATTCAGAACCACTTCCAGCGTGGTGCTATCCCGCATATTATCCGTGATCTACAACCAGTAGTCGGAAAGCACTATGAAGTCCATACGGTCGCGCTACAGGATATCAAGGATCAGACCCTCGTCGATGAGTTCAAGGATATAGGCATAACGGTTCACGCGCTTGGCTGTAGCCGCTGGAACCTGCCACTAGCAGCGTTCCGATTGAGAACCTTTCTTTCAAGGAAAAACCTGGCGGTGGTACATGCGCATGCCGGACGTGGAGCAATGCTGGCACCGCTATGTGCACCTGTAAGCACAAAAGTATTCACCACGTTTCATAGCGTGGCAAGCGGGTTCAGCTTCCCCACTCGTAAAGGCCGCCTGCTGACGGACCGATGGCTAACGGGCCGAACCTGTGTTTCTGAGGCAGTTAACGAGAGCTGGCGCGCATTCGGCATAAATAACGCCGCAACCGTCTACAACCCTGTAGATGTATCACGGTATAAGATAGATACGGCTGCAGCCGACACAGTCCGAAAAGAGTTCAATATTCCGGAAGACGTGAAACTCCTCTTAAACGTTGGCCGGTTGACTTTTGCCAAGGCGCAGGATGTTTTGCTGGATGCAGTAGCAGCGTTGAAAAAACAGCAAAACAATGATTTCCGATTAATAATCGCAGGGCAAGGGCCAGATGAGGAAAAACTCAAAGCCAGGGCTAAGGAACTCGGGCTTGAGGAGACAGTATATTTCGCGGGATTCCGTAAGGATGTTCAAAAATTATTAGCAGCCGCCGATATTTTTGTTTTCCCTTCTCGCTGGGAAGGTTTGCCCGTAACTGCGCTTGAAGCGATGGCAGCGGGAACTGTGGTGCTGGCTTCTGATATCAAACCGACAAAAGAATATCTTACTGACGGTGTATCAGGGCTTGTTACTCCGGTGAATGATGCAAAGAAATTATCAGACTGCTTAAATAACCTTCTGAATAATAAAGCGAAACGAGAGCGGTTTGCAGCAGCTGGGCAGGCTTATGTAAGACAATATTTCGCACCCGAACATATAGCGCGGCAGTATTTGTCGATCTATGAGGGACGGATGAACGAACCCAAGTAGCGGTGGTTATAATGGCTATACTCACTGGTTTGGTTTCCTGGATTCAAACAATAAGCGCAGCACCTGCGGTATTCAGTGCTCCAGAGTACTCCCCCAGAAACACCTGTGCCGGTGTTCGATAGCCGAGTCGTTTTCGGGGGCGGTCATTCAGCTTTCTCACCACCTTGCGTAGCTCGGCAACGGTGACTTGGCGGAAGCTGGTTCCCTTGGGAAAATACTGCCGAATCAAGCCATTGGTGTTTTCATTGGTGCCGCGTTGCCCTGAGCAATAGGCGTCGCAAAAGTAGGTTCTCGCTGCTACGGCTCTCGCCACGGCCTGGTGCTCCGAAAACTCCGAGCCATTATCCAGCGTGATCGTTTTCACCGCACCTCGACGAGGCTTCAGCAGGCGGATCATAGCCGCTTTCGTCAACGCCGCTGTAATGCTGGGGAGCCGTGCCGCCAGCAGATAGCCGCTGCGGCGCTCAACCAGCGTGACGATGCCTGATTGCTTATGTCCCTGAAGTACCGTGTCACCTTCCCAGTGTCCGATGTAGCGCCGACTCTCAACCTCGGCCGGGCGATGCTCGATACCCACGCGATCAGGTATCTTGCCAAGCCCTGCGCTTTTGGCGTGAACACGGTGCTTACTGCGTCTCTTGGGTTGCCGGAGATGCTGCCAAAGCGTGCCGCCGCGGGCCTTGTCATCCCAGACCAGGGAATAAATCCACTGATGGCTGACGCCGATACCGGCCAACGGTGCCATGAATCCACTGATCTGCTCTGGGCTCCATTCTTCACGAAGTCGGTCGGCCACCGCTGCGATCAAGCTGGGCAAGCGCTTCGTCCACTTCCGGGCGGTACGTCGTCGGTGATCGCTACAAGCCTGAGCCTGTTCGGGATCATAGCCACTGGCCGTCGCGTTGCGGCGCAGCTCACGGCTAATCGTGCTGCTGTGGAGCCCCAGCTCCCTGGCGATCTGTCGCTGGCTCCTGCCCAAGTCATGGCGGGCGTAAATCTGGTATCGTTGTGTCTGGGTCAGCTGTTGGTATCCCATGCTCTGCTTCACTTTGGTCGGTAAAGCAGGGAGGGTACCGGCGCTGGCCCTCCTGCCTCTATCTTGTGGTCCAAAGTGCTGCAGTTATTCTATGAATTCAGGTTTTACTGCCGCAACCTGCCTGTACATTGCGTATGCGGCGAAGAAATACCGTCCGATCGCCTGGCCCATCGTCATCGGTGGCGGGATACGGCTACTCGTCGCTTGGGTGGTTGGGCTAAGACTCTATCCCGTGCCGGGGTCGACCGGGGATGTTGTGGGTTTCGAAAAACTCGCGGCTACCTGGTCCCAACTACCTTGGCCATCCCTGATTGGCAAACTTGACCCCACACAGAGCGATTTTTATGTGGGCGTTGGCGCTAGTACTACAGCCGTAACCACTGCTGTGATCGTTCATGCATTGCCATCCGGGTTTGCTGCTGCCAACAGTGGCACTGCCAAGCTCGATATTGGTGCTTTCGTCGCCAGTCCGACCAATGAAGCACATGGGACAGGGCCTGTTGACCTTGCCATAGATATCTCCCGATTAGTCGCCTGAGCTCGGGGACCCTATGCGTCAACGTAGTTGTCACCTAAACTGATTGATTGAGAAGGTGATCAACATGCGTTACCCCGCAGAACGTAAGGAAGCCATCCTCAAGAAAATGGCGCCGCCCATGAGCATGACCATCCCGGAACTGGCCGAGCAGGAAGGCATCACCGCGACAACCCTCTACAATTGGCGAAAACAGGCCAGAGCACGAGGACAGATTTTGCCATCACGTTCGACCCAACCCGATCAGTGGACCAGCCAAGAGAAGTTCCAGGTCGTCCTGGAAACGGCCCCGATGAACGAGGCTGAATTCAGCGCCTATTGCCGTGAGCGCGGGCTCTACCCCGAGCAGGTAGAGGCCTGGCGGGATGCCTGCATGAACGCCAATGGCGATGCCCCAGCGCAGGCCAAGCAGCAGCGCCAGGCCCGCAAGGAGGAGCAGAAGCGGCTCCGCAAGCTGGAACGAGAACTGCGCCGCAAGGACAAGGCACTGGCCGAGACGGCGGCGCTGCTGACCTTGTCAAAAAAGGCAGAGGCGATCTGGGGCACGACCAACGACGAGGACGACTGACCAGCCTCCCGGATCGCCAGCGCATCGTGACCCTGGTGCAAGACGCCCAGCGTGATGGTGTTCGGCTGGCCAAGGCCTGTCAGGTGATGGGCGTCAACGTAAGGACCTACTACCGCTGGGTTGCTGAGGGCGAAGTGACGGCCGATCGCCGTCCCGATGCCGACCGTCCGGATCCAGCCAACAAGCTGTCTCCCGGGGAGCGAGAGGCGGTCGTGGCGTTGTGTAACGCCCCGGAATACCGGAGCCGCCCTCCGGCCTTTATCGTGGCCGATCAGGCGGACAAGGGCCGCTACCTGGCCTCTGAATCGACGATGTACCGAGTGCTTCATGAAGCCGGCCAGCAGCATCACCGGGGCCGCCAGCAGGCCCCGCAGCGCAAGCGCTCACCGACCACGCATCAAGCCACGGTGCCGAACCGCCTTTGGTGCTGGGATATCTCCTGGCGTGTGCCTCGACCCTGAAGGCAGCAGGAAGTAGCTGAATGGGCACGAGCATGACTGGAATACCTTCATGACGAGCAGGATGCTCCTAGTGAAGGGCTGCCCTCTGCTGTGAGAGGGCATGAGCCGAAGCGGCAGTGACCTGCAGTGCACTGGCAGGGTGATGTAACCCGTGGGAAACGGGGTGTGAGGCGAAGCCGTTACGCCAAGATGCACCTCTAGGGTCTGTTGACGTTTCATGGCAGGGGTATTGGCAGGATAGGGGCAAGCTCACAGAATAAAGGTTCCTAAGCCAACAAACTGCAAGCCTGCCATGCCCCGACAAATGCTCACGGATGAACACTGGCCGAAGCTGAAATCTATCCTGCTTCAACAAGGTATTTATGACAAGACCGATCTGCGTACCACGGTGGAAGGCATCCTTTATCGGATGCGAACCGGCTGCCCGTGGCGGGACCTACCGGAGGCGTTTGGCCCCTGGAACACGGTCTACAAGCGCTTCAACGCCTGGTCAGCGAGTGGAAAGCTGATGAGGATTTTCATCTCTCTGGTGGAAGATCCTGATGTCGAGTGGCTATTTATTGATGGTTCCTACGTCAAGGCTCACCAAGATAGCACTGGGGCTGCCACGGAAGATGCAGAAGCCATTGGCAAAAGTCGTGCAGGCAATACCAGCAAGATCCACTTGGCCGTGGATGCTTATGGGTTGCCGATCGCCTTCAGAATAACCGGGGGTGAAGTGCACGACAGCACGGAAGCCCAGGCATTGATTGACGGTTTGCCGGCAGGTGACGCGCTGGTGGCTGACAAAGGCTATGACAGTGAACGTATCCGTGAGCAGGTCGAAGCCAAAGGAATGGCTGCCGTCATTCCACGCAGGCGTAACTCGAAAAAAGGAAATGCCAATCTGGACAGAGGGTTATATCGCTACCGGCATCTGGTTGAGAATGCCTTTGCTCGATTGAAACCGTATCGCGCCATTGCGACGCGCTACGATAAGCTCAAACGAAATTACGAAAGCATGGTGGCCTTGGCATGCGGCTTTTTATGGCTACCAATGTGAAACGTCAACAGGCCCTAGGCTAAGTATGGAAAGGTTGAGGAACACGAACCGATTAATCCGCGTCTGTGGGCTGAACGTGTCGCCACCTCCTACACGGCTTATTGGAGGTGTGTACCCCAGCAGTGAGTACAGGTACGGCTCACTTCTGCTGCGGGCAACGAATAGCCAAGTCGTTGCCAACAGAGGTATGGACAGTGCGCAGCTAATCCGTACCGGGTACACCAACTTGCAGCATGCAAGGGTAAAGATTGCGATCGGCAACCTCCTCCATACGCTTGAGTCCAGCATGTAAACGAGGGAAGGCTTGTATGGGATGGTAAGGGAGTGCGACCCCGATGCCCAACAAGCTGGCGGAGCCTCCGTAGTAGTCCGAGGTGGGGAAAGCCCACCACATGGCGAAGGGAGGCAGTTCAAGTGGCTTGTTCCACTAATTACCTGACTGAGAGAGGTGAAGACCTTTGATAATCAGGGAAATGCAGAGCAAGCTAGCAACATGGTCAACAGAAGATCCGAATCGTAGGATTGATCGACTGTTGAGGCTGATTGCAGGGCGCGATTGGCTCCTGGATGCTGTGTGGAAAACACTGGCATCAAAGGGGGCCAAGACTGCTGGGGTAGACGGTGAGACTCGACGAGTAGTAGAGCAGGATATTAGCCACTATGTGGATGATATTCGCTCAGAGCTGCTGGCTGGAACCTATCAGCCTCAGCCTGCTCGTCGTATCTATATTCCGAAGGCCAACGGCAAGAAGCGCCCACTGGGGATACCAACACTGCGAGATAGGATTGTACAACGTGCGATGCTGATGGCAATGGAGCCCATATGGGAAAGCGACTTCCATCGCTTATCCTACGGCTTCCGCCCCGAAAGAAGCGTGCACCATGCTATCCGAACCGTGAAATTGCAGCTTACGGATAGTGGAGAAACAAAGGGCCGCTGGGTCATAGAAGGCGACTTGGCAAGCTACTTTGATACTGTCCACCACCGAAAGCTGATGCGGTGCGTTCGCAGGCGGATTTGTGACAGTCGTTTCCTAGACCTCCTCTGGAAATTCATCAAAGCGGGCCATGTCGACAAAGGGCTGTTTCATGCTGCTCACGACGGCGTTCCGCAAGGTGGTGTGCTTTCACCATTACTGTCGAATATCATGCTGAATGAATTCGACCAATGGCTTGAGAAACGCTATCTTGGCAAGAAGGCTCGCAAAGATCGTTGGTACTGGAACTCTAGCATCCAACGAGAATTTCCAATCGCCATGCGAGAAAGACGACATTGGCGACCAGCGGTAGCTTACTGTCGCTACGCTGATGATTTCGTCTTGGTTGTTAAAGGAAACAAGGCTCATGCTGAGGCTATCCGCGAGGAGTGCCGACTGTTCCTTGAGGACGACCTCTCATTAACTCTGAATATGGATAAGACCCATGTTACACATGTGAATGATGGGTTCATTTTCCTGGGTCATAGAGTAGTCCGTAAACGCGGTCCCAATGGCACAATGCGCCCGGTCACGTCCATCCCCCGTGAAAAGGCAAAGAATTTCGCTGCATCACTGGCGAAAGAATTGTCTAGCAATCATAGCGCGAATAGGATTGACATGGTGGACCGCCTGAATCGCCGACTGGCGGGATGGGCAAATTTCTACCAGCATACCGACTACACCGCGATCACTTACAGGAAGATAGATGGCATTGTCTTCTGGCGATTTGGCCACTGGCTATCAAGGAAGTATCGCGCATCGATAAAGTCCATGATGCGAAAACACTTCCTGAGACCAACAGAGAAACAAGCCAAGACATGGAAATTCTTTGGCCCAAATGGCAGAGGTGTTTTCTGCGTAACGAGCCTGAGACGTCTGGTAACCAGTCGAAAGATGACCTTCCGATGGCGGCTTCCTGAGGCAAATCCCTATCTGCCACAGGAAGAGGTACGCAACACCGTCACTTCGCGCTACCGAGATGTTGCCATGGCTTTGAGCCACACTTGAATGGAGAGCCGTATGCGCTGAGAGGTGCACGTACGGTTCGGGGAGGAGAAGTAGGGAAATAGCTCGACTACGCCCTGCTTCTTACTCCACTACCCGGGCCCGCTCGCGGCACCTGGTGGTACCTGTACCTGATCATGGACGTCTTCAGCCGTAAGATCGTTGGGCACGAGGTTTACGAGACGGAGACCGGTGAGCTGGCCGCCGAGCTGATCCAGAAGGCCTGCTGGCGAGAGCACCTGACGGATCGTCATAAGCCCTTGATTTTGCATTCCGATAACGGCAGCCCGATGAAGGCCTCGACGTTCCTGGAAAAGCTGTATGACCTGGGCATCACTCCATCGTATAGTCGGCCAAGGGTCAGTAACGATAACGCCTTCGCCGAGTCGGCCTTCAAGACGTTGAAGTACCGACCGGGCTTCCCCGTCGACGGCTTCGAGACCTTGGTCGAGGCCCAGGACTGGGTCCAGCAATTTACCGAATGGTATAACCATGAGCACCGGCACAGCGCCCTTCGCTACGTCACTCCCGGCCAGCGTCATAACGGCGAGGCCAACGGCATTCTGGCCCAGCGCCGGGAGGTCTTCGAGTCGGCGAAGCAACGTCACCCGGAGCGCTGGTCGGGTGACATCCGGAAACTCAGCCTGCCAGAGGTAGTGCACCTGAATCCCGAGAGGGACCCGGTGCCGCAGGCCTCAGGATTGTAAAGAGCCGCAGTCATTTCATGTGCCAACTATGTTGACAGGCTCCGCGTAGGGTGTGCAGAAACCAGGGGGTCATTACAATTCCATTAACCATATTTAAGGGCTCTTCGTCGTTGGGTGTGGAATTCGCCCCCTGAGCTGGGCCAGAATATGACCTCCACGACGACAGGAGGTATGACATGGACGGCACCCAGATTCTGACCCTCGGCCTGGGCTTGGAAGCGCCCTGGATTCTCAAGGACCAGCACCTGGACACCTCCGTATCGCCCCACCGTCTGGACCTCTACGTCGAGGCCGAGCGTGGCAGCCTCTACCCCTGCCCTGAGTGCGGCGAGGCCTGTCCGGCTCATGACTTCGCTGACAAGACGTGGCGGCACCTGAACTTCTTCCAGCATCACT
This sequence comes from Halomonas piscis, assembly GCF_031886125.1. Classification (NCBI taxonomy): domain Bacteria; kingdom Pseudomonadati; phylum Pseudomonadota; class Gammaproteobacteria; order Oceanospirillales; family Halomonadaceae; genus Halomonas; species Halomonas piscis. Next base: position 26,493 of record NZ_CP119391.1, read on the forward strand.
GCTACTTGCATGCTCGCGTGCCGCGTACCAAGTGCCCGGAGCATGGCGTCAAGCGTATCGAGGTCCCTTGGGCGAGGCCGGGCAGCGACTTCACCCTGCTGTTCGAGCAGGCGGCCATGTCACTGGTCAAGGAGATGCCGGTGTTGGCCGTCTCCCGACAGCTGGAGATCTCCGACAAGCGGCTGTGGCGCATCGTGCATCACTACGTCGGTCGGATGCTGGGGCAGCTGGATCTGAGCAACGTGGCCACCGTTGGCGTGGACGAAACCGCGTCCCGGCGTGGCCAGCGCTATGTGACGGTGTTCCTTGATATGCAACGCAAGCAGGAACCGGTGATCTTCGCCGTCCCCGGCCACGGCAAGGACGCCATCAAGGCCTTTAGCGCCTTCCTGGCGGCCCATGGCGGCGATCCGGACAACGTGGTCGAGGTCGTCTGCGACATGTCACAAGCCTTCCTCAGCGGCGTGGCTGAGTACCTTCCCAAGGCCGAGGTCACGGTCGACTGGTTCCATATCGTGCAGACCTTCACCAAGCGGCTAGACGAGGTGCGCAAGAAGGAGCGCCGCGAGCAGGAACACCCCAAGTCGCTGCGCTGGGCCCTGCTGAAGAGCCTGGACAACGAGAACCTGACGCCCAAGCAGCTGGCGGCTCTCCAGGAGCTGGTGGCTGACCAGAGCGCCACGTCCGATGCCTGGGTGATCAAGGAGAAGCTGCGCTGGATCCAGAAGGCGCCGACGCCACGAGCGGCTCGATGGCGCATCACGCACTACCTCAGGGTCATGAAGGCGGCGGTCTCGGAGAAGCCATTGCTGAAGCCGATGGGAAAGGCCCTGGCGACGTTGGAGCGCCACGCCGATGCGGTGGTTAGGCGTTGGATTTCGGGACTGACGAACGCACGACTGGAAGGCATGAACGGTCTGTTTCAGGCGGCTCGGTCACGCGCACGGGGTTACCGGAACGAAGCCAACTTCATCGCCATGATCTACCTGATTGGCAGCCCGGTGGGGCGCCTGTTCGATCAGGCCAAATCCACATGAAACGACGAAGAACCTATTTAAGCAAAACCAAATTTTCTTTTGTATATTTTTATATTCATTTAACAAGTGATTTTAAGCATGGCCACTTCAGCGGGATTATGATGAATAAAGGATAACTAAATTTTTGACATATCGTAAAAATGTTTAAATATATCAAACTCTATCATCATATATAATAAGTATCGCTGTGGATATAAAGCCTTATTTTATTAATTTTTTATAGAGCGTATAGCGCAGAAGCCAATCGCTCGGAGCTATTTACATGGAAGATTTATATTGGATTTTTAATTACGGCTTTTTGGGCAGTCGCCTTTTTGATCTTCCTAATTTCATGATCTGTGTCGTTCTTGTATTGCTGGGTAGTAGAAAGCTTCACGTCCCTGCCATTATACAGTTGGTTTTGGTGCTTCACTGCCTGCTCCCGTTTTTTCTCAACGGCGTGCTATTCGATTACGGCTACATGCCAGATCAATTTAAATACTGGAACTGGTTTAACCAGATTCGTAGCGGGCAATTGCCATTAACCGATGCTATTACGGGGGGGAATACGCAGCAGGCAGCCGTTTTCTTCGCATTGATGCCCTTTCCTGCAGCAGTTGCCCCGCTGAGCCTTGGTTTCTTTAATTCTTTTCTATATGTATTTACTTTTTTTTGGCTATATTCAAAAAAAGTATTTACGCGTTTTTCAATGTGGTTTTTTCTCTTATACCCAAGCATGGCGCTTTATTCCGCACTTTCCTTGCGTGAAACCTTGATCATGGTTTTCATGATTGTCGCCGTGCAGTTTGCCAGGGAAGGACGCTGGCTATCCATGGGGTTAGTGTTAGTGCCACTGTATCTCGTCAAATTCCAGAATTTCTATATTCTTGCACCTATACTGGCTCTTTATTTGGTATTTGGAATCCGTCGTACCGGGCTTTCTATTGGTAAAGGCGCAGCTACTGCCGTTATTGGGTTTTGCTCATTACTCGCCTCTGCCCCTGTAGCGCTCCCGCTGGTCAATAAGTTTCGAGTCGCCATGTTTGTAGAGGACGGGGGCCATCCGGACGATATTCAGTTAATCTCCTCATCCCTGGACTTTGTTGTACAGGGCATGACCTCTTCCTTTTATTTCCTTATTAAACCGCTTCCCTGGGAAATAACCAATGCTTTACAGTTAATTCAGAGCATTGAAAACATTATAGTATTTGGCTTACTTATTATTATTACCCGAATCGCCTGGAAAAATGCACCGAAAAAGCTGATATTTTGGCTACTGCTCATGCTTTTCTCAATGTCAGTATATGGGCTGGTGGTTGTTAACTTTGGCACAGCGGTAAGGTATCGCTACCCGTTCGTTGTTATTTTTGTTTTATTTGTTTGTGCTGACTGCCAAATACATCGCGCTTTACCAAATTTCGTATTCGGCAATAAAGGACTTTCAAAGCCCAAACCTAAACTGGCACACAGTCAACACCAAGACATATAGAACTTACTATTATATTTATTACGCATTTTGACAGGCAGCAGTCCAAATGAGCCAAGAAACTTCGAAACCCTTGCGTATCCTTCATGTCTTTGCAAGCCTCGACAGAGGCGGGGCTGAAGGTATGGCAATGAGCTTATATCGCAATATCGATAAAACAAAAATACAGTTTGATTTCGTTGTCAATAATCGTGACAAGCCTTACGCACATGAAGAAGAAATAAAAGCCCTTGGCGGCAGGGTCTTCCGCATGCCTGCCTTTAAAGGCCCGAATGTTCTCAGGTATTACAAGGCATGGGATAGCTTTTTAAAGGCTCACCCCGAATGGGGAATTATTCACGCTCATCATACGACCCCTGCCTTCATTTATTTGGCCGCTGCCCGGAACAACGGACGTATCGCAATTGCCCATAGCCATATCGCTGGCTATGAAAAAAACATCAAGTCGTTAATTAAAATAGCAACAAGATATCCCCTTCGCTATATAGCAAATCATTTAGTTTCCTGCTCAAAAACCGCTGCCCAGTGGATGTTTGGAAAAAAGTCTAGCCAAACAACTGTGATAAAAATGCTGTAGACTCCAAATCTTTTAGCTTTAATTCTTATAATAGAGCTGAAATGAAAAAGAAACTTAATATAGAAAACAATTTTGTTATTGGTCATGTTGGAAGATTTGATGTTCAAAAAAATCATAATTCCATCATAGATATTTTATTTTCTATAACCAAGGTCCGCGAAGATGCAGTACTGCTCCTCGTTGGCGATGGGCCACTTAAAGAAGAAATTGAAAAAAAGGTTGATGAACTAGGCCTTTCTGAAAACGTAATGTTTCTTGGGGTCCAGCCAGATATTGCCGCTTTATTATCTTCCATGGACGTTTTTCTTTTCCCCTCGCTATATGAGGGGCTACCCGTTACTCTGATTGAAGCCCAGGCTAACGGCCTGCCTTGCGTTGTATCTGATACAGTCACTTCGGAATCAAAAATTACCGACTGCGTTAATTTTTTTCCGCTTAATGAACCTTCAGAAAAATGGGCTGAAAAAGTTGTTGAAAGTGCCAAAAAAGAGCATTGCCCCAATACATATTCCAGCATAGCAAGCGCAGGCTACGACATTGAAAGCAATGCTCACTGGCTCGAAAGTTTTTATCTTAAAGCTGCTCATGAAAAAGAAAAAAAGGAATAACGACTCTTCCTTTTATAAAACCAAAAATAAAACCATAGACTTGGTTGCCTTATTTCCCATGAGTTCTATATTTCATTTATCAAGATGTCATCCCACAGCTTAAAATCATAGCTTTCAAATTAAGTTTAGGAGAATACATGGGCTTATCTGTCGGTATTGTAAAATCAGACTTTCATGGGCACCATAGTAGTTCCTGGAGCCATGAATGGCTAAACTTTTGCGCCCAGGAAAAAATACCACATGAATTAATTGATTGGCGAGAGCTGGACGCTTTTAGCAAGTTAAGGAAGCACTCCGTTGTGGTTTGGCACTACAATCATTATTCAAATGATGAAATGGCGTTTGCGCCTGATATTCTAACAGCACTCAAAAGTTCTGGTTGCATCGTTTTTCCTGATGAAGGGGAATCAAGACATTTCGATGATAAGGTTATACAATCTTATCTGATGGAGGGGCTGAGGTTACCGACACCAAAAAACTATCCCTTGCACAGCTTGGAGGCCGTTCATCATTGGATTGAATCAATAGGCACCTTTCCAGTAGTCGCGAAGCTAAGATCAGGGTCTGGTTCAAGTAATGTAGTTCTCATTCAGAGCGCTAATCATTTAAAACGCTATGCTCGCCGCATGTTTGGTCGTGGATTAAACAGCAAACCAAGCCTTCTATTTAAAGCTAAAACACATGCTTCCTCATCCAGGTCATTTTCTGAAGCACTAGCAAGATTCAAAAGGCTTCCGGAATTTTTATTTTCTCGTAAAATGGCTAGTGGAAGGGGGCGTGAACAAGGCTATGTCTACCTTCAGGAGTTTATTGAGGGTGTTGATTATGGCTCTTCGACGTTTCATGTGGATTTGGCCTGATCGAGCAAGCGTCCCACAGGACTGCCGATCAGGTAGATCATCGCGATGAAGTTGGCCTCATTTCGGTAACCACGGGCACGTGATCGAGCTGCCTGGAACAAGCCATTCATGCCTTCCAGGCGGGCGTTGGTCAGACCGGATATCCAGCGTCTTACCACCTGTTCGGTATGCCGCTCAAGCGTCGCAAGGGCCTTCGCCATCGGCTTAAGCAGTACCTGGCCGGTGACGGCCCTTCGCATGACCTTGAGGTAGTTCGTAATACGCCACCGAGCGGCGCGTGGCGTGGGGGCTTTCTGGATCCAGCGCAGCTTTTCCTTGATGACCCAGGCATCCCCCGTGGCCCCTTGATCGGCGATCAACTCCTGAAGGGCTGAGACCTGTTGGGCTGTCATATTGCCATTATCCAGATTCTTCAGGATCGCCCATCGAAGGGACTTGGGGTGTGCCTTCTCACGGCGCTCCTTCTTGCGGACCTCGTCCAACGCCCTGGTGAAGGTCTGCACGATGTGGAACCAGTCGACCGTCACCTCGGCCCGGGGCAGACTCTCAGCCACGCCGCTGAGGAACGGCTTTGACATGTCGCAGACCACTTCGGCCACGTTATCGGGCGCGCCACCATGCGTCGCCAGGAACGTGCTGAAGGCCTTGATGGCCTCCTTGCCATGGCCCGGAATGGCGAAGATGACTGGTTCCTGTTGACGCTGCATGTCGAGAAACACGGTGACGTAACGTTGCCCGCGCCGGGAGGCGGTTTCATCCACGCCGACGGTAGCCACGCGGCTCAGGTCCAGCGCTCCCAGCATGCGGCCTACATAGTGGTGCACGATGCGCCATAGTCGTTTATCGGAGATCTCCAACTGCCGGGAGACGGCCAGCACCGGCATCTCCTTGACCAGTGACATGGCGGCCTGCTCGAACAGCAGAGTGAAGTCGCTACCCGGTCTCGCCCAGGGCACCTCGATGCGCTTGACGCCATGCTCGGGGCACTTGGTGCGAGGCACGCGCGCATGCAGATAGCAGTGATGCTGGAAAAAATTCAGATGTCGCCAGATTCTGTCGGCGAAGTCGTGAGCCGGACAGGCCTCGCCGCACTCCGGGCAGGGGTAAAGGCTGCCGCGCTCGGCCTCGACATAGAGATCTAGCCGATGAGGAGACACAGCGGTATCCAGGTGTTGATCCTTGAGAGCCCAGGGGGCTTCCAGTCCCAGACCAAGCGTTAGAATTTGGGTACCGTCCATGCCATGCCTCCTGTTGTCGTCGAGGCCATATTTTGGCCCAGCTCAGGTGGCGAATTCCACACCCAACGACGAAGAGCCTTGATTATGACATTAGGGTTGTCGTAATCGGCGATAAGCTCGGCTATTGGTCTCGGGGCATACGCAAAGATGACTTTCGCGCCTCCGGTAGTGGAAGCGTTTCTTACGACAAGAACCTTGTCTCACCAGCGTTAATTAATACTGCTTTTGAGGCCGCTAGTGCCTTGGACACTGACTGCATGGGGTTTGATATCATATATGACCCTAAAACCCACGATCCCCTTATTATTGAAATGAGCTATGGGTTTCCGCATGCTACTTTGCTTGAGTCCGGCGGCTATTATGATAAAGAAGGCACTTGGCACAATAGTCCTCTTAACGCGCCCGTGGCTATCCTCAAGCGATTGTTAAATAAAGCAGAAAAACAGAAACTCTCAGCTAATCAGGTCAAGCTCACCTCCTAGTTCAACATCCCTATGCGTCAACGTAGTTGTCACCCAAACGGATTGAGAGGTGATCAACGTGCGTTACCCCGCAGAGCGTAAGGAAGCCATCCTCAAGAAGATGGCACCGCCCATGAGCATGACCATCCCGGAGCTGGCCGAACAGGAAGGCATCACCGCGACAACCCTCTACAATTGGCGGAAACAGGCCAGAGCACGAGGACAGGTTTTGCCATCACGTTCTACCCAGCCAGATCAGTGGACCAGCCAGGAGAAGTTCCAGGTCGTCCTGGAGACAGCTCCGATGAACGAGGCTGAAGTCAGCGCCTACTGCCGCGAGCGCGGGCTCTACCCCGAGCAGGTGGAGGCCTGGCGAGATGCCTGCATGAACGCCAACGACGATGCGGCAGCGCAGGCCAAGCAGCTTCGACAAGCGCGTAAGGCGGAGCAGAAGCGGCTCCGTAAGCTGGAGCGCGAGCTGCACCGCAAGGACAAGGCCCTGGCCGAGACGGCGGCGCTGTTGGCCCTGTCAAAAAAAGCCGAGGCGATCTGGGGCACGACCAACGACGAGGACGACTGACCAGCCTCCCGGATCGCCAGCGCATCGTGACTCTGGTGCAAGACGCCCAGCGTGACGGTGCTCGGCTGGCCAAGGCCTGTCAGGTGATGGGCATCAATGTGCGAACCTATTACCGCTGGGTTGCGGAAGGCGAAGTGACGGCAGATCGTCGCCCCGACGCCGACCGCCCGGAGCCGGCCAACAAGCTGTCGCCCGAGGAACGAGAGGCTGTTGTGGCGCTGTGCAACGCCCCGGAGTATCGGAGCCGCCCTCCCGCCTTCATCGTGGCCGATCAGGCGGACAAGGGCCGCTACCTGGCCTCTGAGTCGACGATGTACCGAGTGCTTCATGAATATGACCAGCAACACCATCGGGGCCGACAGCAGGCCCCACAGCGCAAGCGACCGCCGACCACGCACCAAGCCACGGCGCCGAACTGGCTTTGGTGCTGGGATATCAGCTGGTGTGTGCCTCGACCCTGAAGGCAGCAGGAAGTAGCTGAATGGGCACGAGCATGACTGGAATACCTTCATGACGAGCAGGATGCTCCTAGTGAAGGGCTGCCCTCTGCTGTGAGAGGGCATGAGCCGAAGCGGCAGTGACCTGCAGTGCACTGGCAGGGTGATGTAACCCGTGGGAAACGGGGTGTGAGGCGAAGCCGTTACGCCAAGATGCACCTCTAGGCTAAGTATGGAAAGGTTGAGGAACACGAACCGATTAATCCGCGTCTGTGGGCTGAACGTGTCGCCACCTCCTACACGGCTTATTGGAGGTGTGTACCCCAGCAGTGAGTACAGGTACGGCTCACTTCTGCTGCGGGCAACGAATAGCCAAGTCGTTGCCAACAGAGGTATGGACAGTGCGCAGCTAATCCGTACCGGGTACACCAACTTGCAGCATGCAAGGGTAAAGATTGCGATCGGCAACCTCCTCCATACGCTTGAGTCCAGCATGTAAACGAGGGAAGGCTTGTATGGGATGGTAAGGGAGTGCGACCCCGATGCCCAACAAGCTGGCGGAGCCTCCGTAGTAGTCCGAGGTGGGGAAAGCCCACCACATGGCGAAGGGAGGCAGTTCAAGTGGCTTGTTCCACTAATTACCTGACTGAGAGAGGTGAAGACCTTTGATAATCAGGGAAATGCAGAGCAAGCTAGCAACATGGTCAACAGAAGATCCGAATCGTAGGATTGATCGACTGTTGAGGCTGATTGCAGGGCGCGATTGGCTCCTGGATGCTGTGTGGAAAACACTGGCATCAAAGGGGGCCAAGACTGCTGGGGTAGACGGTGAGACTCGACGAGTAGTAGAGCAGGATATTAGCCACTATGTGGATGATATTCGCTCAGAGCTGCTGGCTGGAACCTATCAGCCTCAGCCTGCTCGTCGTATCTATATTCCGAAGGCCAACGGCAAGAAGCGCCCACTGGGGATACCAACACTGCGAGATAGGATTGTACAACGTGCGATGCTGATGGCAATGGAGCCCATATGGGAAAGCGACTTCCATCGCTTATCCTACGGCTTCCGCCCCGAAAGAAGCGTGCACCATGCTATCCGAACCGTGAAATTGCAGCTTACGGATAGTGGAGAAACAAAGGGCCGCTGGGTCATAGAAGGCGACTTGGCAAGCTACTTTGATACTGTCCACCACCGAAAGCTGATGCGGTGCGTTCGCAGGCGGATTTGTGACAGTCGTTTCCTAGACCTCCTCTGGAAATTCATCAAAGCGGGCCATGTCGACAAAGGGCTGTTTCATGCTGCTCACGACGGCGTTCCGCAAGGTGGTGTGCTTTCACCATTACTGTCGAATATCATGCTGAATGAATTCGACCAATGGCTTGAGAAACGCTATCTTGGCAAGAAGGCTCGCAAAGATCGTTGGTACTGGAACTCTAGCATCCAACGAGAATTTCCAATCGCCATGCGAGAAAGACGACATTGGCGACCAGCGGTAGCTTACTGTCGCTACGCTGATGATTTCGTCTTGGTTGTTAAAGGAAACAAGGCTCATGCTGAGGCTATCCGCGAGGAGTGCCGACTGTTCCTTGAGGACGACCTCTCATTAACTCTGAATATGGATAAGACCCATGTTACACATGTGAATGATGGGTTCATTTTCCTGGGTCATAGAGTAGTCCGTAAACGCGGTCCCAATGGCACAATGCGCCCGGTCACGTCCATCCCCCGTGAAAAGGCAAAGAATTTCGCTGCATCACTGGCGAAAGAATTGTCTAGCAATCATAGCGCGAATAGGATTGACATGGTGGACCGCCTGAATCGCCGACTGGCGGGATGGGCAAATTTCTACCAGCATACCGACTACACCGCGATCACTTACAGGAAGATAGATGGCATTGTCTTCTGGCGATTTGGCCACTGGCTATCAAGGAAGTATCGCGCATCGATAAAGTCCATGATGCGAAAACACTTCCTGAGACCAACAGAGAAACAAGCCAAGACATGGAAATTCTTTGGCCCAAATGGCAGAGGTGTTTTCTGCGTAACGAGCCTGAGACGTCTGGTAACCAGTCGAAAGATGACCTTCCGATGGCGGCTTCCTGAGGCAAATCCCTATCTGCCACAGGAAGAGGTACGCAACACCGTCACTTCGCGCTACCGAGATGTTGCCATGGCTTTGAGCCACACTTGAATGGAGAGCCGTATGCGCTGAGAGGTGCACGTACGGTTCGGGGAGGAGAAGTAGGGAAATAGCTCGACTACGCCCTGCTTCTTACTCCACTACCGGGCCCTGCACGCGGTACTTGGTGGTACCTGTACCTGATCATGGACGTCTACAGCCGCAAGATCGTTGGGCACGAGGTCTATGAAACCGAGACCGGCGAGCTGGCCGCCGAGCTGATCCAGAAGGCCTGCTGGCGAGAGCACCTCACCGATCGTCACAAGCCTTTGATTTTGCATTCTGATAACGGCAGCCCGATGAAGGCGGCGACCTTCCTGGAGAAGCTCTACGACCTGGGCATCACCCCGTCGTACAGCCGGCCAAGGGTCAGCAACGACTGTCAGTCTTTATACGTCGGATTCATAATCGATCCGGAAGACCTGGTCTTGGTGGCTTGACTCTTGCAATGATTGGCCGTTGCATGCCTTGGCGTTGATCTGTCAGCTCCGGACCGGGCACCTGATCCAGTATGGCGAAGCTGTGACTTAATAGGAGCCTGAAGGCATATACTCTCATGACAGTCCTGTCCACTTGGCCGATTCTGGAGACCATAACTCGACATACTCAGAGGCTGACATGACGGCTTTACAGTTACCTGATATCGCACCTTCCGGCCATATCGTCGTTGGGGTGGATACGCATAAGCATATCCATGTTGCTGCCGTTGTAGATACAACCGCTGGCCTACGATCAACGCTTTCAGTTACGGCGGACCGTGACGGCTTTGAAAAGCTGCTGGCCTGGGCACGCTCTTTTGGTCGAATCCTGGCCTTTGGTGTGGAAGGCACCGGTTCCTACGGCGCCGCTCTGACTTCCTTCATTCGCCGGCATGACACGTTGGTCATCGAGGTGAGTCGCCCCAATCGCCGTCTCAGGCGGCTGAATGGAAAATCCGATACCCTAGACGCCGAGAATGCCGCCCGTGCTGTTCTGTCCAGAACGGCAACCGCTATACCCAAGGTGACCGATGGCACTGCTGAAATGGTTCGGCAGCTGAAGGTGGCTTATGATACGGCCGTCAAAGCCCGTACAGCGGCCATGGTGACCCTGAAGGCCATGCTGGTTCATGCACCAGACGATGTCCGGGCTAGCGCTGAAGCGAAAACGCCATTGGCGCTTGCACACAAATTTTCCAGGCTACGTCCCAGCTTGTTGGAGAATACGACAGATAGCATTAAACATACGCTTCGTTCCCTGTCTCGGCGCTGGATTTCTCTGGATGAGGAAGCCGGTGCATTGAATAAAATGATCTATGACCTTGTCCAAGAAGCCGTACCGCAGCTGGTCGAGTCGTATGGCATCAGCACTCACACGGCAGCAGAAATACTGATTGTTGTGGGAGATAATCCTGAAAGGATCAAATCCGAGGCGGCATTGGCAAAGCTGGCCGGCATTAGCCCTATTCCCGCCTCATCAGGCATGACATCAGGCCGATATAGAATCAACAGGGGTGGACACAGACAGCTCAATGCTGCCATCTATCGCGCGGCGATTGTGCGAATGCGAGGCCACGAGCCAACTAAGGTGTACGTTGCGCGAAGGACCGCAGAAGGCAAGACGAAACGTGACATTGTCAGGTGCCTCAAGCGTTACATCATTCGTGAGGTTTATCGTCTCCTACGGTATGGCCCCAAAGTAGCTGAATACGCGACTTGACAGATATAGACATCATGGATTGACCTGCCCCACCTCAACGTCGTGGGTTATGTTGAGGTAGGGCAACAACACAGAGCCACTATTGAGGGAGGCAGGTCATGAAACAGTCTAACGCAACTCAGCCAGCTATTGTCGAGCGCACTGTTGCCCAGCGGGTTAGTGCTGCCAGCAACGTCCACGCCGCTTATATTGGCCTGGACGTGCACAAGGCGAGTATCTCCGTGGCAATCGCCGAGGCCGGACGCCAAGCTCCCGAGTTCCGCGGCGAAATTCCGAACGAGCCTCAGGCCATCGATAAGCTGGTTCGTCAGCTGAGTCAGCGTTTCGATGGGCAGCCGCTGTTATTCAGCTACGAAGCTGGCCCCTGTGGCTACGGGGTCTATCACCAGATTCAGGCCAGCGGCCATGATTGCGAGGTCGTTGCCCCGACGCTGATTCCTCAGCGCGCAGGGGATCGCATCAAGACCGACCGTCGCGATGCCAAGATGCTGGCTCGCCTGTCGCGCTCAGGAGAGCTGACACCGGTCTGGGTGCCAACGCCGGAACAGGAGGCGATTCGCGATCTGACGCGTGCCCGGGAAGACATGAAAGCCGCTGAGCTCCGCGCCCGACAGCGACTCAACGCCTTCTTGTTGCGGCACAGCAAGATCTACCCCGGCAAGAGCAAGTGGATACCGGCACACTTCCGCTGGCTGGAGACGGTGCGCTTCGACACCCCGGTTCAGCAGGTTGTGTTGCAGGAGTACGTCGACAACGTGAAAGATGCCCAGCGCCGTGTGGCGGGTCTCGAAAAACAGATGAGAGCGGTGTTACCAAACTGGTCACTGGCTCCGGTGGTCGAGGCCGTTCAGGCGATGCGGGGCGTGAGCCTGATCACGGCGATGACGGTGCTGGCCGAGCTGGGTGACATCAGTCGCTTCGACTCGCCCCGCCAGCTGATGGCCTACCTGGGCCTGGTGCCCAGCGAGCACTCGAGCGGGGGCAGTCGGCGCCAGGGCGGCATCACCAAGACCGGCAACGGCCATGTGCGACGAGTGCTGGTGGAGGCGGCCTGGAGCTACCGGTTCCCGGCCCGCAAGACGCGCATTATTGAGCAGCGCGCCGAGAAGACCTCGCCAACGGTGCAGGCGATCGCCTGGGAGGCGCAGAAGCGACTGTGCGGGCGCTACCGCCGCCTGGCTGCCACGGGCAAGGCCAAGCAGCAAGTCACCACGGCGGTGGCGCGAGAAATGGCCGGCTTCCTGTGGGCGATTGCCTGCGAAGCGATGGGCAAACCGCACGGCAGCCGGGCCACCGCATGATGATCGCGCCTCAGTGCCTACGATTCAGGGAGCGTCGGGCCGGTGGGAGAACCCCTGACGCTCCTATGAGGCCCCCGCCCTGCGGGGCGGGGTGACCCTCGCTCGTAGACCAGGGTAGCTCCGCGACGAAGTGATGACAGGTCGGTAACCAACCCACGAATACCAGAGAGATCCACCGTCGCTGATAGCCCCTCGCTTCCTGATCCGTAGGCATTGAGGACAATCACACGTAGCAGAGTCAACCGACCCCTTGACGGGTCAATCCATACCAGGAGCATCAACGCCTTCGCCGAGTCGGCCTTCAAGACACTGAAGTACCGGCCGGGATTCCCCGCCGACGGCTTCGCCACGCTGGCCGAGGCACAAGACTGGGTCCAGCAATTCACCGAGTGGTACAACCATGAGCACCGGCACAGTGCCCTGCGCTACGTCACGCCGAGCCAGCGTCACAACGGCGAGGCCAAAGGCATTCTGGCGCAGCGCCGAGAGGTTTTTGAAGCCGCGAAGCAGCGCCACCCGGAACGGTGGTCAGGTGACATCCGGAAACTCAGCCTGCCGGATGTAGTGCACCTAAATCCCGAACGGGACCCAGTGCTACAGGCCGCAGGATTTTAAAGAGCTGAAGTCATTTTATATGGCAACTATGTTGACAGACTCCGACATTCGCTTACTGCATTTGTTGTTGCATCACCCAAAGGAAATACATGGCACCTTTCGACACGCTCCAATCCCAGCTTAAAGCCGCGCCGCGTACCTGGCTGATTACCGGCGTGGCCGGCTTCATCGGCTCCAACCTGCTGGAAACCCTGCTCAAGCTCGAACAACACGTGGTGGGGCTGGATAACTTCGCTACCGGCTTTCAGGCCAATCTGGATGAGGTGCAGTCGCTGGTTAGCCCCGAGCAGTGGGCAAGGTTTCATTTTATCGAAGGCGATATCGGCTCGCTTGCCGCCTGCCGGGAAGCGGTGCTGATCGACGGCGAGCCGGTGGACCACGTGCTGCACCAGGCGGCGCTGGGCTCGGTGCCGCGATCCATCGCCGACCCGGTGGCCACTAACGCCGCCAATATCAGCGGCCACCTCAATATGCTGGTAGCGGCGAAGGATGCCGGAGTTAAGCGTTTCGTCTACGCCGCGTCAAGCTCCACCTACGGCGATCACACCGCGCTACCCAAGCTGGAAGACCGTATCGGCAAGCCGCTTTCGCCTTACGCGGTGACCAAGGTCGTCAACGAGATGTACGCCGACGTGTTTGCCGGCACCTACGGCTTCAAGGCTACGGGGCTGCGCTACTTCAACGTGTTCGGCAAGCGCCAGGACCCCAACGGCGCCTATGCGGCGGTGATCCCCACCTGGGCAGGTGCCATGCTTACCGACGAGACGCTGTTCATCAACGGCGACGGCGAGACCAGCCGCGACTTCTGCTACATCGCCAACGCCGTGCAGGCCAACCTGTTGGCAGCCACCGCCGATGACGAGGCCCAGGGCGAGATTTACAACGTCGCAGTGGGCGGGCGCACTACCCTGAACCAGCTGTTTGACTACCTGCGCCGGGCGCTGGCCGAACAGGACGTTGACTACGCAAAGACGCCTACCTACCGTGACTTTCGCTCCGGCGACGTGCGCCATTCCCAGGCCGATATCGGCAAGGCCCAGCGCCTGCTGGGCTATGAGCCGAGCCACGCTGTGGTCGAAGGCATCAGCGAAGCGATGCCCTGGTACATCGATTATTTTCGCCAGCAGAAGCGCTAAGCTGCTGGCCTTCATCAGGGGCCCTGGCGCCTCTGGCTAACAACGCTTTGCACTTTACCGTTTGCACTATTTAAGGAACTGCCCGTGTTGGAAATGCAGAATGTACGGCTGGGCGTGATCGGCCTGGGCTATGTGGGGCTGCCGCTGGCCGTCGAGTTTGGCAAGGCGCTGCCCACCCTGGGTTTTGACATCAATGCCCGGCGCATCCAGGAGCTGCGCGACGGCGTGGATCTTACCGAGGAAGTCGAGCCGGCGCTGCTGGCCGAGGCCGACCGGCTGAGCTTTACCAGCGAGATCGAGGCGCTGCGCGAGTGCAACGTCTACATCGTGACCGTGCCCACGCCCATTGATGGCAGCCGCCGCCCGGATCTTACCCCGCTGCTCAAGGCCAGCGAGACCCTGGGCCAGGTGGTGGCCAGGGGTGACGTGGTGATCTACGAGTCCACCGTCTACCCCGGCGCTACCGAGGAAGACTGCATTCCCATTATCGAGCGGGTGTCGGGCCTGGCCTGCAATCGCGATTTTTTCGCCGGCTACAGCCCCGAGCGCATTAACCCGGGCGACAAGCAGCACCGGGTAACCACCATCAAGAAGGTGACCTCGGGCTCTACGCCGGAAGCCGCCGAGTTCATCGATGCCCTGTACTGCCGGGTAATTACCGCCGGCACTCACAAGGCCAGCTCCATCGCCGTGGCCGAAGCTGCCAAGGTTATCGAGAATACCCAGCGCGACGTCAACATCGCCCTGATCAACGAGCTGGCGGTCATCTTCAACCGCCTGGGGCTGGATACCGAAGAAGTGCTGGAAGCCGCCGGTACCAAGTGGAACTTTCTGCCGTTTCGCCCGGGGCTGGTGGGCGGGCACTGCATCGGCGTGGACCCCTACTACCTGACTCACAAGGCTCAGCAGGTGGGTTACCACCCGGAGATGATTCTTGCCGGGCGGCGCCTTAACGACGGCATGGGCGCCTACGTGGCCAGCCAGCTGATCAAGCAGATGATCAAGGAGCGCATCCACGTGGAAGGCGCTCGGGTGCTGGTCATGGGGCTGACGTTCAAGGAAAACTGCCCGGACCTGCGCAATACCCGGGTGGTGGATATTATCGCCGAGCTTGCCGACTACAACGTGGCGGTGGATGTCTTTGACCCCCAGGTCAACAAGGGCGAAGCCGAAGCCGAGTACGGTATTCGCCCGGTAGCAGAGCCGCAGCCCGGCGCCTACGATGCCATCGTGCTGGCCGTGGCCCACCGCGAATTTCGCGAGCTGGGCGTTGAGGGCATTCGCGCCTGGGGCAAACCCAAGCAGGTGCTTTATGACCTGAAGTACGCGCTGGACAAAGATCAGGTCGATTTGAGGCTTTAAGAAAAGGCTCTTCGTCGTTGGGTGTGGAATTCGCCACCTGAGCTGGGCCAAAATATGGCCTCGACGACAACAGGAGGCATGGCATGGACGGTACCCAAATTCTAACGCTTGGTCTGGGACTGGAAGCCCCCTGGGCTCTCAAGGATCAACACCTGGATACCGCTGTGTCTCCTCATCGGCTAGATCTCTATGTCGAGGCCGAGCGCGGCAGCCTTTACCCCTGCCCGGAGTGCGGCGAGGCCTGTCCGGCTCACGACTTCGCCGACAGAATCTGGCGACATCTGAATTTTTTCCAGCATCACTGCTATCTGCATGCGCGCGTGCCTCGCACCAAGTGCCCCGAGCATGGCGTCAAGCGCATCGAGGTGCCCTGGGCGAGACCGGGTAGCGACTTCACTCTGCTGTTCGAGCAGGCCGCCATGTCACTGGTCAAGGAGATGCCGGTGCTGGCCGTCTCCCGGCAGTTGGAGATCTCCGATAAACGACTATGGCGCATCGTGCACCACTATGTAGGCCGCATGCTGGGAGCGCTGGACCTGAGCCGCGTGGCTACCGTCGGCGTGGATGAAACCGCCTCCCGGCGCGGGCAACGTTACGTCACCGTGTTTCTCGACATGCAGCGTCAACAGGAACCAGTCATCTTCGCCATTCCGGGCCATGGCAAGGAGGCCATCAAGGCCTTCAGCACGTTCCTGGCGACGCATGGTGGCGCGCCCGATAACGTGGCCGAAGTGGTCTGCGACATGTCAAAGCCGTTCCTCAGCGGCGTGGCTGAGAGTCTGCCCCGGGCCGAGGTGACGGTCGACTGGTTCCACATCGTGCAGACCTTCACCAGGGCGTTGGACGAGGTCCGCAAGAAGGAGCGCCGTGAGAAGGCACACCCCAAGTCCCTTCGATGGGCGATCCTGAAGAATCTGGATAATGGCAATATGACAGCCCAACAGGTCTCAGCCCTTCAGGAGTTGATCGCCGATCAAGGGGCCACGGGGGATGCCTGGGTCATCAAGGAAAAGCTGCGCTGGATCCAGAAAGCCCCCACGCCACGCGCCGCTCGGTGGCGTATTACGAACTACCTCAAGGTCATGCGAAGGGCCGTCACCGGCCAGGTACTGCTTAAGCCGATGGCGAAGGCCCTTGCGACGCTTGAGCGGCATACCGAACAGGTGGTAAGACGCTGGATATCCGGTCTGACCAACGCCCGCCTGGAAGGCATGAATGGCTTGTTCCAGGCAGCTCGATCACGTGCCCGTGGTTACCGAAATGAGGCCAACTTCATCGCGATGATCTACCTGATCGGCAGTCCTGTGGGACGCTTGCTCGATCAGGCCAAATCCACATGAAACGTCGAAGAGCCTAAGAAAAAGGCAACTTCGTCCTACTTCTGTGGCGATCATTTCCAACAGCGGATCATGACTTGAACAAGAAGCTTCTCTTTATCGTCAACGCGCCGGCTTTCTTCCTTTCACACCGCCTGCCCATCGCGCTGGCAGCCCAAGAGGCGGGCTATGAAGTGCATGTAGCAACGGCCGCCGGTGAGGCTAGCCGGGAGATTCTCGATCACGGCCTGGTGCACCATGAAGTTGCCTTGAGCCGTAGCGGGCAGCACCCCGGCAAAGAGCTGGCCACCGTTCTCAGGCTGTACCGCCTGATGCGCAGGCTCCGGCCAGCGCTGGTGCATCTGGTAACCATCAAGCCGGTTCTCTACGGCGGGCTGGCGGCTCGTTTGGCGCGGGTGCCGGCGGTGGTGGCGGCCGTGTCAGGGCTGGGGACCATTTTCATGTCCCGGGGCGGCAAGGCAAGCCTGGTCAGGCGCGTGGTCGTTTTGCTTTACCGCCTGGCGCTGGGGCACCCCAACCTGGCGGTGATCTTTCAAAACCCGGACGACCGCCAAACCTTGACCTCGCTCGGCGCCGTCAGGGAAACCCAGGCGCGGATGATTCGCGGCTCGGGGATCGATTTGAAGGAGTGCCCCTGGCTTGCGGAGCCGGCCGGGCCGCCGGTGGTTACCATGGCGGCCCGACTGCTGCGCGACAAGGGAGTTGAGGAATTTGTCGAGGCGGCGCGCCTGCTGGGCCAGCGCGGCGTGCCGGCCCGGTTTTGGCTCATTGGCTCCTGTGATCCGGGCAACCCCACCAGCGTTACGCCAGCGGAACTCGAGGCCTGGCAGGCCGAGGGCGTTGTCGAGCTGATGGGCTACCGGGACGATATCGCGCAGCAGTATTCGCGCTCGCATATCGTTTGTTTGCCGTCCTACCGGGAAGGGCTGCCGAAAAGCCTGGTGGAAGCGGCCGCCTGCGGACGCGCCGTGGTAACGACGGACGTACCCGGGTGCCGCGATGCCATCGAGCCCGACATTTCGGGTATTCTTGTACCGGCACGGGATGCCGCTGCGCTGGCAGACGCTATTCAAACGTTGGCGGAAGACGCCGAAAAGCGCCAGGCAATGGGGCGAGCGGGCCGCGATCTGGCAGAGCGGGAGTTTGCCATCGAGCGCATTGTTGGCCTGCACCTGGCCATTTATCAGGAGCTGGATAAGCAAGCGTAAGCGGCGCTGACCCAAGCACCTTCGACATCAACGTTTTACGATAGACTTTACCATGCTTTACATAACGGCAATGCCATGGCTGTAACACCGCTGCTGCCCCTGCTGGCTCTTGGCCTATCGGCGCTTTTTATCGTGCTGCTGCGCCAGCCCGCCATTGCCTTTGGGCTGGCCGACGCGCCCGGCGGGCGCAAGCAGCACCAGGGCACCGTGCCGTTGACCGGCGGCTTGGGCGTGTTTGCCGGCTTTCTTCTGGTGCAGCCGCTGTTGTCGGTGCCGGTAAGCCCGCTATTGCCGCTTTACGCCGGCATGCTGCTGCTGCTGGCCTGCGGGGTGGTCGACGACGCTCGGGATATGCGCAGCACGGTGAAGCTGGGCGTTCAGCTGGGCGCCGCCGCGCTGATGGCGCTGTGGGGGCGGCTTACCCTGGAGCATCTGGGCAGTTTTCCTTTGCTCGGCGACGTGCGGCTGAGCTGGCTGGCGGTGCCGGTGACGATTGTCGCCGTGGCGGGGCTGATCAACGCCATCAACATGATGGACGGGGTGGACGGCCTGGCCGGCGGCAGCGCGCTGAGCGTGCTGGGCTGGCTGGCTTTTGTCGCGGCGCTGCAGAGCCAGCTTTCGCTGCTCGCGGTGATCGTGACGCTGGCTTCGGCCCTGGCGGGCTTTTTGCTGTTCAACCTGCGCCACCCCTGGCGGCGCAAGGCCAGCGTGTTCATGGGCGATGCCGGCAGCATGGCGCTGGGCTTCGCCATTGCCTGGTTTGTGGTGGCGCTTTCCCAAAGCTCCCGGGCGGTGCTCAGCCCCGTGGCTTACCTCTGGGTGGTGGCGCTGCCGGTGATGGATACGCTGAGTTTGATGGTGCGTCGTCTGAGCAAGGGGCGCAGCCCCTTCTCGGCGGACCGTGACCATCTGCATCACATCTTTCTGCGCGCCGGCTTCACGCCGGGCCAGACCACCATGATCCTTATGCTGCTGGTAGCGGCGCTGGGCGGCGCGGGGGTCTCGCTCTCGCTCGCCGGGGTGCCGGATGTGCTGCTGCTGGCGGGGCTTCTGCTGGTATTTCTGCTGCACGGCCTTTTCGTGGCGCGCGCCTGGCGCACCAGCAAGGCGCTGCGCCGGTTGCACAGGGCCACTGTGGGCCGGGCCGCGCTGCATGCCGGCGCGCAGATCGTGCGGCTGCGACGCACCCGGCGAGTGGGCGGCGGCAGGCGCCAGGCCGCGCTCACTGGGCTTTATCTGATGGCTTTCGGCCTGGGGGTGAATCTCTGGCTGGTGTTTATCGGCGGCGCCCTGGCGACGGTTGCGGCGATGCTGGCCTCGCCGCTTTTCTGGCGCGACTTGCTGCGGCTGCGCCTTTTCTGGATCAGCCTGGGGCTGAGCCTCTACCTGCTGCTGCGCGGCATGATGGGCGCCGGCCTGGAGGTATCGAGCCGCGAGCCGCTGTGGTGGGGGCTATTGGCGATTACCGGGCTTGCCAGCCTGCCGCTTTCCTGGTGGCTGGCGCAGTGCCGGCTGCACTGGGGCTGGCTGATTCTAACGACGCTTGTGGGCGGTGGCTTTGGCTTTATGCGGCGCGCCGACTGGAGCCTGCTGAAGCAGGCGCAGTTCAGCCAGCCCGAGGCCTGGGGCGTGCCCTCGCAAACCGGTTTTATGGCAAGCGTCGGCCTGGTGATGGTGCTGGCGATGCTGCTGGCAAGCCTGCAGCGGCTGGGTACCGGCTGGCGCCCTTCCGCGCAGCTGCTGCTGACCTCGCTCGCCGCGGTGCTCAGCATGATCGTGCTGATGGGCACGGGTTATACCACGGCCTGGCTGGCAGCGGCTGCGGGGGGCAGCGTTTACGTGGTTGCCACCACGGTGCTGGGGCGCCATCAGGGTTATCGGTTGGGCCGGCTGGGCGTGGTGGCGCTGCTCGCGTTGCTGCTGCTGGGTACGGTCAGCCACGACTGGCTGCTGCCTACCGCCTCGCCGCTGACGCAGCGCCTGGTCGAGCCTCTGCAGGCCATCGGCCTGGGGCTGAACGGCGCTTTTGACGAGGCCCGGGCGCTGAGCCCCGGCATTGTCGAGCGGATGCGGCTGTGGGTTCAGGCGTGGCAGGTCTTTCAGGAGCATTGGCTGCTGGGCACCGGCCATCTTGCCCCGCTCTCGGAGGAAGGTACGCTGGCGGGCTATCGCGACTACGCTTCGCTGCTGGCAAGCGTGGCGACCGGCCTGGGCCTGGTGGGGCTTGTGGGCTTTACCGCGGTCGTGGTGCTGCCTTTGAAGGCGCTTGCCTGGGCCTGCCTGAACCGCCACTGGCACGCCATGTGGGGGCTTGGCATCCTCAGCTGCGGCGTTACGGTGCTGGTGCTTTGCCTGCTGGCCATGCCGCTTTACCACGCCGGCGCTACCGGCTTTATTGTGCTGCTGATCGCCGCGGCCCAGATTGCCAGCTTTCAGCGCGACTGGGCGCGCCGGCAGCGCGCGTCGGGCAAGGGCGTAATGCCTTATCCCGCCTGAATAGTTAGTGCTCTACCGCAAGAGCATGCAGTCATCTCGAACGTCGAGATAACGCCTTGTACGAGCTAGCCAAAACCTTGGCCGCCCAACTCCTGATGCCATTACCCTTTTGCCTGGGATTGTTGGCGTTAGGGGCGCTGCTGCTGAAATGCCGCTACCGGCGAGCCGGATGGTCGACCTTGGCGCTGGGAGTGGCGGTATTGACGCTGGCCAGCTGGGGGCCGGTGGCCGAGCGCTTGCTGTTACCGCTGGAAACCCGCTACCCGGCGCTTCAAGACCTGCCGGAGACGCCCCCGGCCGAAGCCGTCGTCGTCCTGGGCGGCGGCTGGCGGCCAGATGCTCCCTGGTCGAGTGTCGGGCGCTTGAATGACAGCTCCGCTATTCGGCTGACCGAGGGAATACGCCTATGGCGGCAGGCGCCTGACCTGCCGCTGATCGTTACCGGCGCCAGCCATGACCCTGAAGAGGCGCCGATTGCTCGGGGCTACGGCGAGGCCGCCAAGACGCTTGGGGTGCCCGAGGCCAGGCTGCGTATGCTTGACCGAGCCACCGACACCGGGCAGGAAGCGCAGGCGGTGCGTAAGGCGCTTGGCGAAGGCGCCACCGTGGTGCTGGTCACCTCCGCCTCGCATATGCCGCGCGCGATGCACCATTTCCAAAAGGCGGGCCTGAATCCCGTCGCCGCACCGACGCATTACTTGCTGGATGTCGGCAAACAGCATTCGCTGGGCTACTGGCTGCCCTCCGCCCGCCACCTCCACAAGACCGAACGAGCCCTGTATGAAGCGCTGGGGTTGCTGGTGGTAGAGGCCGAGCATTAGAAACAGATAATAGCTGCCCGACTTGAAGACCGGCTATTCGTCCGCAGCGACTGTATTTTCCAGGCGGACGGGCTTGCAGCCGCGCAGGGCTCCCTATACGCCACGGCATGGGAGCCTACCCCCCATGATCTCCACCAATAAGAAAGCCCGGCCATTGCCGGGCTTTCTGGCATCTGGAGCCGCTAATTTCAGCAAATGGTGGAGAAGCCAAGTACCCCCCCAGCCGAACCTACAGGCTGAAAAAGTCGCCCCCATGATTTTCGAACTGATCGGCGATGCGAATGTACTTTTCAAACGTCCGCTGATCACGATGACCGCTGACGCGCTTGATCTGTACATCACTCTTCCCGCGCATGTAAGCCTCGGTGATAAACCCCGCCCGGAAGCTGTGCGGCGAATACCCCTCCTCTGTCAGTCCCGCGGCTTCCAGCCCCTGGCGCATGCGCACTGCCAGCGTATTGGCACTCATCCGCCCGGCGCCGATACGCCCCCTGCGCGTCACGGCCCGGAAGACCGCGCCCTTGCGAATCCCCGACGCGGCCAGCCAGTTTTCCAGCATGGTGACCGGGCAGTAACGCGTCCCCGGCGGCGCCCGCATGATGCTCTTGGTCTCGATACGCCCGGAGCGATTGGTTTTGCTGTAATGCAACGTGATAATCACCCCCTCGGGACGCCACTCCAGATCCTCGAGCGCAATCACCACCACCTCGCTGCGCCGAAACGCCCCGTAAAAGCTGAGCAGAAACATCGCACTGTCGCGCAGGCCATACAGGGTGTCGCCATCCTGGGCATCCAGCAGCTGATGCAGCTCCCTGAGCCGCAACGCCGGCGCTGAAGCCTGCCGGGTATCCCGGCTTTTCTTGATGCCCCGCATCACGCTGCGCACCGCCATCGTCTTCACCGGCGACGGCACGTTGTGATAGCGATGCCACATGTGCAGCGAGTTGGCATAACGCTCCAGAGTCGCCGGCTTCTTGCCCCGCCGATTCTGCGCCGACAGAAAGTTGGCAATATCGATCTCGGTGGCGGGCAGCACGCCCCCCGCCTTCTGATAGACCCGCAGGTCGGAACGCATACCGCGTACCGTATTCGGCGACACGCTCTCCGAAAGCAGGCGCCGAGCCTCCCGGGACAACCCTGCCACCGGGGCCGTCACGGCCCCCTGATCGTACGGACTGGGGCGGCGGGTCACCAGATGCTGCTGTGAACGACGCTGTGTCATGACCCATCCTCCCCTGTATTTGTCAGCCGCAAGGCGATCAGGCGCTCAAAGAACGCTTCCGAAAACGCCACATCAGGCGCCACGCCCACTGACCGCTGCGCCTCGTCCTCCCCCCAACTGACGGCTACCTCCTCGGCCGACGAAGCGGTAGGCGGCACCGCCTCCGCACCGGCCGGCGCCTGAGCGGCTGATGGCGCTTCCTCGGATGGCACGGCACCACCCCCGTCCACGGACACCGAGGTATCGGCGCCTGCCGACACGGTGGCCAGGTCCTGCGGCAGGTCGTCACTCAGCCGCCGTGCCATCTGCGCCAGCCACGTATCGTTCAGCGCATAGAAAAAGCTATCCCGGTCGTCATCCCCGCACCGTCGAAGGAGGCGCCCGAGCACCTGACGAAAATATTGCTCGGTACGAATATGGCTCAGATAACAGCAAACGCGGAGTCGAGGAATATCCACCCCTTCCGCGACCATGCCCACGGACACGATCCAGGGCGCGGACGATTCACGAAAGGCTTTCAGCCGCGCATGCGAAGACGGATCACGGCTGGTCACCAGGCAAACGTCATAGCCGATGGCCTCCAGCTGCTGCGTGACCTCCTCGGCGTGCGCGATGTCGGCCGCCACGACCAGTCCCGCCGCGCTCGGATCCTGCCGACGTAACGCGTCGAGCTGCTGGCCACCCAGCGTCAGCAGGCGCTGCATGGGCACACTCAGACGCACCAGAGTGGGATAATCCATTGTCGGGTGTCGCAGCAGCTGCGGAATGCTCGAGTAGCGGCGAGTTTCCTGCCGTCCGGTACCGGGGTGGAAGTCCGTCAGCTTGATGGCACGGTTGTCGACCAGCTGCACGTGAGGATACCGACAGACCCCGTCGCGAATGGCTTCCCGGAGGGGATAAACGAAGTCCGGCTGCAGCCGCTGCACCGGCACGGCCTCGTCGCTGTTCGCCTCCCACCCGGCGTCGGCTGAGGTGTCACCCGCCTCCGCGTCCGTCGACGACGCCTCGGCGACGTCCAGATAACGCAGCAGCGGCAGACAGCTGCCATCGGTACGCCACGGCGTCCCCGACAGCGCCAGGGTGTAGGTCATATGACGCTCAAGGGCCATCAGTGCCATGCCCCACTGATTGGGCCCCTCGCCACCGGTACGACCGGCGGCATGATGGCTCTCATCCCAGATCAGCAGTACCCGATGCCGCTGGCCCAGCTGTTTCAGCGCCTCCAGGCGACCCGCCAACGCATGGTAGGTCAGGCTCGCTCCCACGGCGCCCAGCTGTCCGTTCATGGGCCGGGCAAGGTGTGATTCCAGGGTCTCGACCGCCGCCCGGACCACGGCCCGGGTCGGGCCGAGGTACAGCACGTGATCAATATCGCCGCGGGCGATCAAGGCATTGGCCAGTTCCGCCGCCAGGCGCATCTTCCCGGCGCCCGGTGTCGCCTGACACAGGAAATGCGGGTGGGCTGTCGACAGCGACGCCAGCGCTTGTGTCAGGCAGGCAGCCTGCCAGGTGCGCAAGGGCGGCTGCGCGTGCTGTGATGATGGAGAGCGCTTCATGTGAGACCTCCCTGATCGTCCGATCCCCCTTGGGATGCGCTGTGAGATGACAGCGCCCGACGCAGCTTCAGATTGGCTTCCCACTGCCCCTGAAGGGTGCCGTTTTTGTCGATAGCCGCCTCCAGTAACAGCGCAATGGCGGCTCGGTCATCGGGGAACTGTGTGATCAGGCGCTTGTAATGTTCCGCCTCGCCCATGGCGACCTGCATGGCCGCCTGCAAGCGGCGGCGTTCCTGTTCCAGATGGGCCATCAGGACCGCCCTGTCCGTCGAAGGTGACTCGGACGATTCATCGGAAGGAGGGGTGGTTGACGGTTCCGCGGACGCCTCGCAGCCGGCGACCTCCGGACGCATCCGGAACCATTTGGGGCGCCTGCCGGCGACACCGACCTCATCGACCAGCTCATGGTTCTGCAGCGTTTTGAGTCGGTCGCGGATGCGGTAACGCAGCAGGTGATCATCGATACCTTCCAGCTCGGGCAGCTGCAGCAACACGTCACGCACCTCGGGAATACTGAAGCGGGCTTGTGACAGCGCATAGCCATACAGCTGGTGGTCGAGCGCCTCGGCAACCATCCGATCCCGGGGATTCGGATAGTGACGGCGCTTGCGGGGCAGGACGGTAGCCATATCAACGCGCGGACTCATTCGCTCACCTCCTGCTCCGCTTTTTGGGCACTCGCATCGGCGGCACGCAAAAGACGTTCGGCCTTGCGCATATGAGCGTTATAGCGGCGGTAGCGAACAGCCAAACTGCTGTTGGAGGCCAGGGCGGACATGGCCATGGCGCGGTGGGCGGCAGCACGCGCACGGCGATTGCTGCGGTAAGGGAATGCGGTCAAGTGGACCATAGGTACAGCTCCTTTCTGTTGGAGCCGTCCCCGCTGTCGCCAAACAGGATGGGGGCGGCCGTACGCGGGTTGGCGAACCGGCCAGAAAGGATACCGGCAGACCCGAAGGTCTCCCACGCACGACCGCCATCGACATGGCAGGCAAAGAAAAAGCGCCTACCATGGTAGCGGCGCTTGTGCGCCTTTCTGGATTCGGGTCGCCAAACCCGATCGAGCAATGCGGCTCGATATCTGTACAGTAGCAACGCTCTTTGGGCGTGTAAAGCCTTGGCTGCTTTGTGTCATGCGCGATGACGAGTGAGGTGAGCGGCCGTTCGATCCGAGCATGCTGAGTCAACGGGCGTGGGTGTCGCCTCATTCGTATGCCTTCCGTACCCCACGGCCCTTGGGTTATCAAATCTTCGTTTCGGGGGCTGGCTCCGCAGAGGTCACGCGTTATCATGGCGCCAATCGTTTTTTCCGGAGAGCTTGTATGGCCGATATTCGCCTGCGCATTGAACTGCTTCATACTGACCCACTTGTCTGGCGTCGTGTGGTAGTACCAGAGCAGATTAATCTGCACCGCTTGCACGAGCTGATCCAGGACGTGATGGGCTGGGCGGACTGTCACCTGTACGAATTCGAGTGCAATGGCCGTTTCTACGGCGAGCCTGACGAGTGGAGCGACCGGCCTATCGCGCTATCACGCAACGCCAAACTCAAGGCGGTTGCAGCACGCGCCAAGGACAATGCGTTTCACTATCTATACGACTTCGGCGACGGCTGGGAGCATCGCATTGTCATCGAGGAGACGGCGCTGGAAAAATCCGACCCCTGCCCGCGGTTTATTGACGGCGCAATGGCCTGTCCGCCCGAAGACATTGGCGGCACGATAGGCTATGAAGCGTTGAAGGCAGCTGTCGCCGGCGAGTCGGATGAACACGGCCGGGAGATACTGGAGGTACTCGATGGCCAGTTCGACCCCGAGGCATTGGATGAGGCCGAGATTGCCGACATGCTCGTGCCCTTTCAGGCCAGCTTTCGGCGCCTCGGCGATGCGCCTCGCGAACCACGCTCGGTACTGTCGGAACCGTCACAAGCTCTTGATATGGAACAGTCGCTCAAGGCACAAGGCATCCATAGCATGGAGGCGTTAATGCAAGCCTTGCAGAAAGAGAGTGACAAAAATCGCAAGTGATCCTCCGCCAGCCCGACAGAGCAAATAGTGCGGGCGACGCCGGTGCCGCGGTCGATGACCCAGCTACCGCCGTGGTACATCTTGCCGGTGTGCCCCTACAAGCTGACCTGCACCGTTGCCGCCCATCATAGCAGCTACGTGGATCAACCAGGAGAGCTCACGGGACTCGCACCTACTCGCCGCTGGTCGCCTTACTGGCTGAAATTGACGACATGGTCGGCGGCCTGCTGCGCCAAGACAACGCCGGCCCAGCCGGGAATGCCGACACCTGGGCCTCCCATCTGGTGAAGCGGCTCAACGAACGCAACGGCGCCCAGGTTCGGGTGCGCATCGATGCCTGGCTCACCGACAACGACACACTGGAGACGCTGGAAGACTGCAATATCGCGTATCCGGGCCAGCTGCGTAGTCACACCGGTCTACAGAAGCTGGCGGCACCGCTCCTGAAGCAGTCACCTGGGTCGGCCACCCGAACAGCCTCGCGAGTGGTGCCACGATCTGGAGTACCAGACCCGGTTTCTGGTCGGCGCCAAGGCGCGTGGTGTTGGTGGTGCAGGCACGCCCTAATGGCCTGCTGGAACAGCAGACCTGGCAAGGCTGGAGCCTGAGCCAGATGCGCGAGCAGATGCTGAAAGTGGCCGCCACGCTGAGACTGCACGCTTGGCGAATCGCCGGTCATCTTGGTGCCGCCGCCGACAAGTGGTGGCCAACATTGCTGAAAGGGCTGCCAAGGCGACCGCGCTGAGTTGACGCCCGGCTAGACGACTTCAGGATTTAGAATCGAGCGACAACGGTAAAAGGCCGGTGGTCATGGCTGCGTTGACGGTCGCGATCGATTCCAAAAAGCTATAAAGAAGCAGAAAAATGGCTGTGTTAACCCGGCTTATTCATGAGGCAGGGCAGGAAATGAAGATGGCGAGTGGCTTTCTCTTGTAGAATCAATATGTTCCTAGCAGAACATGATTCAAGAGGACCACTCGCCATGGGTGAAACCATAACGACCTGGTCGCCCTCGTGCAACGGCTCTGTCCGTGTCGAGCTGAGCGGCCACCGCACCACCAGCGACAGCGGCGCCCTGCTGCTGCGTGAAGCCCTCGACAGCAGCGGTGTGATCGAAGCGCTCAAAGACAACCTTATCGATCGACGCCACCCACTGCGCATCCGCCATTCGCTGGCCAGTCAGCTGCGCACTCTGGTGCTGCAGCGAGCGATGGGCTGGATCGATCTCAGAGATACCGACACGCTGCGGCGTGATCCACTCTGGCAGCTGGCCTGCAGCGATGCGCGCGGGATGACGCCCTTGGCGCAGGACCGGCCATCTCAAGCCACGCTGTCGAGGCTGCTGACCTGCCTCGGGCGCAACGACAACATCGATGCCGTGCACGAAGGCTTGTTGCGACTGGTGGTCTGGCGCCTGACCTCGCTGAAGAATGGCGAACGTCCCAAGCAACTGACGCTGGATATCGATGGCCTGCCGATCGAGGTCCACGGTCACCAAGGCGGTTCGGCGTATCACGAGCTTTACGGCGCACGGATCTACTCACCACTGGTGGCCTCGCTGGCCGAGACCGGCGACATGCTGGGCGGGCTGCTGCGCGAGGGCAACGCCGGTCCGGCCGAGAATGCCGATACCTGGATTCCACACCTGGTACGCCGGCTCAACGAGAGCCTCGGAGCCAGAGTTCGCGTGCGCATCGACGCCGGTTTCACCGACAACGACACGCTGCAGGCCCTCGAAGAGCGCGACATCGAGTACCTGGGCCGGCTGCGCAGCCACTCGGGCCTGCAGAAGCTGGCGTCCCCGCACTTGAAACGGTCACGAGGCCGGCCGCCCGAGCAGCCTCGGGAATGGTGCCACGACCTGGAGTACCAGGCCGGTTCCTGGCCGACGCCGCGGCGCGTGGTGCTGGTGGTGCAGGAACGCCCCGATGACTTGTTGTTGCATGCTTTCTTCCTGGTCACCAACCTCGGCAAGTTCGACTGGCCGCCGGAGAAGGTCCTGGCGCTCTACCGCAAGCGCGGCAGCGCCGAGGCGCACATGGGCGAGGTGAAGTCGCGATGACTGTCAAGCTTGTTGGAACACGGAATCAGGCAGCTTCTAATCGCTGATCCTGTTGAACCAGCGGGGCATCCTGGTTGGTGTTCAGCCAGACCGTCCGGCGCGGCGCCCAGTTGCGGGTGGCACGGCTTCACCGCCCCGGAACCTGCAGCACCATCACAGCGGGCTGGCTGGCTTCACGCCGGAGCAGGTCTTCACCGGCCGATATCGCGACATTGCGGAGGTCCGTCAGCGAGCGCTCGATGACAGCTTCGCGGCGCACCCCGAGCGGTTCCTACGCGGGCGCCCCAAGGTGGCGATGCCACCGGACAGTGTCTCGATAAATCCGGTACAGCCCGATGACGACGATCCGACCCCCTACAGCGTGGTGAACTTCCCGACGCTGTCAGCGGCCAGTGATACCGCGACCAAATCGACATTAATTTTTAACGATGTGTCCAAATCAGGTTGACAGGTTCCGTGTCTCGATCAATCCGGTACAGCCCGATGACGACGACCCGGCCCCCTACAGCGTGGTGAACTTCCCAACGCTGTCAGCGGCCGGTGGTACCGCGACGAAATCGACATTAATTTTTAACGACGTGTCCAAATCAGGTTGACAGGTTCCGCATGATTCGGCTGCTAAAACCTCGCCGCGGTGCTGTCCAGACCATCACCCTGGACAACGGCTCGGAATTCGCTGATCACGAGACCGTGGCCCAGGCGGTAACGGCAGCGACGTACTTCTGCGATCCCTACTGCTCCGGGCAGCGTGGGACCAATGAGAACACCAATGGCTTGATACGACAGTACTTCCCCAAGGGAACGGACTTTCGACAGGTCACCGATGCCAAGCTGCGCAAGGTGGTCGAGAAGCTGAATGACCGACCCCGAAAGCGTCTCGGCTATCGCACACCGGCACAGGTGTTCCTGGGGGAATATTCAGGAGCCCTGGATACCGCAGGTGCTGCGCTTGTTGCTTGAATTCAGGACTTCCAGTGGGGTGTCGGTATCACCACAGTAGGCGCACTCGCGCCCCCATTTTTCCAGCAGGTACTCGCGTACCTCATAGCCCAGCAGCGTGCCTTACTGGTACTCAAGGCCACGGATCTCCGGGTTTTCCAGCTTTTGGGTGTCAAAGCGTACCAGCTCCTGGCTGATGGCTGTTATCGGCGCCAAACGCCCCAGCCAGTTTACCCAACCCATGACAGTATCCACCCGATGTTGCAGGCTTGGCGCCAGCCAGCCTGTCGACCTGGTACGATGATTGAAACGCGGCGCCCGGTAGCGCAGGTTCCTTGACCGGCGACGGCGGCGAAAGGCGGCGCGTTGTTCCAACGCCTTCTTGATCTGAAGACCGCGATGCACCAACTCGAACAGGCACAGCACATGGCGCTGCTGGTCGTCTGGCCTGGCACCGTCCGCCTCGCGCATCAACGCGAGTCCCATGGTTTTGCTGCCGGGATCAATGCCCAGACGAAGCGCCTGCGTCTCGCCGCCGATGCGGTCTGTTAACCGAATCGTGAACGGATAGCGCTTATGCACCACAGCGCGACCGCGATCCCGCAGCAACCGAGCGCGCTTTTCGCTGCACGGCATCAAGGGTTGCCTGTGTTTGTCCAATACGAAAACCGCCATGCGATCTTCTCCGGTGTTAATGCCCTTACGGGCCTTGTGTCGCGGATCGTTCGATCCGTCTCCCCTCGGGAATGTCGATAACCGGCTCCTGCCTGACGGCAGCGATCGGGACCTTCGGCGTTTTACCTTGCGCCAGCATGATCCCGACCTTTCAGTGCCACGGACTGAGGAAGTATCCGTGGGTGAGTCCTGGCGACCTGTCATCCACGTAGCGGGTTGGGCGATCGCTCTCCCTGGTCAACCGGGCTTGTTGTGACAAGCCTCTCCCTTCAGAGAGAGGTAGCTGACCGCCTCGACGGGGCGAGAATATCGCTATGAATCAGACCTAGTGTATGGGCGTAGTTTTCCAATAATGTTGCCGGATCCCGGTGCCCAATCCATTTCGCCACATGCAGCAGTATCGTGCCACGTGCGATCGTATCGGTGCCTTCCGCTCCGCAGAAAAACGTCAACACCTCTTGCAGAGGCTGAGGTTGAAACATCCAGTGATGCCGATGCTGTAATGTATCGGCAAAACCGGGGTGCTGCGCTGCATGCAGTCGTAACAGAGTCCAGGACACGGCGGCATGTCGCAGGCCATGAAAGTCGATGTCTTCCCCCAGACGACTACGCATTTCTTCTATCACGAGCGTGATCAGATAACGACGCTCATAAGCTTGTGAGGAGTGCCGGGGACCAAACAACGCAATATCCTCCAGGGCGTCATCCGAGCAATCCTGGCGCCGCACGGCAACCCAGCCGTGAAGCTGGCGAATCACGGGTGGCGGTGCCATGACATGAAGCGCAATCCTACGGCGAGCAGCGGCCGTTTTGCCGCCAAGGATATCAACCCAACAGCTTGCGTGTTCCGGCTCGTCTGACACCCCAAACTGAATATCGTTGACGGTCAGAGACTCAACCTCCGAGGCCCGCAGTCCGCCGTAAAAGCCCAGCTCAATGATCAGCGCCATCATTGGCCGAGACGCGCCGTCCGGCTCCCCTTTCGTCAACTCTTCCCAGATGCTGTGCATATGATCCGGTGACAGAATACGCGTTCTGAGAACGCTGGGCGTCAGGGTATTGGCGCGCCTGGGTAACGACACGTCTTCCAATATGCCACTTTGCTGACAGAACCGAATGAAACTCCTCATGGCCCCGCGATACGCTTCCAGCGTGCGCTCTGACCAACGGCTCCCTTCTCTGGCTGCCATTTCCAACTCTATGATTACCTCGTCGTCCCAATCACTCATATCCAGAATGGCACCGTGATACAGCATCGTGATTGGCGTTAGCCTCGAGAGATAGGTTTTGGCAGTTCCAATCGTATTCCCTTCCGTGCGCAACTGGTGATACAAAAAATGCAGCAGCCAGAGTGGATAGTTTCCGGCAAACCCCATCAGCTGACCGAGGCGTTGTTCATAGTATTCCAGCACATATTGCATGTCTCTGTCGTATTTTTTGGCTTTCACTGCCTTCTTCGACAATAGTGACGTTGATGATAGAAACTGCTGAAGGATGTTTTTCACGCGCCGAGGCCAATCGCGGGGTAAATGCTCGGTCGAGACCATTAGCACGCCGGCGGGGCGGGTGATCGCCGAGTTGCTGTCGGAGAGTGCTTTATCGCGGGAAGGCGCTGGTCCGCGCCGATTCTGGCGGTCAGGCAAACGTCCCAGGCGGTTGCCGGGCGCGTAATAGTGCGCATCAGACTGACCCAGCCTAAGCGGCACCGGCGTGCAGGTTGGTAACGGATAATCGCGCAGCAGCGTACTCCAAAGGGATGGAGTGCCTTTTAGGACGGGGACATGCTGGCTGGCTTTTACAATTTTCGGCCACGTCGTGAGACAAGCACTTGAGGCTTTTCCATTCTCTCTGTGAAAATTCAATAACTGCCGAGTTTCACTGAAACAATGTTGCCGTAGCCACTGCCGACGCTCTTTCACTGATAGTGATGAGACACTTTCGTTTTCTGCGAATAACCACGCCTCTTCAGGCCGCTCTTTTAATCGTGTGACAATCGCTCGCAACGGTACCCACACGTCATCAGGCAATATCATTCGGTAGTGCCCATCGCCGTCTAATGCCTCGGGCGAGGATGGGATAAAGAGAATTTTGTTTTTCTTATCAACATGACGGAGTGTCAGCTGTGACAGGGTACCCAGCATCACTTTTTCACCCATGCCGAGATTCGTCATGAAACGAATCGCCAGTGCGGTTAACCAGGCTGAGACCGTGTTTTCCTGCCGAGACCACTTCAAGACATGGCGATCCAGTTCGACCATTTGCATTGCCGACGAAAATGATTGCTGGGAATGCGGTAATGCAGTTGGACGATGAGTTAAAATAGGCTCTGGAATAAGCACTGCGTTAATATTTGGCAGTGTGTTCATTTGTTCCAGCAAACGATTAACCCGTTTACGGGCTTGTCGCTGGGTTATCGGCTTTTGAATAGTCCTTCGATACTCAAAAAATTCTTTAGCCAGGTTTTTTACATCGGCAGCGTTCAGCGAAACATGGGGTAATTTGCTGCTTCCCAGCATGGCATCCAACATCCAGTATGTGTCAGAGAGTGATGGAGCTTTTACTAATTGATTACCCTCTACCTGCCAATGACTGACAAGCTTTTCTGATGTTATTACATCCATGGCATTTTTCTCCAATCAAGCGGCTTATAGGCACACTGTTTGAGCCACTCTGTCAGCCAATGGCGTAAAACGTTCTGCTGTCCCAGCGGTGCTTCGGTTTGTGGGGATGATAGCGTTCTGCCATGGCGTGCGTGGCCCAGCAAATGATCTACTGAAGCATCAGGAATATGCAGACGCAACCAGCTGGCTGTTGAATGACGACAAACGTTAGTTGGCCAATGCAATTCGCTTATCAGGGATAACTTTGTCATGTCTGACCATTTCATATTACGTATTTTCAGAGATTTCCCGCGCTTCGACAGCTCTAACCAGCACGGGGTTTGACAGTTTTCTGTGCGCTGATCATCCACAAAAACACTATTATCATTTAGCCGATTTATAACAGCATTTGTCCATTTTTGATACGACAATAGACTGTTACGAATAGTGGCCAGGAGCGGCACAACGCGTGATTCTCGCCCGACCGAGGAATTTTTGTCATATATCCATTGCAGCGAGCTATCAATCGCAATTTTGCTGTTATTTGAAATCGGTCGTGAACCGGTTGAAAGATGCCAGGCTAGCATTTCACGAGTCGATATGAGTTGATGCAGTTCTATGACAGACGCTAGCGGCATAGGCTCTCCCAGCCACCAGCCCGACAAATCGGCGCTGGGCGATTGCATTGCATTTTTCAAATGATCAAATATTGCCGAAAATTCACTCGGATTTCGTGCTACCGAAGAACCTGCTATGTCAATATCACGTTTATTAACATCTAATTTTTTAATTGGCATATTGCGCATTTTAATATCTATCCAGCCTAACTCTTGCAGCGCGTGTTCAAATATGTGTTGATGCTCTTCACGCGGGATCGTCCGATATGCGGCAGGAGCTGCCATGCCAATTCCAAATTGCCCTGACAAGGATGCTGCTGAAATATCATCTACCGCGTTAGGGCGACAAAAGAGCCAACTGCTCGCGCTCAACCGATTAGCTGTTGGTGTGATACCGGGGATTTCCTTCCCATACCTTTTTAATTGCTGATTAATATTTGCGCGTGCGCCCATAAAAGGCCGTTTTTTAATATCAAAGTTTTCTTTCATAAGCGCTGAATTCAGCGATTCGGGGAGATGTAGAATAATCCAGCCTGCTGCCGGATTAGTTTCGCTTATCACTGGACCATCCAGTAAACGATAGCAAAGTAGCTGAAGATGAGGTAACCAGCAGGGGCGCTTTTCTCGACTGTTTATCACCTCTTTCAAAGAGCTATCGCTGACCGTCATACGCGTGAGGCGAAGAGGCGGAAGGCCGGTGCTAATCAAAAAACTGGCATATATCAGCAACACAGGCTTAATTGGCAACTGCATCACTTGACGTATTTTATCAGGCGTCAGTCTTCCAACGTCGGTGACATTTTTAATCGATGAAGTCGAGGCCCCGGCCAGCCAATAGCGCGTTAATTGACGATCATCAAACGACGTGAGAGAAGACGGAGTCAGCCGTTTTATATAAAACACATCAGATTCCTCACTGGAATCCTCTCCCGGCTCTTTTACTTTATATGCTTTAATATCTGATTTTTGTTCTTCTGCTACCTCTAAATCAGTACTCTTACCATCTTTTCCGCAGCGTATTTGTTTTTTACTCGAGGCCTGCTTTGTCAACTTCGCCAGCGTTTCCACGCGAATCACATGCCACTCGTCGCGTTTTCTTTTACCAGCTCTCGATCTTCTGCTCCCAAAACTTGGGTGCTTTCGCTGTATTTCACCCGGACTTAATTCTCTTTTTATAAGAGATTCAAAGATGTCGACTTTTCTGGCAAAATTATCGTCGGCATATCCAAAAATTGCATCGCTGCGAGTGGCCAGCAATAGCGAACTTTTTGTATCATGCTCTTTATTTCGGGGGTCCCATCCTGTTTTCATGAGGGTAATTAAAACATCTCGAACGGCGATGGCATGCTGATAAAATTGACTTCTGGATACCATGCCCCCCGATTTTTTATTTTGAAACATGTTGCTAAAAAACAATCTGGCATGTTGTGCGGCAGGAAATGAAGTATCGCCCAGCTTTTTCGGACTCGTAAGTGCAGAAAAAACGGGATGGCTCGTTCCTTTACGCTTGGGCTTTGAATGACTTATGTAATCCGAACTTTTTAACTTATCAATAATAACGGCATCAATATTCATGCTGTTATCATGAGAATATACTGTCGCTGCGTTACATAGTGATTCTAGCGAAAGCGGTGGTTGAGTGTAATAGATAACACTCAGTAAAATATCTGCCTCATCCTGAGACAGATTCATATTGTCAATAACTTCTTGCCATGAATCGATTATTTCACTCGGATACAAATATTTTTCATCATTCATGATTTGGTCTCTTCAAACATCATAGATAACTGATATTCAGCATTATGTTTTCGCTCAGCTTCCAAAACATCTTTTTCTTTCTTTACTTTTTTTGCTAAACCTTCAGTTGACGTGCCATTAATCCCACTATCACTCACTTTCTCGGAAGCACTGCTTCTCAGACTTTTATTATCCTTTTTATTTCCCTTTATTACAACATTTTCGTCTTTTTTTGACTCTTTAACAAGACTTCTTATTCTTCTTTCTTTAAGATTGGCCGCAGCAAAAATCTTTTTATAATGCCACATCTTCAAAGAATTTTCGTCAAAAAACTCCCTTGCAATTGAGGCATTAAGCTCACTGTTATTCGCTAGTTCATCAACTGCTTTTTTTCTAAGATCAACAGCGTTTCCGTCAGTTTTACGATACATCAATATCTGCAGCTGGGCATAAACAAAGCGAATCACACGTGTCGATACTTTCAGATCGTGTTCTTCAATGATGAAAACGTAGAGACTCTGCGGAAGCGGACTTTTTAACGATTCGTCAAGATTCAGCTGCTCTTTTATGCAATCACGATTCAGAAGTTCTTCACCGCCATTCTCATAGCGCAAAAAAACCGGGGCATGATTGAGAAAATGAGTTGCTTTATCAAGCGATGTGAAATAGTTCGTCGACATATCAATATCCGGCAAAATATCGTAAACACTGCGAATATCTAAATGTGCCGTCAGACTAGCGTTGCCTGTCAAAAGTGGATGAATCTGTATTGTTGTGACTGTCATGTGCTCTCCTATTAACTGATACATTTTTAAAAAGAAGCAAAATGCTTTTCAGTTGCACGCGAGACAACTTTTTAATCAGTCAGTCTTATGTAGAAGAACAGACGAGCAGAAACAGTCACACTCGAACGAGATGCATCATTTTGAGAACGCATGCAGCTCGAATACGCGACTAAATAAAAATAATAATCAATTAAAAAAAGAAGCAAGTACTAATGTAAGCAGCACGAGGGTGCGTACCGGAAATCAATACATTAGCGGAAGCTAAATTCAGGAAGGCTCTTGCTTTAACGTGTTTATTGACAATGAATTGACATCATCAACAAACAAAAGCATTTCAGAAGTCACGAGTACAGTTGTAAGTCTCGTGAATCTAGTGCGACTATCGAAATTGATTTTCGAATAGCGCGCTCAAATACTGTTTATTTTACACGGCCAGCTACCGAATTCACTACGTCACGTACAGTATCGCAAATGCAGACTCTGAACGCAACACCTTCATTGGATGGTTGATGGGGATGCGTGATGCTTGGCCATCAGCTCGCTCATGGCGGGCGTAAATCTGGTATCGTTGTGTCTGGGTCAGCTGTTGGTATCCCATGCTCTGCTTCACTTTGGTCGGTAAAGCAGGGAGGGGACCGGCGCTGGCCCTCCTGCCTCTACCTTGTGCTCCAAAGTGCTGCAGTTATTCTATGAATTCAGGGGGCCCGGTCAATCAGGTATGGTGTTGCTGTCAAACACTTAACCGGATTGGCCAAAGTGCTGCAGTTATTCCATGAAGTCACGAAGTACCGGCTGTCTCGTGCAAAATTGACGAGCCGCAATGGCCTTTGGTCCGGGCTCAACACCTGCTGGGTATTTGCCTTCCTGGCGCTGCTGATTGTAGTGCCCTGGGGCTATGTCGCGGTGCCGCTGGTGGCGGGAATGACGCTGTTGGCAGGGCTGGCACTCACTCCGCCGCAGCGCCTTTGGCGCCGGCTCGAGCGCGACGACGTTCTGCTGTGCGCCGTGCTGCTGGCCTATGGCGGCCTCTGGCTTGGCGACGTGTGGCGTACCGGCCACTGGCCGGTGGGCGAAGGCAACCAGGGTATTTTGCTGCCGCTGTGGCCGTGGCTGGCCGCCGCGCTGCTGGTGTGGCTACGGCGCTACCCTCCGCCGGCGCAAACGCTGTGGTGGGGCGCCGGCGGCGGTGCGCTGGGAGCGGGCGCCATCGCGCTCTACGAGCGGCTGATGCTAGGAGAGACGCGCGCCAGCAACGCCATGAACGCCATCCCTTTTGGAAACCTTTCGCTGCTGCTGGGCATGCTTTCGCTAATGGGGGCGCTGTGGTGCCTGGGCCGCGGCCTCTCTGGCCGGCGAGCTCTGCTGGCACTGTGCCTGCTGGGTGCAACAGCCGGCGTGACCGGCTCGCTGCTGTCGGGCACCCGCGGCGGCTGGATCGCCGCGCCGCTGCTGTTGCTCTTGGTGTATCGCGCTTCTGCCCCGCTGGTCACGCCGGCGCTGCGTCGCCGGCTTGCTCTGGGCATACTCGCCGGGCTGCTGGCCGTGGCCCTGCTGCCGCAAAGCGGGGTGAGCGACCGGGTCGACCAGGCAAGCCGCGATCTGCAGCAGTACTGGCAGGACGACTCGCGCGCGACCTCGGTGGGCCTGCGCCTTGAAATGTGGCGCGCCGGGGCCACCCTCTTCCCCGAGCGGCCACTCGCTGGCTGGGGGGAAGGCCGCCTGGAAGCGGCGCGCGACAGACTCGTGGCCAAGGGCGAGTTCCCACCCGGCATCAGCCGCTACGATCAGCTGCACAGCGACATGATCGATACCACGGTACGCCGCGGCCTGCTCGGCCTGGGCACCTTGCTGCTGCTCTACGGCGTGCCGCTGTGGCTGTTTTGGCGACGCGCGAAGGGCTCGCGCCGCGACCCGACTCTGGGCGTGCTGGCCACCGCCGGCATGATGGTCCCCATTGCCTTTGTCGACTTCGGCCTGACCCAGTCGATGCTGCGCGACGTGCGCGGCCTCAGTGGCTACCTCGGCCTTTGTATAATCGTCTGGGTAGCACTGCGGCGGTCAGAAGAGCAGGAGCCAGGGCATGTGCAGAAAACAGACGTCCGCCAAGCGAGCATTCACAACATATCCATCCCAGGGAGTTAACCATGGCAATACTGGTCACCGGCGGCGCGGGCTACATCGGCTCGCACATGGTGCTGACGCTACTTGAGGCGGGGCACGACGTCGTCGTGCTCGATAACCTCGCCAACGCCAGCCGGGAGTCGCTTAGCCGGGTGGCCGAGCTCGCCGGCAAGACGCCCGCCTTTGTGGAAGGCGATATTCGCGACCGGGAGTGCCTGGACCGGCTCTTTGCCGAGCATACCATTAGCGACGTGCTGCACTTTGCCGGGCTCAAGGCGGTAGGCGAAAGCGTGGCCCAGCCGCTGCGCTACTACGAGAACAACGTCGCCGGCACGCTCACGCTGTGCCAGGCCATGGCCGCCGCGGGTGTATTCCGTCTGGTGTTCAGCTCCTCGGCTACGGTGTACGGCGACGGCCATCCGATGCCGATTCACGAGGGCCTGCCCACCGGCACGCCCACCAACCCCTACGGCACCTCCAAGCTGATGGTGGAAAACGTGCTGCGCGATCTGGCCCGGGCCGACGAGCGCTGGTCGGTGGCGCTTTTGCGCTACTTCAATCCGGTGGGCGCGCACGAAAGCGGCCGCATCGGCGAAGATCCCAACGGCAAGCCCAACAACCTGGTGCCGTTTATTGCCCAGGTGGCCGTGGGCCGGCGGGAAGCGCTGTCGGTGTTCGGCGACGACTACCCCACGCCCGACGGCACCGGGGTGCGCGACTATATCCACGTCATGGATCTGGTCGAGGGCCACCTGGCCGCCATGCGGGTGCTGGCCTCGCGCCGGGGCGTGGGCATCTGGAACCTGGGCACCGGGCGCGGCTATTCGGTGCTGGAAATGGTGCGCGCCTTTGAGCAGGCCTCCGGCCGGCCGGTGCCTTACAGGATTGAACCGCGCCGGGAAGGCGATATCGCCGAATGCTGGGCCGATCCGGCGCTTGCCCGAAAGGAACTTGGCTGGCAGGCCGCGCGCGGGCTCGACGCCATGCTTGCGGATACCTGGCGCTGGCAACGGACCAACCCTCAGGGATACGAACCTTCGTGACAGCACGTAGCGGGTACCGTGCTGCGCTCGTTAAGATAGGGAGAGTACGATACTCACTGCCCGCTATCGTTGCAGCGAGTAGCGCAAGTACGTGGTGATCTCTCGAGTCGATATCGGGCAAACCCCGAGATGGCCACGCTTCGCTCGCCATGACGTAGCGGGTGTTGTGCGGCGCTCGCCTGACGTGTAGCGGGTATGCACGCTGCTCTGTTAAGCATAACGATCAAAAGGACTTCCCCATGAACATCGCTGTTGCCGGCACCGGCTACGTCGGCCTTTCCAACGCCATGCTGCTGGCCCAGCATAACAATGTGGTCGCCGTGGATATCGTGGCGGAAAAAGTCGACTTGCTGAATAGCGGCGTCTCGCCCATCGAGGACGCCGAAATCAGCGACTTTCTCGCCCACCGCGAGCTTAACTTTCGCGCCACGCTGAACAGCGAAGCGGCCTACCGCGAGGCCGATATCGTGCTGATCGCCACGCCCACCGACTACGACCCAAAGACCAACACCTTTGATACCTCAAGCGTGGAGGCGGTGATCAAGGCCGTCATGGCGGTTAACCCCGAGGCGCTGATGGTGATCAAGTCCACCGTGCCGGTCGGCTATACCCGGAAAGCCAGCGAACGCTTCGGTACGGAGAATCTGCTGTTTTCACCGGAGTTTTTGCGCGAGGGGCGGGCGCTGTACGACAACCTGCACCCCTCGCGAATCATTGTCGGCGAGCGCTCCGAGCGTGCCGAGCAGTTTGCCGGCCTGCTGAAACAGGGAGCGGAAAAACAGGATATCCCTTGGCTGTTGACCAACAGCACCGAGGCCGAGGCGATTAAGCTGTTTGCCAATACCTATCTCGCCATGCGCGTGGCCTACTTCAACGAGCTGGACACCTACGCCGAAACCCACGAGCTGGACAGCCGCCAGATCATCGAGGGAGTGGGGCTCGACCCGCGCATCGGCGACCACTACAACAACCCCAGCTTTGGCTACGGCGGCTACTGCCTGCCCAAGGATACCAAGCAGCTGCTGGCCAACTATCAGAACGTGCCCAGCAACATTATTCAGGCAATTGTCGATGCCAACCGTACCCGCAAGGACTTTGTCGCCAGGAAAGTGCTGGAGCGACAGCCCGGAATTGTCGGCGTTTATCGGCTTATCATGAAGGCCGGCTCGGATAACTTCCGCGCCAGCGCCATGCAGGGGGTGATGAAGCGCATCAAGGCCAAAGGGATTGAGGTGATCGTGTATGAACCGGTGCTGGAAGACGACACCTTCTACGGCTCACGGGTGATGCGCGACCTGGACGCCTTCAAGGCCGAAGCCGATGTCATCCTCAGCAACCGCATGGTCAGCGAGCTCGCTGACGTCAGGGATAAAGTCTATACGCGCGATCTTTTTGGCAGCGATTGATAGATGTTTGGTGGCTTTCTCATCGCTGACTGAAGTCAGCTCCCACCAGGTAGTAGACAACCTGCCGTATTCGGAGGCTTTCTCATCGCTGACTGAAGTCAGCTCCCACCAGGTAGTAGACAACCTGCCGTATTCGGAGGCTTCCTCATCGCTGACTGAAGTCAGCTCCCACCAGGTGGTAGACAACCTGCCGTATTCGGAGGCTGTATCGTCGCTGACTAAAGTCAGCTCCCACAACCTCCTGCACCCACCAGGTAGCTGGCCCATCGCCAAGCGGCTGGCTGGTTGCTTGATTCAGGGTGGGAAATGGGATGGACCCGTCCTTCTGTGCCAAGCTGGATATAACATCTAGCCAGCAGTGCACAGAACACTGACGGCATCGGTGAAGGAGGATCCATCCATGAAACAGATTAGCATTATAGGCATTGACCTGGCGAAACACGTTTTTCAACTGCATGCCGTGGATGCGCACGGTCACAAAGTATTCAGCAAGCAAGTCCGGCGAGAGAAGTTACGCTTGACGCTGGCCCAAATTCCGCCTTGCCACGTCGCCATGGAAGCGTGCGGCTCCGCTCATTACTGGGCGAGAGACATTGGCACGCTGGGCCATGAGGCCGAACTACTGCCACCGCAGGCGGTCAAGCCCTTCGTGCTGGGCCACAAGAACGATGCGCGCGATGCCGCGGCTATCGCCGAGGCCGCGGCGCGCCCGGCCACGCCTCGAGTGACGATCAAGACGGAAGCACAACAGTCCCTGCAAGCAGTGCACCGAGTACGCAGTCGGTTAGTGCGCGAACGCACCGCCGTCGGCAACGAGCTGCGCGGCCTGCTGGGCGAGTTTGGTCTAATCGTGTCGCAGGGGCACGCGGTGATACGCCAGGGCGTTATTCGTGAGCGGCTGGACGAGCAACGGGCACGGCTGGGGGAAGAACTCTACACCCTGCTGAACGACCTGCTCGATCAATGGCTCGAGAACGATGCCCGGATCGCGCGCTATGACAAGCGTCTGCAGCGTCTGGCCAGGGCATCAGATGACATGCAGCGGCTGATGAGTCTGCCCGGCATCGGCCCGATCAATGCGACGCTGTTGTTCAGCCATCTGGGCGATCCGGCGCGATTCCCCAACGGACGTCAGTTCAGCGCCTCGTTGGGGCTAGTGCCACGCCAGCATTCCAGCGGGGGTCGCAACCAGTTGATGGGGATCACCAAACGCGGCAATGGCGAGGTTCGAAAGCAGTTGGTGCACGGTGCCCGCGCGGCATTACGCCAGTTCCAACGTCAGGAACATCCCGACCGGCTGTCCCGTTGGGCCTGCTCGTTAGCGGCGCGTCTTGGGCAACGCAAGGCCATTGTGGCCCTGGCGAACAAGATGGCGCGGATTTGCTGGTCGCTATTGGCCCATGAACGGCGCTATCAGCCACAGGAGGCCGCTTGATGATACCGAACAAACAGGGAATATAGCTTAGCATGCGATAAGTTACCCAACCCCGAGGTTGCGCAGGCGAGATGCTTCGATGGCATAACGGGTCAGACCGGCTTTCTGTCACTCTGTAAAGTGCGCAGGCCCATCACGAGGCCGAGTGGGAGATCAGAGCAGAGAGCGCGTATTCCATCAGGGCCAGGCACGGCAAGTGCCATCAATAGGCCGGATATAAGCGTGCAGTCCTCACTCTTATGCGTTGTTGCTTCTGGCTTGCACAACAGGACGGGTCCATATAAGCGCACTTCAGTGCGCGAAGGCAGGCCGCAGGCCTGCTCTGTTTCGGGCCATATCATCGCTGACTGAAGTCAGCTCCCACCAGGTAGTCGAAAACCTCCCGTGGGCGGGGGCATTTCAGCCCTTGGGCTCGCTGAAGGTCTGGCCGGAGACGCTGGGGTGATAAAGCGGCTGAACGCTGTTGCCGTCGGGGTCGAGGCAGTAGAAGCTGTAGCCGCCGTCGCCGTGCTCGTGGGGCTTGCGCGAGACCTTGATGCCTTTCGCAACAAGGTAGTCGTACCACTTGTCGACGTCTTCTTTTTTGTCGACCACAAAGCCGAAGTGGTCGAGGCGCTGGGGGTCGCCGCCGGTATCTTCCTTGGCCCGGGCAAGCGAGAAATTGTCGTTGCCAAGGGTGAGGTAGACGAGATTTTCGTGGGCGCGGCGCAGAAGCGACATGCCCAGGATCTCGGTGTAAAAACGCTCGCAGGCTTCCAGGTCCTGCACCTGCAGGGCAATGTGACGCATGCCGTTAAAGGCGGGTGGGCGTTGCATAAAACCTCCCGTGAGTTGCAACAAGGTTGGGTTGTGGTGGAAAATCGCCGCCACCGGAATATGGAAATATTTTCCATTAACGTTATTATCCGCCAGTGTAGCCGTCAACCCAGGGAGTTGCCATGTACTGCATTATTGTTCAGACCCAGCTCAAACCCGGCAAGCGCGAAGCGTTTCTGCGCGCCATGCTGCCCAACGCCGAAGCCTCGGTGCGCGAGGAGCCCGGCTGTCATGTGTTCGACGTGCTGGAGGACCAGGAAAACCCCGACCTTTTCCACCTCTACGAAATCTACGAAAGCAAGGAAGCGCTTGCCGAGCACAAGACCACCGAGCACTACAAGGAAAGCCGCGCGGTGGTCAACGAGCTGATCGCCGAGCAGAACGTGATCAAGGCGGACGTACTGGCAGCCAATCACGCCTCCAAGCGTTAAATAGCCGCGGCGGCAGCGCACTTTTCCGCCGGCACCGAGACAACGGCGCGGCCCTCGGGTCGTGCCGTTTTTGCGTCTCGTGATAAGCTTTTGAAACAGCGCTGACCTTCACTGGCTGACCGTGGCCCCCTGCCTAGCGGGCTGCAACGCCTTATCATCAGGAAAACCGCCCATGCTTGCCCGCTTGAAGCTCGCCGCCTGGCTCCCCGCCACGGCACTTGGCCTTGGCCTTGGCTATACGCTGATTACGCTGACGCGCCTGCCCTGGTGGACGCTGCCCTGCGTGGCCGTGCTGGCCGGCGCCCTGAGCCTGAAGCTGCGGGCGGGCAGCGGCATCGGCGGCTACCGCAGGGCCTGGCCCTGGTCGCTGCTGCCGCTGTGCCTGTGGGGCCTTTACGTTTATCTGGCCGACAGCTTCGGCAACGTCGACCTGGGCGCGGTGTTTTTTCATCTGCAGGCGGGGATTACCGATCACGGCGGCACCGAGCGCCTGCTCGCCGCCGGGGTGTACACGCTCTCCATGGTGGGGCTTTTGTGCGCCTTTACCTGGCTTGTGCGCCGGGACGTGCGCCTGCGACGCGTCGAGCCGCTGATTGCGCTGGCGCTGCTGGTGGGCAATCCGCTGCTGCTGGGGCTGGGTGAGCGCAGCGCCGCCGTGGTCACCGACGACGGCGGCTGGCTTGACCGCCACTACCAGCACCCCGTCATCCACAAACAGGACGACCCGCCCAACCTGATCATCCTCTACCTGGAGAGCCTGGAGCGCACCTACGGCGCCGAGACCTTCGGCGATACCTACGACGACCTGCGCGAGCTGGGCGAAGACGCCGTGGTGTTTGAAGGCGTCGAGCAGATCAAC
Organism: Halomonas piscis; assembly: GCF_031886125.1. Taxonomy (NCBI): domain Bacteria; kingdom Pseudomonadati; phylum Pseudomonadota; class Gammaproteobacteria; order Oceanospirillales; family Halomonadaceae; genus Halomonas; species Halomonas piscis. Next base: position 70,241 of record NZ_CP119391.1, read on the forward strand.
AACACCGGCTGGACCATGGCCGGCATGATCGGCAGCCAGTGCGGCACGCCGCTGATGCCCGCGGGGCTGGTTCACGACCGCCAGTTCGAGCCGCTGGCGGAAGTGGTGCCGGGGGTAAAGTGCCTGGGCGACCTGCTGGACGAGCAGGGCTACCGGCTGAGCTACCTGGGCGGGGCGAGCAAATCGTTTGCCGGCAAGGGGCGCTTCTACGAAGGCCACGGCTTCGACAACGTCATGGGCCTCGACGAGCTCAAGGACGACCTGGACGATCCCGACTACGTCAACGACTGGGGGCTCTACGACGACACCCTTTACGACCTCACCGTTGACGAAATCAAGCGCCTCGACGCCGAAAGTGACGGCCCCTGGGGGGTGGTCAACATCAGCCTTTCCGCCCACGCGCCGGCCGGCTTTCCCGCCCAGAGCTGCCGCGAGCGCCAGGGCGAGTGGGACAACCAGGACATTCTCTATTCGGTGAAGTGCTCGGCCTGGCTGGCCCGCCGGCTGGTCGAGCGGCTGGATGACGAAGGCCTGCTGGACGATACCCTGGTGGTGCTGGCAAGCGACCATCTTTCCATGCGCGTCTCGGTCTGGGACGAGCTTGTCGGCCTGCCCCGGGAGAACACCTTCATGCTGCTGGGCAACGGCCTGGAGCCCCGGCGGATTTCCCGGCGCGCCTCGATCGTCGATCTGTTTCCCACCATCCTCGATGCCATGGGCTACCCCGCCGAAGACCATCGGGCCGGGCTCGGCGCCTCGCTTTTAAAGCCGGACTCTCACACCCTGCTGGAGCGCTACGGCAAGGAAAAGATCAACGCTCGGCTGCTGGAAGAAAGCGAGCTGCAGCACCGCCTGTGGGAGGGCCTTGCGCCCCAGCGGCGCGAGGACCAGGAGCCGCCCAAGGACAATATCGACTATTGAGGCTCCAGCGCCGGGATACGCTCGGCGCCGTCGCGCACCGCCCGATACACCGGGTCGACGTACAGGTGATTCAGGCAGTTGGTGTGACCCAGCGGGCACACGCGCTTGAAACACGGCGAGCAGTAAAGCCCCAGGTAATGGATATGGGCGTTACCGGTCAGCGGCGGCGTATAGGCGGGCGACGACGAGCCGTAAATCGCCTGCACCCGGGTGCCCACGGCGGCGGCCACGTGCATCAGCCCGGAGTCGTTGGTCACCACCTGCTCGCAGTCCGCCAGCAGGTCGACGGCCTCGGCAAGGGACGTCTCGCCGCACAGGTTGTGGGCGTGGGCAAGCCCGGCCACGATGGCCTCTCCCGCCGGGTGGTCCCTGGGCCCGCCGAGGATGCGTACGGCAAAGCCGTCTTCGATCAGCCGCGCGGCAAGCGCATGAAAATACTCGAGCGGCCACTGCTTGGCGGGGCCGTATTCGGCGCCGGGCATCATGCCGATGGCCGGGCGCCCGCCCAGCCCCAGGCGCTCGCGCAGGCTGTCCTGGCTATCGCCGCTAACCGCCAGGCGCGGAAGGGGGATATCAAAGGCGCCGTCGGCGGCTTCGTTTTCGGGAAGCCCCAGGGCGACAAAGCGCTTCACCGTCTGGTCGAGCGCCTTTTTGTCCAGGGGACGGCGTTCGGTCAGAAGCCCGTAGCGCTGCTCGCCGAGAAACCCCGCGCGCTCGGGGATGCGCGCCAGAAACGGCACCAGCGCAGCCTTCCACGAGCGCGGCAGCACGATGGCGCGGTCAAAGCGCCCTTTCAGACGCTGCGCTACCGCCCGGCGGATGCCCAGGCCAAACTCGCCGTGGCCCACCGCCAGCGGGTGCACTTCGTCCACCTCGGCCATGCGCGCCAGAATCGGCTCTGACCAGGGCGGCGCCACCACGCCCAGGGTCGCGCCCGGATGGCGCCGCTTCAGCGTGATGAAAAGGCTCTGGGCCATGACCATGTCGCCCACCCAGGAAGGACCGACCACCAACAGCCGCGGTGCTTCAGCCATTCAGCCACTCCAGATAGGCGCTAACGCCTTCGGCCACGGTCTTGAACTCGACGTCGCAGCCGCTGGCGCGCAGGTGCTCGATGTCGGCTCGGGTATAGCTCTGGTAGCGCCCTTTCAAGGACTCTGGGAAGTCGATGTAGTCGATGCGCCCGCGGCCGTAAAAGTCGATCACCGCCTCGCCGATGGCCTTGAACGGCTCGGCCCGGCCGGTGCCCAGGTTGAAGATGCCCGAGCGATCGGGGTTGTCGAGAAACCACAGGTTGACGTCGACGACGTCGCCCACGTAGACAAAGTCCCGGCTCTGCATCCCTGCCTCGTAGCCGTCGTAGGCGCCGAACAGCTTGAGGTTTTCGCCGCTGCTGATCTGCGTATGGTGGTGGTAGGCCACGCTTGCCATCTTGCCCTTGTGCTGCTCGCGGGGGCCGTAGACGTTGAAGTAGCGAAAGCCCACCACCTGGCAGTTGAGATCGTCCCAGCGCTCGCGCACGTGCTGATCGAACAATAGCTTGGAGTAGCCGTAGACGTTGAGCGGGCGCTCGAACGCCGGGTCTTCCCGGAACACGCTGCTGCCGCCGTAGGTAGCCGCCGAGGAGGCGTAGAGAAAGGCGACGCCGTAGCGGTCGCAGTAGTCCAGAAGTGTTCTGGAGTAGGCGTAGTTGTTTTCCAGCATGAATTTGCCGTCCCACTCGGTGGTGTCCGAGCAGGCGCCTTCGTGGAAAATCGCCTCGATGTTGGGCAGATCCGTGGGCTCGCCGGCGAGGGCGGCGCGCACATCACTCATGAAGGCGTCCTTGTCGCGGTAGTCGGCCAGGGTCAGATCCGCCAGGTTGACGAACTTGGTGCCGTCGGTCAGGTCGTCCACTACCAGAATGTCGGTGCGCCCGCGCGCGTTCAGCGCCTTGACGATATTGGCGCCGATAAACCCGGCGCCGCCCGTAACTACAATCATGCTGATCCCGTCCTTTCTGCTGTACGTTCGGCACCCTACGCCCAAAGTGGCGTGCGCCTATAACCTGTCTGCCATGAATTGTATACTTGACGGTCTCTGAATTCATGGTCAACGGTGCTTCGCGATGAGTGTTTCAACCAATAGCTCGATACCCGACGTGTCGACGTTCCAGGGCTTGATCCTGGCCTTGCAGCAATACTGGGCCGAGCAGGGCTGCGTGGTACTGCAGCCGCTGGACATGGAAGTGGGCGCCGGGACCTTCCACCCGGCGACGTTTCTGCGCGCCATCGGCCCGGAAAACTGGAACGCCGCCTATGTTCAGCCGTCGCGGCGCCCCACCGACGGCCGCTACGGCGAAAACCCCAATCGCCTGCAGCACTACTACCAGTTTCAGGTGGTGATGAAGCCCTCTCCGGCCCATTTCCAGGATCTGTACCTGGGCTCGCTCAGGCGCCTGGGGCTGGACCCGCTGGTCCACGACGTGCGCTTTGTCGAGGACAACTGGGAGTCGCCGACGCTCGGCGCCTGGGGGCTGGGCTGGGAAGTCTGGCTCAACGGTATGGAAGTCACTCAGTTTACCTACTTCCAGCAGGCCGGGGGTATCGAGTGCCACCCGGTTACCGGCGAGCTGACCTACGGCCTCGAGCGCATCGCCATGTACCTCCAGGACGTGGACAGCGTCTACGACCTGGTATGGACCATTGCCCCGGACGGCAGCCGGGTGACCTACGGCGACGTCTACCTGCAGAACGAACGCGAGCAGTCCGCCTACAACTTCGAGCACGCCGACGTCGATTACCTGTTCAAGGCCTTCGATCACCAGGAGCTCGAATGCGGCCGCCTGCTGGAAGCGGGTCTGCCGCTGCCCGCCTACGAGCAGGTGCTCAAGGCCTCGCACACCTTCAACCTGCTGGACGCCCGCCACGCCGTCTCGGTAACCGAACGCCAGCGCTTCATTCTCCGCGTGCGGACGCTGGCCCGCAACGTGGCCAGCGCCTACTACGCGTCGCGCCAGGCGGCGGGCTTTCCGCTTGCCGCCGAAGCGCTGCGCCAGGAGCTGCTCGATAACGCCAGCCAGCACGACGAACGCATGACCGACAAGGGAGACGCCTGAATGGCCACGGATACGCTGCTACTCGAACTCGGCTGTGAAGAGCTGCCGCCGGAGGCCCTGAACGCGCTCTCGGACGCCTTTGCCGAAGGCATCAAAAACGGTCTGGAAGCCGCCGAAGTGCCCTTTGGCCAGGTGCATGCCCTGGCCTCGCCGCGCCGGCTCGCCGTGCAGGTCACCGAGCTTGCCGGCAAACAGCCCGACCGCGAAGTGGAGCGCCGCGGCCCGGCGCTCGCCGCCGCTTTCAAGGACGGCGCCCCCACCAAGGCCGCCGAAGGCTTTGCTCGTTCCTGCGGCGTGAGCGTCGATCAGCTGATCGAGCTTGAGACCGCCAAGGGCATCTGGCTTGGCTACCGCGAACGCCAGACCGGCGATACCGTGAGCGCGCTGCTGCCCGGCATCCTGCACAAGGCCATTGGCGACCTGCCGGTGCCCAAGTACATGCGCTGGGGAGACACCCGCACCGAATTCGCTCGCCCGGTACACTGGCTGGTGGCGCTCTACGGCAGCGAAGTCGTCGCCGTTGAGACGCTGGGCCTTACCGCCAGCCGCACGACGTACGGCCATCGTTTCCACGCCCCGGATGCCATCCAGCTGGCCCACGCCGACGACTACGCAAGCACGCTTGAAAACGCCTTTGTGCTCGTCGATCGCGAAAAGCGCCGGGAGCGCATCCGCGAGCAGGTGCTGGCCGAGGCCGAGAACCACAGTGCCACGGCGGTAATCGACGAGGACCTGCTGCGCGACGTTACCGGCCTGGTGGAGTGGCCGGTAGCGCTGACCGGAAGCTTCGACGAGCGCTTTCTCGAAGTGCCCGCCGAGTGCCTGATTTCTTCCATGCAGGCGCACCAGAAGTATTTCCACCTGCTGGATGACAGCGGCCAACTCAAGCCGCTGTTCATCACCGTGGCCAACATCGAAAGCCACGATCCCGACCAGGTGATCGCCGGCAACGAAAAGGTCATTCGCCCGCGGCTGGCCGACGCCGTCTTCTTTTACGACACCGACCGCAAGCGCACCCTGGAAAGCCGCCTGCCGGCGCTGGACGACATGGTCTTTCAGCATCAGCTGGGCACGCTTGCCGACAAGGCCCGGCGCAGCGAAGCCGTCGCCGCCTTTATCGCCGAACAAATCGGCGGTGACGAAACCCACGCCAGGCGCGCAGCCAGGCTTGCCAAGTGCGACCTGATCACCGAGATGGTGCAGGAGTTTGCCGAGCTTCAGGGCGTCATGGGGCGCTATTACGCCACCCACGACGGCGAGGCCGACGAGGTCGCCGCGGCGCTGGAAGAGCAGTACCTGCCGCGCTTTGCAAGCGACGCCATTCCGCAAACCGCCGCGGGCAAGGCCGTGGCGCTTGCCGACCGGCTGGATACGCTGACCGGCATCTTCGGCATCGGCGCCCGCCCTACCGGCACCAAGGACCCCTTCGCCCTGCGCCGGGCCGCCATCGCCGTGATCAACATCCTGGTGCAGGGCGAGCTGGATCTCGACCTGCGCGAGCTCTTGACCCGGGCGGCCGAGCAGCACGGCGAGCTTCCCGAAGGCGACACCGTGGTCGACGACGTGCTGACTTACATGCTCGACCGCTTCCGCGCCTGGGGGCAGGATCACGGCATCAGCGCCGAGATGTACCTTGCCGTGCGCAAGCGTCCCGTCACCCGGCCGCTGGACTTTGCCCGCCGGCTGTACGCCGTTCAGGCGTTTTCTCGGCGCGAGGAAGCCGCCGCCCTGGCCGCCGCCAACAAGCGCGTGTCGAACATTCTCGCCAAACAGGACCACGACGGCTCCACCGACGTTAACGGCGAACTGCTTGGCGAAGACGCCGAACAGGCGCTGTTCGAGGCGCTGGGCAACCGCCGGGAAAGCGTAGCCCCGCTGCTGGCCAAGGGCCGCTACATGGAAACCCTGGACGCCCTGGCGACGCTGCGCGAGCCGGTGGACCGCTTCTTCGACCAGGTGATGGTCATGGCCGACGACGACGCCGTGCGCCACAACCGCCTGGCCCTGCTGGCCAGCCTGCAGGCGCTCTTCCTGGAAGTCGCGGATATTGCCGAGCTGCCCCAGTAGCCCGGAAAAAGCCCTGCCTCTCTCAAGCCCGGCACCTGCCGGGCTTTTTGCATTGGAACTATGGCCAAGCCTAGCGGCAGCAGGAATGTGACGGGTGATACCTGAGTTTTAGTGAAATCTGTGACCTTTTGGTGGAACCTGTATTTTTGATAGAACTCGAGTTTTTGGTGGGAGCTGACTTCAGTCAGCGATGATATGGACCCGAAACAGGGCAGGCCTGCGGCCTGCTTTCGCGCACTGAAGTGCGCTTATATGGACCCGTCCTGTTGTGCAAGCCAGAAGCAACAACGCATAAGAGTGAGGACTGCACGCTTATATCCGGCCTATTGATGGCACTTGCCGTGCCTGGCCCTGATGGAATACGCGCTCTCTGCTCTGATCTCCCACTCGGCCTCGTGATGGGCCTGCGCACTTTACAGAGTGACAGAAAGCCGGTCTGACCCGTTATGCCATCGAAGCATCTCGCCTGCGCAACCTCGGGGTTGGGTAACTTATCGCATGCTAAGCTATATTCCCTGTTTGTTCGGTATCATCAAGCGGCCTCCTGTGGCTGATAGCGCCGTTCATGGGCCAATAGCGACCAGCAAATCCGCGCCATCTTGTTCGCCAGGGCCACAATGGCCTTGCGTTGCCCAAGACGCGCCGCTAACGAGCAGGCCCAACGGGACAGCCGGTCGGGATGTTCCTGACGTTGGAACTGGCGTAATGCCGCGCGGGCACCGTGCACCAACTGCTTTCGAACCTCGCCATTGCCGCGTTTGGTGATCCCCATCAACTGGTTGCGACCCCCGCTGGAATGCTGGCGTGGCACTAGCCCCAACGAGGCGCTGAACTGACGTCCGTTGGGGAATCGCGCCGGATCGCCTAGATGGCTGAACAACAGCGTCGCATTGATCGGGCCGATGCCGGGCAGACTCATCAGCCGCTGCATGTCATCTGATGCCCTGGCCAGACGCTGCAGACGCTTGTCATAGCGCGCGATCCGGGCATCGTTCTCGAGCCATTGATCGAGCAGGTCGTTCAGCAGGGTGTAGAGTTCTTCCCCCAGCCGCGCCCGTTGCTCGTCCAGCCGCTCACGAATAACGCCCTGGCGTATCACCGCGTGCCCCTGCGACACGATTAGACCAAACTCGCCCAGCAGGCCGCGCAGCTCGTTGCCGACGGCGGTGCGTTCGCGCACTAACCGACTGCGTACTCGGTGCACTGCTTGCAGGGACTGTTGTGCTTCCGTCTTGATCGTCACTCGAGGCGTGGCCGGGCGCGCCGCGGCCTCGGCGATAGCCGCGGCATCGCGCGCATCGTTCTTGTGGCCCAGCAAGAAGGGCTTGACCGCCTGCGGTGGCAGTAGCTCGGCCTCATGGCCCAGCGTGCCAATGTCTCTCGCCCAGTAATGAGCGGAGCCGCACGCTTCCATGGCGACGTGGCAAGGCGGAATTTGGGCCAGCGTCAAGCGTAACTTCTCTCGCCGGACTTGCTTGCTGAATACTTTGTGACCGTGCGCATCCACGGCATGCAGTTGAAAAACGTGTTTCGCCAGGTCAATGCCTATAATGCTAATCTGTTTCATGGATGGATCCTCCTTCACCGATGCCGTCAGTGTTCTGTGCACTGCTGGCTAGATGTTATATCCAGCTTGGCACAGAAGGACGGGTCCATCCCATTTCCCACCCTGAATCAAAACTCCGGGCCGCCGCTGGCTATGGGCCTACTACCTGGTGGGAGCTGACTTTAGTCAGCGATAATGGGTGCCACTATTCTCTAGCAGGCCTGCTTCCCGGCAGCCTGCCCTATTCTATTGTCACGTTTCACGTGAAACACTTCATTCAGGATCAAGTAATGCCGGCAACAAACGCTCCGCCGCCCTTTTCCCCATCGCGCCTGGTGATTCTCGATCGAGACGGCGTGATCAACCACGACTCCGATGCCTACATCAAAACCCTGGACGAGTTTGTCGTCTACCCCCTGGCCGTTGACGCCATCGCCCGGCTGACGAAGGCCGGCTACGCCGTGGCCGTGGCCACCAACCAGTCGGGCATTGCCCGGGGCTATTTTCCCCGAACCGCCCTGGAGCAAATGCATGCGCGGCTGACCGAGCTGGTGGAGAACGCCGGCGGACGGCTCGTCGCTATCGCCTACTGCCCTCACGGGCCGGACGACGACTGCGGCTGCCGCAAGCCCCGCCCGGGGCTTCTGTACCAGATACGCGATACCCTTGGGCTGACAACCCTTGCCGGCAGCTGGATGGTGGGCGACAGCCTGCGCGACCTTCAGGCCGGCGAGGCCGCCGGCGCCTGCCCGGCGCTGGTACGCACCGGCAAGGGACGAAACACCGAGGCAAAGGGGGAACACGCTGCGTCTACGCCGGTATTCAACGACCTTGCGGCGTTCAGCGAATGGCTGCTGACGGCGACATAGCGACGTAAAAAAACGCCGCCGACACGATAATGTGCCGGCGGCGCTGTAGTGTTTAACAGACATGTTTCACGTGAAACATGTCCGCCTCCGTTTCAAAACAGTTAGATGTCGATGTTGGCGACCAGAGCGTTGGACTGGATAAAGTCGCGGCGCGGCTCCACCTCGTCTCCCATCAGGGTGTTGAACATCATGTCCGCGGCAATGGCGTCTTCGATGCTGACGCGCAGCATGCGCCGGCCTTCCGGGTCCATGGTGGTTTCCCACAGCTGCTCGGGGTTCATTTCTCCCAGGCCCTTGTAGCGCTGCACCGAAAGACCGCGCTGGCCTTCCTGCATCAGCCAGTCGAGCACCTCGGAAAAGCTGGCAACCGATTTCTTGCGCTCGCCCCGGGTAATGTAGGCGCCCTCTTCCAGCAGCCCCGAAAGCGTTTCGCCGAGCGCCGTTATCGCCCGGTAGTCGGCGCTTTCGAAGAAGTCCAGGCCCCACATATAGCTGTTGGTCACGCCGTGAGCCACCAGCGATACCGCCGGGAGGTGAAGTCCGCGCTCTTCGTCTTCGTGCAGATAGAAGTGGTAGCGCGGCCCGCCTTCGTAGTCGGCCTTGGCGTCCAGGATCCGCTGCAGCTCGTCGATCCAGTTCTGCATGGTGACGCGGTCCTTGAGGCACGCCTCGCCGGAAAGCGCCGACGTATCGACCATATGCTCCAGAACGGCCGAGGGATAGATCCGCGAGAGGCGATCGATACGGCGCATGACGCCGCGGTACTGGGTCACCAGCGCTTCCAGCTGCGAACCGCCAACCCCCGGCGCCTCGGCGTTGACGTACAGCTGAGCGCCGTCCAGCGCCGTGCTGGTCAGGTAATCGACCATCGCCTGCTCGTCTTTGAGATAGAGTTCCTGCTTGCCGCGCTTGATCTTGTAAAGCGGCGGCTGGGCGATGAAGACGTGGCCGCGTTCGATCAGCTCGGGCATCTGGCGGAAGAAGAACGTCAGCAGCAGCGTGCGGATGTGCGAGCCATCGACGTCGGCGTCGGTCATGATGATGATGGAATGATAGCGCAGCTTGTCCGGGTTGAACTCTTCCCGGCCGATGCCGCAGCCAAGCGCGGTGATCAGCGTGCCCACTTCGGCGGAGGAGAGCATCTTGTCAAAGCGCGCCTTCTCGACGTTGAGGATCTTGCCCTTGAGCGGCAGAATCGCCTGGGTGCGCCGGTCGCGCCCCTGCTTGGCGCTGCCGCCGGCGGAGTCGCCCTCCACCAGATAAAGCTCGGACAGGCTGGGATCCTTTTCCTGACAGTCGGCCAGCTTGCCGGGGAGCCCGGCGATATCCAGCGCGCCCTTGCGCCGGGTCATGTCCCGGGCCTTGCGCGCCGCCTCCCGGGCCCGGGCGGCGTCGAGCATCTTGTTGACGATGGCCTTGGCCTCGTTGGGGTTTTCGACCAGATAATCCGCCAGCAGCCGCCCCATTTCCTGCTCGACGGCGGTCTTCACCTCGCTCGAGACCAGCTTCTCCTTGGTCTGGGAGGAAAATTTGGGATCCGGCACCTTGACCGACACAATCGCCGTCAGCCCCTCCCGGGCATCGTCCCCGGCGGTGCTGATCTTGGCTTTTTTCAGCAGGCCTTCGGCTTCAATGTAGTGGTTGAGCGTACGCGTGAGCGAGGCGCGAAAGCCGGCCATGTGGGTGCCGCCGTCGCGCTGGGGAATATTGTTGGTGTAGCAGTGGATGTTTTCGTTAAAGGTGTCGCTCCACTGCATGGCCACCTCCACCTCGATGCCGTCGTCCCGGGCGGAGGTAAAGTGAAAGACCGGGTTGAGCACGGTTTTGGTGGCGTTGAGGTGTTCGACAAACGCCCGCAGGCCGCCTTCGTAGCGAAACAGCTCTTCCTTGCCGCTGCGTTCGTCGATCAGGCGGATGGCCACGCCGGAATTGAGAAAGGACAGCTCGCGCAGGCGCTTGGCGAGTATGTCGTAGTGAAACTCGATGTTGGCGAAGGTGTCCGTCGAGGGGCGAAAGTGCACCCGGGTACCGCTTTTTTCCGTGGTGCCGACCACCTCAAGAGGCGCCCGGGGCACGCCGTGATTATATATCTGCTCGAAGACGTCACCCTGGCGCCAGACGGTGAGCCTGAGCTCTTCGGACAGCGCGTTGACCACGGAGATGCCCACGCCGTGCAGCCCGCCCGACACCTTGTAGGAGTTGTCATCGAACTTGCCGCCGGCGTGGAGCACCGTCATGATCACCTCGGCGGCGGAAACGCCCTCTTCCTGGTGAATCTCGGTGGGAATGCCGCGGCCGTTGTCGCTGACGGTGACCGACTCGTCCGGGTGGATGACGACGCGGATTTCGCTGCAGTAGCCTGCCAGAGCCTCATCGATGGAGTTATCCACCAGCTCGAACACCATGTGGTGCAGCCCGGTGCCGTCGTCGGTATCACCGATATACATGCCCGGACGCTTGCGCACCGCGTCCAGCCCCTTGAGCACCTTGATGCTTGATGAATCGTAAGCCTGCTCGCTCATTGACCACTCCGTCGTGAAGTCTGTCTCGTTCCGTGTCGCCTACCTTTCCACCAGCCGGCCCGACGCCGGCTGGCCCGGCTCTTCCCGGCCGACATGTTTCACGTGAAACATCCGGACCGCCGTTTCGGAGAGCCAGCGGTTCTGCAAGGCACCCGGTTCAACGCTGGTAATAAAAGCCTGACACTGCATGGCCTCCAGCAGCTCGCAGAATCGCTGCTGGTACCTGCCGTCCAGCTCGGCAGGCAGGTCATCAATCAGATAGACACAGTGCCTAACTGCGGTGCCAGGCGCTGAAGAGCTTTCCAGAAGCCGGCCCTGGGCAAGCTTCAGCGCGCTGACCACCAGCTTTTGCTGGCCTCGGGAAAGCACTTCGATCGCCGGTTTTTTGCGCAGCCGAATACGCAAGTCCGCCCGCTGAGGGCCCTGCTGGGTAAACCCCATCTGCGTATCGGTGGCACGCCCGGCATGCAGCGCGTCTGCCAGCGGGCGTTTTTTATCCCACCCCCGGGCGTAGTGCAGGCTGAGCCCTTCAAGGGGCAGCAGCGCCTTGAGCGTCTCTTCAAAGACCGGCAAAAAGGCGCTGAACCACTCCTGGCGCAGCCGGTCCATTGTTTCACCGCAACGCGCCAGTTCCTGCTCCCAAACGTCCAGCTGGGCGGCGTCGGGTCTCCCTTCTATTCTACCACGCCTGAGAAGGGCATTCCGATGTTTCAGCGCCCGGCGGGCGCCTTTCCAGGCGGGCAAAAATGCCTGTTTCACGTGAAACACTCCCCAGTCGAGGAATTCCCGCCGCCCCGCCGGCGGGCCTTCCAGCAGGCGAAAGGCATCGGGGTTGATCAATTGAAGAGGCAGCGCCTCTACCAGCTCGGCCAGCCGCGCATGGCGCTCGCCGCGCAGGCGCAGCTCAAGCTCGCGCTCGTCCCGGAGCCGGCGCACTCCCAGGGTAGTACCGGCGGCTCCCTGCTCGCCGGCAAGGCGGCCGAACAGCGCGAACTCGCCGGCGTCGTGCTGGATAACGTTCTTCAGCTGGCGGGTGCGGAAAGAGCGCCCCATGCCCAGAATATGAATGCCTTCCAGCAGGCTGGTCTTGCCGCTGCCGTTGGCCCCGGTGATGACGTTGATCCCGGCGGCGGGCGCGAAGGACAGCGGCTGGAGGTTACGCAGTCCGTGGAAGTTCAGCTGTTCGATACTCATACGGGCACCGCGGTGGCAGACAGAAGGAAACGGCGCACCGCGGCTGGCGATGCGCCGTTCGGGAAGGAAGGCCGCCGGACCAGGCCGGCCGGGGCCAGGGTGGGATGGCAGCGCCGGCTAGCGTTTCAGTACGCTTCCGTCTTGACGTCCTCCCCTCCCTGAAGGAAGGGGATTCCTGGTTGTTGCCTTCCAGTTTCCTGCTTCATAGTCCGCTGCTCCTTGGGATTGCCCGCAGAGGCTGACACAGACTCCACAGGCTTAACCTCCCGCGCGCCCCGCGGTAGTTTTCTGCTCGTGCTCTCGCAGCTTGTCGGCACCGGCCAGAATGGCCTTGCCCGCCTTGAGAATGTTCTTGGCAGCGTTGATGTCGCGGTCGTGATGCGCATGGCAGGTAGGGCAGTCCCAGACGCGGACTGTTAGCGGCATGGCATCGGAGATATGGCCGCAGGCGTGACAACGCTTGCTTGAAGGGTACCACTTGTCGATCTGAACAAAGTCTCGTCCGTACCACTCGGCCTTGTAACCCAGCATGGTGGTGATCTGATGCCACCCCACGTTGCTGATGGCTTTCGCCAGCGAGCGGTTCTTGAGCATGTTCTTCACTTGAAGGCTTTCCGCAGCTACGACTTGGTTTTCGTGAATGAGCTGCGTGGTCAGCTTGTGCGCGAAGTCTTGACGCTGGTCGGCTATCTTTGCGTGGATGCGCGCGACCTTGAGTTTCGCCTTGGCCCGGTTGGCTGACCCTTTCTTCTTGCGTGACAGGCTGCGCTGCGCGCGAGCCAGTTTCTTCTCGGACTGCTTGAGATACTGGTGGTTGTTGACCTTCTGGCCGCCGCTGGTGATGACCGCGTGGGTCAACCCCAGGTCGATGCCTGCTTCCTTCTTGCTGAACGGCAACGCTGCCACCTCTTCCTCGACGAGAATTGAGATGTGGTAGCGATCCGCGCTGTCCTTGCTGACCGTGACGCTGGAAGGCGTGCCGGTAAAGCGACGGCTCCAGCGGATATCCAACGGCTCTTTCTGCTTGGCCAGTTTGATCTGGCCATCTCGCCAGGAGAAACCGCTGGTGGTATAGCGAACAGACTGGCGCGCCGTCTTCTTCTTGAAGGTCGGATACTTGGCCCGACCCTGAAAGAAGTTCTTGAAGGCGGTGTCGAGATTGCGCAGCGACTGTTGCAGGCAGACGTTCGACACCTCTTGAAGCCAGGCAGTCTCCGGTTCCTTCTTGAGCGCCGTAAGCAGCTTGGCGGTGTCGGTATACCCTATTCGCTCCTGCCGTTCGTACCAGGCATCGGTACGCAGCCGCAAGAAGTGGTTGTACACGTACCTCGCACACCCGAACGTCCGGGCAAGCTGTTCGGCTTGCTCGGTCGTCGGATAGAAGCGGTATTTGTAGGCACGCTGTACGGTAGTCATGACCGAATAGTAACTGCATATATTTAGCCTGTCAACAAGAACCGCTTGCGCGGTTCGCGCTTTCCTTCCCCGCACTAGAAGTACGGGGTTTGACGCGCATTTTGATCAGATTTTGCGCGGGATACCCGGTACTTTCAGTGCCGGAAGGGATAGCGCGTCGCCCGCAGGGCGACCTGTTACGCCACCGTCTGCCCCGCTCCTCCCTTTGGTTGAATGGATGAGGTGAGGCGGTAGCCGTAGCCATCACCGCGTTGGATCAGCAAGCAGTGCTTGTGCGAGATGCCTTGCACCGCCCCCTGCTCGGTCTGAATGTTGAAGCTGCCTGTTTTACGCACAGCGACACGGCCCGTATGGATGCCGGCCTTCTTGCCGGTAGGCACGATGGCTTTCACCATGTCGCCGGTCTGAAAACCGTGCACCTGCTTCTGCCGCATCAGATAGCCACGCGGGAAACCGTGCCGGGTCAATCGGGTGCGTTGATAGCTGCCGCGCCCGGTGGCCTTGATCGTCAGCGTCGGCACCTGCCAATGGTGCAGGGCGTCCATTGGGCCGACGCAGGCGGCGTCCAGGGCATGGGTCTTGGGAATGCCGAGGCGCTGGCGGTTGTACTTGGTGCGCCCGCCGCTACCTGCTGTCACCGGCAGACCGGTGGCCTTGAGAGCACCGAACAGCACCCAACGGGTCGCGTTGACGGCGCTGGCATCCCGCAACGGGCGCTTGAGCTCACATTGCACGCGCTCCTGTCGAGCATCCGCCGACAGGTTGTTAGCCTTGAGTCGCTTCTTGAGCCCCTTGTCGGTGGTGAAGAAAGTGTCCAGCGTGCCGTTGCCCTTGCCCTGGTTGCAGGCGTGGCAGGCCAGCGTCAGGTTACTGACGCGGTGCGAGCCACCGTGAGCACGAGGTACCACATGCTCGACGTCCAGTGGGGTGTCGGTATCACCACAGTAGGCGCACTCGCGCCCCCACTTTTCCAGCAGGTATTCGCGCACCTCGTAGCCGAGCCGCGAGCCCTGCTGGTACTCGACACCGCTGATCTCCGGGTTGTCCAGCTTCTGCGTATCGAAGCGCACCAGCTCCTGACTGATGGCAGTGACCGGCGCCAGACGCGTCAGCCGGTTCACCCAAGCCGTGATGGTATCGACACGGTGCTGCAGGCTGGGAGCCAGCCAGCCCTTGGGTCGGGTGCGGTTGTTGAAGCGTGGCGCCCGGTAGCGCAGGTTCTGACGGCGACGACGGCGACGAAAGGCTCGGCGCTGCTCCAGCGCCTTGCGAATCTGAAAGCCACGATGGACAAGCTCGAACAGGCACAGCACGTGACGATCCTCGGCATCCTCGCGCACTAACGCCAGCCCGGTGGTCTTGCTGCCGGGGTCGATGCCGAGTCGCAGCGGCTGGGTGTCACCCTCCACCCGATCCTTGAGCCGGATCGTGAACGGATAGCGCTTATGCACCACAGCGCGACCGCGTTCCCGCAACAACCGGGCGCGCTTCTCGCTGCACGGCATCAGGGGCCGTTTCTGTTTGTCCAATACGAAAACCGCCATGCGATTTTCTCCTGTGTTAATGCCCTTACGGGCCTGGTGTCGCGGATCGTTCGATCCGTCTCCCCTCGGGAATGTCGATAACCGGCTCCTGCCTGACGGCAGCGATCAAGACCTTCGGCGTTTTACCTTGCGCCAGCATGATCCTGACCTTCCAGAACCCGCCGCTGAGGAAGCACGGCGGGGTGGGTCTTGGCGACCTGTTACCAACGTAGCGGGTTGACTACCGCTTTCCCTGGTCAGCCGGGCTTGCTTTCACAAGCCTCTCCCGTCAGGGAGAGGTAGCTGACCGTCGTACAGCGGGTAGCTGCCCTGCTCGTCGTGATCCTCGGGGCCAACCAACGACGGGGTAAACACGCACAGCACCGTCATGCCCTTCTCGCTGCTGAGAATGTGCTGCTGATGCTTGTCCAGCGCATACATCACGCCGGGCTCAAGCGCCCACTTGCCGCCTTCGGTGAGGTCTTCGATCTGCCCCTCGCCGTCGATGCAGATAACGCTTTCCTTGTGGTTCTTGTACCACATGTGCAGCGCCTGGCCGGGCTTGATATAGGTTTCATGGAGCGAATGCCCCATGCCGTCGGCGCGCAGCGTGTAGCGGCGGCTAATGAACTTGTCTTAGTCGATGGCGTTGCGTTCGGCATCCTCGTGGGTGCGTACGATCATGAGATTGACTCCTCTTTGCGTTTCCCCAGGCAAGGGCGCCCTGGTGTTCCAACCGCTGTCGAATGGAGACTTCAGCAGCGACTCACCCCTGCCAGGTGGGGTCGGGCATGGCCGGAAACCGCGGCGGGTGGGCTTCCATGTAAGCATGGCAGGCCCGCAGCACGCGAATATCGTCGTATTTGCCGCCGGCCAGCTGAAAGCCCACCGGCATGCCGTCCGCGGTAAAGCCGCAGGGTACCGAGGCCGCCGGCTGCTGGCTCAGATTGAACGGGTAGGAAAACGACGCCCATTCTTCCCAGTCGCGCATGTCGCTTCCCGGCGGCACTTCGTGATTGATCGCGAACGGCTCGATGGGCACCGTGGGCGTCATCAGCAGATGGTAGGACTGGTTGAAGCGCTCAAGCTCCAGGGTCAGCCGAGCGCGGTCGGCCTGGGCACGGAACAGATCCACTGCGCTCCAGCCCTCGGCGTGGCGGGCGTTGGCGACCAGCCCGGGGTCCAGCTGCTGGCGCTGCTTTTCGTCGCACTGGCTCCAAAGCTCGAGCGAGGCGGTGAACCACAGCCGGCGAAAGATATCGATCGGCGAGGCAAACCCCGGGTCGATTTCGACCACCTCGGCGCCCAGAGCCTCGAGGTTTTCCGCCGCTTCGCGCACGCGCTCGGCCACCTGGGGCGCTACCCGGGCATAGCCCAAATCCGGCGAATAGGCAATGCGCAGGCCGCGCAGGTCGGCGTCCAGGTCCACGCCCCAGTCGTCGGGCTGGCCACGCACGGCGTAGGGGTCGCTGAAGTCATAGCGGCCGATCACGTTGAGCATGCGCGCCGCGTCGCGAACGTTGCGAGTCAGCGGGCCGATATGGGAAAGCGTAGGCTCCTTGGCCGGCGGCCACTGGGGCGTCTAGCCGAAGGTGGGCTTGAAACCGAAGACGCCGGTAAACGCCGCGGGAATGCGAATGGAGCCGCCGGAATCCCCACCCTGATGCAGCACGCCCATGTTGAGCGCCGCCGCCGTCGCGGCCCCGCCGGAGGAGCCGCCGGGCGTCAGCCGGGTATCCCAGGGGTTGGCCGTGGCGCCGTAGACGCGGTTGTCGGTGACCGCCTTCCAGCCAAACTCGGGGCTGTTGGTTTTCCCCAGCAGCACTGCGCCCGCTTCGCGCAGCATGCGCGCCGGCGGAGCGTCCTTTTCGCACAGGCTGTCGGCGACGGTCAGCGAGCCTTCTCGAGCGGGCATGCCGGCCACTTCGGTGAGGTCCTTGAGTGACACCGGCACGCCGTCGACGGGCCCTGCCGGGTTGCCCTGGCCCCAACGCCTGGCGGAAGCGTGGGCGGCGTGCCTGGCGCCTTCGTGGTCGACGTAAACGTAGGCATTGACGCTATCGTTGAAACGCTCGATGCGCTCGAGCGCCGCCTCGGTGGCTTCAACGGGTGACGCCTTGCCGGCCTTGAACAGCGCGACCAGCTGGCCGGCGTCCATCATTCCCAGATCCGTTTCGCTCATGTAGGGCCTCTATTCGCGGGAAGAAAAATTCGGCTCACTTTTAATTACAGTCGCATTGGCATAATTACGTAAAGCGTATCTCCGCCGCCGGGCTCTTCCAGCAGCGCGCTGCTGTTGGGGTCGGCCAGAGTCATCTGCACGCGGTCTTCCCCGAGTACGCTCATCACGTCGATAAGGTAGCCGACGTTGAAGCCCATCTCCATGGCCTGGCCGTCGTACTCCACCGCGATGCTTTCCTCGGCCTCTTCCTGTTCGGGGTTGTTGGCCATGACCTTGAGGTTGTCGGCTTCCAGGTACAGCCGCACGCCGCGGTATTTCTCGTTGGACAGGATCGCCGTGCGCGACAGCACCTGGCGCAGCTCGGCTCGCTCGGCGAGCATGACCTTGTCGCCGCCGCGCGGTATCACTCGCTCGTAGTCGGGGAACTTGCCGTCGATCAGCTTCGAGGTGAAGGTGAAATCGCCGGTATGGGCGCGCACGTGGGTCGGCCCCAGGGTTAGGCTGACCGGCTCGTCGCTGTCGTCGAGCAAGCGGGAAAGCTCGAGCACGCCCTTGCGCGGCACGATCAGCTTCTGCGCCTCGTCGACGTTGACCTCAAGCTCCCGGGAACACATCGCCAGCCGATGACCGTCGGTAGCCACGGCGCGCAGCAGCCCTTGCTGTATTTCCAGCAGCATGCCGTTGAGGTAGTAGCGCACGTCCTGCTGGGCCATGGCAAAGGCCGTGGCGTCCATCAGGCGCTTGAGCGTGCCCCGCGGAACGCTCAGCTCCTGCCTGGCGTCGGTGTCCTCGATGCCGGGGAACTCGGCGGCAGGCAGCCCGGCAAGCGTAAACCGCGAGCGGCCGCTGACCAGCAAAACGCGACCGTCTTCCGCGGTGAGCTGAAGCTCAGCCTGTTCGGGCAGCGACTTGCAGATATCCATCAGCTTGCGCGCCGGTACGGTGATCGCCCCCGGCTGCTCCACGGCGCTGGCCACGGTGCGGCCGATAAGCTCGACCTCGAGGTCGCTTCCGGTCAGGGCAACCTGGTCGCCCTCTATCTCTATCAGCACGTTGGAAAGCACCGGCAGCGTCTGGCGACGCTCCACGACGCCGGCCACCAGCGTCAACGGCCGCAGCAGCGCTTCTCGGGAAATGGAAAATTTCATCAAGGCTCCAGGGTTTGACTTGAGAATGTTGACTTGAGGGTTTCGACCAGCGTGTCGATGAGCGCATCGACGCACCGATTCAACTGGTCAGCAGGCGCAGCAGATTCTTGTAGTCCTCACGGATATCGGCGCTTTCTTCCTGAAGCGCTTTTACCTTGCGGCAGGCGTGCAGCACCGTGGTGTGGTCGCGCCCGCCAAAGGCGTCGCCGATCTCGGGCAGGCTATGGTTGGTCAGCTCCTTGGCCAGCGCCATGGCCACCTGGCGGGGGCGCGCCACCGAGCGCGAACGGCGCTTGGAAAGCAGATCTGCCACCTTGATCTTGTAGTACTCGGCCACCGTTCGCTGGATGTTGTCCACCCCTACCTGCTTGTCCTGGAGGGCGAGCAGATCCTTGAGCGACTCGCGGATGAAGTCCTGGGTAATGGCCTTGCCCATGAAGTGCGAATCGGCAATCACCTTTTTCAGCGCGCCTTCCAGCTCGCGGACGTTGGAGCGGATTTTCTGGGCGATGAAAAAGGCCGCGTCGTGGGGCAGATCCACTTTGGCCTGATCCGCCTTCTTCATCAAAATTGCCACCCGGGTTTCCAGCTCCGGCGGCTCGATGGCCACCGTCAGCCCCCAGCCGAAGCGCGACTTCAAACGCTCCTCGACGCCGCTGATTTCCTTGGGGTAGCGGTCCGAGGTGAGGATCATCTGCTGGCCGCCTTCCAGCAGGGCGTTAAAGGTATGGAAAAACTCCTCCTGGGAGCGTTCCTTGCCGGCAAAAAACTGGATGTCGTCGATCAGCAGGGCGTCGACGCTGCGGTAAAACCGCTTGAAATCGTTGATGGCGTTGAGCTGCAGCGCCTTGACCATGTCGGCCACGAAACGCTCGGAATGCAGATAGACCACTCGGGCGTTTTCCCGCCGCCCGGCCAGAGCGTTGCCCACCGCGTGCATCAGGTGGGTTTTGCCCAGCCCCACGCCGCCGTAGAGAAACAATGGGTTATAAGCTCCGCCGGGGTTTTCCGACACCTGGCGCGAGGCGGCCCGGGCCAGCTGGTTGGACTTGCCCTCGACAAAGGTGTCGAAGGTGAAGTTGGCGTTGAGTCCGCTGGTGTGCTTGAGGCTGCCTTCCACCTGTACCTGGCGTTCGCCCGACGGGCGCGGCGTTTCCTGGCTCAGGCCATTGATTTCATGCTCGTCACCCGCGCTGCTCCGGGGCGGCGAGTGCGCTGCCGAGCCGGTGCTCGACGGCGGCACAGCGGACACCGGGTTGCCCAGCTCGCGCGGCTGGGGAGCCGGTGCCGCGGCGGCGCGGCGGCTGCCCACGGTCAGGCTCACCCGAGGCGGCTTGGTCGGGGCGAGTTCGCGCATCAGCTCGCTGATTCGCTTGGCATACTTGTCGCTCACCCAGTCGCGCACAAAGCGGTTGGGAGCGAGCAGGTAAAGCTCGTTGGCCTCTCCCTGCTCGGCCTGCAGCGGGCGTATCCAGGTATTGAATTGCTGTGAGCTAAGCTCGTCCTGCAAATAGTCCAGACACTGATGCCAAAGCGCGAGTGACACTCATCTCACCATCGTATTGAAAAAGGCCGGCCATTGTAGCGCCCAACGTCCTCGTTATCCACATGGGGAAAGCCGTCAAAACGCCTGTGGATAACCTTCTTGGCAAACGGCTGATATCTCGTCCACAGCCTGCGGGCAAGCTGGCCAAAATGCCAGCTGTCCCTGACCTTCCACGGTTTCCCCACAGCTTGCCGTCCCTTTGCCCAACGCTTGTCAACAGATTTATTATTCTCCCAGCCGACTGATGTGATTGTTAAAAAATATCTTATCCACAAATATTGTCCCCACCATTAATAACAACATTAGTTATCTTATAATAATAGTAATTATTGGATGGGCAGACGCTGACAAAAAAATCCGCGGTCGTGGTCGCGGCCTGAAAAATGCCCGGCAGGCACCGCCCAAGGGCAGAATCCCGAGGGAAAAATTGCACCCGGCTCGGGAAGGCTCTACAATTTGCGGTCTTTCATTGGATATCCCCGTGCGGCGGCTGCCGAACAGGGGCGTCCAGCATTAATGTTCCGTCCTAAAACCACGTGGGAATACGAGTTATGAAACGCACTTATCAACCCAGCGTTATCAAGCGCAAGCGCCTGCACGGCTTCCGTGCCCGCATGGCAACCAAAAGCGGCCGCGCAGTCCTCTCTCGCCGCCGGGCCAAGGGCCGCAAGCGTCTGAGCGCCTGATCAAGCCTTGGGTGTGTCCCCTCAAGGCTTTCCCCGGGCGCTGCGTCTGCTAAGCGCCGGGGATTTCCGTTACGTTTTTGCCCAAGCCGATCTCAAGATCCATGCCAAAGGCATGCTGGCACTGGCGCGCTTCAACGGCGACGACCATGCCCGGATCGGCCTGGTAGCGGGTAAAAAAAACGTCAAGCTTGCCGTAGAGCGCAACCGCTTCAAGCGCCTGGCGCGCGAGTCCTTCCGCCTGCGTCAGGAAAAGCTGCCTACGGTCGACGTGGTGCTGATGGCCCGGCGCGGCGTTGACGACATGGATAACGCCATGCTTCAGCGCCAGCTTCACGGGCTATGGAAGCGACTGCAGCGCGACGCCCTGCGCCACGGCAACCCGGCGGCGCCGACCAGGACATAACGTGACGCTTGATGCCATCACCTCAACGCTCGACCCGGCCTGCCGCACGGCAGGCTTTCGTGTGTCATGGGTCGGGTAAAACAACACTGCGCCATTGCATGTTCACCACCCAGCGGGCAGAACCCTCATGGACGTTAAACGACTGATATTACTGATTCCATTGGCAATACTGGCGTATCTGCTGGTGGTTCAATGGAATCAGGACTATGGGCAATCGGCCGAACCTGCGCCGGCCGTTGAAAGCACCCAGCGCAGCGACGACGCTTCGTCTGAAAACGCCGATGAAGGCGGGCTGGACGTTCCCGACGCCTCGCCGTCAGCCGCCGGTGACGAAGGCGCGCCGGCGGCCGATATCGATCCCGACGAGGATCAAAGCCGCAGTACCATCGCCGTCACCACCGACGTGCTCGATCTGCGCATCGACCCGCACGGCGGCGACATCGTCTACGCCGCTCTGCCGCAGCACAAGCGGACGCTGGAATCCGAGCGCAACTACGTGCTGCTCTCCGACAACAGCGTACGCAGCTACGTGGCGCGCTCGGGGCTTCAGCTTGACGGCGACTCCAGCCGTATCGCCTTCACTCCGGAAAAGACCGAATATCACCTGAGCGACGGTCAGGATCAGCTCGACGTTGATCTCACCGCCGAGGTCAACGGCGTCGACATCACCAAGCGGCTGAGCTTCGAGCGCGGCAAGTACGCGGTCAACGTGCACTACCTGGTGGATAACCAGGGTGAGACTCCGGTCGACGCACGCTTCATCGGCCAGCTGGTGCGCGACGACAGCCCCGACCCCACCAGCGGCACCAAGATCGGCATGAAGTCGTTTTTGGGCGCGGCCTACTCCACGCCGGAAAGCCGCTACGACAAGGTCGACTTTGACGATATCAAGGCCGGCAACGTCAAGAATCGCGACGCCGAAGGCGGCTGGGTCGCCATGCTCCAGCACTACTTCGTCTCGGCCTGGGCGCCGCCCCAGAGCCAGCAGAACCTCTTCTACGCCACCACCGACTCCAAGGGGCGCAACGTGGCCGCCTTTGCCGGCCCCACCCAGGAAGTCGAGGCCAGCGAGCAGACAACGCTCGACGCCACGCTTTACATGGGTCCCAAGGTGCAGGACTACATGGAAGAGGTCGCGCCCAACCTCCGCCTGACCGTGGACTACGGCTGGCTGTGGTTCATCGCCAACCCGCTGTTCTGGCTGCTGGACAAGATCCACGACGTGATCGGCAACTGGGGCTGGTCCATTGTGCTGCTCACCGTGCTGGTGAAAGCCGCGCTGTTCCCGCTCTCGGCCAAGGCCTATCGCTCCATGGGGCGGATGCGCAAGCTCGGCCCGGAAATGAAGCGCATCAAGGAACGCTTCGGCGATGATCGCCAGAAGATGTCCCAGGAAATGATGAAGTTCTACCAGAAGGAGAAGATCAATCCGCTGGGGGGCTGTTTGCCGATCGTGGTGCAGATGCCGGTCTTCATCGCGCTTTACTGGATGCTGCTGGAATCCGTCGAGCTGCGCCACGCGCCGTTCATCTTCTGGATCCAGGACCTGTCGATCAAGGATCCGTACTTCATCCTGCCGATTCTGATGGGCGCGTCGATGTTCCTGCAGCAGCAGCTGAACCCCACGCCGCCGGACCCGATGCAGGCCAAGATCATGAAGATGCTGCCGATCATCTTCACCTTCTTCTTCCTGTGGTTCCCGGCCGGCCTGGTGATCTACTGGGTGGTCAACAACTGCATTTCCATCGCCCAGCAGTACTTCATCACGCGACAGATCGAAAACGATCCCAGCATCGGCAAGGGCAAGACCTGACGTCTGACCAGGCCCTTGGACGTACCGCCAACCCCCGCGTCCTGCGGGGGGTTGGCGTTCCGGCAGACGGCAACAGGGAGAATCCCATGGCCAACGCCTTCTATACTCCGGATACCATTGCCGCCCTGGCCACCCCGCCCGGGCGCGGCGGCGTGGGCATCATCCGCCTTTCCGGCCCCGGCAGCGGAAAAATGGCCGACGCCCTGCTCGGCGCCTGCCCGTCTCCGCGTCATGCCCATTATGGTCCTTTCTACGGGGACGCCTTTCACGGCGAGCGCGAGGTTATCGACGAGGGCATCGCGCTTTACTTCCCCGGGCCGCATTCGTTCACCGGCGAAGACGTGCTGGAGCTTCACGGCCACGGCGGACCGGTGATCATGGACCTGCTGCTCGAGCGCTGCGTGGCGCTGGGGGCGCGTCTGGCCCGGCCCGGGGAATTTTCCGAGCGGGCCTTTCTCAACGACAAGCTGGACCTTGCCCAGGCCGAGGCCATTGCCGACTTGATCGACGCCAGCTCGCGCTCGGCAGCACAAAACGCCGTGCGCTCGCTTCAGGGCGAGTTTTCCCAGCGCGTGAGCGGCCTGGTGGATAAACTCATCGAACTGCGCATCTACGTCGAGGCGGCCATCGATTTCCCCGAGGAGGAGATCGACTTTCTCGGCGACGGCAAGGTGGCCGCGATGCTCAATGCGGTAACCGAAGAGCTCGAGAGCGTCCGCGCCGCCGCCGGCCAGGGCGCGCTGATGCGCGAGGGCATGAGCGTGGTGATTGCCGGGCGTCCCAACGCCGGCAAGTCGAGCCTGCTCAACGCGCTCACCGAGCAGGACACCGCCATTGTGACCGACATTGCCGGCACCACCCGGGACGTGCTGCGCGAGCATATCCACCTCGACGGCATGCCGCTGCACGTCATCGATACCGCCGGGCTGCGCGACACCCCGGACGCCATCGAGAAAATCGGCGTGGCCCGGGCCTGGGAGGAGATCGAGACCGCCGACCGGGTGCTGCTGCTGGTGGACGCCGCCACTACCGACGCCGTTGACCCTCACGCCATCTGGCCCGAGTTTGTCGATCGCCTGCCGGATACCGGCCGTTTGACGCTGGTGCGCAACAAGATCGACACCAGCGAAGAAGCGCCGGGGATCGATCTGTCCACCGCCCATCCCGTGGTGCGTCTGTCGGCCAGAACCGGCGCCGGTGTGGATCACCTCAAGGAGCACCTGAAGTCGATCATGGGGTTCAGCGCCACCACCGAGGGCCGCTTCTCCGCCCGCCGGCGCCACCTGGACGCCCTGGACCGCGCGGCCGAGGCGCTGGACAGCGGCCAGGGCCAGCTGTCGGGCTTTGGCGCCGGCGAGCTCCTCGCCGAAGACCTGCGCGACGCCCAGCAGGCGCTCGGGGAAATCACCGGCGACTTCAGCGCCGACGACCTGCTGGGCGAGATCTTCGGCAGCTTTTGTATCGGCAAGTAAGTGTCGAACCCTTCTGCCAACTACCACCAATCTGCCAACCACCACCAAGAAGTTAAAACAGGAGTTGAAACATGAAACGCTACGCCTGCGCGTTTGCCGGGGGGGCGGTGTGAACACCGAGAGCACCGAGACCGCAAACCCCGGACGACCTCCGGAGCCTTCAGACAAGGCAATCCTTCCCCCGGTGAACTGGCCCGTGTTCATTTGGGCCGCCCTCGGTTCGATAGCGATCACCCTGTGGGCGCTCGTCACTCCCGAATCCGCCCAGGAAACGCTCGGTGCCGTGGTGGGATGGGCCTCGGGCTGGTTCGGCTGGTTCTACGTCCTGCTCGCCGGCGGGGTGCTCACCTTCGTTATCTACCTTGCGTTCTCCCGTTTTGGCAACACCAAGCTCGGGCCGGAAAACGCCAAACCCGAGTTCTCCACCCTCGCCTGGGCTTCCATGCTGTTCGCCGCCGGCATCGGTACCGACCTGATGTTCTTCGCCGTCGCCGAGCCCGTCACCCAGTACCTGCACCCGCCCTCGGGCGCCGCGGAAACTGTCGCCGCCGCCCGGCAGGCCACCGTGTGGACTCTTTTCCACTACGGAATCTCCGGATGGGGAATGTACGCCCTGATGGGGATGGCCCTGGCATATTTCGCCTACCGGATGAAACTTCCCCTCGCCGTTCGTTCCGCGCTCGCCCCGATCATCGGCAAGCGCATCCACGGCCCCCTGGGGAACACCGTGGACTTTGCCGCCCTTCTGGGCACGATCTTCGGGGTGGCCACCTCGCTGGGGATCGGTGTGGTGATGGTCAACGTCGGGCTGGCTACCGTGCTCGGAGTGCCGGTGAGTACCGCGACCCAGATAGCGATCGTCGTCATGGGGGTGGGCGTTGCCATTCTCTCGGCGGTATCCGGGGTCGACAAGGGCATCAAGTTCCTCTCGCTGATGAACGTGTTTTCTGCGATCGGTCTGAGCCTGTGGATCCTCGTCACGGGGAAGACCCAGTACCTGCTGGACGGGCTGGTGCTGAATATCGGGGACTTCGCCAGCATGTTCCCGAACATGGTCCTGCAGACCTTCGCCTTCGAGGACACCGGCAGCTGGATGAGCGACTGGACCCTGTTCTTCTGGGCCTGGTGGGTTGCCTGGGCTTCCTTCGTCGGCATGTTCCTCGCCCGGATCTCCCGGGGGCGCACGATCCGACAGTTCGTCGCCGGTACCTTGACCATACCGTTCGTGTACATCCTCATGTGGATCTCCATCTACGGCAACGCCGCCCTGGACATCATCCGCAGCGGGGATGCCGAGTTCGGTACCCAAACCGTTCTCAACCCCGAGAGCGGCTTCTACGAACTGCTTTCGCACTACCCGGCGTTCATGTTCATCGCCGGGCTTGCAACACTGACCGCGCTGCTGTTCTACGTCACCAGCGCCGACTCCGCCGCGCTGGTCATGGCGAACCTTTCCTCCCGCCTGCCGACCCCCCAGCACGACGGCCGGGCCGCGCTGCGGATCTTCTGGGCGATCGCCACCGGTGCGCTGACGATCGCGATGCTCATTGTGGGCGGTATCGGAGCCTTGCAAAGCGCCACGGTCATCATGGGGCTGCCGTTCTCCTTCGTCATGATCCTGGTGATGGTCAGCCTGTACCGGTCGCTGCGAGTGGAAGCCCGGCGCCTGGACAGCGGCGAGCAGGCCATGCCCGTGGCCGGGCGCGCCGCCCGTGGCGGAGAGGTGCGCTGGCAGACTCGTCTGGGGCGGATGCTCACCTTCCCCAACGCGGGGCGGGCCCGGGAGTTCGAAGACAAGGTTCTGCTGCCCACTCTCGGTGAAATCGTCGATGAGTTCGCCGGACGGGGCATCACCGCCACCTGTGAAAAGCACCTCGACGAGGAGGGGGAGCAATGTATCGAACTTGCGGTCGACCCGACCTCCGAGCATCCCTTCCACTACCAGGTATTCCGCAAGGAAGCGCCGATGCCGATGTTCGGCGGGCGCCCGACCCAGGTGGCAGACAAGTTCGTGCGCATGGAGGTCTACCTCGACGTCGCCGCCTCCCAGGGGTACGACATCATGGGCTACACCAGAGAACAGCTGCTGGATAACGTGCTGGATCAGTACGAGCGTCACCTGGAGTTTCTGCAGATGCAGGAGTTCGCGGTCAATGCCCATGAGATGCAGTCATCGTGACCTATTCTCCTCTGGCCGCGGCGCTTGAGACGCTGCGCCGGCAGCCCGAGTCGCTTATCGACGTGGCCGAGCAGGCGCTTTCGGCCCGGGTGCCCGCCTGGCAGGGCTACGCCGCCTGGGCGCCGGAAAAGGTTCGCGAGCAGGCCAGAGCGCTTGCGGCACAGGTACGCGCCGGCGGTGCCTGCGGCCCCTGGTACGGGCTTCCGGTGTCGGTCAAGGACAATATCGGCCTTGCCGGCTGGCCGCTGCGCGCCGGCTGCGCGGATCCGCTGCCCTCTTCCTGGCAGGGCGATGCCGCGATCACCGCCCGGTGCCGCCGCCGGGGGGCGCTGTTCACCGGGCTCACCCACAGCGTGCCGTTTGCCTTTACCAGCCTCGGCGTGACGGTAAGCGGCGACGGCCCTCGCAACCCCTGGGATACCGCCCGGGTATGCGGCGGCTCATCGAGCGGCGCGGCGGTGAGCCTTGTCGAGGGCAGCGCCTGGCTGGCGCTGGGCTCGGACACTGCGGGGTCCGTCCGCGTGCCGGCGGCGATGACCGGTACCGTGGGGCTCAAGCTCACCGCCGGACGCTGGCCGATGAAGGGCGTGGTGCCGCTCAGCCACAGCCTCGACAGCCTGGGCGTCATGACGGCAAGCGTCGCCGACCTTGCAGCGGCCCTCAGCATCTGCACGGATCCTCTGGTACCGGCAGCGCCGCGGCCGCTGCACGGGCTGCGGCTGGGCGTGCTGGGAGGCGCGCCCCGGGTAAGCGCCGAGCCGGGAATCGACGAGGCCTTTGCCCGCGCGCTCCGGGAGCTGGAGGCCGGCGGGGCCCGCTGCGTCGAGATCGATTTTCCCGAAGCGGACGAGGCGGATAGACTCTTTCGTTCCGGGGGGCTGGTGGCGGCCGAGCTGGGCATGTTTCTGTCGCTTTGCCTGCCGTCCCACCACCGGCAGCTGGAGCCGCTGCTGGCAGAATCGATTGCGCTTTCAAGCGAGCTCAGCGCCGCCGACTACCGCCAGCGCCTGAGCGATTTTTATGGTCTGAGCCGGCGGGCGGCGGCGCGCTTTCGCGACATGGATATCGACGCGCTGGTACTGCCGACCTCGCCGCTCACGCCGCCGCGGCGAGACAGCGTGACAACCCCGGCCACCTACGCGGCGGCCGACGCGCAGATTCTGCGGCACGCAGCCTTTGTCAACTACCTGCGCTGGTGCGCCTTGAGTCTGCCCATCGGCTTGGATAGTGTGGGCATGCCGGTTGGCCTCCAGCTGGTCATGCCCGGCTTTGCCGAGCCGCAGCTGCTGGGAGCCGCCGCCGCCATCGAGCGCTGTCTGGGCACCCCCCACGAACGTCAGGGCCTGCCACCCCGGCCCTGACACAACCAAGAACAAAGCCGCGAGAGAGATCAGCGATGTCCTTTGGCCTGTACTCCCTGCTTCCGCCCCTGCTTGCCATCGTGCTGGCGCTGGTGACCCGCAACGTGATTCCTGCGCTCTTCTGCGGGATCTGGCTGGGCGCTACCATGCTCAGCGGCGGCAATCCGGCAGCGGGGCTCTACAATAGTTTCGGCGACTTCATCATTCCCAGCGTAGGCGACGAGTGGAGCGCCACCGTACTGATCTACTGCGGCCTGTTCGGCGTGCTGATCACGGTGCTGCAGCGCACCGGCGGCGCCCAGGCCATTGCTCGCTCGATTGCCGCCCGGGTGGCCTCGCCCCGGGGTGCCCAGGGCGCCACCCTGGGCTTTGGCGTACTGATCTTTTTCGAGGACTACTTCAACGCGCTGACCGTGGGCAGCGTGATGCGGCCCATTACCGACCGCATGCGCGTGTCCCGGGAGAAACTGGCCTATATCGTCGACTCGACCTCGGCGCCCATGTGCCTGCTGGGGCCGGTTTCCACCTGGGTGGTGTTCGTCATGGGCCTGATCGGCACCCAGCTGACCGAGATGGAGATGGCGGGCTCGGAGTACCTGATCTATCTGTCGTCGATTCCGCTCAATTTCTACGCCTGGCTGGCGCTGCTGCTGATTCTGATCATGATCGTGACCCAGCGGGATTTCGGCCCCATGGCCCAGGCCGAACAGCGGGCCCGGCAAACCGGCAAGCTGCTGGCAGACGATGCCCGGCCGCCCTCGGACCGCGAAGTCGCCGAGATGGCCGGCGTCGCCGAAGAGCATTCGCGCAAGCGCAATATGCTGGTGCCTATCGCCGTGCTGGTGGGGCTCATCCCGGTGCTGTTCCTGTGGACCGGCAACGTGATGGAAAACGGCCTGATTACGGCCATGGGCGAGGCCGACGGCGGCAAGTCGATTCTGATCGCCACCTTTCTGGCGGTCAGCGTCGCTCTGGGCATGGGCATGTACCAGCGTTTGTTCGATTTTCGCGAAGCGATGGAGCTGGTGGTGACCGGTATCAAAAGCATGACGCTGGTCTACATCATCCTGACGCTCGCCTGGTCCATCGGCAGCGTGACCGAAGCGCTGGGCACCGCCGACTACCTGGTCACGCTGGCCCAGGCCGGCATCGCGCCGAGCCTGATCCCCGTGCTGCTGTTTCTTATCGGCTCGCTGGTCGCCTTTACCACCGGCACCTCCTACGGCACCTTCGCCATCATGATTCCCATTGCCATGCCGGTGGCCATGGCGCTGGACATGCCGTTGGCGCTGGCCATTGCGGCGGTGCTCAGCGGCGGTATCTTCGGCGATCACTGCTCGCCGATCTCGGATACCACCATTCTCTCCTCGGCGGGGTCGTCCTGCGACCACATCGACCACGTCCGGACCCAGCTGCCCTACGCGCTGAGCGCCGGCACGGCGGGGATCGTGGCTTTCTTCGTCGCCGGGGCGACCGACGCTGCCTGGCTGGGCGGCATTGCCGGCATCGCCACCCTGCTGGTCGTCATCACCGGGCTGCGGCGTTTCTGGCAGCCGACGAAGCGCGCGGTCAGCCCAGCGCCCGAATAACGAAATCGGCCATGGCCCGGGCGCCGGGGGAAAGGCTGCGCCCGGCGAGGCGCAGAAGGCCGATTTCCCGCTCCACCCGGGGCTCGCTCAGCGGCACAAACCGCAGCCGTTCGTACTCTTCGGGGAACGCCAGCCTTGGCAGCGTGGTCACCCCCAGCCCCGCCACCAGCATCGCCGTCAGCGACACCATGTTGGAGATATAAAAAGCGTGGTGGTCGCCCAGGGCGGCGGCGTCGGTGCCCTGAAACAGCCGTGACGTGCCGTTGCCGATCAAACTCTCCTCCCTGAGCTCCCGCCAGTGTACGGCCTCCCGACCGGCGAACGGGTGGTCATCGCGGCAGACCACGCCCAGCGCGTCGCGCATCAGCGGGGTAAAGCCCAGCGCCGCGTTGCCTTCCCACAGGCTCGTCAGCCCCAGATCGACTTCGCCGGACAGCACCTGCTCGCGGACGAAGTCGGCGGTGCCGTCGTGCAGACTGACGCGGATGCCCGGGTAGTTGCCGACAAAATCGGCCAAAAGCCCAGGCATCAGCCGGCTGGCCACCGACGGCACCGCGGCCATGTCCAGGTGCCCCGCCTGACGCTCTGCCTGGGCGACAAGCTCGCGGCTCAGGCGGTCGTGCTGGGTTAAAAGCTCGCGAAAGCGCGGCACGCAGTAGCGGCCGAACGGCGTCAGGGTAGCCTGATTGCCGCGCTCGAAAAGCGCCTCGCCCAGGCGGCTTTCCAGTTCGCGTATCGCCATGGACAGCGCCGGCTGGGTGCGGTGCACGTGCCGCGCCGCGGCGTGAAAGCCGCCTTGATCCACCACCGCCAGCACGTAGCGCAGCGGCGTTATCTTGAGCTCGGGCAGCATGGCACACCTCCTGCAATCGCCGGCCGCAGCGTGGTGGCGCACTGCGGCGCTCAGCCGGTAATTAAAAGTGATCATTCAGTATTTATTATTGATTATCTTTATACAGACCGCGCGCCTACCCTGTCATTACCGCCATTCAAGGCACCGTTTCTCAAGATACCGCTCTTCAAGGAACCGTTACGCAAGGAGACAGACATGGCACAAGCGGCATCCCAGCCCCGTTCTCAGCTCCGTTCTCAGCCCCATGCGCTTTACCTCAACGGCCAGTGGGTCGAGGGCGAAAGCCAGGTTGAAAACCGCAATCCGTCCGACCTGAGCGACGTTATCGGCCACTACGCCCAGGCCAGCGTAGAGCAGCTGCACGAGGCCGTTCGCGCCGCCGAGCAGGGGCAAAAAGCGTGGGCCAAAACCGGCCTGGAACACCGTTACGGCGTGCTGATGGCCATCGGCGACGAGCTGATCGCGCGCAAGGCCGAACTGGGCGAGCAGCTATCCCGGGAAGAAGGCAAGCCGCTGGCCGAAGGCGTGGGCGAGGTGCACCGCTCGGGGCAGTTTTTCCACTACTACGCCGCCGAAGTGCTGCGCCAGATCGACGAGCGCGTCGACTCCGTACGCCCGGGAGTGGAAGTGGATGTCCGCCGCGAGCCGGTGGGCGTGGTGGGCATCATCAGCCCGTGGAACTTTCCGCTGGCCACTGCGGTGTGGAAGATCGCCCCGGCACTGGCGTTCGGCAACGCGGTGATTTTCAAGCCCGCCAACCTGGTGCCGGCCAGCGCCTGGGCGCTGACCGAGATCATCGCCCGCCAGGACATCCCTGCCGGCACCTTCAACCTGGTCATGGGCCCAGGAAGCTCGGTGGGCGATGCGCTGATTGCAAGCCCCGACATCCACGCGCTGAGCTTTACCGGCTCGCTTGAAGTGGGTCGCCGAGTGGCCTCTGCCACCGCCGCCAACCTGGTCAAGTGCCAGCTGGAGATGGGCTCCAAGAACGCCCTGATCGTGGCCGACGACGCCGACCTGGACCTGGCCGTGGAAGCCGCCTTCAACGGCGCCTACTCGGGCACCGGGCAGAAGTGCACCGCCTCGTCCCGGCTGATCGTCACCGAGAAGGTTCACGACGCCTTCGTCGACAAGCTGACCCAAAAGCTCGAGCAGGCCAGGGTCGGCAACCCGCTGACGGACGGCGTGAACGTGGGGCCGCTGGCCAGCCAGAGCCAGCTGGACGCCAATCTCGAATGGGTGGAGCGCGCGCGCAAAGACGGCGCGAAGCTGGCCTTCGGCGGCGAGCGCCTCGAGCGCGACACCGAGGGTTACTTCATGGCGCCGACGCTGTTTGTCGACACCACCAACGACATGGCAGTCAACCGCGAGGAAGTCTTCGGCCCCGTGGCCTGCGTGATCAAGGTGGCCGACGCCAACGAGGCCATCGAGGTGCTCAACGACACCCGGTACGGCCTGACCGCGGGCATCATCACCGACTCGCTTGCGCTTGCCACCGAGTTCAAGGCCCGGGCCGAAACCGGCTGCGTGATGGTCAACCTGGCCACTGCCGGCACCGACTATCACGTGCCTTTCGGCGGGCGCAAGCACTCGAGCTTCGGCCCCCGGGAGCAGGGCCGCTACGCCCGGGAGTTCTACACCGTGGTCAAGACCAGCTATGTCAAGGCGAACTGAACCGCGCCTGCTGAAACCAAGGCACAAGGAGGCTGATATGTCACAGGACATGCTGATCGTCGACGGCCTGCAGTACTCCAACTGGTCCCGGGAGATTTTCCAGCAGATGCGCGAAGGCGGCGTCGACGCCGTGCACGCCACGCTGGTCTACCACGAAACCATTCGCGAGACGCTCTCGCGGATGGGCGAGTGGAACCGCCGCTTCGAGGCGCACAGCGATCTGATCATGCCGGTGCGCGAGCCGGCGGACATTCACCGCGCCCGTCGTCAGGGCCGGGTGGGCGTGTTCCTCGGCGCCCAGAACTGCTCGCCCATCGAAGACGACATCGACATGGTCGAGGTCATGCGCGACCTGGGGCTTCTGATCATGCAGCTGACCTACAATAACCAGAGCCTTTTGGCCTGCGGCTGCTACGAGGCCGAGGACAGCGGCATTACCCGCTTCGGCCGCCAGGTCATCCGCGAGATGAACCGGGTGGGCATGGTCATCGACATGTCCCACAGCGCCGAGCGCTCGACCCTGGAAGCCGTCGAGCTCTCCGAACGGCCGGTGATCATTTCCCACGCCAACCCGGCGTCCTGGCAGCCGGCCAAACGCAACAAGTCGGATAAAGTGCTCCACGCCATCGCCGAAAGCGGCGGGCTGCTGGGCTTTTCGGCCTATCCTTTCCACCTGAAAAACGGCCCCGACTGCACCCTGGCCGAGTACTGCGAGATGATCGCCCGCACCGCCGACAAGATCGGCGTGGAGCACTTAGGGGTAGGCACCGACCTGTGCCAGAACCAGCCCACCTCGGTGCTTGAGTGGATGCGCAACGGCCGCTGGTCGAAGGACATGGACTACGGTGAAGGCAGCGCGGCCAACGCCGGCTGGCCCGACCCGTTGCCCTGGCTGCGCGATAACCGCGACTTCCCCAACCTGGTGGCCGGGCTGCGCGAGGTCGGCTTCAGCGAAAACGAGGTCGCCGGCATCATGGGGCAAAACTGGGTAGCGCTTCTGGAGCGCGCCACCACGCCGCAGCCTGCATTAACCCAGGTGGCCTGACGGCGCTGCCCCGAACGTTTCGGGAGGGTGTGACATGATGGAGCGTATTTCCCCGCGCGAAGAAAGCCTGCGTCTGCGCGCGCCGGCTCGGGTCATGAACCTGGAGCGCCTGGGCAGCCTGCACCCCAGCCGGCTGAGCTTTTCGCGCAGCCTGATACGCCAGATGGCACGCCAGCGCTGGCAGATAAGCGCCGCTCGCTTCGATCTGGACGACAGCGGCCACGGCACGGTCATCTACCGGCTGCAAACGCCCTGCGGGCGCTACCACGGGGTGATTTTCTCTCAGCCGCTGGACGACGACGCGCGCACCGACCGGGTAATTGCCGAGGCCTGGGACGTCACCTTCGGCGTGGTCGAAGGCGAAGTGGATGACGCCCTGCTGGAACAGATGGCGGCCAACGTCCCGCTCCAGGAAGCCGGCCGCCAGCACCCGCGCCTTTTGGTGCTTTCTCGGGCCAACCGCAGCCTGCGCAACTTCGATGCCTTCACCCGGGCGCTGGCCGAGGGCCGCCAGCCCGACCCGGCCTGGCTGACCAAAGCCGGCTATCTTTACCGCACTACCGCGGTGTACGGCAACGGCAAGTTCGGCATCGCCGACTTCGGCCGGCTCAGGGACAACCCCGACTTTCAGCGGCCGTTTTCCGCGCAGATGCTGGCGGTCTACCTGCTGCGCCACTTTTCCATCGACCAGGTCGAGCACATTGCCCACCGCCGGGCGCCGGCCACCGCCGTGGGGTTGGCCACGCCGGTGAAGCGCTATCTGGGTATCGGCAACTCCACCGGCCTTGGCATGGCGCCGTTTCTGATCAACCACCCGCAGCTCATCGAGCGCTGGGTGCAAAGCCGCGAGCAGGCGCTGGCCCAGATCCGCGCCCAGGCGCCGGACGAAGCTCAGCGCGACCGGCTGCTGACGCTGCTCGACCGCGCCGGCTGCCACCTGGAACAGACCGTCACCGCCAATGCCGAGCAGGGCAGGCGCAACGCCGAAACGGTCGCCGAGCTGCCGGAAGTGCGCGCCTGGCTGGAGCAGGTGCCGCTTGACGGCGATCTCTGGCAGGAGCTGACCGAGTGGAGCCACCGCGCTCTGTCGCTGGCCACCCAGGAACTGATCAACACCCTGCTGCTGGAGCTTTACCCGGCCATCGTCGAGCCGTTCGAAAACCGCATGGGCGTCGACGAGTGCCTGGAACTGACGCCGGAAATGCCGCTGGTGCGCCTGAAACAGCTCATCGAAACCCGCTACGACTGGGCGCTGGCCTTTGACTTCGACGATCCCGATAACCGCTACTGGTTCTGGTACCGCTCGATCGAAAAGGAAGAGCCGCGCCTGGGCGTGCGCGGCCAGGAGCCCGGTGCCGATCGCGAGCTCAAGCTCGCCATCGCGCCCCGGGTTGCCGATACCCACCGCGCCGTGGGGAATTACCTGGGCCGCCATCCGCGCGCTGCGGTGGTGGATTTTCTGATCGAGCATCCCCGCTACAAGGATATCGTGCGGCGCATCCAGGCCATGTCGGAGACCCCCTTCGGCGAGATTCGCGCCAACCTCTGGGCCAGAGAGATGAAGCCCATCCATCTGCTGCGCACCAAGCTGTCGTTCTTCGGTGCCAGCCGCTTCGACCCCAAGTCGGACCGCTGGGTACGCATCACGCTATTCCAGGGCGCGCCCCTGGTCGAGGAGCTCAACGCCGAGCCCGACGACCTGCGCGATTTCGACGACTGGGGCTTTCCGCTGGAACCCGCGCTGGCAACAGCGCCGGACAGCCAGGAGAAGGCCCGGCAACCAGCCGCTACAGGGGTCGCACCATGAAGGTTTCCTACAACGAACTTCAGGGGCTCTGCCGCAAGGCGTTTCTGGGCATGGGCTTTGCCGACGGCGACGCCAGCGATGCCGCCGACATGGTGGCGTGGATGCAGCTTCACGCGCTCGACGGGCTGGAAGCGCTTAACCGCGGCCTTGATTATCTGCTGGCCGAGCAGCACGAGGAAGAGCGCGCGCCGATACTGCTTTACGCCGACGATGACCTGGCCGTGCTCGACGGCCAGGGCTACAGCGTGCTGGGCAGCTCCAGCCTGGCGCTGGAGCTGGGCTTCGCCAAGGCTCGCGCCCGGGGCCTTGCGGTGATCAAGATCCGCCGCTGCCACAACCGCCAGCTGATCATGGGCTATCTGGCGCGCATTGCCGGACGCGGGATGAACGTCACCGCGTTCTGGCGTAACGGCCAGCGTCCGCTCGTTGAGCAGGCAGTGGGCTTTCGCGCGGGCGGTTCGGTGCCCGAAATTCGCGTTTATGCGGTCAACCAGGTACCCGAGGAAAACGAGTCCAACGACGGCGTCACCCTGGTGTTTGCCAACCACGTCGAGCTGCTGCCCGCGATGCACTCGGCCTACGACTACGATCTGCTGGCCTGCCACGAGGAATCCGCGCTGCTCGCCAGCCGCGAACGCGCCATGCTCGACGGCATCAGTATCGACGACGCGGTATGGGAAAAGCTCAAGCACCTGGCCGCGCGGATGCTGGTGGAGTCCAACGACGCTTCGCGCAGCGGCGCCGGGCCGGCCGCCGGCGATAATGACTAATACAAGGCAAGCGGGCATCATGGCCCGATGAACCTACTGATTTTTCTCGGCAGCGCGCGGCAAAGCACCCCGCCGCGCCCGGCACAGCTGGGCGAGCGCGTGGCGCTGGCCTGCCAGGCGCATCTGCAAAGCCGGCTGGACGGGGCCAGCGTCACGCTGATCGACCCGCTGGATTTCGATACGGGGCCGGTATTCAAGCCGCACTTTGCCTACTCGGAGCGCCGCGTACCCGAGCCGCTTGAGAAGCTGGCGCAAGCCATCGACGCGGCCGACGCTTACGTCATGGTCAGCCCCGAATACAACCACTCCATGAGCCCCGCGCTTGCCGATCTGCTCAACCACTT
This sequence comes from Halomonas piscis, assembly GCF_031886125.1. Taxonomy (NCBI): domain Bacteria; kingdom Pseudomonadati; phylum Pseudomonadota; class Gammaproteobacteria; order Oceanospirillales; family Halomonadaceae; genus Halomonas; species Halomonas piscis. Next base: position 106,268 of record NZ_CP119391.1, read on the forward strand.
CGGCGCCTCGCGCTTTGCCTACAAGCCCAGCGCCATTGTCACCTACTCCGCCGGCCAGTGGGGTGGCGTGCGCGCCGCAGTGGGCATGCGCAGCTTTTTGAGCGAACTTGGCTGCCTGCCGGTATCGGCTATGGTGCACGTGCACCAGGCCCAGAACGTATTCAGCGAAGACGGCGGGTATCAAGCGGATGTGGATAAAATCCGCTGGGAAAGCTATTTGAACCGCACCTTCACCCAGCTGTGGTGGTGGGCCGACGCCGCACAACGTCAGCGCCAACAAAACGACCCGCATCGGCTGGTGGGACACTTCACCCACGCCCCGTCCCAGCGCAATGCGCCGTAGCCGTGTGCTTAAACCGCGCTTGGCGCCCAGCCGTGTGACAGCACCTCGGCCTGCTGTAACACCAGTTCTATGGCCGCCGGCGCTTTGTCCGGCGGGTATTTATAGCGGCGTAACGTGCGCCGCACCAGAATCCGCAGGCGGGCGCGTACGCTTTCGCGCACTTGCCAGTCGACGGTGGTAGAGCGGCGAAGCTTGTGGGTAATTTCCACGGCGATTTTTTTCAGCGTTTCATCACCCAGCTCGCGCACCGCGCTTTCGTTATGCGCCAAGGCATCGTAAAACGCGATTTCGTCGGGATTCAGCCCCAGCGCAGCATCGCGTTCCATCTCGGCCTGAAACTGCTTGGCCATACCGATCAGCTCTTCAATCACCTGGGCCGTTTCAATCCCGCGGTTGTTATAGCGGCGCAGCGTCTCCTGCAGTCGGTCCGCGTACTTTTTCTCCTGCACCACGTTGCTGCGCGTTTTCGCCTTGATGTCGTCCTTTAACAGTTTTTCCAGCAGATCCACGGCGAAGTTCTTGTAGGGCATCTGGCGCACGTCTTCCAGAAACTCGTCGGAAAGCAGTCCGATATTGGGCTTGTCCAGCCCGCACAGGGCGAACACGTCGGTCATGCCGTCGGCTACCAGCGCGTTATCCAGAATCTGCTTGAGCGCGGTATTCTTGTCTTCCTCGGTGAGTTTTTTATCCACATGGGTCGACTTAGTGATGGCAGTTTTCACCTGGGATAAAAACGCCACCTCTTTTTGTAGCGCCTGAGCTTCGTCCAGAGTGGCACACAGCGAGAATGCCTTGTTCATCGCCAGAACGGCATCCAGAAAGCGCTTCTTGCCGTCTTCCAGACCGAGGATATGATTGGCCGTGGGCAGCAATAGCTTGTGGGGCTGGTCTTCAAAGCTGAGGCCCTGGTGGTTGCGATAGTCGAACCCGCTGCTGCGGGGGCCGGGAGCCAACATACCGCGAATAATATCGAGCTTTTCCAGCAGAATGGCATAGGCTTCTTCGGCGCTGTGGGTCGGCGAGCCCTTGCCCTGGGACTCGGTATAGGTCTTCAACGCCTGCTTCAGCTCATTGGCAATGCCGATGTAGTCCACCACCAGCCCGCCGGGCTTGTCCTTGAATACGCGGTTAACCCGAGCAATGGCCTGCATCAGGTTGTGGCCTTTCATGGGCTTGTCCACGTACATGGTGTGGCAGCAAGGCGCATCAAAGCCGGTGAGCCACATATCCCGCACGATCACCAGCTTGAGCGGATCGTCAGGTTTCTTGAAGCGCGCCTCCAGCCGCTTTTTGGTCTTGGGGTTGTGAATATGCGGCTGCAGCAGCGCTTTATCAGACGCCGAGCCGGTCATCACGATCTTGATCGCGCCAGCCTCGGGGTCATCGTCGTGCCACTCCGGGCGCAGAGCGACAATGGCGTTATAAAGATGCACCGCGATCTCCCGGCTCATGGCCACAATCATGGCCTTGCCATCAATGCTGCGTGAGCGGGTTTCAAAGTGCTCTACCAGATCCTTGGCCACCTGCTCCAGGCGCGGGCCGGCACCCACCAGCTTTTCCAGCCGGCTCCACTCCCCCTTGGTTTTCTCGCGGCGGCCCACGTCTTCGTCGTCTTCAACCATTTCCTCAACTTGATCGGACAGCTCCTCGATCTGTTCGCGGTTGATGTCCAGCCGGGCCAGGCGCGACTCATAGAAAATGGGCACCGTCGCACCGTCGTCTACCGCATCCTGAATGTCATAGATGGAGACGTAGTCGCCAAAGACCGCTCGGGTATCCTTGTCTTCGCTTTCTACCGGCGTGCCGGTAAAGCCGATGAACGCCGCGTTGGGCAGCGCATCGCGCATGTGGCGGGCATAGCCGAACTTGTAGCGACCGTCTTTTTTTAGCGTGGCCTTCAGGCCGTACTGGCTGCGGTGGGCCTCATCAGAAATCACCACGATATTGTGGCGTTCGTTGAGCACCGGATGGCTAATTTCTGCGCTCAGCAGAGCGAACTTCTGCACCGTGGTAAAGATAATGCCGCTAGACTCACGCTCGGCCAGCAGCCGGCGCAGGGTCGTCCGGTCATCAGCCTGTATCGGCGTCTGTTTGAGCAGCTCGTGCGCGGCACTGAAAGTGGCAAACAGCTGGCCGTCCAAGTCGTTGCGGTCGGTCACTACAATCAGCGTGGGGTTGTTCATCTCCGGTTGCTGGAGCAGCTTGCCAGCATAGCAGCACATGGAAATGCTCTTGCCCGAGCCCTGGGTGTGCCATACCACGCCGGCCTTTTTGCTGCCCGGCTGCACTTCATCGCCGTAGATCGCGCGCTTTTCCTGCTGCTGATTATCTTTGGGCGTCTCGGCGGCCACCACCGTGGCCTTTACCGCCTCGCGCACGGCGTGAAACTGATGATAGCCGGCTATTTTCTTGATCAGCCGGTCGGCATCGACTTCAAAAATCACAAAGTAACGGACATAGTCCAGAAACAGCTCTCTGTCGAAAAAGCCCCGCACCATGGTTTCCAGCTGCCATTCCAAAAGCGGCCGGTCATCCTCGTGCTTCAGCGTGCGCCAGGGCATGTAGCGCTCCTGGCTGGCGGTGAGCGAGCCTACCCGCGACACCCAGCCGTCGCTGATCACCACGGCCTCGTTATAGACAAACAGGTCGGGGATTTCTTCACGATAGGTCTGAATCTGGTGATAGGCGTCCCAGATATCGACGTTTTCAGCCTCGGGGCTCTTCAGCTCCAGCACCGCCAGCGGCAGGCCGTTGATAAAGCAGACCACGTCCGGCCGGCGCAGCTGTTTGCTGCCCTGGATGGTGAACTGGTTAACTGCGCGAAAACGATTGACAAAAGCATATTCAAAATCGATCAGAAACGCCTGATCGTGAACCACGTTATCGTCGCGCTTGTACTCCACTGGCACGCCTTCCAGCAGTAAGCGGTGGAACGCCCGATTGCAGGTCACCACGTCCAGGCTCTGGGGTTTACGCACCACGGCCACGGCCTGCTCGACGGCCGCTTCGGGTAAATGTGGGTTAATCCGCCGAATCGCCGCCTCAAGATCCGCCAGCAGCAGCACCTGCCGGTAGTCAGCACGCTCCGGGGCGTCACCGTCCGGCGACAGTTCCGGCCCGTGAGCCACTTCCCAGCCGCCCTCGGCAAACCACTCAAGGCATAGCTGCTCCAGCTGATCTTCGGTCATTGACTGGTTCCTTCTTTATTCTGTACCGCCCTCTGGCTTTTGCTTCTCCGAGGCAATCGCAATATAAGCCTGACGCTTGTCATTCGGCGTTTGTGGAAAAGCCGGTCTTAACGAGCCGTCTTCAATCATCTGCCGTAAGTGCTGATGACGTAACGTATCGGCCGTTCGATTCAGTAGCCTGGCCAGGCAGGCGCGGGTGACATACTGCCCGTCGCATAGCTGATAAATAATCGAACGCATAACAGCCGGTTGCAGCCGCTTACTGGTAGCAGAAGGTAAGGCAATGGCTTCAAGCCGTGCATAAAAGTCATGGGCCAGCGTGGTTAAGTCATGGATTGCCGGTGCATCAAGCTCCGGAGAAAGAAGTCGGCCCATTTCATCACGGCGGTCAGTAGCGCCAGGCCGAGTGCTCGTGTGATTCCCGTTGCCGGTATCCATGCTATCGCCGGAGTAGCTTTCCTTACCACCGGAGTAATTTTGCTTACCGCCGGAGAAGCTTGTCTTATCACCGGAGTAATTTTGCTTACCGCCGGAGCAGCTCACCTTACCACCGGAGTCATTTGTCTTACCCCCAAAACTTGCTGCGTGCTGATTTTTTGAGGTTGGCAAAGCGCTTGGCTGAGCCTCCATGGATACGCCAAACACCTGCTCAGGAGTCGGCATATTGGCCCCGGGAAGGTGATAGACGACTGCGCGGCCGTGCTGCCCGTTGGACTCCAGCATGCCTTGCTTGACCAGAGACTGCAGCACCTGCGTGATGTCATGGGCGTGCTCCGTGGTAATCTCCGAAATACGACCATGCGACACCACCTGCTCCGTGGCTGCCGTCGCTAGAATCAAGCGCTCTAGGCGCGATAACGTGCTGTACGCATCGCCAAAACGATCGGTTAGCTGCTGTTGGATTTCCTCAGGCATCAGCTCCAGCATACGCAGCTCAAGCAGCGTTTGTGGCGGCTCGTCGACTTCATAAAGCGCCGGACGCCGCCAATGCCGCCAGTCCCAGCCGCTGTATATCTTGGGTATACCGGACCCGGCGCGTTCCCCTAGCCCAATCATCAAAAACATCTGATGCATGATGCGATTGCGGCAGTCAGATTCCCCGCCACGCACGGCTCTGTCCAGCGGAATACGCATATTGCCCGGGTTGCGCAAGCCCAGCATATCCGGGCGCTTGACGACCAATACCGAGACGCGGCCGGTAAAATCGGCGTGTATCAACGTGTTGACCAAGGCCTCACGGATCGCCTCGTGTACTGGCGTATCGTCTCGCCGCTGGCCTGACTTCAAGCGAAACGGCACTTTCAGCGTTTCCGGGTTGGTCAGCTTGTGGTACACAATTCGATAGAAATCAAAAAGATTACCCGACCAGCTGCCATCAGGCACCAGGCGGTCGACCCAGCGCAGCTCGGTTTTGGCTTCGGGGCGCTCCTGATAGTCGACAAAATAGTGCGGTGCCGCCTCCTGAATGGCATCCCAAACGCCAAACATCAGCAAACCTGCAAGCGTCAGCCCTTCCTCTCCCGTTTGTCGGTCCCGGCGCCAGCCTTTGAGTTTCTTCAATAGGTGAAAGTCGTCATGCTCAAGGAATGGATGCCCCGGCTTGGCATCTTTCAGCATCTGCCGATAAATGGTGAGGCTTTGGGGGTTGATATCGTCCCAGCCGAAGCCTGGTAATATCTGATCATCGCGGCTGTCTTCTATCTGCTCGGCCAGCATGCGGCGCACCGACTCTTCGGCCAGCCGATGATCGGTGCTGTTAAAGCGGCGATATGTACCTGTCAGCGGGTTGCCCTTCAGGTAAACCGGCTTTTGCTTGCGGGCAGCCGCGGGCACATGAATATGCACCACGGCCTCGCCGTCGATTTCCAGCACTTTCAGCGAATGCTCATCGAGCAGGTTACAGCTCACTTTTTGAGCATTGTTGAGCCCGGTCCACAGCTCATCGACGAGCTTTTGAGGATTATCCAAACCGGCAAGTTCAAAGCGGCCACCGGCCTTTTCGCGCACGCCCAGAAATACATCGCCGCCGCGCGTGTTGGCAAAGGCGCTGTAGGTCGGCCAAAAGTCTTTGGGTAAAGCTCCTTTGCCGTCCCGCCCCTGAGCCAGCTTGCACTCCACATCGGTACTTTCCTGAAGGGCAGCAATGTCTTCCAGGGTGGCGATATCAAGCATCTACGCTGCCCTCACTGGATTCACCCTCGATAGGCTCGACAGGTGCGCTGAAGGTGGTTTTTTTCAGCGCCTGATTGGCCGCTTTCAAGGGCTCGTGTAGCGCCTGCTCCAGCCGAGTCATATGCTCGACCAGCCACTCGATCATCTTCGGCCAGTTGGCCTTGTCGTAGCCGTCTACGGGCTTGGCAAACTGTATGCGGCAGGCCTTTTTATTGGGCAGCGGCAGCCAGTCCATGGTGTTGCCAAAAGCCTGCTCGATAGTCTGCCTGGAGGCTTCTAGCTGCTCAAATACCAGAGTATTGGCTTGTGCCTGACTGTTTTGCAGGCTGAGCCCTACACGGACTTCATTTTTGCCGAAGATTAGCTGGTAAGGCATCCCGCTAATGCCGGACCCGGCACTCAGCCAGTGATCTTTTGTCGGGCTGATATTGTTATAAAGCTTGCACTCGCTTTGGACAAAAACTTCAAGCGCCTGCTCCCAAAAGGCCAGCCGCAGGGTATGGCTATGTTTTTGTTCAGTATTGACGCTTTTTTCTTCTGCTTCCTTGGCCATCATGCCGATCATGAAGTCGGCCGCTTCTGGCGTGGGGATAATCTGCTCCACGTTGAGAAACAGCTCGTCTCCGGCCTGGTAGGGCGTGACCTTGAAGCACTGGCAGATAACGCCAAATTGACTCAGCCACAGCACCGTATTGGTGACTTCCTTGCGATAGTTCGCCGCCACCAGAATCAGCCGCTGGCTTTTTAACGTGTTGAGCTGAACCGAGGGCAGGTCGTCAGCTTCGAGAAACTCAAGCAAAAGCGCTTCAGCATCCTGCGGCTCGCTGTCGTCATTGAGAGCTTTTTGATTCAGATAACGCTGAAATACCTCTACTACCTGCTGTTTTTTCAGATTGGCGCAGTAGCTAGCGTATTTGAGCGCCTGCCACACCACATCTCGGCCGCTGTCATCGAGTTTGTTTTCGATTATGACAAGATTACCGTCCTTGTCGATGGCCAGCAGATCCAGCCGCTCTTGGGTGCCGTCAAAGCCGTTAAACTCCTTCTGGATGATCAGCAGCTCTTCCCCGCTGCTCTGAGCCAGCGCTTCGGGGCAGCTTTCCAGCCATTCCTGCAGGTGCGCGCGTTCGGTAAAGCCGAGGTCGCTAAAGCGTTTAGCTTCCAATGGTTGGATGCGGTTGCTGGCAGGGTCGATCTTAAACATTGGCAGGCTCCTCGGCTTCGGCTAGCTGAGTTTCTGCCGCGGATACGGAAAGTTCGCCGGAGAGTAGCTTGGGGAGCAAGGAATCACGTAGTTTTGCGAGGATGTCCGACTCCCGGACGTTATTCTCAATGACTTCGTAGAGCGAAGATGTTTGTTTCGAGTAAACCGAAATCAGTGCTTCTGGAGGCGTTACCACCGGGATGATTCTGAAGTTCTTTTTACTAATCTCTGCGAACGTGGTGCCGCTGGCCCGGCTTTTGATTTCGTCCATGTAGGCCGCGCACCACTGAATAACGAACTCAGGGCTTAATGCCTTTTCGCATTTCATCGCAATATAGCCTTGGTTTACGGCTACGGGGATCTTGGCGAGGGCCAGATACCCAACTGGTGCCCGTGATGACATCAGCACGGTATCAACTGGTAGTAGCCCAGAGCTAACCTTCGCAAGACCTGCTTCAGTTATTTTGCGCTCGGTTTCGACGAGCACTTTGTCTGCAAGATTCGATAGATCTTTGGGGGATGTCCAGTTGATCTCGCCGTTTTCCCAGAAGTCTGAGTTTTTGGTAGATGGAGTCCCGCCGCCTGCCACCGTTACCTCATCGCCAATTTGACTAACGCACCACCCCTCCGGAATCTCCCCCAATTCACTATCCTGCATAGCCGACGGAAACAGCTCGGCGGTGGCACGGAGCTCGGCGTATTGCTCGGGCTGTTCGGCCTGGAGGCGGGTTAGGTCTTCCCGCGTCTTTCCGGAAACGGCCAGCATGGCGGCGAGCAGAGCGTCTTCCTCGCTGCCGCCAGCGTCCAGTGCGGCGATCTTGGCTTTGACCGGCTCGAAATCGACAAACCAGCTTTTGAAGATGGCTTGGGCCATCTTTTCGAGGGTTTGGTTGATTTGGTGGTTGAGTTTAATTTTTTTGTCGAGAACTATTAGTGGAGTAACAAGCCTTTTTCGGTCTTCATTTTTTTCTGGGATTCTAATATTAAGTCGATGAGCATTATTACGGTTCAAGCCAGGAACAGCTGCGTCAGTATTCATGCTCTCAAGCCTTAAAGTCGAAAGCAGGTAATACGTAAAATAGGCATCTTCAAGAGAGCCATATTGCACGTAAAATGCCGTATCGCTAACCCAACATGGACTTTGGCTAAGATGAACTTTACCTACAGAACCTTTTCGACCAACAATTACAGCATGAGGACTGACCAGTTTTTTCGCGGAGTATGCATACATCCCATTAGAGCCATATACAGGGAACCCACCCTGTAGCTGGTCCTGTCTTTTAATTGCCTTGCCATATACAAGTGGGCAAAAATCCCCAACAGTTGTATCAATCCAAAGCATGACCCAGCTCCCCAAGATTACGTTTGATCTCCGCTTCCAGCCGCTCGCTTTCGGCAAACTGCTCCTTGAGCTGGCCGGTGAGCCAGGCCATTTTGTCGGCGAAGGGCTCGCCGTCGTCTTCCTGCTCCGGCGCGCCGACGTAGCGGCCGGGGGTGAGCACAAAGTCGTGCTTTTTGATCTCGTCCAGCGTGGCGGACTTGCAGAAGCCGGGAATATCTACGTAGGCCGCTCCTTGTGCGTCGCTCTCGCCTTTTTGCCAAGCGTGGAAGGTGTCGGTGATAGTGGCGATATCTTCGGCGGAAAAATCGCGCAGCACGCGGTCTTTCATGTAGCCGACGTTGCGGGCGTCGATAAACAGTACTTCGCTCCGGCGAGCGCGCTTTTTCACCTTGTTGGGCGAGAGCCCGCCGCTTTTGTCCCTGGTTAAAAACCAGATACAGGCGGGAATCTGGGTGTTGGTGAAAAGCTGCCCGGGCAGGGCCACCATGCACTCGACCAGGTCTTCTTCCACCAGCCGCTTTCGGATCGCGCCCTCGCCGCCGGTGGCGGAGCTCATCGAGCCGTTGGCCAGCAGCAGCGCCATGCTGCCGGCGGGCGCCAGGTGGTACAGCATATGCTGCATCCAGGCAAAGTTGGCGTTGCCCTTGGGCGGCGTGCCGTACTTCCAGCGGGCGTCGTCAGCCAGCGACTCATTCCACCAGTCCTTCATGTTGAACGGCGGGTTGGCCATGACGAAATCCGCGCGCAGGTCCGGATGCTTGTCGTTGAGGAAGGTATCCGCAGGCGCTCGGCCAAAGTCAAAGTCGATGCCGCGAATGGCCATGTTCATCGCCGCCAGCCGCCAGGTGGTGGGGTTGGATTCCTGGCCGTACACCGAAATGTGCTTTTTCTGCTCGGCGGCGTCGTAATGCTGCTTGCCGGCGTGGTTTTCGATGAACTTGTCGCTGGAGACAAAAAAACCGCCGGAGCCCATGGCCGGGTCATACACCCGCCCGGCGTAGGGCTCCAGCATCTCGACAATCAGAGTAACGATGCTTTTGGGCGTGTAATACTGGCCGCCCTGCTTGCCTTCAGCGAGGGCGAACTGGCCGAGAAAATACTCGTAAACGTGGCCGAGAATATCCTTGCTTTGCAGGTTCAGCGTTTGGCCATCGAACACCGGGCGGGTAAATGAGGTGTCCGAGAAGGTGTTGATCAGGCCCAGCAGCTTATCGTTTTCCAGCTGAAAATGGCTAATGCGGTTGAGAATGCCCTTGAGGCCGTCGTTGTGCTTTTCGATCTCATCCAGGGCGTTATCAATTAGCCAGGATACCGAACGCAATTTGACGTCGCGCCCGGCGGCGTCCTGCCACAGCACGGTACCCACCGGCAGCACGGCCTTCTCCTTCAGCGTGCTCCAGCGCGCGGTTTTAGGCACCCAGAACACGTTGTCTTCACGATAGTAGTCGAGCACCTCCAACTCTTCACCCAGCTCTTCGCGGTATTCCGCGTCGCTGTCAAAGTCTTCCGGCGGCAGGTAGTAGATGTCGTCGTTTGCATCCTTGAAGCGCTCAAGCAGCTCGGCCTGGCGCGCTTCAAAGGCATCGGAGACGTACTTCAAAAAGATCAGCCCCAGCACCACATGCTTATAGTTGGCGGCGTCCAGATTGGCCCGGAGCTTGTCGGCGGCTTGCCACAGCTTGTCGTCCAGCTCTTTGAGAAACTGTTGTTCCAGATTGTGCATTCTTGCCTCATACGCAGCTCTGCGCGGCCGTTATCGCGGCAGCGCAGCAGCAGTCAGAATATGGGCATATGCTAACAGACTATGCGTTTAACCCGCTCACCCCGTTCAGTCCGCCTATGCGCGCGGCAAGCCCGTCCCTGGCGGCGTCCAGCATGTCCGGGTTGGTCTGGCGGCTGAGCGCGGCGCGGCTTTTTTGTCTGGTGAAGTAGAGAATCCGCTCGCGGTTGGCGCCGGAAGGGTGCGGCAGGCCGTCGAGCAGCTGCTCCGGGGCCAGCAGGCCGGCCTCCCGGGCGCGTTTGAGCGCCGCGGCGGCGGCACGGCCCAGCGGCAGCCACAGAGCACGTTCGCCCAGCGTGCGAATTTCTTCATGCAGACAGGCGCGCATCAGGGTATTCAGGTAGGCGTGGTGATGCGGGGCGGGGGTGCCGTTGTAGCCGCGGCCGCTAGCCAGCACCACCGGGTGGCGCAGGGCGTTGGTGCAGTGAAGAAGGTCGGCGTTATCGCCAAATAACGAAGCGCAGGTGGCGATTTTCAGCCGCCGGTTGAGCCCCACGGCGTCGAGCATGGCGGCAATCGACTCGCGCAAACCGATAAAGACGGCGTTGCGCTTGGCCGTTCGCCGAGCGTCGGCTATCGTTCCGCCCCGATCCAGCACCTGACGGGCGTTTGCCAGCGCCGCTCGGACCTGCGTTGCCCCGGGAGTAATGCCGCAGAGCACGACCTTGGCATCGAGCGTGACGTATTCCATGGGGGCGTAATAGACGCTGAGCATGGCGTCCTGATAGAGCCGCAGCGGCGTCTGCCAGGGCGACTCGCCGGTCGCGATACGGCCCTCGCGCAGCGCCGTTTCAGCAAGGCCGGTGTCCGGCCGCAGGGGGTTGGCCATTATAGCAGCGGTTCCAGCGGCAGCAGGGAAAACGCCTTGACCATCCAGCGCTTGGCGAGGCTGGTATCCGGCTCGCGGCGATGGGTAACGGGCTCGCCGTCGCGGGTTTCGTGCCAGCGAAGCTCGCCGTCTTCCAGGGTGACTCGATAGGCGTTTTGGGGCACTTCGTCGTCGAAGGCGCCCTCCATGTCGGCGGCCAGTTCGGGGCTGTCGATCAAGAAGCCGATCTCGGTGTTGAGGTGGGTCGAGCGCGGGTCGAAGTTGAGCGAACCGATGAACAGCACTTCGCCGTCCACGGCAAAGGTCTTGGCGTGCAGGCTCGAGGCGGCGCTGCTCATCACCCCGGCGCGGGGCTGCTTCTCGGCGCCGGTGGCTGCGCGCCGAGTTTCAAAGAGCGTGACGCCGGCGTCGAGCAGAGCCCGGCGGTATTTGGCGTACCCCGAGTGCACCAGCGCCACGTCGTTGGCTGCCAGGGAGTTGGTCAGCACCGTGACGTCGACGCCCCGATCTTCCAGCTCGCTGAACAGCTTCCCCCCCTTCTTTCCCGGAATGAAATACGGCGATACCAGGGTCACCGAGTTTTGGGGATCCTCCAGCGCCGCGGCCAGCTGGCGGCTCATCAAGCGGTCCTTGTGGACGTCGCCGAGCACTTTTTCAGGGTCGTCGCTTACGACGTCCACCCGGGCCCAGGTCATGGCCAAAGACTCGTCCAGCAGCCGGTCGAGAAAGTCGGACTGCGCCAGGGCATTGCGATAGCGCGCGGCGTCGTCGCTGGGTTTCAGCACCTCGTCAAGTATCGCGTCGGGGTCTTCCACGTCGGACAGCAGCTTTTTTACCGGGTAGGCCGGGGCGCTGGCCCAGTAGCGGTCAAACTCCTGGTTGACCTTTCGGGCGGCAGGCCCGAGCGCGAGGACATCGAGATCGGCAAAGCGGCTTTGGGGATTGGCGCCAAAATACTCATCGGCGACGTTGCGCCCGCCGATGATGGTGGCCTGGCCATCGACGGTGAACGATTTGCTGTGCATGCGACGGTTGAGCCGGGGGAAATCCCAAAGATAGCCCAGCCACTTGGGCGTGCGAATGGGAAAGGGGTTGAACAGCCTGATCTCCATATTGGGATGGGCGTCCAGGGCGGCAAGGGTTTCGTCCAGCCCGGCGATACCGTTGTCATCCAGCAGCAAACGCACGCGCACGCCGCGCTTGGCGGCGTCGTGCAGGGCGCGAAACAGCAGCCGGCCGATGGTGTCGTCGGCCCAGATGTAATACTGCACGTCCAGGGTCTTGTCAGCGCCCTGGGCCAGCAGCGCCCGGGCGGTAAAGGCATTCAGCGGCTCGGCCAGCGGATAGATACCGCTGACGCCCCCGGGGTGATCGGCCAGGCGCTGGTCAAGGGCGCGGCCCAGGCGGGTATCCGCGGCCTGCTGCACGGAAAGCAGCTGGCTTGCCGGCCGCGGGCCCGGCGGCGGCAGCGCGCAGCCGCCAAGCAGCATGGCGGCGACAAGCAGCGCGCTCAGGCGCAAAAGAACAGGGGATGAAACAAACACGGCGAGATTCCGGAAACAAGAACGGCGACAAGGAGTAGCGAGCGCCCCGAATGGAAAAAGCCCGCCATCCTGTATGGCGGGCTTTGACTCACGGACGGGTCGCGATTATAGCATCAGCGGCGCTGGCCCTGCTGACGCCGGCCGCCACCGCGGTTACCGGCTCCCTCGGTGGGCGTGAGGGTAATTTCCACGCGGCGGTTCTGGGCCCGGCCCGCATCGGTATTGTTGCTGGCCACCGGCTGGTTTTCACCGTAGCCCGTAGTGTTGAGCCGCGAGGATGCCACCCCGCCCTGGCTCAGGTAGTTGCCCACGGACTGCGCCCGGCGCTCGGAGAGGCGCTGGTTATAGCTGGCATCGCCGGTGCTGTCGGTATGCCCGGCGATGTTGACCCGGGTATCCTGATACTGACTGAGCACGTTGGCGACTTCGTTCAGCGCGTTTTGCGCCTGGCCGGTCAGCTGGGCGGAATCGAAGTCGAACGTCACCTTGCTGGGCATGTTGAGCACGATGTCGTCGCCCTGGCGGTCAACTTCGATGCGCGAGCCCTCAAGCCCCCGGCGCAGCTCCTTTTCCTGGCGATCCATGTAGGCGCCCACGCCGGCGCCGGCGGCCGCGCCCACGGCGGCGCCGATCAGCGCGCGGTCGCGGCGGCTGGTGCTGCCGTCGCCGGAAAGGGCACCGGCAGCCGCACCCACGGCCGCGCCAATCCCTGACCCCTTGGCGGTGGTGGAGACACCGCCGCCGCGTTGGCTACCGCCGTAGCCGCCCTGGCCGGCGCAGCCGGCCAGCAGTATGGCGGCAGCCAGGGGAACCATTATTCGAGTCATGCGCATCGTTTTCTCCTTCAGGGTCATGTCACAGAAATTACGCTCAAGGGTGGCTGATATCAGCCAGCAGCTCGTTCAAGAATAATAGACCTTGGGGCGTAGGTTGCAGTTTTTCTGAGGTTTCCTGCAAAAGTCCTTTTTTGACACTGCCTTGCAAACGCTGGCGCAGCGCGGCGGATGACTGGCCGGTGCGGGCCTGCCAGAGCGCGGTCTCGACGCCGCCGGTCAGCCGCAGAGCGTTCATGCAGAACTCCAGCGGCAGCTCTTCCGCAGTGACTTCGCGCTTGCCCGCCACAAACCCTCGCATATCCCGGCGGCGCTGCAAATAGGCCTCGGGCTGGCGGGTTTTCCAGCGCCGCTCGACGGTCCACTGGCCCGTGGCGTCGACGTGGCTGAGCTTGCCGTGGGCGCCGGCGCCGATCCCCAGGTAGTCGCCGAACCGCCAATAGTTGAGGTTGTGCCGGCTTTGGCGCTCCGGGCGGGCGTAGGCCGAGATTTCATAGCGCTCGAGCCCCGCCTGGAGCAGGCGCTCGTGGCCCAGGTCCTGGATGTCCCAGAGGGTTTCTTCCTCGGGCAGCACCGGCGGCCGAGCGTGAAATGCGGTGTTGGGCTCAAGGGTCAGCTGGTACCAGGAGAGGTGTTCGGGCGAAAGCGCCAGGGCCTGCTCCAGGTCGTCGAGCGCCAGCGCCGGCGTTTGTCCGGGCAAGCCGTGCATGATGTCGATGTTGATATTATCAAAGCCGCCGGCCCGGGCCTGTTCGACGGCCCGCACCGCCTCGGCGCCGTCGTGGATGCGCCCCAGCGCGGCCAGCTGGTCGCGCTGAAAGCTCTGCACGCCCAGCGACAGCCGGTTGATGCCGGCGTCGCGGTAGCCGCTGAAACGCTGCTGCTCGGTGGTGCCGGGGTTGGCTTCCAGGGTGATTTCGATGTCCGCCGCAAACCCCAGGCGCTGGCGAATTTCTGCCATGAGGGTGCGATAGAACCCCGGCGACAGCAGGCTCGGCGTGCCGCCGCCAATGAAGATGGCGACAAGCTCGCGACCCCGGGCAAGGGCCAGATCCTGATCGAGATCTTCCAGCAGCGCCGCCAGATAGGCGCTTTCCGGCAGCGCTTCGCGGCCGGATTCGTGGGAGTTGAAGTCGCAGTAGGGGCACTTGCGCACGCACCAGGGCGTGTGGATATAAAGCGACAGCGGCGGCAGTGACGTCATGGCGCGGTGTTTCACGAGACCTCTTGGGGAGTCGTCGGCATCTCGTGGCGGACGGTCTTGAGCTCTTCGACCAGAGCGTCAAGGGCACGGCCGCGATGACTGAGGCGGTTCTTTTCCTCGGCGGGCAGCTCGGCGGCGCTCATGGCCTGAGCGGGCAGCCAGAACAGCGGGTCGTAGCCAAAGCCGCCTTCGCCCCGGGGGTGGGCCAGCACCTCGCCTTCCCAGGCGCGCTGAACAATGACCGGCACCGGGTCAAAGGCGTGGCGCAGATACACCAGCACGCACCAGTAGCGGCCGGTGCGCTGGCCTTCCGGGCAGTCGGCAAGCGCCTCGAGCAGCCGGGCGTTGTTGCGCTCGTCGCTCTTGGGCTCGCCGGCGAAACGGGCGGAATGGATGCCCGGCTGGCCGTTCAGAGCGTCGACTTCCAGCCCCGAATCGTCGGCCAGCGCCGGCAGGCCGCTGATCCGGCTGGCCTGACGTGCCTTGAGCAGCGCGTTTTCCACAAAGGTCAGCCCGGTTTCCTCGACGTCGGTCACGCCGAAGTCCGCCTGGGGGCGCACGTCCATCCCCAGCGGGCGAAGAATTTGATCAAACTCCCCGAGCTTTCCGGCATTGCCGCTGGCGAGCACAAGAGTGCGTGTTGCTGTCATGATGTTGGTCTCCTTGGCAGTCGCTCAGTGTACGTCGGCCAGCCCCCGACGTACAAAGCTTGCCGGCCGATCGCGACTTTTTTTGCAGCCAAAAAAAGCCGCCCGAAAAGGCTAATGCCAGTCAGTTAAGCCTGTTCTCAATAAGTTGATCATGAGACCTTCCCGTGTCAGGCACACTGACACGGGAAGGTCCATGCATTTCAGCGACGCTATTGATGCCATCGCCAAGTCGGTACCCGACGATTTCTCCAGCCTCTCCGAGGTGCTCTCCCCTGAACTGATCGACACCTGTCTTGAAGAAGCCGGCGTGGCCACACTGCGCAAGCGTCGCCTGCCGTTGGACATGGTGGTCTGGGCGGTTGTCGGGATGGCCTTGTTTCGGCATATCCCGATGGGGCAGATCGTCAATCACCTCGACATCATGCTGCCCGGCAAGCGTCCCTTCGTCGCGCCCAGTGCCGTGGTGCAGGCACGTCAACGGCTTGGAGTGGAGCCCGTCAAGCGCGTCTTCGAGCAGACCCAGGCCCTGTGGCATCAGCAGACCCCTCACCCCCACTGGAGTGGTCTGACGTTACTGGGCGTTGATGGTGTGGTCTGGCGTACTCCTGACTCTCCCGAGAATCAGGCAGCCTTTGCGCGCACGCGCAATGCTCAGGGGGAGGCGAGCTATCCGCAGATTCGCATGGTGTGCCAGATGGAGCTGACCAGCCACCTGCTGACGGGATCCGCCTTCGACAGTGTCGCGAGCAGTGAAATGGAGCTGACCACTCAGCTCATCGGCAGCACCCCGGATCACTCCCTGACGCTGTTTGATCGTGGGTTCTACTCACTGGGTTTGCTGCATGCCTGGCAGAGCGCCGGCGAGCAGCGGCATTGGCTGATTCCTCTAAAGAAGGGAACACAGTATCAGGAAGAGCGCTCACTAGGCCGGCAGGATCGCCTGGTGACCCTGTCGACGTCACCTCAGGCGCGCAAGAAGTGGCCAGCCTTGCCGCCGACGATGACGGCGCGGCTGTTACGCCGCAAGGTGAACGGCAAGGAAGTGCAGATCCTGACCTCGATGACCGACCCGCTGCGCTTTCCGGCGGCGGATATCGTCGATCTCTACAGCCACCGCTGGGAAATCGAACTGGGCTACCGGGAAATGAAGCAATCTCTGCTGGGTAACCGCCTGACACTGCGTAGCCGCACCCCGGAGATGGTCTTTCAGGAGCTCTGGGGCACGTTGTTAGCCTATAACCTGATCCGCTTCCAGATGGCTCGCATGGCCTATAGCCTGGATGCCGTGCATCCCAATCAGCTCAGCTTCCATCAGGCTGCTCACTGGCTCATCAAGGAGTTAACGATCCTGCCCTGGGTCTCGCCAGGACGCGTGCCCGGCGTGGTTCAGTCGATGCTGGACATGGCACCTTCCTTCGTCCTGCCTGAACGACGCGAACGATCTTATCCTCGCTCAGTCAGGCGGCGACCACAGAAATACCCCACTAAGAAAAATGCCAGTCAGCGTTAACTGACTGGCATTACCCGAAAAGGCGGCTTTGCAGGCGCAAGCTTGGGGTCACGACTGTGACCTCTCGGCGTCAGGCCATGCTGGCAAACACCTTTTCTGCGGCGTCCAGGGTGTGCTGGATATCCTCGGCGGTGTGGGCGCTTGACATGAAGCCGGCTTCGAACGCCGACGGCGCCAGATACACGCCTTGGTCGAGCATGCCGGTAAAGAAGTGGCGGAAGGCTTCCGGGTCGCAGGCGGTAGCCTGGGCGAAGTTGTCCACTCGGCTCTGGGCGGTGAAGAAGAGCCCGAACATGCCCCCGGCGGACTGCACCACCAGGGGGACACCGGCAGCGTCAGCGCGCTCCTTGAGGCCGTTGCACAGGGTCTCGACCCGCTGGCTCAGGGCATCGTGGAAGCCCGGCACCTGTACCTTGTTCAACAGCGTGGTGCCGGCGGCCATGGCCAGCGGGTTCCCCGACAGCGTTCCGGCGTGGTACACCGGCCCCAGCGGCGAAATCTGCTCCATGATCTCCTGGCTGCCGCCGAAGGCGCCCACCGGCATGCCGCCGCCGACGATCTTGCCCAGGCAGGTCAGGTCCGGGGTCACGCCGTAGTACGCCTGGGCGCCGCCCATGGCCACGCGAAAACCGGTCATCACTTCGTCGAAGATCAGCACGCTGCCGTATTCGTTGCACACCCGACGCAGGGTCTCAAGAAATTCGGGAAGGGCAGGAATGCAGTTCATGTTGCCGGCCACCGGCTCGACGATAACGCCGGCAATCTCGTCGCCAATCTCTTCAAAGCAGGCTTCCACGCCGTCCGGGTCGTTGAACGACAGCGTTACCGTGTGCTCGGCAAGCGCTGCCGGCACGCCGGGCGAGTTGGGCACGCCGTGGGTCAGCGCGCCGGAGCCGGCCTTGACCAAAAGCGAGTCGGAATGGCCGTGGTAGTTGCCCTCGAACTTGACGATCTTGTCGCGGCCGGTATAGCCCCGGGCCAGGCGAATGGCCGACATGGTGGCCTCGGTGCCGGAGCTGGTCATGCGCACCATGTCGATGCTCGGGATCATCTCGCAGATCAGATCGGCCATGGTGGTTTCCGCCGCGGTGGGCGCGCCGAAGGACAAGCCGTTGTCCAGCCGGGCACGCACGGCGGCGAGCACGTCGCGGTCGGCGTGGCCGGTGATCATCGGCCCCCAGGACCCTACATAGTCCACGTAGCGATTGCCTTCGACGTCGAACAGGTAGGCATCCTGGGCGCGCTCCATGAAAACCGGCGGGCGATTCATGCCCTTGAAGGCGCGCACCGGCGAGTTAATGCCGCCGGGGATCCGGCGGCTGGCAAGTTCAAACAGCTCAGCGGAAGTGGTCATGACATCCTCCTCAGGATAAAAGTGTCAGTGACGGTGAGTATAAAAGCGGTTGGGCAACTGCTGGCCGTGCGCTGGCCGATAGCCGTGGGCAAGGCTCTGCCAGGCGAAACGCTGCGCCTGCTCGCATGCCGGGGCGAGCGCCTCGCCGGCGGCCAGGCGCGCCGCAACGGCGGCCGCCAGGGTACAGCCCGAGCCGTGATACGTCCCCGGCAGCCGCGGCCAGTGCCACTGGCGAGCGCTTTCCGGGGTGTGCAGGGTGTGGGTCACCGTGTCGTCGTCGCTCCCCGGCCGCGGGTCGTCGGTGCCGGTCACCAGCACGCTCTGACAGCCCGCCGACAGCAGCGCCACGGCTCGATCGGTGTCATCAACGCCGCCCATTTCCGGCGTCAGCCGGGCAAGCTCGTGGCGGTTGGGGGTGAGAAGATCCGCCTGCCCGATCAACTTGTCCACAAAGCGTTGGCAAAGAGCAGGTGTGGACAACTCAGCGCCGCCGCCGGCCTTGAGCACCGGGTCGATCACCACCGGCACGCCGGGAAAGCGGCGCACGATGCGTTCGGCGGCCGCCAGCGTGGCCGCATCCGCCAGCAATCCGATCTTGATCGCGGCTACCGGCATCTCGGCCAGCGCCTCCACCGCTTCTTCCATGACGGCCGGATCCGCCGGCACTACCCGGCGCACATCGGCGCAGCTCTGTACGGTAAGCGCCGTGGGCACGGTCAGCGCCCAGCCGCCGTTGGCCGCCACGGCTTCGCCGTCGGCCATGATGCCGGCGCCGCCGGTGGGATCATGGCCGGCGAGTACCAGCACCACCGGGGGGAGCGCGTCGTTTTTCAACGTTGTCGCCGTCAAAAGGGCTTCACCACGGCGAAAATCATGATCGCAATCAGCGCCAGCACCGGCAGTTCGTTAAACCAGCGGAAAAATACGTGGCGCTTGGTACAGCGCTCTTCGGCAAACTGCTTGAGATAAATCAGACAAACGTGGTGGTAGGCAATCAGCAGCACCACGAAAAACAGCTTGGCGTGCATCCATCCCTGGCTGAGCCACTGGGGCGAAAGTGCCAGCAGCACAAGGCCCAGCACGATGACGGCAATCATCGACGGCGTCATGATGCCGCGGTACAGCTTGCGCTCCATGATCTTGAAGTTTTCCACGCTTTCGCGCTCGTCGCTGTCCCGCGCCATGGCATGGTAGACATAAAGCCTCGGCAGATAGAACAGCGCGGCAAACCATGTAACCACGGCCATCAGATGGATCGCCTTCACCCATAAATACATGCTGACTCCTTAACTGTCTGCAGCGGCGCCTCAGAGAAGATTTCTGGTGTTGCCGCCGTCGCGATTGGTCATCAGATTTTGCGCGAGATACCCCGCACTTTTAGTGCGGGGAGGGATAGCGCGTCGTCCGTAGGACGACCCTTTTCTCGCTGCCTCCTTCTCAGGTGGTTGCTATCTTACATTTGTGGAGTATCTTGCAAGGCATGACGAAACGCGCCTACAAATACCGCTTCTACCCGACTCCTGAACAGGAACAGCTCCTGGCCAGGACATTCGGGTGTGTGCGCTTCGTCTACAATGCGGTTCTCCGATACCGCACGGACGCGTTCTATCAGCACGGGGAAAAGACCGGCTTCGCAGCGGCGAACGCCAAGCTCTCGCTGATGAAGAAAGACGGCGGAACTGCCTTCCTCAACGAGGTAAGTTCGGTTCCGCTTCAACAGTGCCTTCGTCACCAGCAGCGCGCGTTCAAGAATTTCTTTGAAGGCCGCGCCAAGTACCCTCGCTTCAAGAGCAAGCGGCATCGCCAGTCGGCGGAGTTCACCCGCTCGGCCTTCAAATACCGGGATGGCCAGTTGTTCCTCGCCAAGTGCAGCGAATCTTTGGCCATCCGTTGGAGCCGTGAGCTTCCCAGCGAACCCAGCACTGTTACCGTTTCCAAGGACTCGGCAGGACGCTACTTCGTGTCGTGCCTGTGCGAGTTCGACCCCCGGGCGTTGCCCGTCACCCCGAAGATGGTAGGCATCGACCTGGGCCTGAAAGACCTGTTCGTCACCAGCGACGGGCATCGAATCGGCAATCCCTGCCATACGGCAAAATACGCCGCCCAGCTTGCCAAGGCACAGCGTCGGCTGAGCAAGAAGAAGCTCGGCTCGAAGAATCGCGCCAAGGCTCGGCAGAAGGTGGCGAAACTTCACGCCAGGATCTCCGATTGCCGCATGGACAGCTTGCATAAGCTGTCCCGCCAGATCGTTAACGAGAACCAAGTGATCTGCGTCGAATCCCTCAAGGTGAAGAACATGCTGCGTAACCCTCGGCTTGCCAAGTCAATCAGCGATGCCGGCTGGGGCGAGTTCGTCCGCCAGCTGGAGTACAAGGCGGCTTGGGCGGATCGCCAACTGTCGGCCATCGACCAATGGTATCCGTCGAGCAAGCGCTGTTCAGACTGCGGGCATGTGATGGCCAAGATGCCGTTACACGTCCGCGCCTGGACATGCCCAGAGTGCGCAGCCGAACACGACCGCGACGTTAACGCCGCAGTCAACATTAAAGCCGCCGGGCTGGCGGTGTTAGCCCTTGGAGAGAATGTAAGTGGCATGGGTCAAGTACCTATGTCCTGTTCTCCGTGAATTGGGAATCCCCGTCCTTTAGGGCGGGGAGCAGTCAACGACCGATCGCTATACTGATAGTAACGTTCCACCGCCCCGCGGGTGATGATACCTGAAATCCGCCGCTGCTTGAGATGGCGACCGTGAACCACGTAAAGCGCTCCCAGCGATTCATCCTGGAGAGCGATAAACGCCTCGGACAGCGTGGCCTGCAGGCCGATGGGCGCCAGCTCCAGGCGCTGACCGGGGATTTCCATCAGGTCGATCCGCTGGTAGTCGCGGTGCCCTTGCCGAATAGGGGTTTCATGTTCGATCAGCCAGCGGGCCAGCGCCGAGCCGCGCAGCGCCAGCAGCGGCTTTTTCTGGCTCGAGCGCTCGATGATCAGCCACACCGGATTGGTTTCCAGCAGCTTGTGCGCCGCCGCGGGGGTAATCATGCGCCGGGTCCGCACCAGGTTGCGTTCCATGACCGCCGGCACCGATACCCGGGACAGCGCCTGCATCAGCGGATGCTGAAGCGGGTGACGGCTGCCGCTCAGCGCGCTGTTGAAAAAGCCCTTGCTGCCGGTGAGCTGGCGGCTGGTCAGGCAGGCCACTACCACGGTGAGCATGCCCGGCAGCATCATGTTGGGCGTATGGGTCAGCTCCAAAAGCGCCATCAGCGCGGCCAGCGGCGCCTGGAGAATGGCGCCCATCATCGCCGCCGTGCCCAGCATGGCGTGCACCGTAGTGCTGGCAGACATGCCGGGCATCAATTGATTGCCGAGCAGACCAAACAGCGCCCCGGCCGCGCCGCCGGCCACCAGTATCGGCCCGATGATGCTCACCGGAATACCGCAGGCCACGGTAAACGCTGTCAGCAGCAGCTTGCCCACGGCCACCGCCAGCAGAACGTCGACGGCCGGATGGCCGCTGAACGTCAGCCCCAGGGTGTCGTAACCTATGCCCTGGACCTGGGGATAAAACCAGGCGGCGCTGCCGACCAGTACGCCCACCAGGGCACAGCGAACGCCGAACGATAGCCGCTGCAATCTTGTCGCTGTCCGGGCCACCTGGATGAAACAGGCGGCAAGCAGGCCGATACCCAGCGCACTGACCACAATCCAGGGCAGGTTGGCAAGCGAGCCCAGGGCAATATCGCTGATCTGAAAGGCGTGCTCAAAGCCGAACGCCAGCTGGGCGATCAAGCCGCTGACCGTGGACGCCAGTATCACCGGCATGAAGCCGGTAATGGTGTACTCCATCATCACCACTTCCATGGCGAAGATGACTCCGGCAATGGGCGTGTTGAACGACGCCGAAATGCCGGCGGCGGTACCGCAGGCCACCAGCACGCGCAGGCTGTTGTGCGGCAGGCGAAAATACTGCCCCAGTCCGCTGGCCGCCGCCGCCCCCAGGTGAATGGCTGGCCCCTCGCGGCCGGCAGAGAGCCCGCCGAGCACCGAAACGAGCCCCACCCACCACTGGGTGAACCAGTTGCGGCGCAAAAAGCGCCCCTGATGGTAGGTCAGCCGCTCGATGACGTGGGCAATGCCGATCTTGCGCCCGGAAGGCGTCAGACGCCCCAGCCACAAACCGATCAGCAGCACGGCCAGCAGCGGCAGCCCGGCGCGTACCCAGGGGGTGAGCTGTTCGAAGGTTTCGGGGCTTCCCTCGGGCATGTAGAGCGACGCCCCCAGGCTCAGCATCGTGCGAAAGCCGACCATCAGTGCGCCGGTAATCATCCCCGATACCAGTCCCAGCACGCAAAGTTGAGGCAGCGCATCGACGTTGGCGAGCTGGCGTCTGAAACGCTTAAGGGTGAAAATCGAACGGAATACGCGTGCCACGCGGGGAATGTCCTTAAATATCTTGGGTGGTGTCCTGGCCTTCGTACGTTTTACGCTGGTACCTACTCTATTGTGTATCATAGGCGTATCTACTTCGACAGCCCGGCGGTGCGGGGCGGGCAGTGCCAGGCCGCCGTATCGGCAGGTAAGACCAGGCGCCTGGCGCCGGGCATGCGTCTTTAAAGGAGTCACACGTGATCAAGGTTGGCATTGTAGGCGGTACCGGCTATACCGGCGTAGAGCTTCTGCGCCTTTTGGCCCAGCATCCTGGCGTCAGCGTCGAAGCGATCACCTCGCGCTCCGAGGCGGGCGTCAAGGTCACGGACATGTACCCCAATCTGCGCGGGCATTACGACGGCCTGGCGTTCAGCGAGCCCGACGCCGGCGTTCTGGCCCGCATGGACGCGGTGTTTTTTGCCACGCCCCACGGCGTTGCCCACGCCCTGGCCGGCGACCTGCTTGCTCGGGGTACCCGGGTGATTGATCTCTCGGCGGATTTTCGCCTGCGCGACATCGCCGAATGGGAAGACTGGTACGGCCAGACCCACGGCGCGCCGGAGCTGCTTGAAGGCGCCGTTTACGGCCTGCCGGAGCTCCACCGCGAAGCCATCAAGAAAGCGCAGCTGGTGGCCGTGCCGGGGTGCTACCCGACCGCGGTACAGCTTGGCTTTCTGCCGCTGCTGAAGGCCGGCATGATCGATCCGAGCCAGCTGATCGCCGACTGCAAGACCGGCGTCACCGGCGCCGGCCGGGGCGCCAAGGTCGGCTCGCTGCTGGCCGAGGCCAGCGAGTCGCTCAAGGCCTACGCCGTCAGCGGCCACCGCCACCTGCCGGAAATCCGCCAGGGACTCATCGCGGCTCACGACGGCGAGGTCAACCTTACTTTCGTGCCGCACCTCGCGCCCATGATCCGCGGCATTCACGCCACGCTCTACGGCCAGCTTGTCGCCGAGCCGGAGGCCGATCTGCAGGCGCTATTCGAGACCTGGTACGCCGACGAGCCCTTCGTCGACGTCATGCCCGCGGGCAGCCATCCGGAAACCCGCAGCGTCAAGGGCAACAACGTCTGCCGGCTGGCCGTTCATCGCCCGGGAGACGGCAACACCGTGGTGGTGCTCTCGGTGATCGACAACCTGGTCAAGGGCGCGTCGGGCCAGGCCATCCAGAACCTCAATCTGATGTTCGGCCTTGACGAGCACCTGGGCCTTCAGGCCCCGGCGCTGATGCCCTGAGAGCCCGCTCGCGGCGCCGGGGAACGTTGACCCTTTTGCCGGGTCTTATTCATAATTATGTTAACGAATCGGCGGACATTACCCTCCGCCCGATTTCCTCTACACGCTTGCGGGAGATAGCCATGAGCAGTGCAGCTTCCTTTGTTCCCACCCCGCTGCTTCTTTCCGACAGCGCCCGTACACAGCTCAAGGCGCTGGTGGAAGAAGAAGGCAACCGCGCGCTCAAGCTGCGCGTTTACGTTACCGGCGGCGGCTGTTCCGGGTTCCAGTACGGCTTCGACTTTGCCGACAACGTATCCGACGACGACACCCTCATCGAGTTTGACGATGCCTCCCTTGTGGTGGATCCGCTGTCCTACCAGTACCTAGTCGGTTCCACCGTGGATTACGAGGAAGGCCTGGCCGGCGCGCGCTTTCGCGTGGAAAACCCCAACGCCAGCTCGACCTGCGGCTGCGGCGCATCCTTTATGGTCTAAGCGCACGGCCATCGCTGACCAAAGTCAGCCCCCACGGTATCCGGCTTCCATGGAGTCGCTACCCGTCTACCCGTCTCCGGCTACGGGGTAGATACGAACTTCAGCGCGCGAAAGCAGGCCGCAGGCCTGCCCTCATCGCTTAACGGCTCCAGATCCCGCCCGACAATCGACTGCCAGCCCCGTCAGCATCGGTAAGCTTGACCCTTCGCCGGTTTCTCGCCAAGGTTACCCTGTCCCATAGCAGAAAAATCCAATAACTGCCCTGGCCGGCGCCGGGAACTGCCCGATGCTGCGCCGCCAGGCACGACAGACGGGGATAGACCAATGCGGAACAAGAATCTGGCAACGATCACCCGGCAGGCCATCGGCCGCACGCCGCTTTTCCATACCCTGCTCGCCGCTGCCGTGGCCACAGGGCTCGGCACCGCCGGTGCCGCCATGGCCCAGGACAAGCCCAGCGTCAACGTGGCCACCGACCCAAGCTTTGTGCCCTTCGAGATGCTGGACTCCGAAACCGACGAGATGGTCGGCTTCGACATGGACATCATCAACGAAGTCGCAAAGCGCGCCGGCTTCGAGGTCAATCTGACCACCATGAAATTTTCCGGCATCATCCCCGCGGTGCAGACCGGCAGTCAGGAAATCGCCATTGCCGGCACCACCATCACCGAGGAGCGTGAAAAGGTCGTGGATTTCTCCGACCCCTACTACGATTCCGGCCTGCGGCTGATGGTGCGCGAGGGCAACGACGATATCGAGACCCTGGAAGACCTCAAAGGCAAGTCGGTCTCCACCAAGATCGGCTCGACCAGCTACGACTTCCTCCAGGAAAAGCTCGGCGACAGCGCCGAGATCACGCCTTACCCCGGCACCTCCGACATGTACATGGCGCTGCTCGGCCGCAACGTCGACGCCGCTTTCTATGATGCGCCCAACGTGGCCTACTTTGCCCAGACCCAGGGCGAAGGCCGTGCCAAGGTAGTGGGCCCGCTTTACGAAGGCCAGCAGTACGGCATCGTCTTTCACCAGGGCAGCCAGTGGCTGGAGCCCACCAACGAGGCGCTGGCGGCCATGCGCGAAGACGGCACCTACGACGAGATCTACACCAAGTGGTTTGGCGAAGCGCCCGACGCCGACTAGGTCTTGAACACCCGCCTCAAGCGTCATGCTGTTATATAGTACCGATATAACGTATCAAGGGTTATTAGGTGGTCAGGGCCGGTGGGCATCGCCCCCGGCCCTGCGTCATTTCAACACTGCGGTTAATTTATCGTCCCTGATCAGGAGAAGCCCTCGTGGACGTAACCTTCAACTTTGACTGGGCAGCGGCGCTCGCTTCGATCCCCCACCTGCTGCCCGGTATTCCCTGGACCCTGTTGATCTCGTTCGGCGGCCTCGCCATCGGCTTTGTCATCGGCATCATCTTCGGGCTGATGCGCATCAGCCCGCTGCGCTGGATGCGCTGGCTGGCCGTGGTCTATATCGAAGTGTTTCGGGGCACGCCGATTCTGGTCCAGGTGCTGTTCATCTTCTACGGCCTGCCCCAGCTGCTGGGCGGCCCCATCAACGCGCTGACCGCGGGGATTGCCGCTATCGCCATCAACTCCGGCGCCTACATTTCCGAAATCGTCCGCGGTGGCGTCCAGTCCATTGATCAGGGCCAGCGCGAAGCGGCGCTATCCCTGGGCCTGTCCCGCCGCCAGTCGTTTCGCTATATCATCTGGCCCCAGGCGCTGCGCCGCATGGTGCCGCCGCTCGGCAACCAGGCCATCATCAGTATCAAGGATACGTCGCTGTTTTCCGTGATCGGCGTCGGCGAGCTGGTCCGCCAGGGGCAGATCTATATCGCCACGACCTTTACCGCCATGGAAGTCTATTTCATGGTGGCGCTGCTGTATCTCGCCATTACCTGGACGCTTTCCATCCTGCTCGCGCAGCTCGAGCGCCGCGGCCTTGCCGGAGAATGAGGACTGCCTATGAACGCAACGACGCAATCGACCCCAACCGCGCAGCCTGACCGGAACGCATCGCCTATCGTGCACATGCAAAAGCTCAACAAGCACTTCGGCAGCCTGCACGTGCTCAAGGATATCGATCTGGAAATTGTTCCCGGGGAAGTCGTGGTGGTGATCGGCGCCAGCGGCTCGGGAAAATCCACCCTGATCCGCTGCATCAACGGCCTGGAGGAGTTTCAACAGGGATCCCTCGACGTCGCCGACAAGACGCTGCGCCCTCACGGTAGAGGCGAACAGGCGCTGCAGCAGATCCGCACCGAAGTCGGCATGGTGTTTCAGCAGTTCAACCTGTTCCCTCACCTCAGCGTGCGCGACAACGTTACCCTGGCACCGATCAAGGTGCGCGGTACCGGCCGCCAGGACGCCATCCGCAACGCTACCCGCCTGCTGGAGCGCGTGGGTATCGAGGATCAGGCCCACAAGTACCCGTCGCAGCTCTCCGGCGGCCAGCAGCAGCGCGTGGCCCTTGCCCGGGCGCTGGCCATGGAACCGCGGCTGATGCTGTTTGACGAGCCGACGTCAGCCCTGGACCCGGAGATGATCGGCGAAGTGCTGGATGCCATACGCGAGCTGGCCAGGGAAGGCATGACCATGGTGGTCGTCACCCACGAGATGGGCTTTGCCCGGGAGGTAGCCGACCGCGTGATTTATATCCACCAGGGTGAAATCACCGAACAAGGCCCGCCCGAGCAGCTGTTCGACGCGCCGCAGCACGAACGTACCCAGAACTTCCTCGCCCGGATACTCAAGCACTGACGGCTATACAGGTTATTCCCTGGCCGGCGTCGGGCGCACCAGGATTTCGTTGACGTCCACGTGGGCGGGTTGGCCAAGGGCGTAGATCACCGCGTTGGCGATGTCTTCGTCCTTCATGGCATGGGCCGGCGGCTCGTCAAAGAAGGGCGTATCCACCATGCCGGGCTCGATCAGGGTAACGCGCATCCCCGACCCGCGGAGCTCTTCGCGCAGGTTGTGGCCGATGCCGGTCACCGCCCACTTGCTGGCGCTGTACATGGAGCCGGGAATGGTCGCACGTCCGGCAGCAGAGCCGGTCAGCAGCATATGCCCCTGGCTTTCCTTGAGGGCGGGCAGCGTCGCCTGCAGAGTCAGGCCCAGGCCGTAGACGTTGGTCATCAGCATATCCTTCCACTGCTCGGGGTCGGCTGCGCTGAACCCGCCGGGAGAGCCGCCGCGCCCGGCGTTGGCAAAGACCGCATCCAGCCGGCCGAAACGCTCGAGCGCCTGCTCGACCATGGCCTGCTGATCGTCCATCGAGGTCACGTCGCAGCTCACGGTCATCACCCGGTCGGCGCCGATTTCCTCGGCGAGCGCGTCGAGCTTGTCGACGCTGCGCGCCGCCAGTACCAGGCGAAAGCCCTTCTCTGCGGCGGCGCGAGCCGTCGCGGCGCCGATGCCGCTCGAGGCACCGGTGATCAGCAGTACGCGGTCTTCCATAAGGGTCTCCTGTTACCAAACGTGCAGGGTATTCGACCTTCAAGATAACGCCAGCCGTCTTGCCTACTCAAGGAATCCATATCCACGCTCCTCCCACTTTTCGCCCTGTCGACTCCGCCCTGCAGCATGACGCTGCGTTCTCCTGCTCCTTGCTGCTGCAAATCTTGCCTGATTGAGACAGAAAATGGCGCTGAAACAAAATTTTCTGCCTGTGGATATTATTTTTCATATCGCCGCTGTCAAACGGCCACGAGCCCCTTGTTGCGCGCGACGAGCGTGGTTTCGCCGCGCTGCGTCCCGGTTGTTCACAGCCGCGGTGACAAGGCCGGTATGAGGCGGTGGAAAAGTTGTCGCTATCTGCATCGGTGGATAACCCGCCTGGTTATCCACCGCTCCTTCAGCGCTTGTGCGCGCGCTGTCCGCCGCTTTTCAACTCTTTGGATAACAACGCAAGATGTTGATACCTGTTATAAAAACCCACTTTTCCACAAAAATCATCCACACCAGTAATTACAACAACAATAGAACTTCTTTTATTTAATTGATTTGTTATTGATTAACAGAGAGGGCTCCAAAACCCGTGTGGAAAAACCTGACGGTTACCCACAGGAGGTTTATACTGGGCGGCTGGGAAAACCGGCGCCCTGCGCCTTCTTCACATCGGTGCCAAGCGCACAAGACGAGGTGTCCTTTGAATTATCCCGACCGCTTTGACGTCATTGTCATCGGCGGTGGCCATGCGGGAACCGAAGCCGCACTGGCCTCCGCCCGCACGGGCTGTCAGACCCTGCTGCTGACTCACAACATCGAAACCCTGGGGCAGATGTCGTGTAATCCCGCCATCGGCGGTATTGGCAAAAGCCACCTGGTCAAGGAAATCGACGCCCTGGGCGGCGCCATGGGGCTGGCCACGGACGAGGGCGGCATCCAGTTTCGCGTGCTCAACGCCCGCAAGGGCCCTGCGGTGCGCGCAACCCGCGCTCAGGCCGATCGCGTGCGCTACAAGAGCGCCATCCGCCGCATGCTGGAAAACCAGCCACACCTGACGATTTTTCAGCAGTCGGCAGGGGATCTGATCATGGACGGCGATACCGTCCGCGGGGCCGTCACCGAAACCGGCATTCGCTTTTACGGCGAAACCGTGGTGCTGTGCACCGGCACCTTTCTCGGCGGCGTTATCCACATCGGCGGGGATAAAACCCTGGGCGGCCGCGCCGGAGATGCGCCGTCCAACGCGCTGGCCCAGCGTCTGCGCGCGCTTCCCTTTCGCGTTGATCGGCTGAAGACCGGCACGCCGCCGCGGATTGACGCCAAGACCGTGGATTTTTCCCGGCTGGCCGAACAACCGGGGGATGAACCGTCACCGGTGATGTCGTATATCGGCAGCCGCGAGATGCATCCGCGTCAGATGAGCTGCCATATCGCTCACACCAACGAGCGAACCCACGAGATCATTCGCGCCAATCTTGATCGTTCGCCGATGTATTCCGGCAGCATCGAGGGCGTCGGCCCGCGCTACTGCCCGTCGATCGAGGACAAGGTCGACCGCTTTGCCGACAAGGCCAGCCATCAGGTCTTCATCGAGCCCGAAGGGCTGGATACCCACGAGCTCTATCCCAACGGCATTTCCACGTCGCTGCCGTTTGACGTTCAGCTGGAGTTCGTGCGCTCCATCGACGGGCTGGAAAATGCCCATATCACCCGCCCGGGCTACGCTATCGAATACGATTTCTTCGACCCCCGGGACCTGCACCATTCGCTGGAAACCAAGTTTGTCCACAACCTGTTTTTTGCCGGCCAGATCAACGGCACCACCGGCTACGAGGAAGCCGGCGCCCAGGGCTTGCTTGCGGGGCTGAACGCCGCCCGCCGGGCCCGGGCGCTTGAAGCCTGGTGGCCGCGGCGCGACGAGGCCTATCTGGGTGTGCTGGTGGACGATTTGATCAACATGGGCACCAAGGAGCCCTACCGCATGTTCACCTCCCGAGCGGAGTATCGCCTGCTGCTGCGCGAGGACAACGCCGACCTGCGTCTGACCGCCACCGGCCGCGAGCTGGGGCTGATCGATGACGTTCGCTGGCAGGCGTTTTGCGCCAAGCGCGATGCCATCGAGCAGGAAAACGGGCGCCTGGCGAGCACCTGGGTGCAGCCGAGCTCCGCGGCGGGGCAAAAGCTCGCCGAGACGCTGGGCAAACCCCTGGCCCGAGAGTTCACCCTGGCGGCTCTGCTCAAGCGTCCCGAGCTTGGCTATGCCGATATCGCCGCGCTGCCCGGCATCGAGGGCAAGCCGGTAAGCGACGATACCGTGGCCGAGCAGGTGCAGATCCAGGCCAAATACCAGGGCTACATCGATCGTCAGAAGGAAGATATCGACAAGCTCAAGCGTCACGAGGCCACGCCCCTGCCGGACGATCTCGACTACGACCGGGTCGACGGCCTGTCCAACGAGATCCGCCAGAAGCTGGAGGAGGCGCGTCCGGCGACGCTGGCTCAGGCCTCGCGCATTGCCGGAATGACGCCGGCAGCGGTATCGATACTGCTGATCCACCTGAAAAAGCACCGTTTGCTGAATACCGCGGACGCCGGCAAAAAAGAGGCTGCCAACGGATGAGCCAACGCGCATCGTTGCCCGCCTCCACGCTTCTGGAAAAGCTGCCGGCAAGCGTAGAAAAGCGGCTGGATCAGGGGCTTGAACGCCTGGCTATTGGCGTCAGCGAACAGCAGCGCCGCCGGCTGCTGGGGCTGGTTGCCTTGTTGCACAAGTGGAACCGGGCTTATAACCTCACCGCCGTGCGCGACGTTGACGAGATGGTTTCCCGCCACCTGCTGGACAGCGCGGCGGTGTTGCCGTTCGTGCGCGCGACCACGCTTATTGACGTGGGCGCAGGCCCCGGCTTTCCCGGGCTGGTGCTGGCGATGCTACAGCCCGAGCTTGAGGTCACCCTGCTCGACAGCAACGGCAAGAAGGTTCGCTTTCAGCGCCAGGCGATCATGGAGCTGGGCCTTTCAAACGTCATCGCCACCCAGGCCCGGGTGCAGGCATTCGACGGCGGCGGCTTTGATCAGGTGATCTCCCGAGCCTTTGCCAGCCTGACGGATTTCGTTTCCCTGACGCGCGGGTTGCCGGCAGCCGACGGCGAGTGGCTGGCGATGAAGGGCCCGGGCGCCGACGACGAGCTTGAAGCGCTGCCCGCCGGCGTGGCGCTCAAACAGCGCCACCGGCTGGAGGTGCCCTTTGCCGACGCCGAACGCCAGCTTTTGATTCTGACCCCGGAAGGAGGGGAGTAAGTGAGCCAGATCATCGCCCTGACCAACCAGAAAGGCGGCGTGGGCAAGACCACGTCCGCCGTCAATCTTGCTGCCAGCCTGGCCGCGCT
Source organism: Halomonas piscis (assembly GCF_031886125.1). Lineage (NCBI taxonomy): Bacteria > Pseudomonadati > Pseudomonadota > Gammaproteobacteria > Oceanospirillales > Halomonadaceae > Halomonas > Halomonas piscis. Next base: position 137,210 of record NZ_CP119391.1, read on the forward strand.
CGGGCGTCGTGTCCTTCTGGTCGACCTTGATCCCCAGGGGCATGCGAGCATGGGCAGCGGCATCGACAAGCACGCGCTGGACGCCAGCGTGCTCGACGTGCTGCTGGACGACAGGTCCGCCCGGGAGGCCATCATCGGTGATTCACCGGCGGGGTTTGACGTGCTGCCGGGCAACGGCGATCTGACCGCCGCCGAGGTCGAGCTTTTGCAGGTCGACGAGCGTCAGAGCCGTCTGGCCCGGGCACTGAGGCCGCTTTCCGACGATTACGAGATTATTCTCATCGACTGTCCGCCGTCGCTGAACATGCTCACGGTCAACGCGCTCACCGCCGCCGACGGTGTGCTGATCCCGCTGCAGTGCGAATTCTATGCCCTTGAGGGCCTCTCGGCGCTGCTGGGCACCATCGAACAGATCCAGCAGAGCGTGAATCCCGATCTCGAGATTTCGGGTATCCTGCGGACCATGTACGACAAGCGCATGAGCCTGACCCGGGAAGTCGACAGCCAGCTGCGCGGCTATTTTGGCGATCGGCTGCTCAAGGCCACCATTCCGCGCAACGTCAAGGTAGCCGAAGCGCCGAGCCATGGCCTGCCGGTGAGCCACTACGCGCGGTTTTCCCGGGGCAGCCAGGCCTACCGCGTGCTGGCCAAGGAAATGCTCGGCCGCCTGGCGCTGTGATGGCCAGAAAGCCGTAGCGAAGCGTGTTTTTGTGAACGTTCGGTTGATGACGAGGAAAAGCCAATGACGCGTAAACGCGCGCTGGGGCGCGGGCTGGACGCCCTGATCGGTTCCGGCACTCGCCAGGACGGTGGAAATCCCGGGGATGACGTCGCCGTACCGGTCGACAAGGATGCCCCCTTGCCGACAGAAGAGTCGACAAAAGGGCAGGGCAGCGAGAGCGACGGACGCCTGGAACGGCTGCCGCTGTGGCAGCTGGCCCGGGGCAAATATCAGCCCCGGCGCGATTTTCATCCCGAAGCGCTTGAAGAGCTTGCCGACTCCATCCGTTCCCAGGGCGTCATGCAGCCCATTGTGGTGCGCGCGGTAGACGAGCAGCGCTACGAAATCATCGCCGGCGAACGCCGCTTCCGCGCCGCCAAGCTCGCCGAGCTCGACGTCATTCCCGCCATTGTCCGCGACGTTGACGACGATGCCGCGCTGGCGCTTTCGCTGATCGAGAACATTCAGCGGGAAAACCTCAACGCCGTGGAAGAGGCGCTGGCCCTCAAGCGCCTGGGCGACGAGTTTGCGCTGACCCAGCAGCAAATCGCCGATACCGTGGGCAAGTCGCGGACCCAGGTCGCCAACCTGCTGCGCCTGTTGACGCTGGAAAGCGAGGTGCAGACCCTGCTCGAGCGTGGCGATCTGGACATGGGGCATGCACGGGCGCTGCTGGCGCTACCCGGCGGCCAGCAGACGAGCGTCGCCCGGGACGTGGTCAACCGCGATCTGACCGTGCGAGCCACCGAAGCGCTGGTGAAAAGCGTGATGGCTCAGGCCGAAGCGCCGGCGAAAAAGCCGCAGTCCCAATCGGTCTCGCCCGATGTGGCCCGGCTGGAAACCCGACTCAGCGAACAGCTGGGGGCGCCGGTATCGATCAAGCAGGGGAAAAAAGGCAAGGGTGCGCTGACCATTCGCTACTCGAGCCTGGAAGAACTGGACGGTATCCTGGGCCGTATTAAATAGCAGGCTTATTAAAATCTGGCAGGTAACGCCTCCCAACTCTGCCGCTTTGGTCGCAAAAAGTGCGATAACGCCGAAAAAAAGGGCCCTTCGGTTGAAGGAGTGATAGCGCTTCCCTATAATCGCGCATGATTTTGCAGGCTGAGATCGCAGGCATGGATCCCGAGAGCTTGCGCCCGCGAGACGCACGCTTTGGAAGTGGCCTGAACGACTATGCAACGAAACCGATTCAAGCGTCGCCGGGGCTATGTCTACCGGCTCGCTGTCGCGCAGGTAAGCGTTAGCTTTGCCTGCCTGCTGGCAGGGTTTGTCGCGGGTGGCACAGGCGGAGCGCTGGACGCGCTGAAAGGCGCGCTCGTTGCCATTGTTCCGCAGGGGCTCTTTGTGCTGCGGGCGGGCATCCTGAATCCGCGACTGGGCGCGCTACAGGGCGCCAGGCGCCTGCTGCGCGCTGAAATGGGCAAGTTTGGTTTGACGGTGGCGCTTTTTACCCTGCTGTTTGTCGTAGTGCCCCCCTCAAACCCCGCTTTCTTCTTTAGTGCTTACGTAGCGGTTGTTCTCACGCACTGGCTGGGCCCCTGGCTTTTGCGGCGGCATCGCTCAACTTATCGAGGTAACTAGCGCCATGGCAGCAGGAAACGAAGTCGCCCCGGCTGAATATATTCAGCACCACTTGATCAACCTGACGTTCGGGCTTCATCCGGAAAACGGCTGGTCCATCGCGCGGACGGCCGAGCAGGCAAGCGACATGGGCTTCTGGGCTATCCATCTGGATACCATGGGCTGGTCCCTCGGCATGGGTTTTCTGTTCATCTGGCTGTTTCGCAAGGTGGGTAACGCCGCGACTACCGGCGTGCCCGGCACGCTGCAAAGCATCATCGAGGTGACGTTCGAGTTCATCGAAAACCTCACCCGCTCCACCTTCCATAACGTCAACCCGATCATCGGGCCGCTGGCACTGACGCTGTTCGTCTGGATTTTGATGATGAACACGCTGAAGATCATACCGGTGGACTACCTGCCCGGCGTTTTCGAGAAAGTCGGCGTCGATCAGATGAAAATTGTCCCCACCACCGACCTCAACGCCACCTTCGGCATGGCGCTTGGCGTGTTTATTCTGGTGCTTTATTACAACTTCAAGATCAAGGGCGCCGGCGGGTTTGCCAAGGAGCTTTCGCTCAAGCCGTTCAACCACTGGGCGCTGATCCCGTTCAACCTGCTGCTCGAGGTTGTGGCGCTGCTGGTGCAGCCGTTCAGCCTTGCCATGCGTCTTTTCGGCAACATGTTTGCCGGCGAAGTGATCTTCATCCTGATCGCCCTGCTGCCGTTCTGGGCAATCTGGCTGTTGGATGTGCCCTGGGCGATCTTCCATATCCTGATCGTCACCCTGCAGGCCTTCATCTTTACCGTGCTGTCCGTTGTGTACCTGAACGCTGCACACGAGCGCCATTAACCAAGCAACACCTTCAACCCATAACCTGACCTAACCTCTAGGAGCACTACCATGGAACTCATCTACGTTGCCGCTTCCCTCATGATCGGCCTGGGCGCTTTGGGCACCGGAATCGGCTTTGCCATTCTGGGTGGCAAGCTGATCGAATCGACCGCGCGTCAGCCGGAAATGGGTGATGAGCTGCAGGTGAAAACGTTTTTGATGGCGGGTCTGCTTGACGCCGTGCCGATGATCGGCGTGGGTATCGCGATGTACCTCATCTTCGTTGTTGCCGGTTAAACAAGCGGGACCGAGCGTGCGCCGCTCGGTTTTGTTTCACCCCGGTCGCCACGAACTTGTCAGAGGTAGATCCCTGTGAATATCAACATGACGCTAATCGGACAGACGATCGCTTTCGCGATCTTTGTCTGGTTTTGCATAAAGTATGTGTGGCCGCCGATCAGCAATGCGCTTCATGAGCGCCAGAAAAGAATTGCTGATGGTCTGGACGCAGCAAGCCGCGCATCCCGCGATCTCGAGGTGGCGCAGGAACAGGCCAACCAGACGCTGCGCGAAAGCAAGGAGCAGGCGTCCGCGATTCTCGAGCAGGCGAACAATCGCTCTGCCCAGATAGTCGAGGAGGCGCGCGAGGAAGCACGCGCCGAGAGCGAGCGCATGATTGCCGGCGCCCGCGCCGCGATCGACCAGGACATGCAGCGTGCCCGTGAAGAGCTGCGCGCCCAGGTGGCTCACCTGGCGGTAATCGGCGCCGAGCGCGTGCTGGAAAGCACCGTCGACGAAAAAGCGCACCGCAAGCTGCTCGATGAACTGGCTGCCGAACTGTAAGGAGGCCCACCATGGCGGAGCAATCCACCGTCGCTCGTCCTTACGCCAAGGCAGCGTATGAATACGCGCGCGATAACGATGCGCTCAAGGCCTGGTCCGACGCCCTTGCCCTGCTGGGGCAGGTGGTGCTCGAGCCCGAGGTTCGTCGCCTGCTCGGCAGCCCCCAGCTTTCCAGCGCGCAGAAAGTCGCGTTTCTGAAAGAGCTGCTGGCGGACGGCAAAACGGCCAAGGCGACCAGCGATGACCTTGAGCGCTTTCTGGCCGGCCTGGCAGAGATGCATCGGCTGGGCGCGCTCAACGCCATTGCTGCCCAGTTCGAGCAGCTGCGCGCAGCGTACGAGCAGCGTATCGACGTAAACGTGACGTCAGCCTTTAAGCTCGATGACAAGCAGCAGGCCACCCTGCTCAACGCGCTTAAAAAACGTCTGAATCGCGAAATCTCCATTACCACTCAGGTGGATAAATCGCTGATTGGCGGCGCCATCCTGCGCGCCGGCGATACCGTTATCGACGGCTCGGTGCGCGGTCGACTGAACCGCCTTTCCGAAGCGCTGACCACTTGAGTTTGAGGGACATGGCATGCAGCAACTGAATCCTTCCGAGATCAGCGACATCATCAAGCAGCGTATCGAGAAGCTTGACGTCGCATCCGAAGCCCGTAATCAGGGCACCATCGTCAGCGTCTCTGACGGCATCGTGAAAGTTCACGGCCTCGAAGACGCGATGTTTGGTGAAATGATTGAATTTCCCGGCAGCATTTTCGGCATGGTGCTCAACCTCGAGCGCGACTCCGTGGGCGCTGTGGTGCTGGGCGACTACCTTAAGCTGGAAGAAGGCATGGTCGCCCAGTGCACCGGCCGCATTCTGGAAGTGCCGGTAGGCCCCGAGCTCGTCGGCCGCGTGGTGGATGCCCTGGGCAATCCCATCGACGGCAAGGGCGACATCAACACCAAGATGACCGACGCGGTGGAAAAGGTCGCCCCGGGCGTTATCACCCGCGAAGGCGTTGACCAGCCGATCCAGACCGGCTTCAAGGCCATCGACGCCATGGTGCCGATCGGCCGCGGCCAGCGCGAGCTGATCATCGGCGACCGCCAGATCGGCAAGTCGGCCATCGCCATCGACGCCATCATCAACCAGAAAGGCACTGGCGTGACCTGCGTGTACGTGGCCATCGGCCAGAAGCAGTCCACCGTTGCCAACATGGTGCGCAAGCTCGAAGAGCACGGCGCGATGGAACATACCATCATTGTCTGTGCCGGCGCCGCCGACCCGGCCCCCATGCAGTTCCTCGCGGCCTACGCGGGCTGCACCATGGGCGAGTACTTCCGCGACCGCGGCGAAGATGCGCTGATCGTCTACGACGACCTGTCCAAGCAGGCCGTGGCCTACCGTCAGGTATCGCTCCTGCTGCGCCGTCCGCCGGGCCGTGAGGCCTTCCCCGGCGACGTCTTCTACCTCCACTCGCGTCTGCTCGAGCGGGCCGCGCGGGTCAACGAAGACTACGTCGAGAAGTTCACCGACGGCGAAGTGACCGGCAAGACCGGCTCGCTGACGGCGCTGCCGATCATCGAGACCCAGGGCGGCGACGTCTCCGCGTTCGTTCCCACCAACGTGATCTCGATCACCGACGGCCAGATCTTTCTGCAGACCGACCTTTTCAACTCGGGCGTTCGCCCGGCGATCGACGCCGGTCTTTCGGTTTCCCGGGTGGGCGGCTCGGCCCAGACCAAAATCATCAAGAAGCTGGGTGGCGGCGTGCGCCTGGCGCTGGCTCAGTACCGCGAGCTGGCGGCCTTTGCCCAGTTCGCCTCGGATCTGGACGAAGCCACGCGCAAGCAGCTGGAACACGGCCAGCGCGTCACCGAGCTGATGAAGCAAAAGCAGTATATGCCGATGTCCGTGGCGCAGATGGCGCTGTCGCTGTTCGCCGCCAACGAAGGCCACCTGGACGATATCGAGGTGGATAAGGTGCTGGACTTTGAAAGCGCCCTGCACGATTACGCCAAGGCGGAACATGCAGCGCTGATGGACAAGATCAATCAGTCTGGCGACTACGACGATGAGACCAAGGACGGTCTGAAGTCGATTCTGGAACAGTTCAAGGCCACTCAGACCTGGTAAAGCGTTGGGCTCACCGCCAGCGGTGAGTCTGCCTTCTTTTCTGAGAGCCACGAACGAAGGGTAGATCGCTATGGCAGCTGCAAAAGAGATACGCTCCCAGATAGGGAGCATCAAGAATACGCAGAAGATCACCAGCGCCATGGAGATGGTCGCTGCGTCGAAAATGCGTAAAGCGCAAGATCTGATGAAGGCCAGCCAGCCTTACGCCAGGCAGATCCGCAACGTGGTGGCGCACCTGGCGGATGCTAGCCCCGAATATCGCCATGACTACATGATCCCGCGCAACGAAGTGAAGCGCGTGGGCTACATCGTCGTCTCGTCGGATCGCGGGCTGTGCGGCGGTTTGAACACCAATCTGTTCAAGGCCACGGTGAAAGATGCCGGTGCCTGGCATGACCAGGGCGTAGAGCTCGATTTCTGCGCGCTGGGCAGCAAGGCCAGCCATTTTTTCAACAAGTATGGCGGCAGGCTGGTGGCAGCCAAGAGCAACCTGGGCGAGGCGCCCCGGGCTGAGGATCTGATCGGTAGCGTCAGGGTCATGCTCGAAGCGTATGACGAAGGCCAGCTCGACCGTCTGTACGTGGTGCATAACGAGTTTGTTAACACCATGACGCAAAAGCCGGTGGTGCGTCAGCTTCTTCCGCTGTCGTCCGACGTGGGCGACGACGAGCAGGATCAGGAAAACGCCCGTCCCCAGAGCTGGGACTACCTGTATGAACCGGATGCCAGGACGTTGCTCGATAGCCTGCTGGTTCGCTTTATCGAATCGCAGGTATATCAGGCGGTGGTGGAGAACGGCGCCTGCGAGCAGGCGGCGCGCATGATTGCCATGAAGAGCGCCACCGACAACGCCGGCGACCTGGTCGACGATCTGGAGATGGTTTACAACAAGGCCCGTCAGGCCGCCATCACCCAGGAAATTTCCGAAATCGTCGGCGGTGCCGCTGCCGTATAACGCCTCGGGAGGCGAGGCCTCCCGGCACACAGGTTTCATTTGCAGGTTTTAAAGAGGAACCAAGATGAGCGGACGTATCGTACAAATCATCGGCGCGGTGATTGACGTAGAGTTCCCTCGGGACGCTGTGCCCAAGGTCTACGACGCGCTGAATATCACCCAGTCCGAAACCGTTCTGGAAGTTCAGCAGCAGCTGGGCGACGGCGTGGTGCGCAGCATCGCCATGGGCACCACCGAAGGGCTCAAGCGCGGCACCGAGGTGACCAACACCGGCGCGGCCATTTCCGTGCCCGTGGGCAAGGCCACGCTTGGCCGGATCATGAACGTGCTCGGCGAGCCCATCGACGAGGCGGGCGAGATCGGCGAAGAGCAGCGCATGCCGATCCACCGCAAGGCGCCGGGCTACGCCGACCAGGCCGCCTCGGAAGAGCTGCTGGAAACCGGCATCAAGGTCATCGACCTGGTATGCCCGTTTGCCAAGGGCGGCAAGGTTGGCCTGTTCGGCGGCGCCGGCGTGGGCAAGACCGTCAACATGATGGAGCTGATCCGCAACATCGCCACCGAGCACAGCGGCTACTCCGTCTTCACCGGCGTGGGCGAGCGTACCCGTGAGGGTAACGACTTCTACCACGAGATGACCGAGTCCAACGTTCTCGACAAGGTATCGCTGGTCTACGGCCAGATGAACGAGCCGCCGGGCAACCGTCTGCGCGTGGCGCTGACCGGTCTGACCATCGCCGAGAACTTCCGCGATGAAGGCCACGACGTGCTGCTGTTCGTGGACAACATCTACCGCTATACCCTGGCGGGTACCGAGGTGTCGGCGCTGCTGGGCCGGATGCCGTCCGCGGTGGGGTATCAGCCGACGCTGGCCGAGGAGATGGGCGTTCTCCAGGAGCGCATCACCTCGACCAAGGAAGGCTCGATCACCTCCGTCCAGGCCGTCTACGTGCCCGCGGACGACTTGACCGACCCGTCGCCGGCGACGACTTTCTCCCACCTGGATGCCACCGTGGTACTCGCCCGCTCCATCGCCGAGCTGGGTATCTATCCGGCCATCGACCCGCTGGACTCCACCTCGCGCCAGCTGGCGCCGGAAGTGGTCGGCGATGAGCACTACCGGGTGGCTCGGGGCGTTCAGGGCGTGCTGCAGCGCTACAAGGAGCTCAAGGACATCATCGCGATTCTGGGCATGGACGAGCTGTCTGACGAAGACAAGCTGTCCGTGGATCGGGCGCGCAAGATCCAGCGCTTCCTGTCGCAGCCGTTCTTCGTCGCCGAGGTGTTTACCGGCTCGCCGGGTACCTACGTGTCGCTGAAAGACACCATCGCCAGTTTCCAGGGCATCCTCAACGGTGACTACGACGAGCTGCCGGAGCAGGCCTTCTACATGGTCGGCACCATCGACGAAGCCGTCGAGAAAGCCAACAAGATGCAGCAGTAATCCTGTTCACCAGGGGGGTTCGCCATGGCGAATAGCGTGAATTGCAATATCGTCAGCGCGGAAGCGGCCATCTACTCGGGCAGTGTCGAGCAGGTGATCGCGTCCGGCACGGCGGGCGATCTCGGCATTCTGCCGGGACACGCCCCGCTGCTGACGTCGCTGAAGCCGGGGCCGGTACGCGTGAAGCTGGAAGGCGGCGATGAAGAAAGCTTCTTCGTTTCCGGCGGCTTCATGGAAGTGCAGCCCGACGTGGTCACGGTGCTTGCCGATTCGGCCACACGAGCGCGCGATCTCGACGAGGCCGCGGCCGAAGAGGCGCGCCAGGAAGCGCTCAGGTCGCTGAACGAGAAGTCCGCCGAGCTCGACTACACCCGGGCTGCGGCGGAGCTTGCCGAGGCAGTGGCCAAGCTGCGCACCATCCAGCAGCTGCGTAACCAGAGCCGCTAGCTTCAAAGCGGCGCAGTCCGAGCCACGCCCCCTGGCCCCTTGCGGAGCCGGGGGGCGTTTTTTTTGTCTGTTAAGATAGCCCTGAACGCAAAGGCAACGCTTGCCGCGTCAAAACACGTCGCCAAAGCCGTATTGCCCACGACATACTGCCCCTATTATCTCGCGACAGGCGCCACGCCGCCGTATCGCGAAGACCATTGCCGCGCGGAGGACACTTTAATGGCGCTTTACGACCCGACGCTGGAAGCGTTGAAAGACGATTTGCTAAGGCTGCATGCCGCCGCCGCGCAGGACCAGGCCCCGTCACTGGCGGATACGCCGGGCCATGACTCTGTAGTCGAGCGGATGGGGGAAATCCGCTCGCCGGATATCGGCGAGATACTCGAGGCCCTCATCGAGGAAGACAGCGCGCTTGAGGCGGCGGTTGACACGCTTGCGCTACTGGAGAATGACCGGGCAGCCAACGTGCTGGGCTATCTTCCCAGCGGCTCGCAGCTGACGATTGTGGGCGCGTTGGCAGATACCCAGCTGCTCAAGCTGCTGGAGGAAATGGGCTCGGACGAGCGCGCTGACCTGTTCAACCTGCTGGATGAAGACCGCCGCGAAACGCTGTTGCGGCGCATGGCGCACAAGGAGCGCGAAGAGCTGAAGCGCCTGGCCAGCTACGAGGAAGGCTATGCCGGCGCCATCATGACCTCTGACTATGTGGCCATAGACAGCGGCATGACGGTGTCCCAGGCGCTGATGCGAGTGCGCCAGACCGCACCGGATGCCGAGACGGTGTATCAGCTTTACGTGCTCGCCAAAAGCGGCGAGCTGATCGGCACCATGTCGCTGCGCATGCTGATGGTGTCGCGCCCGGGCGCCGTTGTGGATGACATCATGATCCGCGACGTGATTCACACCCGGGTCGACGAGCTGCAGGAAGAAGTGGCGCGCATCGTTGCACGCTACGATCTGATTGCTCTACCGGTGACCGACAGTGACGGCCGCATGGTGGGCATCGTCACCCATGATGACGCCATGGACGTGGCCGAGTTCGAGGCCACCGAAGATATCCACAAGGGGATGTCCATCGGCCAGCTGGAAGACGGCGTCCGCCGCGTGCCGCTGTGGACGCTGTATCGCAAGCGGGTCATGTGGCTGGTACTGCTGGTGTTTGCCAACCTGTTTTCCGGCGCGGGCATTGCCTACTTCGAGGACATCATTGCGGCCAAGGTAGCGCTGGTGTTCTTTTTGCCGCTGTTGATCGGCAGCGGCGGCAACGCCGGCGCCCAGGCCGCGACGCTGATGGTGCGCGGTATGGCCACCGGCGACGTGGGCGTCAAGGACTGGGGCAAGATGCTCGGCCGCGAGCTGTTGGTGGCCGGTTCGCTGGGGCTGACCATGGCCCTGGCCGTCGCCCCCATTGGCGTCATGCGCGGGGGCACCGCCGTGGCCACCGTGGTGGCGACCAGCATGATCACCATCGTGCTGTTCGGCAGCCTTTTGGGGATGTGTCTGCCCTTTGTGCTCGAGCGCTTCAAGCTCGATCCGGCCACTGCCTCGGCTCCCCTGGTGACCACGCTGATCGACGCCTCGGGGGTGGTGATCTACTTCAGCATTGCCACCGCGGTGCTGTCGAGCGTGTCGCTCTAGCTCGCCGGAAGGCTGGTGGCCCGGGTGACGAGCAGGACCTCGACGTGGCTCAGCCATTCGACGTCGTCGGCCAGCGCCTTGAGCTGGCTGGCCAGGCACTGGGGGGGCTGGTGGATATCGTCGCCGACAATCAGCGAGACGGAGACCTTGCCGCCCAGGTAATGCAGCTGCAGCTCTGCCCGAGTGCGCCATACCGGGTGGGCATGCCAGCGGGCGTCCAGCGTGGCCTCGACGTCGGGGCGCAGCGGCAGGCCGGGAAAGCGGCTGGGGTCGCCTTCGCCGGCGTCGTCTTCGGGGTCGATGTGAAAGGTGACGTCGGTCAGCGCGGGGAAGGCGTGGCGCAGCCGGCGGCTGACCTCGTTGCCGATTTCGTGAGCTTCGGAAACGCTGACACGCTTGGCCACCACGATATGCAGATCGACCATGGCCCAGCCGGCGGACTGGCGAGTGCGCAGGTCGTGCACGCTTTCCACTCCGGGCACGCCTTCGGCGACGCCGTACATCTGGCGCTGGGCGTCGTCAGGCAGGGCGGTATCCACCAGCTCCCGGGCGGAGTCCCAGAGCAGATCCCAGCCCACTTTACCCACCATCAGCCCGACGATGATGGCGGCCACGGCGTCGACCCAGCCCAGGCCGACCTGGGCGGCGATCATCGCCACCAGCACTACCACCGTGGACAGCGCGTCGCTTCGGGCGTGCCAGGCGTTGGCCTCCAGCAGTTTGGACTGCACGCGTTTGGCCACGCGCATGGTATAGCGGAAAATCCATTCCTTGGACAATAGCGCGACGCCGGCGAGCACAATGGCCCAGAGGCCGGGCGCGGTTACGGTCCGGCCGCTGAGCAAGCGATCCAGGCTCGACCAGGCGATACCTCCGGCAACAAAGATCAGCACGCTGCCCAGCAGCAGAGTGGTTAGCGTCTCGATGCGGCCGTGGCCGTACTGGTGGTCGTGATCCGGCCCCTGGCGGCCGTAGTGAATCGCCGCCAGCACAAAGCCGTTGGTGATCAGATCGGAAAGCGAATGGATGCCGTCGGCGATCAGCGCCGTCGAGCCGACCACAAGGCCCACGATCATCTTGGCCAGGCTCAAAACGCCGTCAAGCCAGGCGCCGACGTGGGTGACGTGCTTGGCTTCGCGGCTTTGCAGATCTTCCTGGGATTCAGCGTGGGAGGTCATGGTGACTCTTTGTCGACGTTGACAGCGGGCGGCGACGATTATAGCGCATCGGCGCCGGTGTAGCAGCCGGGGGCGGACAAGGCGGCGGCAGACGTGTATTCTTGAGCGCCGGTCACAGCATGGCCGTTGGCGCTTGGCGTCCGGCGCTGTTTTGGGCTCACACGTTTCCACCCCCATATTTCTTCCACAGGGGCATGGCGCCCGCTGAATTGTTGACAGGTTCTCCAATGGAGTGGCTACAGGTCATCGTACTTGCCGTCGTGCAGGGGTTTACCGAGTTTTTGCCCGTTTCGAGCTCGGCCCACCTGATACTCATACCGGCGCTGACGCCCTGGGGCGATCAGGGGCTGGCCTTTGACGTCGCCTTGCACCTGGGCAGCCTGCTGGCGGTGATGGTCTACTTTCGCCGGGAGATTGTCGCCATGCTGCAAAGCAGCCTGGCCGCCCTTGCCGGGCGCGGCGTTGACCGCGACGCCCGACTTTCGCTGGCCGTGGCGCTGGCCACCCTGCCGGTATGCGTTTTCGGCCTTTTGCTGCACGACTTTATAGAGGCGCATCTGCGCTCGACGCTGGTGATCGCCGCGGCGATGATCGGCTTTGGCCTGCTGCTGGGCTACGCTGACCGCAGGGGCCGCGGCCGGCGGGACGAATATCGGCTGCGCGGGCGCGATATCGCCGTGATCGGCCTGGCCCAGGCGCTGGCGCTGATTCCCGGGACTTCGCGCTCGGGGATCACCATGACCGCGGCGCTGATGCTGGGGCTGGGCCGGGAAGCCGCGGCGCGCTTTTCGTTTCTGCTCTCGATTCCGGTGATCGTTCTGGCCGGGGGGATGGAAATCGTCACGCTCAGCCAGCAGGCCGCGCCCGTTGACTGGCTTACCCTGTTGGGCGGCACGGCGCTGGCGGGCATCAGTGCCTACCTCTGCATTCGCCTGTTTCTGGCGTTCATTACGCGCCTGGGCATGCAGCCCTTCGTGATCTACCGGCTGATACTTGGCGTATGGCTGCTGTGGCTGTTTTACGTCTAGCAAGCCAACTGACAGCACACCAAAAGGTAATGCAACATCATGCAACATAACGCGGTAAAAGCGCTGACCATGGGAGCCATGCTGATGGCGCTGGCGCTTGTGGCCGGCTGCGAAAGCGAGCCCGAAAGTCAGTCCCCGGTGCGTTTCGAGGGCAGTATTTTCGGCACTTTCTACCAGATCACCGTGGCGGACACCCTGGATCAGAACGCGCAGGAGGCCCTGGAAGACGGATTTCTGGACGAGCTGGAGCGCGTTGACGAGGCCATGTCCACCTACCGCGACGACAGCGATCTGGTTGCGTTCAACCAAGCTCCCCTTGATGAATGGCAGTCGCTGCCGCCGCCGCTGATCAAGGTCATGTCGATCAGCCAGCAGATTTCCCGACAAAGCGACGGGGCGTTCGACGTCACCATCGGCGGGCTGGTGAATCTGTGGAGTTTCGGCCCCGAAGCCCGTCCGGAAAGCGTGCCCGGAGAAGGCGAGCTGAGCGCGCGCCTTGAGCAGGTAGGCTTTGACGCCCTGGAGGTCGACACCGACGGCAGTCGTGCCCGGCGCAGCCGCGACGTCTTTGTCGATCTCTCCGCCGTGGCCAAGGGCTACGCCACCGATCGGGTGGCGGCATACCTGGACGAGCAGGGCATCGACAACTACCTGGTCAATCTGGGCGGCGATCTGACCACCAGCGGCTATCGTGACCCGGACGAGCAGATGCCCTGGCGGATCGGCATTGAAAAGCCCCGGAGCAGCGGTCAGAGTGCCCAGTACATCATTCCGCTATCGGGTCTGTCGGCGGCCACTTCGGGGGACTATCGCAACTATTTCGAGCAGGACGGCCAGCGCTTTTCACACACCATTGATCCGCGCACCGGCCGCCCCATTAGCCACTCGCTGGCCTCGGTCACCGTGGTGCACCCTTCCAACGCCCGGGCCGACGCCTGGGCCACGGCGATGACGGTGCTGGGCGGCGAGGAAGGCATGGCGCTGGCGCAGGCGCTCGATCTCAAGGTGCTGATGCTGGTGCGCGACGAGGACAGCTGGCAGAGCCTGGCCAGCCCCGCCTTTGCCGATTTTATCGGCGCTGACTTCATGGCCGACCACAATATCAAGGTAGCCGGGGATACCTCCGCCGAGACACAAGGATAATCTTATGCACGACGAGCTGGACATAGTCGTTCTTGCCGCCGGGAAGGGCACGCGCATGCGCTCCCGGCTGCCCAAGGTACTGCACTCGCTTGCCGGCAAGCCCATGGTGCGCCACGTGCTGGATACGGCAGCGGGGCTGAACCCCCAGCGCACTCATGTGGTGATCGGCCACGGCGCCAAGGCCATGCGCGAGGCGCTTGCCGAGTCATCGGTGCGTTTTTGCGTGCAGGCCGAGCAGAAGGGCACCGGGCACGCCGTGGCGCAGCCTCTCGAACAGCTGGGGCACGGCAAGGTGCTGGTGCTCTACGGTGACGTCCCGCTGATCCGCCGGGATACGCTGGCCGCGCTGCTTGAGCGCGTGGACGAGCAGCACATGGGGCTTTTGACCGTCACCATGGATAACCCCGACGGCTACGGGCGCATTGTGCGCGACGAGGCGGGCAACGCCGTGGCGATCGTCGAGCAGAAAGATGCCAGCGCCGAAGAGCTGGCCCTTACCGAGTGCAACACCGGCATCATGGCGATGACCGCCGCCCAGCTCAAGCGCTGGATGCCCAGGCTCTCCGCCGACAACGCCCAGGAGGAGTATTACCTCACCGACGTGATCGCCATGGCCGCCGAGGACGGCGTGGGCGTGGCCACCGCCCAGCCGGCAACGCCGCTGGAAGTCCAGGGCGTCAACAACCGCGCCCAGATGGCCGAGCTGGAGCGTGCCCTTCAGCGTGCCAGGGCCGAGCAGCTGATGGCCGACGGCGTGGCGCTGGCCGACCCCGCTCGGCTGGACGTGCGCGGCACCCTGACCTGCGGCCACGATGTCTTTATCGACGTCGGCTGCGTGTTCGAAGGCGAGGTCAGCCTGGGTGAGGGCGTGCATATCGGCCCTTATTGCGTGATCAGAAACGCCACCATCGGCGCGGACAGCGTGGTCGAAAGTCACAGCGTGCTGGAGCAGTGCGTGGCCGCGGGGCATAACGCCATCGGCCCCTACGCGCGGCTGCGCCCGGGCACCCGTCTGGCCGTCGCCGCCCGGGTAGGCAACTTCGTCGAAACCAAAAATGCCGACGTCGGCGAGGCCAGCAAGATCAATCATCTGAGCTATGTCGGCGACGCTACCCTGGGGCGCGGCGTGAATATCGGCGCGGGAACGATCACCTGCAACTACGACGGCGTTAACAAGCACCGTACGCGGATCGACGACGATGCCTTCATCGGTTCCAATACCGCCCTGGTGGCACCGGTGAACATCGGCCAGGGTGCCACCGTAGGAGCCGGCTCGACCATTGCTCGGGACGTGGCCGACCACGCGCTGGGCGTGACCCGCGCGCCCCAGCGCGAAAAGGCCGACTGGCCGCGCCCGAAAAAGCGCGATTAACCACAACGCTGAAAAGGAGAGACCCTATGTGTGGCATTGTCGCCGCCGTTGCCCAGCGCAACGTCCAGGGCATATTGCTGGAAGGCCTTAAACGGCTGGAATATCGCGGCTACGACTCTGCCGGCATGTCGGTGATGCGCGACGATACGCTGACGCGCCACCGCGCCGTGGGCAAGGTCGCAGCGCTGGAGAAATGCCTGGCGGAATCGCCGCTGCCGGGCAGGGCCGGTATTGCTCACACTCGCTGGGCGACCCACGGCAAGCCCGTCGAAGCCAACGCCCACCCGCACCACAGCGATGATCGAGTGGCCGTGGTGCACAACGGCATCATCGAAAACTTCGAGGCGCTCAAGCAGGAACTCGAGACCGACGGCTACGCTTTCACTTCGGATACCGACACCGAGGTGATTGCTCATCGCCTGGCGGCCACCCTTGACGACGGCGCCACGCTGTTCGAGGCGGTGCAGCATAGCGTGCGTAACCTGGGCGGCGCCTACGCGCTCGGGGTCATGAGCCCCAAGGAACCCGACGTGGTCATCGGCGCTCGTCAGGGCAGCCCGCTGGTGATAGGCGTGGGCATCGACGAAGCCTTTCTGGCATCGGACCCGCTGGCGCTTTTGCAGGTGACCGACCGCTTTATCTACCTGGAAGAAGGGGATCTGGTCGAGCTCAAGAACGGCGGCCATATCCATATCGTCGACCGCGACGGCCGGGCCGTGGAACGCCCGGTGCAGATTTATGAATACGCCGACGGCGCGGCCAGCAAGGGCGACTACCGCCACTTCATGCTCAAGGAAATCTTCGAGCAGCCGGCCGTAATCCGCGACGCGCTTGAAGGTCGTCTGGGCGAGTCAAGCGTGCTTGCGGAAAGCTTCGGTCCCGACGCGCCGGCGCTGTTTGCGAAAACCCGCCAGATTCACATTATCGCCTGCGGCACCAGCTATCACGCGGGGCTGGTGGCGCGCTATTGGCTGGAGCGCTACGCCGGCGTGCCGGTGCAGGTAGAGGTGGCCTCGGAGTTTCGCTACCGCCATCCGGTCGTCGCTGAAGGCACCCTGTTCGTGACGCTTTCCCAGTCCGGAGAAACCGCCGATACGCTGGCCGCGCTGCGCTTTGCCAAGGGGCTTGGCTATGCGGGCACGCTTGCCATCTGCAACGTGCCGGGAAGCTCTCTGGTGCGCGAATCTGACCTGGCGCTGATGACCCGGGCCGGGCCGGAAATCGGCGTCGCCTCGACCAAGGCCTTTACTACCCAGCTGGTGGCGCTGATGCTGCTGACCCTGGCGTTGGACAAGAGCACAGAAGCAACTGGCAGCGATCAGGCCGGCATCGTCGCCGCGCTGAAAACGCTGCCCGATATTTGCCGTCGGGTGCTGGCGCTGGATAACAACATCGAGACGCTTTCCCAGGCCTTTGCCGAAAAGCACCACGCGCTGTTTCTCGGCCGCGGGGCGCACTTTCCCATCGCCCTGGAAGGCGCGCTCAAGCTCAAGGAAATCTCCTACATCCACGCCGAAGGCTACCCCGCCGGCGAGCTCAAGCACGGGCCGCTGGCGCTGGTGGACAGCGAAATGCCGGTGATTTCGGTAGCGCCCAACGATGCCCTGCTGGAGAAGCTCAAATCCAACCTCCAGGAAGTGCGTGCCCGGGGCGGCGAGCTGTTCGTTTTTGCTGACGAAAACGTCGGCATCGACGACAGCGAAGACGATGTTTCCGTACTTCATCTGCCCCACGTCCACGAAGCTGTGGCGCCGCTGCTCTATACCCTGCCGCTGCAGCTTTTGAGCTATCACGTGGCGGTGCTCAAGGGTACCGACGTTGACCAGCCGCGCAACCTGGCCAAAAGCGTCACGGTGGAATAGGCGTAGACAGGTTTGCCGAAGAAACTGTGGGATGGTAATAAAGTCGGTAACTAGGGAAAAAAGTTGGTACCTTATAAATAGAGTTGGTAACAGGCACCCAATGTGGCAAAGTCAGGCTATTCTCCTCAAGGGGTATAGGGAATGGCCAGCTGCAAGCTAGACAAAAAAACGGAAAAATGGATTAAAGAAGAGCGCGGCAAAGGTAGCGGTAGTGATTACCGCCCTTGGTTGACGGTCAGAGATCTATCCTCCAAGGGGCGCTCGCACAGGGTGATGGGACACCTTACCGGGCGAACCCATCATTTTTTTTCTGATACAGAACTGGCAGCCTTCCTGTTGCTTGAATGGAACCCCGCAGTTACCGACATCCGCGAGCAATTTCCGCTCCGAATAGAAGACACTCTAACAATCGCTGACGAAGCCAACATTCGCCACCCCGAGGTAGGCGGATACCATCAGGTTATGTCCAGCGATTTCGTCGTTGATCTCTCCATGCCAACCGGGCCACAGAGGTTGGCCATTCAGGTGAAAGTCTCTACCGACTTGATGGATCCGCGAACTGTTGAAAAGCTCGAGATTGAGCAACGGTACTGGAAGCTTAAAGGGATTCCCTGGTATTTGATAACTGAAAAGCAGATGCCTCATACCATAATGGAGAATCTGGATCTTCTTTACTCAGCACGTGTACAAAGCGAAAGCATGGAAGTGTTGCTTCAAAGCTTGCCGATCTATGCCGATGTGCTGGCACAAAACCTGAATACCAAGCTTCCGGAGATAGGCATGCTGGTTGACCAGGCTTATTCGCTTGAGCCGGGGACATCGCTAGCTCGGTTACGGGCTTTGGCGGCTTTAAGAGTGCTTATATTTGATATATCGATCCCATGGACCAAGCTGGTATCACAAGACCTGCAAATGGTTGATAATAAAGATTTTCTGAGGGCTAGCTATGCTGCGAATCAATGACGTCTTTGAGTGGGGACAAGAGAGATATCGGGTATTAGCACTGGCGGGGCAGCATGCTAACTGGATAAATATTGATTCAGAGAAAGCTTGGCCGGAAGTGATTACAACATTTCAGGCTGAGCAGTGGATGTTTGATGAAACACTTCGCAGGACAGAGGATCCATATCAAGAACTCGCTTCGCTATCTGTAGAAAATGGCAGTAAAGCCCAGCTAATTCGAGACCAGCGGTATGAACTAATTGCACCTTTGCTCGCTGATGAAGAAATTTTTTACCGCAGTGGCAGGGGGAAGTTAGTCCAGTCGCGTAGCGACGAAACCGGAACACCAAGGAAAACGATCTATAAAAATCTTCGACAATACTGGCAGCGTGGCAAAATGCCTAACGCACTACTACCCGATTATCGTAAATCTGGTGGAAAAGGCCAGAAGAGGATTTCAAAAAAAAAGTTAGGGCGGCCACGAAAAATCTCGCCTGGTACGGGTATTACCGTCGATTCTTCTATTGAAAATATGTTCCGCTTGGTACTAGATCGCTACTACGTCAATGACAAGGGCCATTCCTTGCCATACGCCCATCGTCGATTTATTGATATGTTTGAGGCCGCTAATCCAAATGTGCAGCCTGAAGATTATCCAACATTAGATCAAATAAGATATTTTTATCGTAGAGAGTACAAGAAGGCTGATCGTATTCGCCTAAGAGCAAATAAAATCTGACGAATCCCCACGAATATGTTGCTACTCGCCGCATAGGCTCTGCTCCCTGACTTCCTCGCGAAGTCGTGCTCGGAGGGTTGTCCAAGCAGGCCAAGGCACGGCGTCGGGTTGATGACGACGAAGACATTCCAAGCCCAGGCGCCACACGGAAAGCACGCTCCGGTGCCGGATACTGTTGCTCTGATAGCGCCGCTGTTGCCCCCGGGCTCGGACATCCAGGCCGGCCACCATCATGGCCACGTTCGCCAACATGGCGATCAGCAGCAGGACCTCGATGCGCTTGCCCTGGCGAGACTGATGCATGCCGAAGCCCAGCCCGAACAAGGGGCTTTTGACATCGCGGAACCCTTCCTCAATCTGCATGCGCTGTCGGTAGATCGTTACCACTTTATTCGCCAGCGTTGAGCGGTCCGGCAGATTGCTGACCAGCACCCAGGGCTCCTGCTGACGCCGGGCGATCGTCCGGCTGCCGCCGTCCCGAGAGATCCGGCCTTGTTTATTGCGATGCTTACGTCCCCGTGGCGGTCGATAATAGAGCACCATCTGAGCGCGGAACGGATGGTTTTCGGCGATCCGGACGGAGCCCCACGCCTGCGGTTCCGATGTCGCGTGTTGAAACAGGGTCTTCACGGGTTGCCATGCTTCGCCTGACGCCTGGTAACGGGCGGGCTGACGGACCCGTCCAACGATATACCAGCCGCGCGCTTCAACGGCCCGAAACCACGGGTTACGAAAGCCGGCATCGGTCACCAGGATCGGCGTGGCCTTGTCGGGCAGGATCCTTGCCAGCGCATCCAGCAGATAGGCTTCACAGTATGGGCATCCTTCCTTGTGATGAACCTTCTCGAAGATGGGCAGCGATCGCCCGGCGAAGGGCACCGCCGCACGCAGCAGGAAATGCCTGCCGCGGTCATCAATCGGCGACCAGTCCACCAGAATCAGTGGGCGTGTTGTATGGCCGATCAGCAGCGAGGCCATGAGCCAATAGAACAGCGGTCGTTCCTGATGAAGGTGAGGGTTGCCTAATAGTCGATCGACTCGTTTGATGGCGTGCTTGGCATCCGTCGAGCTCGGCAACGCACGGCCAATGGCCGTTAATCCCAGACGTCGCTCGCCCAGCAGAGCGCCAACGGTATCGAGGACGGTCTGTAGCCGCTTGGCATGGATCACGGAGAGTGAAGACGTCAGCAAGTTATGCAAGAATCGAGGGGCCTGCATGGGTCTCCTTCGCATGTTGTTGTGTGTCGTAACTCACAACATGCATGACTCATGCAGGCTTTTTCAATCCTATCATGCTGATTTTATTACCCATTTCATGGGGATTCCTCAGAAATAAAATCTCATATCAAAAAGATATTCGGCCGCTGATCCCGGCTTATTCACCGGAACGCTGACTGGGCATCCTGAAGCCCCGGGGAGCCGGTAGCTCGTCGCCGAACGCCGATTTCGAGACGGCACCGTCTTCCGGTGACGCTCTGTCCGGCTGCTATCGCCGTTATTCAGCCCCTTCCCTGCCTTGTCGTCGGTCATCCGGGCAGCCGGAACCGCCGGTCATCGACAGGACCGGCGTCTCACTGTCTTGCTTATGCGACCGCTGAGGCGTCAGCGCAACGCTGTCAGTTTTGGTAGCCCTTTCAGCAGAGTCGGCCACCATTTATCGGCTGCGGCGCCGAGGTGGACCGTGATACGTCGGGCGTGGAGGATCAGGGTGGCGGCCACCTTGAGGACCTGCTCACGCATTCGGATCAGGCTCCAGCCCTGTCGGGTTTGCCGTTCCAGCACGCAACGCAGACCATGCAGCACCTGATAGGCGTAAAGGCTCAGCAGAAGACTCGCCTCGTTGCGATCCATCACGTTCTGCTCGGTGGAGGCGCCGCGATCGGTCGACGAGAGGTGAACATCCAGCGCCGACTTGACCTCGCCCATGTGCGCCTCGGCGCTGCCGCGCTTGCGGTACAGTGATAACACCTTTTCCGGCGGCCAGTGGTACCGACTCAGGTTGGTCACCAGGAAGAAGGCGTGGAGCAACAGGTCGTCGGGGCGCTCCTGAACCACCAGCACGACGCGCCGTGGCTCGGGCCAGCTGTCGGCCCGGTATTCAAGGTCATGGCACCATTCCCGGGGCTGGTCCGGGGGTCGGCCGGGCGGCCGCTTGAGATACGGCGCCGCCAGCGTCTGAAGGGTGTTGTTGCTGCGCAGCCGGCCCAGGTACCCGATATCACGCTCTTCCATGGCCAGCAGCGTATCGTTGCCGGTAAACCCGGCATCGATACGCACTGTCACTGTCGCACCGGTGCCTTCATTGAGGCGCCGTACCAGGTGAGGGATCCAGGTATCGGCGTTCTCGGCAGGGCCCGCGTTACCCTCGCGCAGCAGGCCGCCGACCATGTCACCGGTTTCGGCCAGCGAGGCCACCAGCGGCGAATAAATGCGTGTGCCGTACAGCCCGTGAAAGGCCGACCCGCCCTGACGACCATGGACCTCGATCGGCAGGCCGTCGATGTCCAGCGTCAGGTTATCGGGCTGCTCGCCGTGGTTCAGCGATGCCAGGCGCCAGATCGCCAGGCGCAACAGGCCTTCATGCACGGTATCGATGTTGTCATGACTCCCAAGGCACGCCAGCAGCCGCGACAGCGTCGCCTGCGACGGACGGTCCTGTGCCAGAGGCGTCATTCCGCGTGCATCGCTGCACGCCAGCTGCCAGAGCGGATCGTGACGCAGCGTGTCGGTATCGTCCAGGTCGATCCACCCCATGGCGCGCTGCAACACGACGGTTCGCAGCTGGCTGGCCAGGGAATGACGAATACGCAGTGGATCACGCCGGTCGACCAGGCTTTCTTCCAGCGCCTGGATAACACCGCTGTTGTCGAGGGCTTCACGCAGCAGCAAGGCGCCGCTGTCGCTGGTGGTGCGGTGGCCGCTTAGCTCGGCCCGAACAGAACCATTGCAGGAAGGCGTCCACGACGATAATCTTTCACCCATGGCGAGAGGTCCTCTTGAATCAAGTTCTGGCTGGAACATCCTGATTCTACAAGAGAAACCCCTCGCCATCTTTATTTTCAAGCCAGCCTCATGAATAAGCCGGGCTGATTGGAACCGCCACAGCAGGGGTGCTGGGGCCTGGTTCAAGGTATGAAATTGATGCGACGATTGCAGACATTTATCTGTTATCTGCGGATCGGCAACGAATTATTGGTCGTCCTACTTTGTATGTGGTTGTCGATGTTTTCAGTCGCATGGTAGCGGGCTTCTATATTGGCTTGGAAAACCCATCTTATGTCACAGCCATGAGCGCGTTGACTACGTCCATGTCGAGTAAAACAGAGCTATGTGCTCGATATGGCTTAGAGATTACTTCAGAGCAATGGCCTACTGTTGGAGTGCCAGATGCAATTTTAGCGGATCGCGGTGAGCTACTTGGATATCAGATTGAATCTCTGGAGAAAGCTTTCGGTGTGCGTATTGAATTAACGCCACCATACCGAGGTGATGCAAAAGGGATTGTTGAGCGCTACTTCAGGACTCTTCAAGCGGAGTTCAAACCCTTTGTACCTGGTGTAGTAACAGCTACAAAAGTTAGAAAACAGGGTGGAAAAGACTATCGACTAGATGCAACACTAACTCTTGAAGATTTCACTCGTATCATGCTTGCTTCAATACTGCATAGGAACCAATATGCAGTATTGTCGAAATATGACCGCGACCCGGATATTCCAAATGATATGGCGTTAACCCCGCTCAATATTTGGAATTGGGGCATACAATATCGAACCGGTAGATTGAAGAATGTATCAGAAGAAGCTCTTAGAATGGCTTTACTGCCGCGTACCAAAGTCAATGTTTCGGACTTAGGTATTAGTTGTTTTGGCGCTTATTACACATCGAAGGAATTATTGGGGTCTGGCTGGCTGCATCGTAATGGAGGTCGTAGAGTAACTGGCTTGCAAGCAGCTTATGATCCAGTAATGGCTGATCATATTTATCTTTTCCCTGAAAAAGATAGTTCGGATTACTGGGTATGCTCTTTGACTGATCGTTCGCGCCAATTTCGTGGAAAGTCAATGTGGGAGTTATGGAGCATCCAGGAAGAGCAGCGAAAAGCTACCAACGCTGCGAAAGTATCTGAAACAACAAGCAAGAGAGATCTTGAAAAATTGGTTAGCAAAACTCTACAAGATGCTGAGCGCTCTCGCCCAGCTAAGCACAAACAATCAAAATCTGAACAAACTAGAGGGATACGTGATAATCGAATGCTGGAGCGGGATGCTCTGAGAGCTGAAAAAACAAAAGACCGGCAGTTTAAAAGTAGTAAACCGAAATCTGATGTCACTTACCTTCATGAAAAGCCAGATGATGGTGCTTTCCCGGATTTTCTGGATGAGTTGTTTGGAGATGATGAATGACCCTACCTTCAGGCATGGTGAGTGCGGTCTACCAAGAGACAGGAGTTCCCAGCTATCATGGGAATCCGTTAATTGAGGCGCTGCCGCCAATTCTTGAGCGAAAGCAGCTGAAAGATGGACTTGGGGGAGGCATAGAACTCAGGTTAGCGGATAGTTACTTAGATGGACAAACCAGAATTCATATCATCTCTCAATTACTGGATGGCTTCTTTCAGCCTCTAGCTCGTCATATCGAGTTGGAAGCGAAAATATCGATCATACTGCGGCAGGGATATATTGGTCGAAACCTAGCCACTGGCGATCTCTCGACCCATTTACAGAATGGTTACGAACGAATCAAGAGTGGAGACTTAAACGCATTTCGTTTTGAACATGTCGAGTCGACTGCGAAAAGCATGGCGTTTATCGGCTGCTCAGGTTCCGGAAAAACTATCTCGTTGAACCGCATTCTGGCAACTTACCCACAGCTAATTCGCCACCCAGAATACAACTTTATACAGATTGTTTTCCTGAAAATCGATTGCCCACACGACGGCTCCCTCAAGAGCCTGTGCCATAATTTTTTTCGAGAAATCGATTCCATTCTTGCAACAAATTATGTTCGTCGCTATGGAGAAAAACGCCACGGCGTAGAGACAATGATTGCGCTGATGTCGCAGCTGGCAAACACCTATGCTATTGGTTTATTAGTTATTGATGAAATACAGCATTTGAGTGTTCGTGCATCCGGCGGAGCTGAAAAAATGCTGAACTTTTTCGTAACTTTGGTAAATGAGATATCAGTGCCGGTGGTGATGGTCGGAACGCCAAAAGCTCGGGCGGTCTTCGACTCGGATTTGCGTTCGGCGCGGCGGGGAGCTGGGTTTGGGTCAATACTATGGGAGCCCTTGAGCCAACCTGGAGCCGAGGAAAACGTGCTCCGGACCGAATGGGGCGCGTTTACGCAAAAGTTATGGAAATACCAGTGGTTAACAAAAGCCAGTGATAGCATATCCGATGAGTTGAGAAATCTGTGGTTTGATCTTTCTCAAGGTATTATGGATGTTGTCATAAAACTGTTTGTACTGTCCCAAATTAGAGCAGTGGTAACAGGCACAGAGCGAATCACGCCAAATATAATGAAAGCGGTTTATCATGACGAACTGAAACCCATTCATCCTATGGTGGATGCTCTACGCTCCGGTGATCCTAGGGGGCGTTAACAATTAGGCCAGCCATATGGCGGCTGACACGAGGCAGAGGAGTGACTGGTAGTTTCTTGCCAGTCGCTCATAGCGTGTAGATAACCGCCGGAACTTCTTGATTTTCTGAAAGAACCTCTCCACCAGATTGCGATCTTGGTAACAGTGCCAGTCTACTTCAATGCGCGCCAAACGATTCTTTTTCGGAGGAATCACCGGCTCGGCACCTGCGGCCTGAATCATGTCCCGCAGAGCAGTGGAGTCATACCCCTTGTCGCCCAGCACCGCTTGCGGGGAAAAACCTTCCAGTAGAGCGGGAGCAGCACCATACTCCGACGCCTGGCCCGGTGTGAGAACCAATCGTACTGGGTTACCTAACGCATCGACTGCGGCATGAATTTTGGTGCTCAATCCGCCTCGAGATTTGCCCATGGCTTCGACGTCTTGCGTGTTTTTTTTGACGCTCCATGCTGGTGCACCCTGACGATGCTACCGTCGATCATCAGCTGCTCTAGATCGGGATCGTCGGCTACTGTGTCAAAAATACGCTGCCAAACGCCCTTTCGTGACCAACGGTTATACCGCATGTAGACGGTGTGCCAGCGCCCAAAAGATTCGGGAAGATCACGCCACGGGGCGCCGGTCCGAGCGATCCAGAGCACGGCTTCCACGAACAGGCGATTGTCCTTGGCAGTTACCCCACAGTCTGAGGCTTTGCCGGGGAGCAGGTGCTCGATTCGCTCCCACTGATCATCGCGTAACTTCAACCGACTCATGGCCCACCAAAATCTATGAATACTAAATCAGTTTAAACGAAACTAATGATTGTTAACACACCCTAGTAAAATAGCTAAATACTCTGACCTTACAATTCCGGACGTTGATAGGAAAATCCTGGAACTTAGCAATCTTGTAGAATCCAGCAAAGATCAGATCAGGAAGTCCGTGAAATATAATGGTAACAACCAAGCCATTCGCTTACATACCATGTTAGTTGATATGGATTACGAGTCTGACCTTTTAGAGCCATTAATCCAAAGAGCTTTCGAAGAAAATCCTAATTTAAAGCTGAAAGATCTAATGCCTATTATTCTTAATTGGTATCAGACTGCCGAAAAAACACCACCGGTAAAGAGTAGGAGAAAAACAAAATCGATAAAACCACCAGAGTGGCATACTCTAGACTCAGACGATTTTCGTTTTATGCACTCTCAAGCAGCGAACGAAGAGGAATTTCTGAATGAAGCAATTCAATTTGGTTTGGTTTTTAATACTGAACAGTGGCTGAGCTCTGATAAATAGGCAGTATATACCATGCTAAATTTCCCGCTCCCATATCCAGAAGAATTGCTATATAGCATAGTCGCCAGGGCCGGGATACGACATGGAATTGCTAGCCCTAAGCAATTATTGGAGGAGGTTTACGATAATCGTAAGGTTGTTGCAACCTTGGATTTTCCGAGTCATTTGCAAAAAATGGTCAAGTGGTTGCCATCATCGTACGCTTTAGAAACTATTGCCTATGGTCATACATTGCTGCCACTTTATGCACCTTTTATCCCCGAAGAGCGTCGTCAACAATGTTTACAGTGGATGGCTGGAGAGTCTCAAGGTGCAATACATTTAGCAATGGGAGTTGCTGCATCAATTGTAAAAACACCCAGTCACATTAGGTATTGCCCTGGATGTTTGAAAGAACAACAACGCTCTTTTGGTGAATATTTTTGGCTTCGAGAATGGCAGGTTTCAGGTGTCGAGAGCTGTGATAAACATGGCATGCTTATTAACACAAGCATAACTCGCCCTCTGATAGAGCGGCATCATTATCAGGCAGCATCACCGGAGAAATGCCCGTTATTTCCTCAAAAAACTTCCTGTAAAAATTCGCTATTAATCTTGGAGCAGATTCGGCAGTTGCTACGCGAAGGACCGGAGAAATCACCAAGTTTTGAGCAGTGGTCGTGCTATTATAACCTGCTTGCTCAGAAATTTGGCTTTATTCGAGGTAAAGCTCAAATTGATCATTTGGCGATATATGATGAAGTTTTGGAAACTTGGTCTGCGGACTTTCTAAACCGTCATGGTTTATTGCTATGTTCTGGCGATGAGGCTGAATCTTTTTGGCTTCGCTCTGTATTTCGTAAGCATCGTAAGGTTTTTAGTTACCTGCAACATTTGGTCATTCATGAGGCCTTGCTTCCTAAAGGATGGTGTATCAGCGAAGTACTTAAGTCGGTACGGGAGACATCAACCAAAAAGTCTAATGTTCAGATTAGCGTAAAATTTTCTGGTGATCATTTTGAACTTACCCAAGATCAGCAACAATGGATGAAGCTCTTGGAAGACTACTATCCTAAAGCAGCAAGGCGAATAAACGCTGCACTATATGCTCGGCTGTATCGGTACGATCGGTGTTGGCTTATGGGAGTTAATTCTGAAAAACAGTTAGCTGAAAGGCAGGAAAGGAAATATAGAGTTGATTGGCAGAAGCGTGATAAAGAGTATCTAAAGAGGCTAAAAAATATTATTCACTTTCTAAATTCCAGTCAAGTTGGTCCTAGACGGTCCAGAAATTTTCTTATGAAACGTCTTGGGAGCAGCTCATCACTGGAAAAGAAGATGCATTTACTACCTGAAACAGCTAAGCTTCTTGAGAAAATTTCTGAAACTGTTGATCAGTATCAGATCCGCCGATTGAGTAATACCAATGCAGTATTAAAAGATATCTATGATCAACCACCGCGTTGGCGTGTTTTAAGAAACTCTGGGCTCAGTGAAGAAAGGCTCACCAGCTCAGCAAGAAAATATTTAAAACGACTAGAAGAAGGAAAGGATGAATTTCAAAGAAATAGAAAACAACAGTCGCATTAGAGAAATTGGTTCAATCTATCGCCGTCTTGATAACTCAGATTGGAGAATCGAGGTCAAGCTTGATCCTAGACAAAAAAAAGAGTCATTTTCTATTTCACAGCTAACGGCCTTGGCTCGACGGCGTGTACTGAATGCAGTGGACAATCATAATCCTGCAGGATATAAATCTAGTATCACTATAGGAGATACAACTCAATGGGAGCATCGACAAATAGGAGAATGCCCAATAACTTCGGTTGCTAAACAAGGAGATAGGCATCAGTGGTCTTTCTGTTTTGAGAGTAACGATATTGTATATTACCTTCCTCAGATAGAGTTGGCGCGAGTTCTTTTTTTCCACTATGCATATCTAAGTCGTTTGGCTATGATTCCGGGAGGTCTAAGTGAGGAGTTTGATATCCAGGAAAATGAGGCGGAAAAATATGCAAAAGTAAATATACTCCCTACAAGCTCTTTGCCTAAATATGTTCGTGAAAGTCTTGAGTTACGGAGGTTGTTGGCCTGGGTTCTTCTCGATAAAGATGCCCGTAGATCTTTTGAAAGTATCTCAAGCTATCAATTAAAAGAGGGGAGTGATGTTGGGAATTATAGAAGATGGAGTTTTCGTTTTGATCCACCAGTGTTGAATCATGTGTCATTGAAATTGTGTGGACATTTTGACCGGGATCGTAGGGCTTTTTTTGTTTACGAAATTCATGATGTCAAAAACTTGGTACATACTGGGCCTGAGCAGATAGAGTTTTTTGATCCTGGATTTAGGACACCGATGTCTGCTAAAGGCGTGGGGGCTGAAAGTAACCCACGATCAGCGGAGCAGCCATTGATTGATGATGAAGAACTCCCTAAAAATGAAGGTAAAGATCTAATATTTCAATTGCCTAGTATTAATTTTTCCTTTTCTAATCCGACCTATACAACTCGAACAGGTATGGGAAATCGCCTGTCCTCTCGCACTCCGGATACATCTGAAGCTGAAGAATCTCAAAATTTAGAAAAGTTAGAATTCAGTACCGATGAACGAACTATCCGAGGGCAGCTACCGTCTGCAGTATTTAATGTACTGGAAGATCATAGTGATGACCTTCATCATTACATCCACAGGTTTGAAGCTTTTGCTGAAATGGTGGAGGTTTTGCAAGATAAGGGATGCGTAATACTGGAGTCAGCCATAAAAAAACTGCCTGCAATGGCTGGTTTTTCTAAGTTTCTGATGACAGATGGCAATCCTCGTTGCCTAGCATTTCGACTCTTAAGGATAAGGGGGCAGAATTTTGTGTTGCTGGAGGTTGATACATCCGATAGCAAAACCAAGCTCTCGACTCTCTTGTTGAAGCAACCAAGTACGGATTTTGACTGGAAAAAGGAACTATATCTACTGGAGAAGCTTTTGGTAAAAAGCTCCTTGGTGTGGCCCAAAAAATATCTTGATGAGATATTTCCGAGCCACTACGATCGGATACCTCACCCCAGAACAAACTCATTCAATAAGACTTTCTTGGAACCTCATTCCATCCGCAGATGGGCCGACAGGTTATATAGCTATTTAAATTAATTTTACTAAGTGCCTATTCAAAATTAATCGCGTGATCGGATCCATAGCCATCGAGTATCCGATGTACCTCCTCACAGAGGTTATCAAACGTGAGGTACGCACTCAGAGGCAGCCAGACATACTTCATCTGCCGCCACAGAACCTCGATCAGATTCAGCTCTGGTGAATAAGCTGATAAATAGACCAAATGCACACGATGCGACATCCACTCGAGTATTTTCTGCCTGAAGGCCTTGGAGCGATGCATGCTGGCATTGTCGAGCACCACCACGGCGAAGGTATCGGGGTCCTTCTGGGCCACAAAATGGTCAAACGCATCAATGACCGTCTCAGTGGTCACGGACTCGGTGGCGGTGTGATAGACCAACTTCCCCGCTCGGCTGAGGAACCCCAGTACATTCAGCCTTCGGCTATGTGAGTAGGCAGTCACCTCACAGGGTTTACCGATGGGGCTCCACGCGTATGGCACCGACGATGATTGTGAAAATCCTGATTCATCAAAGTAATAGAGCTCATGTTTACCCTGATCTTCACGCTGCTGAAGCGCCTTGAGGAGGTCCTGAGTGTTGCGAAAATCTCTTTCGTCACGCCGTGACTTCAATGAATGCCGAATACGTTTGAAGCTGAGCCTATTTTTTTTTGAGCGCTCTACGGAGCGTCACCATGCTGACCTCTTTCCCCGTCTCGTCCTGAAAGCGAGCGTGCAAGGAGCGGAGCTGATGGGGCTGTTCTGCGACCATTTCCTTCAGTCGCTGGTGGTCGTTGTCATCCAAGGCAGGCGTACGACCACTGCGCGGCTTGTCGATCAGTCCATCGAGGCCCGACGCTTCCCATTGCTTGAGCCATCGTGATACGGCATCACGACGAACTTGCAGTATCTCGCTGATTTGGTTAATGGTATGGCCTTGGTTGCTTAGCAAGATAGCATGAGCACGACGACGTAAGGCACGCTTCTCACCATGGTGATAGGCCGAGGACAGCGTCTGATGTTCAGAGTCAGTAAGTGGAGCAACAAAGCGCCTTGCCATGAGTTTGATCCGGGTCAGAGGTTCTGATCCTGATGATACGTGAAAATTTTAGATCAGGCACTTATTGTAGAATCTTTTGTGTACGCTAAGCATGGGATGCAGCGCCTAAATGGCGCCGTGAATCGCCAGACGAAAAGGGCGGCAACAGATAAGCTGGAGCTACCGTGATGATTGTCTGCTCTCTACTCTACCCAACTCCGCCCGAGAGTATCCTGCCCCACACCTGCGCGCACGAAGTCACGGAAGGCGTCGATCGAAGCCCGACGGCCAGTACCAAACCAGCCGGTACATGACCCCAGCGGCGATGTTCAAGAAACTCTAGGATATATAGCTGCAACCTCGATAGCGATAAGCGCTGCAGTTATCGTTGCAAGAACAAGTCCGACGCACGCAGGGCGCTTTTCCTGACCATGCTGAAAGAGACCGCTGAGACCCATCAGTATGCCAATAGGGGTCGTGACAATTGAGATGACAAAGAAAACGCTACCCACGACGGCCAGCAATATAGGCAGCACGCCTTCGAAGCCATCCGCACCCGGCACACTACCGCCGATCGCGAAAGCAACTATGAACAAGAGTTGAGAAAGAATTCCAATTATTGAGCTATTCCTGGAAATGTTGCCAAGTTCTGATTGGTTATTCTCCGAAGAGTCGACGATATATCCATCCGCGGTGATATTTACGGACGGGTTATCTAGATGCGTGACGTAACCAAGCAGAGGTAACCCAAGCAACGTTAGCGTTGCCATCAGGAGGCCGAGCTCCATAAAAAATATATGCCTGTATAGGGGCACCGAAGTGTCCGCCGAAAATGTAAATAATATACTGATCGTGATTAACATTGGACCAATAAAGGCGAGTCCGATAAGCCCGATTCTCAGATTAAGCTTAGTCCTTTCCGCGCCGATGTGCTTGGCCAGCCTTGCAATGCCCTCATGCCGGGAAATACGCTTGGCGTCACGTAGTTCCTTCCGATAAGCAAGCGCCTCGACGAGACAATAGATTAAGACCACGCCAACAATAGCGAGTAACCAGCCAGTGCGCCACATTGCATTCGCGATGTTCGGCGGTAGTTGCGTCGAAAGCCATGGCAATCCAGCTATCCCGATCACCATAAAGATGGCCTGGACAAACATAAGTTTCAGATGAGGCGCGTCATCGGAAACGAGCATTGGCCTACGAAATGGTGGATTCAAATAAAGAATACGACCATCGCTGCCATGCGGGATGGTTGAAATTCTGTTGATCCCGAAGAAAATAAGAGCAAATGGAATAACTGCTTTTAATGCAAGTTCAATCATGGAGAGTGACATAGGCTCAGGACTCATTCCGGTGTTCTGGTCAAGTCGTAGCGGACACTTTTATTAAGCTGCTTCGGCGATTTTTTCGATTTCCCTTGGCGCTTGGTAGCCAAGAGTGGAGTGCAGCCGGCAGCTGTTGTACTCTATCTCGATATAGGTCACGACGTCGCGTCTCGCTGACTGGCGGGTCCCGTACCGCTGCCCATCCAGCCATTCGCCCTTCAGAGAGCCGAAGAAGCGCTCCATGACCGCATTGTCCCAGCAGTTCCTCTTGCGGCTCATGGAGGCCAGGAACCCGTGCTGAACCAGTCGTTCGCGATACGCATGTGATGCGTACTGGCTGCCGCGATCCGAGTGATGGAGCCCTCCTCGAGAAGGCGCCGGCGGCCAAAGGCCATCTCCAGAGCGTCCAGGGTTAGTGACGCCTTCATGTGGTCGGCCATGGCCCAGCCGATAACCTGCCGGTCATAGAGGTCCAGCACGGCCGCCAAGTACAACCAGCCTTCCAGGGTCCAGATGGCGGTGATGTCGGCCACCCACGCCTGATTGGGCTCAGGCACCGTGAATTGCCGGCTGAGCAGGTTGGGAGCTACTGGCAAGCCGTAGTCGCTGTCCGTCGTATGCCGGTAGCGGCGACGCTGTCGGCAGGCGATATCGGCTTCCTGCATCAGGCTACGCGCCTGATAACGACCGACTGCGTGACCTCTGCGATGGAGTTCCTTGGCCATTCGACGGCTCCCGTAGCTACCACGCTTCTGATCGTGGATGTCCTTGACCTCCCGGTCACGTTGCTGGCGATACCAGCGATCCAGCAGGCTGCGACCGATATCCAGCCGCCTGGCAGCCTCGGAGATGGCGTAGTCCTCTCCCCGAACCATGTTGACCGCCTCAGCCTTGAATTTGTCGGAATACCGACGTCGAGTCTTCTTGGTCATGAACACCTCTCATTGCCTTCACTATAAGGCTTATCAGGGTGTCCGATACAATTAGACCAGTTCACTGAGCGACGGTGACGAGCAGATGGCCACTCAAGTGGCATTCTGTGCCGCACTAGCGTGCAACTTGCTGCTGCTGGAGGATGTGGTGGCCGATGCGTTTATGGTCCAGGCCGAGACGCTAGGTGTATGGTCCCGGAGTGTAACGTTTTATAGAAACAGGGTCTCAGAGGGTGCGACACTCATCCTGACACTGGGGGGGAACCATCCTCGGCCCTGATACTACAGGCTACCTCGTCAGCATTCTGATGGCGCACATCCATCCCCTTGACCAGGTAGATCACATATTCAGCCAGGTTACTGGCATGATCGCCAATGCGCTCCAGCGAGCGCAGCATCCACATGATGCTCAGCACCGGTGAAATCGCCCGCACATCTTCCATCATGAGTGTCATGAGTGAGCGCATGGCGGTCTTGTATTCGCTATCGACATGATCGTCTTCACGCACCACCTTTAGTGCCAGTTCGGTATCAAAGTGGGCGAAAGAGGTCAGCGAATCGCTGACCATCTTGCGCACATGCTCGCTGATGAGCCGCACCTCGACGAAACCGCAGTTTCCCGAGTTGCTCTCGACCAGCTCCAGCGCGTTGCGGGCGATCTTGTCGGCCTCGTCGCCGATGCGCTCGAGATCCGACGTGGCGCGAGTCACCGCTAGCACAAGGCGCAGATCCGAGGCCGCCGGCTGACGACGTACCAGTAGCAGGGTGCACTCGTCGTCGATCTTGACCTGCATGTCATTGACGTGACGGTCGTTGGCTACCACCCGCTGAGCCAGTGCCGTGTCCGTCTCGAGCAGTGAGCGGGTCGCATCCTGTACTTGCTTTTCAACCAGGCCACCCATGGTCATCAGGTGCGTTTTCAATGCCTCCAGCTCTTGACTGAACTGGCGGGAAATATGCTGGCTATGGGGTTCGTTGGTTATGCTCATCGGTGGTTCTCCACGGGCGTAGGTAACAAATCATATGCTCAATCATGTCATCGTTGATACGTTTCAGGCGCGGATGCGTAAAGCAGCAGCGGGGTACAACGAGGCTTGTCTCCAGCAGTGCTACACTGCGACATAAGTAGATTATGTCGTAACCTTAGAGGATATCGAAACGATATTGCAGTTAGATGAAGCACTACACTGAATGGATAAGACGCGGCAGTTTTCAAGGAGGTTTCTGATTAGCAACGACCGTCAGCCCAGCTTTCCTTCTTGGCGATAAGAACTACACATGTATACATGTATAGCTTTCGAAAGAGGGTGACGTCATGGCCATGAACCCCATCCAGTTCCAGCCTGGCCTGTCGATGCCTGAGTTTTTCGAGCGCTATGGGACCGAATCGCAGTGTGTGGCGGCGCTGGAGCAGACGCGCTGACCAAAGGGCTTCCACTGCCCGCGCTGTGAGGGCAACACCTATTCTCGGGTGCACCGGCGGCACCATACGCTATACCAGTGCCGCGCCTGCCGTCACCCGACCTCGCTGATCGCCGGCACCCTGATGCAGGGCATCAAGCTTTCGCTGACCACCTGGTTCCTGGCGATCCACCTCATCAGCTAGGCCAAGACCGGGCTGTCGTCGCTGGCCCTCAAGCGTGACCTCGGGGTGAGCTACCCGACGGCCTGGCCTGCTTCGGTGCCGTCACCCGCGCTGACTGTAAGCATTAGCCCACCGTCATCGCGGGACGCAAACCCCAGGACGTGCCCGAGTTTCACTGGATCAATACCGTGCTCGGTAATCTCAAGATCAGTCTTTCAGGGGCATACCATGCCTTCGGCTTCCAGAAATATGCGGCGCGCTACCTGGTCGCGTTCAGCTATCGCTTCAACCGTCGCTTCGAATCAGGGTGCTGCCGACCCGGCTGCTCATCGCCGCGGTGCGCTGCAAGCCTCGGCCCCAGCGGGTAATCCGGTCGGCTGAGCTTCATTGCTAATCAGGAGGAGGTTTGCAACAGAGCATGGCAACGGATTGATTTTTTCCTGACTGTCATGAGGCTGTCATCTTTGTAGGTCATCTTCGGCATCACGAAAAGGCAAATACTTCTCGCACCAGGAGCACTTTTCATGAGCCGTACCTTCAAGAATCGCGCTTTCAAGACTACCGTCCTCGCCGCCGCCGTCATCAGCGCTGTCGGTGTTGCCCAGGCCCGTGACCAGGTTCGCATCGTGGGCTCCAGCACGGTGTATCCCTTCGCAAGTTACGTGGCCGAGGAGTTCGGGGCGATCACCGACTACCCGACGCCGGTCATTGAATCCACCGGCTCCGGCGGCGGCCTGCGCCTGTTCTGCAACGGCGTCGGCGAGGACACTCCGGATATCAGCAACGCCTCCCGCCGCATGAAGCCCTCCGAGTTCGAGCGCTGCGCCGAGAATGGCGTCACCGATATTACCGAAGCTTTCATTGGCTACGACGGCATCGCCTTTGCCCAGTCCGGTGCGAACCCGGCGATGGAGGTGACCCGCGAACAGCTGTTCCTGGCCCTAGCCGCCAAGGTGCCGGTGGAGGGTGAATTGGTCGACAACCCCTACAGCCGCTGGAGCGAGATCGACGCCTCCCTGCCGGATCGCGAGATCGCCGTCTACGGGCCGCCGACCACGTCCGGCACCCGGGATGCCTTCGAGGAGCTGGTGATGGAAGCTGCGTCCGAAGCAATGGACGCCTACGGCGGTGAGGGTTTCACCGATATTCGTACCGACGGCGCCTATATCGATGCCGGTGAGAATGACAACCTGATCGTCCAGCGCCTGGCCGAGAACACTGATGCCTTCGGCATCTTCGGCTACTCCTTCCTTGAGGAAAATGCCGATACCCTGATCGGCTCCAGCATCGACGGCGTCGAGCCGACCCCGGACGCCATCGGCAGCGGCGAGTACCCGGTGTCCCGCTCGCTGTTCTTCTACGTGAAGAATCAGCACACCGACGAGGTGCCGGCCATGTACGAGTATGCCAACACCTTCATGAGCGAGCAGATGATTGGTGAGCTGGGCTACCTCAAGGGCATCGGCCTAATCCCGGCCCCCGAGGAGATGCGCGAGAAGGCCCGTCAGGCAGTGGCCGACCACGAGTCGATCGAACTGGCCGACCTGAAGTAAGCGAGACTGGGGTCCAGCCCCGACCGACCGGCAACCAGCGTTGCCGGTCGGCGCGCGTTCCGGCAGGGAGGCCGGTTGGGTGACTACCCCGCGGATGAATTTCTTCGAGAGACACCTATGCAGACCAACCAATTCCTCGCCCTGTTCTGTGGCACTCTGCTGGTGCTGGGTCTGATCGCCTTCTTCGCGGCGCGTGCCAAGGCGGCCAGGGCGCGCGCCAGCGGCACCTCGATGCACGCCCAGCCCGATCAGTACGGCTGGTTTGGCGTGCTCTCTATCGCAGCACCGGCACTGGCGGTGAGCCTGGTCGGTAGCGTGGCCATGCTGCTGGTCGGGGCGAAGATTTCCATTGCCATGTTGCTGGTGGTCAGTATCGCCGTGGCCTGCCTAGGCCTGGTGGGCAGCATCGCCATGGTCAGGCCCGGGTTTCATGCACGGCGCGCCGTCGAGGCGTTTGTTCGCTTTATGCTGGCTGGAGCCACGCTGATCTCCATTTTGACAACGCTGGGCATTCTGGTCTCGATCATCAATGAGGCAGTGCGTTTCTTCCAGATGCAGAGCTTCTGGGGCTTTATCACCGGAACCGTCTGGAACCCCGGCGCCAGCTTTCTGACGGCCGCCGGGCGCGCCGAGGAAGGCGCCAGTGCCGCTCAATTCGGCTCGCTGCCGCTGTTTGCCGGTACCTTCATGATCACCGCGATCGCCATGC
This sequence comes from Halomonas piscis, assembly GCF_031886125.1. NCBI lineage: Bacteria > Pseudomonadati > Pseudomonadota > Gammaproteobacteria > Oceanospirillales > Halomonadaceae > Halomonas > Halomonas piscis. Next base: position 173,162 of record NZ_CP119391.1, read on the forward strand.
TGGTGGCCATCCCAATTGGTCTGCTGTCGGCGATCTACATGGCGGAGTTCGCCAACTCGCGCGTACGCAGCATCGCCAAGCCGGTCCTTGAAGTGCTGGCGGGTATTCCCACGGTGGTCTACGGCTTCTTTGCAGCGATTACCGTGGCACCGCTGATCGTTGCGGCAGCACAGTGGCTCGGCCTCAAGGCCGACTTCAACAATGCCCTGGCGCCCGGCATCGTCATGGGCATCATGATCATTCCGTTCATTTCCTCACTGGCCGATGACGTGATCCATTCGGTGCCCGACAGCATGCGCCAGGGCGCGCTGGCGCTCGGCCTGACCCATGGCGAGACGATTCGCGATGTGGTGGTGCCGGCGGCGCTGCCCGGCATTGTTTCGGCCTCGCTACTGGCGGTGTCTCGGGCGCTGGGGGAAACCATGATCGTAGTGATGGCGGCGGGCATGCTGCCCAACCTGACCGCCAATCCGCTGGAAAACATGACCACCGTGACGGTGCGTATCGTCGCCGCCCTGACCGGGGATCAGGAGTTTGCCAGCGCTGAAACGCTGTCGGCCTTTGCCCTGGGGCTGGTGCTGTTCGTGGTGACCCTGATGCTGAATCTGGTGTCGGTGATCATGATTCGCCGTTTTCGGGAAAAGTACCGGGTCAATAATCTCTAAGTCGAGGAGTCATTGGGATGACACAGGCGTTCGATCACATCGAGGCTCAGCTTCGGCGACGGCATCGCAAGACCCGACTTCTGAAAGCGTTGTCCATGGGGGCGCTTGGCCTTGCCGGCCTGTTTCTGGTGCTGTTTTTCACTGACATGCTGATCAAGGGGTTGCCGGCCTTCAAGCAGGCACAGATTCAGGTCGAGGTCGACTACAGCGAGCAGGCCAGCCAGCTGCCGCTGGCGGCCGTATCCGAAGCCGTGCGCCCGCTGGTCAGCCGCGGCTATCTGCGCCTGATTCCATCGCGCATGCGAGACGACCCGGCGCTTCAGGGCACCACGCGCAGCGAGTGGGTGCTGGCCGATGGCCAGGTCGACCAATATCTGAAGGGTCACCACAGCAAATTAAGCGATCGCCACCGGGCGGTAGTGGATCGGCTGCGGGCCGAGGGCCGGGTGGAGCTACGTTTCAATACGCGGTTTTTCACCAGCGGCGATTCCAGGATGCCTGAACTTGCCGGTATCGCCTCGGCCGCCATGGGGACCGTGATGACCCTGATGGTCACCCTGGCGGTGGCGTTTCCGATTGGCGTGATGACGGCGATCTATCTGGAGGAGTTTGCACCGGACAACCGCATCACTCAGCTGGTCGAGATCAATATCAACAACCTGGCGGCGATCCCGTCGATTCTATATGGCCTGCTGGGGCTGGCGATCTTCATCAACTTCTTTGGCGTGCCGCGCTCTTCGCCGTTGGTCGGCGGGCTGACGCTGGCGCTAATGACGCTGCCGGTGATCATTATCTCGACCCGCACGGCGCTGCGCAGCGTGCCGGACTCCATTCGTCATGCCGGCTTCGGCGTTGGCTGCTCGCGCTGGCAGGTGGTACGCGACCATGTGCTACCGCTGGCGATGCCCGGCATCATGACTGGCGCGATTATTGGTCTGGCCCAGGCCATGGGCGAAACCGCGCCGCTGATCATCATCGGTATGGTGGCCTTTATTCCCGATATCGGCGGCTCGATCACCGAGGCCGCCACGGTGATGCCGGCTCAGATATTCACCTGGGCGGGCGAGCCCGATCGGGCCTTCATCGAGAAAACGTCGGGCGGCATCCTGGTGCTACTGGCGGTGCTGATCACCATGAATGCCACCGCCGTAGTGCTGCGCAGGCGCTTCGAGCGCCGCTGGTAGCGCAGGCGCCATAGAGGACAAACCAACATGAGTATGAGCATGAATAGCCACGCTTCACCCGAGAGTATCCCGTCCATGAATCGACCTTCGAGCGGTGAGCCGGTGACTCGCAATGACAGCGCCCATCATGCGCTCAGCGTGCGAGTGCGCGATCTCGATCTCTGGTACGGACAGTTTCAGGCGCTCAAGTCCATCAGCCTGGATATTTACCAGAACAACATTACCGCGCTGATTGGCCCTTCCGGCTGTGGCAAATCTTCCTTTCTGCGCTGCCTGAACCGCATGAACGACCTGATTCCCAGGGTACGCATCGAAGGCCTGGTGGAGATGGGCGGGCGAGATGTGAATGCCGCCAAGGTGGACGAGGTGGCGCTGCGCCGCCGGGTCGGCATGGTGTTCCAGAAGCCCAACCCGTTTCCCAAGTCGATTCATGACAACGTGGCCTATGCCCCGCGCATGCACGATATCGTCAGCCGCAAGGCCGATGTGAAGGCGCTGGTGGAAAGTTCACTGCGCGACGCGGGCCTGTGGGAGGAGGTCAAGGACAAGCTGCACCAGCCCGGCACCTCGCTCTCTGGCGGCCAGCAGCAGCGCCTGTGCATTGCCCGCGCCATTGCCGTGCAGCCGGAAGTGATCCTGATGGACGAGCCAACCTCGTCGCTGGACCCGATCTCCACGGCGACCATCGAGGATCTGATGGACCGGCTCAAGCGTCGCTACACCATCATCACAGTCACCCACAACATGCAGCAGGCCGCGCGAATCGCCGATTACACTGCCTTTTTCCATCTGGGTGAGATGATTGAATATAACGATACCAAGACGATGTTCTCGACGCCGCATACCAGGAAGGCCGAGGACTATATTACCGGCCGCTACGGCTGAAGGGCTAGGCCATGAGTAACGAAACCTGGACATTGCAGAACGATGACAAAGAATCCGATCGATGAGCCATACGCCACGCCCCTCAGGACGTGTCAGAGAAGTCTTCAGCGCCTTTCTGCTGCTGGGCCTGACTTCCTTCGGCGGTCCAATAGCCCACCTTGGTTACTTTCGCACTGAGTTCGTGGAACGGCGTCACTGGCTCTCCGAACAAGCCTATGCCGATTTGGTGGCGCTGTGCCAGTTTCTGCCGGGACCAGCCAGCAGCCAAGTGGGCTTTGCCTTGGGGCTGATGCGTGCCGGTCCTTGGGGCGCGGCAGCGGCCTGGACGGCATTCACTTTACCCTCGGCTGTTGTTCTGGTGCTGTTCGCCTTGGGCTCTTCCGTACTTGATGGCCTTGTCAGCCAGGGCATTATCCAAGGCCTAAAGGTGACGGCAGTGGCTATCGTCGCCCATGCCGTGTGGGGCATGGCCCGCAGTCTCTGTCCCGATCCTGGGCGCGCCGGTATTGCGTTGGCCGCGGTGTTCACTGTGGTGCTGGTTAGCGGCCCGCTGGGCCAGGTAGCAGCCATCGTGATTGGTGCTATGGCCGGTATAGTGTTGTGTCGGGCCTACGTCGCAGTAGACGTTCACGACTTGCCACTGCCTGTTTCGGCTCGTGTTGGCCACCTGGTGGGGCTGACCTTCGTTGCTCTGTTATTCGGCCTGCCGTTGCTGGCCTGGATCAGCCCCACCGCAATCTTGGCGGTCATGAATGCCTTCTATCGCGCCGGCGCTCTAGGGCCTGTTGACGTTTCACATTGGTAGCCATAAAAAGCCGCATGCCAAGGCCACCATGCTTTCGTAATTTCGTTTGAGCTTATCGTAGCGCGTCGCAATGGCGCGATACGGTTTCAATCGAGCAAAGGCATTCTCAACCAGATGCCGGTAGCGATATAACCCTCTGTCCAGATTGGCATTTCCTTTTTTCGAGTTACGCCTGCGTGGAATGACGGCAGCCATTCCTTTGGCTTCGACCTGCTCACGGATACGTTCACTGTCATAGCCTTTGTCAGCCACCAGCGCGTCACCTGCCGGCAAACCGTCAATCAATGCCTGGGCTTCCGTGCTGTCGTGCACTTCACCCCCGGTTATTCTGAAGGCGATCGGCAACCCATAAGCATCCACGGCCAAGTGGATCTTGCTGGTATTGCCTGCACGACTTTTGCCAATGGCTTCTGCATCTTCCGTGGCAGCCCCAGTGCTATCTTGGTGAGCCTTGACGTAGGAACCATCAATAAATAGCCACTCGACATCAGGATCTTCCACCAGAGAGATGAAAATCCTCATCAGCTTTCCACTCGCTGACCAGGCGTTGAAGCGCTTGTAGACCGTGTTCCAGGGGCCAAACGCCTCCGGTAGGTCCCGCCACGGGCAGCCGGTTCGCATCCGATAAAGGATGCCTTCCACCGTGGTACGCAGATCGGTCTTGTCATAAATACCTTGTTGAAGCAGGATAGATTTCAGCTTCGGCCAGTGTTCATCCGTGAGCATTTGTCGGGGCATGGCAGGCTTGCAGTTTGTTGGCTTAGGAACCTTTATTCTGTGAGCTTGCCCCTATCCTGCCAATACCCCTGCCATGAAACGTCAACAGACCCTAGTGTTCGGCGGCGGGCATGTGGTGCTGCCGTTGCTGGAGGCCGAAGTGGTGCAATCCGGCTGGGTCAGTGCGGATGAGTTTCTGACAGGTTATGGTGCCGCCCAGGCTGTGCCGGGGCCGCTGTTTACCTTTGCTTCGTATTTGGGCGCGGTGATGGTACCGCTCGGCGGCAGCCTGTTCGGTGTTGCCCTGGCGCTGGTGATGATCTTCCTGCCCGGAATGCTGTTACTGGTGGCAGTGCTGCCCCATTGGAGCCGATTTCGCCGCTGGGGCAGCGCCCAGGCGCTGATGCGCGGCGCCAATGCGGCAGTAGTGGGTATTCTGGGTGCTGCCCTTTATCAACCGGTCTGGACCAGCGCCATTCTTGGTCTCAACGAGTTCGCCTTAGCGTTGGTAGGCTTTCTCTTGCTCAGCGTCTGGAAGCTGCCCGCTTGGGCAGTAGTAGTTATCCTGGCCAGTAGCGGCATTCTCATCACTTTTTAGCTGGCATCGCCAACCATGCCAAGTCAGAACTATCCCGATAATCAATATTTCCCACGAAAACGCTCAAGACATGATGCACCTTGCTGACAACGTTCTCCATCTGGCGGAGTACCACATCCTGGACACCAAGATAGAAGAGCATGACCTCCACTACCAAGTTGAAGCTTCTGAGCCTCTAGCCTGCGAGGAGTGCGACGTAGAGGGTGAGCTTGCCAGGTTGGCAAGCGCGATGTGGCCTATCGCGATCTATCCATCCACGCAAAGCGGGTCACCCTCTGGGTGGTCCGTCGCCGCTACATCTGTCGAGTCTGCGGCAAGACATTCCGCCCAGCACTGGTCCCTATCCGATCCTGGTCGCTGGACTTGCAGTCTGAGCTGTATCAACCCGCCAGAGCCAGGCTCGTCACGGCGAAGGCGTAGCCGATAGCACCGCCGGCGATCACGTCGCTGACATAGTGCAGGCCGAGCCCGACTCGTGACACCGCAATCAGCAGCGTCAGCGGTACCAGCCAGGGGAGCAGGGTGGGAGCATGGGCGCCAGTGAGCACGCAGAACATCACCGCATGCATGGTATGACCGCTGGGGAAGCTGTAGCGGTCACGAGCGGGCTCCAGGCAGATGATGCGTGCATCGAAGGTGATGAAGGGGCGCTCACGGCATAGTCGGGTCTTGACCAGGCGATACACGGCGATCGCCAGCAGGGCGGTGAGGCTGTACTGCAGCAGGTAGGTAAGCCCACCTTCCTCCTGTAGCCATGGCTGGGCGGCGATCAACGCCACCCACACCAGCCAGTCGCCGAGCTTGCTGGCCAAGCGTAGCGTGCCTAGCCAAGGGCGGTAGAGGCTGAAGCGGGCAATGCGCTGGCAGAGCCGCCTCTCCAGCAGGTCGAGGCGGTCAAACGCCGCAGGGGTGCGCGGTTTCATGGGTACTCTCCCGAGCCTGTTGAAGAACGGTGAGAAAGGTATCGGCGATGGCCGACCAGCGGTACTCGAGGGCGCGTTGGCGCGCCGCGCGCCCCAACCGGGCATAGCGGGCCGGCTGTTGGCAGAGCGTCAAGACCGCGTCGCGAAAGCCTGCGTCGTCGTTCGGGGCAATGGCCAGGCCATTGCATTCGTGATCGATCAGCTCGGCGGCCGCGGCCTGGCGGAAGGCCACCACCGCCAGGCCGCTGGCCATGGCCTCCAGCACCACGTTGCCCCAGGTCTCGGAGAGCGAGGGAAAAAGAAAGAGATCGGCGCTCGCGTAGTGGCGGGCCAGCGACTCGCGCGGTACGAAGCCGGTGAAGTGCGCATTGGGTAACGCGCGTTCGAGCCGTTGTCGTGCCGGACCATCGCCGACGATGACCAGAGCCATGTCAGGGCGGGCCTCGAGCAGAGTGCGAAAGCTCTCCTCGAGCAGCGCCAGGTTTTTCTCCGAGGCGAGCCGGCCCACGTGGAGCGCCACGGGCTGGTGCTCGCCGACACCCCACTGCTCGCGTAGCAACGAATCACGATGGTGCGGCGAGAAGCGCTCACCATCGATGCCGCGACCCATTACCTCCAGGTTTTGAAAGCCCTGTTCCGCTAGTCTCGCCGCCAGGGCGTGGGTAGGTACCAGCGTGGCCGCGCAGCCGTTGTGAAAGCGGCGCAAAACGCTGAGTACGGCCGGGGCTACCCAGGGAAGATGGTAATCGTGGCAGTAGTGGTCGAAGTTGGTGTGCCAGCCCGCCACCACCGGGATGCCTAGGCGCCGGGCGACACTGCGCGCCGACCAGCCAAGCGGTCCCTGGGTAGCCAGATAGACGACGTCGGGGCGCTGATCCTGCCACAGGCGCTTGAGGCGACGCGGGGCAGGCAGGCCAAGGCGGACCTCCCGGTAGCCGGGGAGCGCCAGGCCGCGCACCAGCAACTCCGCCCGTATCCCAGGGTGTCGCTCCTGGTACCAGCCCTGGCGGGGCTGGGGCCGGACCAGTTGCAGGGCGATGCCGCGATCGTGCAGCTGGTCCGCGAGGTGGTTGAGCGTGTGGGCAACGCCATTGATGTCGGGTGGCCAGGTCTCGCTGACCAGGCAGATGCGCATGGGGCTTTCCTCGTCGTCGGTTGGCCAGGCAGGTCTTGTCCCAGAGTATGCCGGGCCACCATGACGAGACGGCGACAGCGCCATGACGAAACGGTGACCCTACCCACAGCTAAAGCTGGGGGCTCTCGCGTATGACTGATTGCGGTTCCATGGCAGACGGATGGCAGGGGGATGGCGCCTGCTCAATGTCATGTCTCCGTCACGGGGAGGCGGCAGGATATGGATCGCTGATGCTCGACCAATGGGAGACTGTCATGCGCCTTGCCCTTTTCGATCTCGACGACACCCTGCTGGATGGTGACTGCAGTGCGCTATGGAACAACTGGATGGTGGAACGCGGCTGGATCGCTTCCCCCGGAGAGTACCTGGCACGCACCCAGGCCATGAATGCGGCCTATCATGCGGGCCGGCTTCGGCTGGAGCAATATCTGGCTTTCACGCTCTCGCCGCTGGTGGGCCGTCACGCGGAGGAGGTTGCCACCGAGGTGGCAGCCTTCGTCACCGCACGCATCGCACCGCGGGTGTTTCCCCAGGGACGCAAACTGATGGCCCACCATCACCGCCAGGGAGACCGACTGCTGCTGATCTCCTCCTCGTCGCGACACCTGGTAGCGCCAGTGGCCAGGCAACTGGGCATCGAGCAGGTGATCGCCGTGGAGCCGGCCCTCGACGAGGGTGTGTTTACCGGTGATACCACTGGTGTGCTCTCCTACCGGGGCGGCAAAGTCACCCGGCTGGAGGCTTGGCTGATCGAGCGTAATGCCACCGCCAGTCACCTGAGTTTTTACTCCGACTCCAAGAACGATTTGCCGCTGCTCACCCGAGTGAATCGTCCGGTGGTGGTCAACCCCGACCCGGTGCTGGCCGAGGTAGCCCGAGTCGAGGGGTGGGAGCGTCTTGACTGGCGCCAGGAGCCCCGGCTAACCATTCAATCGACACGCCTTTGTCATGTTTGACCTCTATTGTGCTTCCTGCCGGCCGCTTCTGAACTAGACCAGATGGCGGCTTCATCCTGATCACCTGCATGGAGCCACACCGTGAACCCGACACGCTCGACGCTGCTTCGACTCACCCTGACCGCCGCCCTGGGGACAACGCTTCTCGCCGGTCAGGCACATGCGACCTCCGACCTGTCAGAACTGATCGCCGCCGCCCAGGAGGAGGGCCGTGTCGACAGCGTCGGCATGCCGGATACCTGGGCCAACTGGAAAGACACCTGGGCCGACCTGAAGGAGAACTACGGCCTGGAGCATATGGACACCGACATGAGCTCCGCCGAGGAGATCGCCAAGTTCAAGGCCGAGGGCGAGAACGCGACTGCCGATATCGGTGACGTGGGGATCAGCTTTGGCCCCATCGCCGTGGCGGAAGGCGTGACCCAGCCCTACAAGCCGACGACCTGGGAGGAGATTCCCGACTGGGCCAAGGATGAAGACGGCCACTGGATGCTCGGCTATACCGGCACCATTGCCCTTATGAGCAATAAGCAGCTGGTTCCGGAAGAAGAGCGTCCGCGAACCTTCGCTGATCTGACCGAAGGTGACTACACCGTGGCGGTGGGCGCCGTGGGTCAGGCCGCTCAGGCCAACAACGCTGTGCTGGCGGCCGCCTATGCCAACGGTGGCGATGAAAGCAACCTGACGCCGGGGCTGGAGCTGTTTGCCGAGCTGGCACGTCAGGGGCGGCTGTCACTGGCGAATCCCAGCATTGCCAACCTGGAGAAAGGGGAGGTCGAAGTCGCGCTTCTGTGGGACTTCAATGCCCTGAACTATCGTGACCAGATTGACCGCGAGGCCTTCGACGTGGTGATTCCTTCCGACGCCTCGGTCACCTCGGGCTACGCCACCATCATCAACAAGCATGCGCCGCACCCCAACGCTGCCAAGCTGGCTCGCGAGTACATCCTCTCCGATGAGGGCCAGTTCAACCTGGCCGAGGGCTATGCGCGGCCGATCCGCGCCCAGCACCTGACGCTCCCCGAGGATATCGCCGCCAAGCTGCTGCCCAACGCGCAGTATGCCAACGCTCGGCCGGTAGAAGACTTCGATGCCTGGGAAAAGAGCGCCCGTCAGCTGCCGCGCCAGTGGCAGTCCCAGGTGCTGATCCATCAGCAGTAACGCCCCCTCATTCTCAGCTGATTGCCGCCTCCACAGGAGGCGGCAAGGAGTTCTGTATGTCTCACCGCGTCATCCTTGTGGTGCTCGATGGGCTCAACCATGCCGTGGGCCAGCATGCCATGGGCCATCTTTACGCCCTCTGTGAAGCGGGCCGCGGTAGCTACCACACACTCGATTGCGAGCTGCCGGCCATGTCGCGCCCGCTGTATGAGTGCCTGCTGACCGGCGACCGCCCGGTGGACTCCGGGGTGGTGCATAACCAGGTGGTGCGCCGTTCCACCGGTACCAGCCTGTTCGATCTGGCCGTTCGCCAGGGGCGGCGTACCGCGGCGGCGGCCTATCACTGGGTCAGCGAGCTGTATCTGGAGGCCCCCTTCGTGCCTGCCCGCCATCGCTTCCACCAGGATCCGGAGAGCGCGATCCAGGCCGGCCTGTTCTACTGGCAGGATCACTACCCTGACGATCACCTGTTCAGCGATGCCGAGGCATTGCGCCGACTCAACGATCCCGATTTCCTGCTGGTGCACAGCATGAACATCGATGATGCCGGCCACCGGCATGGCGGGGAATCGCCCCAGTACCGCAATACCGCGCGGCGGGCCGATATTGCCCTGGCGGATTATCTGCCGCGTTGGTTGGCCGAGGGCTATCAGGTGATGGTGACCGCCGACCACGGCATGAATGCCGACGGTTCTCACTCGGGCCTGTTGGAAGAGGAGCGTCGGGTACCACTGTGGCTGTTTGGCGAGGCGTTTGCTCACGACTCGGTGGCAACGCTTCTTCAGCCTCGACTGTGCGGCACCTTGGCCACCCTGATGGGCCTGGAGCACGACAAGCCTCATCACTCCGAGCTGCTGGCCGAGGGGAGGGCAACGCCGTGAAGCGTCTGCTGCCCGCCTGGCTGTGGCTGATGCCCTTTGCGCTCGTCTTCGTCGCCTTCCAGCTGGCGCCTCTGGGCTGGATCGCCATCAGCGCCTTTCACGTCGAGGGGGGCTGGGGACTTGGCCATTTCCGGGAAATCGCCGGCTCGCCCTTCTTTCGCCAGGCCATCTGGCGCAGCCTGGAGATATCGCTGGTCTCGAGCCTGCTGGGGCTGATCATCGCCATCCTGGCGTGCCACAGCCTGACCCGCACCAGCGGCCCACTGCGGCGCTGGATGATCGCCTTCACCAACATGACCAGCAATTTTGCCGGGGTGCCGCTGGCCTTCGCGTTCATCATTTTAATGGGCGCCAACGGAGTGCTGACCCTGGCCCTCCAGCGTGTGGGACTGATCGAGGATTTCTCGCTCTATTCGCGTACCGGTCTGATCGTCATCTACACCTGGTTCCAGATCCCGCTGGGTATGCTGTTGCTGTTTCCCGCCTTCGAGGGGCTGCGTGCCGACTGGCGCGACGCCGCCAGCCTGCTGGGCGCCGGGCGAGTCGCCTACTGGCGCCATATCGGTCTGCCGGTACTGCGGCCGGCGCTGGCGGGCACGCTGACGATCCTGATCGCCAACGCCATGGGCGCTTACGCCACCGTCTACGCCCTGGTCAACACTAGGGCGTGTTGACGTTTCACATGGGCAGCCATAAAAAGCCGCAGGCCAAGGCCACCATGCTTTCGTAGTTTCGCTTGAGCTTGTCGTAACGCGTTGCGATGGCGCGATACGGCTTCAATCGAGCAAAGGCATTCTCAACCAGATGCCGATAGCGATATAAGCCTCTGTCCAGATTGGCATTTCCTTTCTTTGAGTTGCGTTTGCGTGGAATGACGGCAGCCATGCCCTTGGCTTCGATCTGTTCACGGATACGCTCGCTGTCATAGCCCTTGTCAGCCACCAATGCATCACCCGCTGGCAAATCGTCAATCAATGCCCGGGCTTCCGTGCTGTCGTGCACCTCACCCCCGGTTATTCTGAAGGTTATCGGTAGCCCATAGGCATCTACGGTCAAGTGGATCTTGCTGGTATTGCCTGCACGACTTTTGCCAATGGCTTCTGCGTCTTCCGTGGCAGCTCCGGTGCTGTCCTGGTGGGCCTTGACGTAGGAGCCATCAATGAACAGCCACTCAACATCAGGCTCCTCCACCAGAGAGCTGAAAAGCCTCATCAGCTTTCCACTCGCTGACCAGGCGTTAAAACGCTTGTAGACCGTGTTCCAGGGGCCAAACGTCTCCGGTAGGTCCCGCCACGGGCAGCCGGTGCGCATCCGATAAAGGATGCCTTCTATCGTGGTACGCAAGTCGGCCTTGTCATAAATACCTTGTTGAAGCAGGATAGGTTTCAGCTTCGACCAGTGTTCATCCGTGAGCATTTGTCGGGGCATGGCAGGCTTGCAGTTTGTTGGTGTGGGAACCTTTATTCTGCGAGCTTGCCCCTATCCTGCCAATACCCCTGCCATGAAACGTCAACAGGCCCTAGCTACAACCTCATGACCATTCGTATCGCCAACCTGGTGTCGGGGGACCTGTTCCTGCAGCCCAATCTGGCCAGTGCCCTGGCGCTGGTGCTGGTGGGGCTGTTGGCACTGGTCACCCTGATCCAGCAATGGATAGTGCGCAGGAGCCATCATGTTGCAGAACGCTGATCTCACCCTGTCTCGGCCAAGGGGCTTTGCACTGCCGGTGCTGCGTCTCTCACGGCCGTCCCCCTATGCGCTGGTGGTGTGGTATGTCTTCACCCTGCTGGCTCTGCCGCTGATGGCCACGCTGGGGTATGCACTGGCGTCCAGCTGGGGGGCCACGCTGCTGCCGGATGGGCTGACTCTCAAGTGGTTCCTGGAACTGTGGAGTACGCCGCGCTTCCAGTGGGCCTTCGCCCGCTCGATGCTGGTAACGGTGGGGGCTCTGGCGCTGAGCCTGGTACTGGTGGTGCCGGTCGCCTTCCTGGCGCATACCCGCTACCCGCGATTGGATGCCTGGATGAATGGACTGATCCTGGTGCCCTTTGCCGTGCCGCCGGTGGTCTCCTCGGTCGGGCTGCTGCAGCTCTACGCCGGCGGACCGCTGCCGCTGGTGGGCACGCCCTGGATTCTGATGTTCACCTACGTGACGATCGCACTGCCCTTCGTCTACCGGGCCATCGCCAACAGCCTGCGCACCATTGAGGTGACGTCGCTGATGGAGGCGGCGCAACTGCTCGGCGCAACGCCCTTCAAGACCTTCTTCCTGGTCATATTGCCCAATATCCGCGTTGGGGTGCAGGTTGCCGTCTTCCTCTCCTTCTCCTTCCTGGTGGGCGAATTCGTCTTCGCCAATATGCTGGTGGGGACGCGTTTCGAGACCCTGCAGGTGTATCTCAACAATATGCGCGGTGCCAGCGGCCACTTCACCAGCGCGCTGGTGATCACGCTCTTCCTGTTCACGCTGCTGCTGACCTGGCTGGGGAATCGCCAGGCCGGCCACACCATTACCAAGGAGGCCCGCTCATGACGACCTTGACTGCCGATACGCTTTCCAACGATGCAACGCTACTGCCTGATACTCCTGATACAGCCCGTGATGACGCGGGGCCAGTGGCTAGCCCCGCATCGGCAGCGGCCCCGGAATATCTGCGTCTGGAAGGCTTGGCCAAGCGCTTCGGCGAGACCCAGGTGCTTTCACAGATCGACGCCGAGATCGCCAAGGGAGAGTTCGTGACGCTGCTGGGTCCCTCGGGCTGCGGCAAGTCAACTCTGCTGCGGGCCATCGCCGGCCTGAATCAGCTCGACGACGGCCGTATCGTAGTGGATGACGAGGAGATCACGGCGCTTCCCCCGCAGCGGCGAGGGATCGGCATGGTCTTCCAGCACTATGCGTTGTTTCCCAACATGCGGGTGTCCGATAATGTCGCTTTCGGCCTGCGCATGCAGAAGGTGCCTCAGGAAGAGCGGCGTCGCCGCATCGATGAGGTGCTGCGCCTGGTTGAACTCCAGGCCCATGCCAACAAGTTTCCCCATCAGCTCTCCGGTGGACAGTGCCAGCGCGTGGCCCTGGCACGAGCGTTGGTGGTCGAGCCGCGCATTCTGCTGATGGATGAGCCGCTCTCGGCACTCGATGCGCGTATCCGCGGTCATCTACGCGAGCAGCTGCGTGATATCCAGCAGACGCTGGGTCTGACGACGCTATTTGTCACCCACGACCAGGAAGAGGCATTGATGATGTCCGATCGCATCTTCCTGATGCATGACGGACGCATCCTGCAGCAAGGGGCTGCCGAAGAGCTGTATACCCGGCCCAGCGGCCGTCATGCGGCGGGCTTCATGGGGCACTACAATGTGCTGCTCGGCGACCAGGCGCGTCCGCTGCTGGGAGACGGTTTCGATTCGGCACGCGTGGCGCTGCGGCCTGAGGCCCTCTACCTCCAGCCTATGACAGAAGAGGCGGTGGGTGTGGAGTTACCGGTTCGCCCGGGCCCGGGCTGCCGGGGAGTGATCCGCCGTCGCCAGCTGCTGGGCAACATCGTGCGCTATGCGGTGGCGTGTGCCGGAGTGGTGCTCTCGGTCGATGCGCTCAACCGCAGTAGCCGCCATCTGCTGGCGGAAGAGAGCGAAGTGCTGGTGGTGGTGGATCTCGATGAGGTTCAGGAGTTCGAGGAGTGAGTATGTCCCGTGCGGCGATGCGTCTGGCGCTTTTCGATTTAGATGACACCCTGCTTGACGGGGACATCACCGGCTTCTGGAACGAATGGTTGATCGAGCAGGGCTGGATCACGGATGCCGCCGAGTACTGTCGCACCTGGTACAGCCATATGGCCGACTATGCGGAGGGCACCTTGGATATGGAGGCGCATCTGCAGTTCCTTCTCGCCCCTCTGGCGGGACGCTCTGTGCAGGAAGTGGCCGAGCAGGTCGACGCCTTTCTCGATAGCCGCATCATGCCGCGGCTGTTCCCGGGAGGGCTGGCACAGGTGGCTTGGCACCGGCACCAGGCGCACACCACCGTGATCATCTCGGCCTCGACCGCCCAGCTGGTGGTGCCACTGGCCAAGCGTCTGGGCTGTGATGCGGCCCTGGCAACGGCTCTTGAGCAGGAGGCGGGTCGCTATACGGGCCAGGCCAGAGGCACCCGCACGTTCCGGGAGGGGAAGCTTCAGGCCCTGCATGAATGGCTGGGGGATACGCCATTGGCAGAAACCTGGGGCTACTCCGACTCACGCAACGACTTGCCGCTGCTCGAGGCCGTGGAAAAGCCCCACGCCATTCACCCGGATCCGGTGCTCGCCGGCATTGCGCGCCAACGAGGCTGGGCGATGCCCTCGTGGCGATAAAGACACCGCCGATGCCGTATCGGCTCCTGAAGCTGGCTGAGCCATAGGCGTAATCAGGTCAGCCGATGGCGCCACCGCCCCGACGGGTGATGACCACCAGCGACGGGCGTGGTGGCATGCCGTCCTGGAAGTCCGGCCAACGGGTTGCCGGGTCCTCGAAGGTGGAGGGGCGTCCCTTGCGGCCTGCATAGGCCTCGGTACCGTCGGCGGCCGGGTGCTGCACGGCGACGAACAGCGCGCCGTCGTCCGGGCTGAAGCAGGGGCCGCACATCTCGGCGCCCAGCGGTACGCGGAAGAACATCTTGCCGGTGCCGCGCCGCTCGCCCTGAGTCTCCAGGGCCCAGACGCCGTCGGCGGTGCCGGTCGTCGCCCAGTTGCTGCCCTGGTCGGTGGCCACCCACAATCGACCGCGATGGTCGATGGCACAGTTGTCCGGCGCGGCGAACCCAGCCGTTCTCGCTGGTGGCCGGGTTCCACAGGGCGCCCACCTCGGCGCGGGATGGATCGCCGCACTTGACCAGGATCTCCCAGCGGTCACGGCTGGCAGTGTGATCGCCGCCCTCGGTGACGACCTCGACGATATGCCCGAAGGTATTGTCGGCGCGGGGGTTGGCGGCATCCACCTGGCCCGCGGTGCGCTCGGTGTTGTTGGTCAACATCACATAGACGCGACCGGTCTCGGGGTTGGCCTCGACGTCTTCCGGGCGATCCATTGGCGTGGCGCCCAGGGCGTCGCCGGCCAGCCGCGCCTTGATCAGCACCTCGGCCTGGCTGGCGAAGCCGTTCTCCGCGGTCAGCGGCCCCTGACCGTGGACCAGCGGCAGCCAGGTGACGCCGCCATCGGCATTGAAGCGTGCCACGTAGAGAGTACCGTGATCCAGGAGATCACGGTTGTTGGCGGGGCTGGCCGTATCGACCGGATCGCGGGTGACGAACTTGTAGAGGTAGTCGAAGCGCTGGTCGTCGCCCATGTAGACCACCAGCCTGCCGTCCCCGGAGACCACGTTGGCTGCGGCTTCGTGCTTGAAGCGGCCCAGGGCGGTGCGCTTGATCGGCATTGAGGTCGGGTCCCGCGGGTCGATCTCGACCACCCAGCCGAAACGGTTGGATTCAAAGGGCTCCTTGGCGATGTCGAAGCGGTCGTCGTAGCGGCCCCAGGCATAGCCCATGGCCGGGATGCCGTAGCGCTCGAGCAGCGCCGCGTTCGGGTGGCCGGCGGGGTCGCCCATGAAGTAGTAGTGAATGTTCTCTTCGCAGGACAGCACCGTACCCCAGGGGGTGGTGCCCCCGGCGCAGTTGTTGAGGGTGCCGATGACCTTCTTGCCGGACGGGTCGGCGCCGGTCTTCAGCAGCGCATCCCCGGCGGCGGGGCCGCTGATCGCCATCTCGGTGGAGCGCGGCGTGATGCGACGGTTGTAGCGGCTGTCCTTGAGATACTGCCACTTACCACCCCGGCGCTGGACCTCGACCACCGACAGGCCATGGGCGGCCTGCTCGATCTCGACCATCTCGCGGGTCAGGCCGGTGAAGTCATGCTCATCGAGAATCAGCACCTCGGCGTCATGGCCCTCGGCCACATGGTGGGTGGTGTCGACGCCATGGGCGATCTCGTCGACGGCGAAACGGTCGAGGCTGCCGCTTTCGGCGGCGATGGCCGCGGCAAGCGGGTTCATGGCGCCGATCGCGGCCACCCCGAGCCCGGCAGTGCCGGCGTCCTTGAGAAAGCCGCGGCGCGAATAGCGGCGCTCGATGATCTCGCCGATCGGGGCGCTCACCGAGGGATTGCTGGGAATGTTCTCGGCCTCTTCGAAATAGGCTCGACGATTGAAAACCATGGGATTCTTCGTCGTATCGGTGTCGGTTACAACCTTGGCGACGACAAACGATATCTGGCTGCGGTGACAGACGCGTGACGGTCCCGTCTCACTACGATGTCACCCAGCCGATCCCTGCCGATGTCTCGGTCATGAGCCTTCTGCGGCGCCGGCCTGCACCTTCTCGAGTATTGTCACAGCGCCGCCATGCGATTTTACTGTCATGAATCCGACATCTTTCCGTCATGCTGTGCCCTTAAGGTGGCTATCGCCATATGACTGCTGGGCGAGCCCACTGCACCATGTTGTGGGGAATATCGCGTCTTTTATCCCGCTACAGTTGAGGTGACATCCAATGAAACAACTTGAAGCGGTTATTTTCGACTGGGCCGGCACCGTCGTCGATTTCGGCTCCTTCGCACCTGGTATGGATTGACCCGTCAAGGGGTCGGTTGACTCTGCTACGTGTGATTGTCCTCAATGCCCACGGATCAGGAAGCGAGGGGCTATCAGCGACGGTGGATCTCTCTGGTATTCGTGGGTTGGTTACCGACCTGTCATCACTTCGTCGCGGAGCTACCCTGGTCTACGAGCGAGGGTCACCCCGCCCCGCAGGGCGGGGGCCTCATAGGAGCGTCAGGGGTTCTCCCACCGGCCCGACGCTCCCTGAATCGTAGGCACTGAGGCGCGATCATCATGCGGTGGCCCGGCTGCCGTGCGGTTTGCCCATCGCTTCGCAGGCAATCGCCCACAGGAAGCCGGCCATTTCTCGCGCCACCGCCGTGGTGACTTGCTGCTTGGCCTTGCCCGTGGCAGCCAGGCGGCGGTAGCGCCCGCACAGTCGCTTCTGCGCCTCCCAGGCGATCGCCTGCACCGTTGGCGAGGTCTTCTCGGCGCGCTGCTCAATAATGCGCGTCTTGCGGGCCGGGAACCGGTAGCTCCAGGCCGCCTCCACCAGCACTCGTCGCACATGGCCATTGCCGGTCTTGGTGATGCCGCCCTGGCGCCGACTGCCCCCGCTCGAGTGCTCGCTGGGCACCAGGCCCAGGTAGGCCATCAGCTGGCGGGGCGAGTCGAAGCGACTGATGTCACCCAGCTCGGCCAGCACCGTCATCGCCGTGATCAGGCTCACGCCCCGCATCGCCTGAACGGCCTCGACCACCGGAGCCAGTGACCAGTTTGGTAACACCGCTCTCATCTGTTTTTCGAGACCCGCCACACGGCGCTGGGCATCTTTCACGTTGTCGACGTACTCCTGCAACACAACCTGCTGAACCGGGGTGTCGAAGCGCACCGTCTCCAGCCAGCGGAAGTGTGCCGGTATCCACTTGCTCTTGCCGGGGTAGATCTTGCTGTGCCGCAACAAGAAGGCGTTGAGTCGCTGTCGGGCGCGGAGCTCAGCGGCTTTCATGTCTTCCCGGGCACGCGTCAGATCGCGAATCGCCTCCTGTTCCGGCGTTGGCACCCAGACCGGTGTCAGCTCTCCTGAGCGCGACAGGCGAGCCAGCATCTTGGCATCGCGACGGTCGGTCTTGATGCGATCCCCTGCGCGCTGAGGAATCAGCGTCGGGGCAACGACCTCGCAATCATGGCCGCTGGCCTGAATCTGGTGATAGACCCCGTAGCCACAGGGGCCAGCCTCGTAGCTGAATAACAACGGCTGCCCATCGAAACGCTGACTCAGCTGACGAACCAGCTTATCGATGGCCTGAGGCTCGTTCGGAATTTCGCCGCGGAACTCGGGAGCTTGGCGTCTGGCCTCGGCGATTGCCACGGAGATACTCGCCTTGTGCACGTCCAGGCCAATATAAGCGGCGTGGACGTTGCTGGCAGCACTAACCCGCTGGGCAACAGTGCGCTCGACAATAGCTGGCTGAGTTGCGTTAGACTGTTTCATGACCTGCCTCCCTCAATAGTGGCTCTGTGTTGTTGCCCTACCTCAACATAACCCACGACGTTGAGGTGGGGCAGGTCAATCCATGATGTCTACCACTATTTTTGTAGAGGCTTTCAAGCAGGCGTTCGATTTCGATATCACCCTGGCTGAAGCTCGCGGCCCCATGGGTATGGGCAAGTGGGATCACATCCGCACGCTCGGGAATACGCCGGCTATCGCAGAACGCTGGGTAGCCCGGTTTGGCCAACCGATGTCGGATACGGATGTAAGCGTCATCTACGATGCCTTCATGCCATTGCAAATTGCCGAGGTGAAGGAGCATGCGGCACTGATACCGGGCACTCTCGATGTCGTGACCTTGCTGAAGGAGCAGCAAATCCGCATCGGTTCCTGTTCCGGCTACCCGCGTCCTGTGATGGAGGCTCTAGCGCCTCTGGCCGCCGCCCAGGGGTTTGTACCTCAGAGCATCGTAGCTAGCGATGACCTCGAACCCGGAAGCCGCCCCGGACCCTGGATGGCGCTGCAGAATGTGATTGAACTGGGCGTAATGGATGTAGCCCGCTGTGTGAAAGTGGATGACTCGGCACCGGGTATCGAAGAGGGACGCAATGCGGGTATGTGGACCGTCGGCCTGGCTCTGTCCGGCAACGAAGCGGGATTCACTCTGGACGGCTTCCTGGCCGCATCCGAAGACGAGAAGCAGCATGTTCGCCAACGCGTCGAAGCCAGGCTCAAAGCGGCCTCGGCCCACTATGTGATCGATACCATCGCAGATCTTCCCGGTGCGCTACAGGCAATCGGTCAGCGCCTGGCTGACGGCGAAAAACCCTGATTCAACCGAGACTTCCAATATCATGGCCGACATTCGACTCACGCATGTGCGCAAATCCTTTGATCAAACTGAAATCCTTTAAGGGTATAGACCTCGATATCCGGGATGGTGAATTCCTGACCCTGGTGGGTGCATCAGGCAGTGGTAAGTCCACTCTGCTGCGTATTATTTCGGGCCTGGAAGAACAGACTTTTGGCTCCATTCGGATCAAGGACGAGGAGGTTTCGCGCAAACCGCCCAAGGACCGCCTCCAAGGCCACCTTGGCCTTCAGCTCCGGCGAGTGGGTGTTACGTTTCTGCTTCGACATCTCTGGTTCCTTCGAAATCGGCCTCGGCATATCTTAAACCAGTGTCTTGATTTCGGGGTCCACTATAAAAACGGTGACGGGGCGCCAGTGCCGATCAATGAGCCTGCAGGGCTCCCCTAAGCTTATCGTGCCGCTCGGGGTGAGCCACCAGCAGGCTGTTCCACTCGGCGGGGTCCGGGTCGCCGGCGAGATCGGTCACCGTGCAGCCCGCCTCCCGGGCGATGACGATGCCGGCGGCAACGTCCCAGAGGTCGAGCCGGGCGCCCTGGGACCAGAAGGCGTCGAAGCGGCCAAGGCCCGCATAGGCAATCTCGAGCGCCGCCGAGCCGGGCACGCGAATGCCCACCACTCGGGGCATCAGGAGAGTGAGCTGGGCCACGCTGGTGGGGCAGTCGCCCTTGGCGTGGTAGGGCAGGCAGGTGGCGACCAGCATCTCGTCCAGCAGCGGCTGATAGACCACGCCGTGGGTGAGGACGCCTCCTTCGCGCACGGCGATGGAGACCGAAAAGTGGGGCACCCGGTGAAGGAAGTTGTTGGTGCCGTCGAGGGGATCGATGATCACGGTGAGGTCGCCGGCCTCGGCGGCGGTGGTGCCGCTCTCCTCGCCGATAAAACCCACCCCGGGATGGGTCCGTCGCACCGTCTCGATGATGGCGTGTTCGGAGGCCCTGTCGTAGTGGGTCACGAAGTCCGAGGCGCCTTTGGCCTCGAAGTCGATGGTGCCGGCGGCGTGATAGCCCTCGCGCAGCAGCTCGCCGGCGGAGCGAGCGGCCTGCTTGAGGGTGTCGATCAGAGCGATCCTGATGGTCATGCGGCTTGCTCCTTGAGCGGCTTGCCGGTGCGCCTGCCGCTCTCCTGGTGGAAGGGATGCAGGGCGTCTCGGGTCACGTGGAAGCGTAGTGTCTCGCCTTCGGCCACCGGCGGCTGACCGGCGGTGCGGATTACCATAGGTTGATCTCTGTCGGCCAGGCGCACGTAGAGATGACTGTCGGCGCCGGCAGCCTCGAAAAGCTCCAGGGTGGCTTCCACTGTCAGATGGGGCTCGCAGGGAGCCTGAAGGCGCAGATCATCGGGGCGGATGCCGACGATATCGGTGTCCGGTGGAAGGTCGTGGAGCAGGGTTTTCGCGCTCTGGGCGTCCTCATCGGCCCGTAGCCCGCTGGTTTGTAGCCCTCTAGCTTGTAGATAGTCCTGCGGAATCAGGTTCATGGCCGGCGAGCCGATGAAGGCGGCAACGAACAGCGAGGCGGGCCGGGCGTAGATTTCCATGGGCGTGCCCACCTGCTCGATGCGCCCCTCGTTGAGCACCACCAGGCGGTCGCCCAGGGTCATGGCCTCCAGCTGGTCGTGGGTGACATAGAGGCTGGTGGTTTTCAGACGACGCTGCAGCTGCTTTATCTCCACCCGCATCTGCACGCGCAGCTTAGCGTCCAGATTGGAAAGAGGCTCGTCGAACAGGAATGCCGCAGGCTCGCGCACCAGGGCACGGCCCATGGCTACCCGTTGGCGCTGGCCACCGGAGAGCTGGCGTGGCTTGCGCGGCAGGAAGGCCTCGATTTCGAGCATCTTCGCCGCTTCCTCTACCCGGCGCTGGATCTCATCGCGTTTGAAACCTCGGTTCTTCAGACCGTAAGCCAGGTTGTTGAACACCGTCATATGCGGATAAAGGGCGTAGTTCTGAAACACCATGGCGATATCGCGCTGGGCGGGTTCCAGGTCGTTGACTCGGCGCTCGCCGATGCAGAGCTTCCCTTCGCTGATGGTCTCGAGCCCCGCCACCATGCGTAGCAGGGTCGACTTGCCGCAGCCCGAGGGGCCTACCAGCACCACAAACTCGCCGTCGGCCACTTCCAGGTCGATGCCCTTCACCGCCTGAATACCACCGGGGTAGGTCTTCTTGAGGTCGTCGAGCTTGATACTTGCCATTGCTATTTCTCCGTCTCGGTCAGGCCCTTCACGAACAGGCGTTGCATGAACAGGATCACCAGCACCGGAGGCAGGGCGGCCATCACCACCGCGGCCATCACCAGATGCCACTGGGGGTCGCCATCGGCGGCGGTGGTCATGCGCTGGATGCCCATCACCACGGTGTAGTAGTCGCTGTCGGTGGTGATGAGTAGCGGCCAGAGATACTGATTCCAGCCGTAGATGAAGAGGATTACGAACAGTGCCGCGATATTGGTGATCGACAGCGGCAGCAGGATGTCCCTGAAGAACCTCAGGGGGCCCGCGCCATCGACTCGGGCGGCTTCCAGTAATTCTTCAGGAATCGTCATGAAGAACTGGCGGAACAGGAAAGTGGCAGTAGCCGAGGCGATCAGCGGAATGGAGAGTCCGGCGAAGCTGTTGAGCATGCCGAGGTCGGCCACCACCTGAAAGGTGGGGATGATGCGCACCTCCACCGGTAGCATCAGGGTGACGAAGATCAGCCAGAAGAAGAACGTCCGGAAAGGGAAGCGGAAATAGACGATGGCGAAGGCCGAGAGCAGTGAGATGACAAGCTTGCCCAGGGTGATTGCCAGCGCCATCACCAGGCTGTTGAAGAGCATCTGGCCTACCGGTGGCGCCCCGGCCTGGGAGAGCCCGCTCTCCCACATGGTGCGGTAGTTCTCCAGGGCGTGGCCACCCGGCACCAGCGGCAGGGTACCGCGCAGGAACTCCCCCGGCGCCTGGGTGGAGGCGACGATGGCGACATAGACGGGAAAGAGCACCAGGGCCACGCCGGCGATCAGGATCAGGTGGGCGGCCAGCTGGCCCAGGGGGCGGTGTTCGACCATGAGGGGCTCCTTTGGCGTCAGTAG
The DNA here is from genome assembly GCF_031886125.1 of Halomonas piscis. Taxonomy (NCBI): domain Bacteria; kingdom Pseudomonadati; phylum Pseudomonadota; class Gammaproteobacteria; order Oceanospirillales; family Halomonadaceae; genus Halomonas; species Halomonas piscis. The sequence continues at coordinate 195,073 of NZ_CP119391.1, forward strand.
TTGATGCGTCGTTCGATAAAGCGGAACTGCACCACGGTCAGCGCGACCACGATGGCCATCAGGATCACCGACTGGGCGGCGGAGCTGCCCAGGTTGAGCCCCACGAAGCCGTCGGCGTAGACCTTGTAGACCAAGGTGTTGGTGGTCTGGGCCGGGCCGCCTTGGGTGGTGGCGTGGATCACCCCGAAAGTGTCGAACATGGCATAGACCACGTTGACCACCATCAGGAAGAAGGTGGTAGGAGAGAGCAGCGGGAAGACGATGGCCCAGAAGCGCTTGTGCGGGCCGGCGCCGTCGATGGCTGCCGCCTCGATCAGCGACTGGGGGATCGACTGCAGTCCGGCCAGGAAGAACAGGAAGTTGTAGGCGATCTGCTTCCAGGCGGCGGCGATGATCACCAGCGCCATGGCGTCGACCCCGGAGGTGCGGTGGTTCCAGCGGTAGCCCAGCATCTCGAGCACATAGGGCACGATGCCGATGGAGGGGTTGAAGATGAACCACCACAGCACCCCGGCGATGGCCGGGGCGACGGCGTAGGGCCACACCAGCAAGGTGGTATAGAGGTTGCGCGAGCGCAGCATGCGATTGACGTTGGCCGCCAGCAGCAGGGCGGCGGACATCGATAGCAGGGTAGTGCCCAGGGCGAAGACTGCCGTGACCGACAAGGAGTTGAGGTAGGTGCCGTCGGCGAACAGGCGAGTGAAGTTTACGAAGCCGACAAAAGTGGTGTTGAGGCCAAAGGCGTCCTCGCGCAGCAGCGACATGTAGAGCGCCTGGGCCGAGGGCCAGATAAAGAAGATCAGGGTCACGATCACCTGGGGCGCCAGCAGGGCATAGGGCAGCCAGCGCCCGGGGAAGGTCATGCGTTTGGTCTGCATAGTAGAGCCCGGCAGGAGAGTGGCGTTTCGAAAACGACACCGCCCGCTGTTCGGCAGCGGGCGGCAAGTGAAGGCGCGTCAACGGTTGGCGCTTTCGAAGTCGCGCAGCAAGGCATTGCCGCGGCGCGCGGCGTCGGCGCCGGCCTGCTCACCGCTTTTCTGGCCGCTCATAACCGCCTCCATCTCCTCGGAGATGATGTCGCGGATCTGCACGAAGTTGCCGAAGCGCAGGCCCTTGGAGTTCTCGGTGGGCGGGTTGAGGGTCATCTGCTCGATGGAGATGTCAGTGCCGGGGTTCTCGGCATAGAAGCCCTGCTCCTTGCTCAGCTCCCAGGCGGCCTGGGTGATCGGCAGGTAACCGGTACGCTGGTGCCATTCGGCCTGCACCTCGGGCTGGGAAAGGTACTCGAAGAAGGCGGCTACGGCCTCGTACTCCTCGTCGCTGTGACCCTGCAGGGCCCACAGGGTAGCGCCGCCGATGATGGAGTTCTGAGGAGCGCTCTCCACGTCGGCGTAGTAGGGCTGCATGGCGTAGTCCACGTCGAAGTCGGAGTTGGCCAGCACCCCGACGCGGGCGGCAGAGGAGCCGAAGAACATGGCGCACTCGCCTGAGTAGAACATCGGCGCGGCGTCATCGCCCGGTCCCGGGCCGCCCCAGCGGAAGACGCCCTCGTCCTGCCACGCCTTGAGATTGTCCCAGTGGCGCGCCACCAGCTCGTTGTCGAAGACGAACTCGGTATCGAGGCCGCCGAACCCGTTCTCCAGGGTGCCCAGAGGCGAGTCATGCATGGCGGAGAAGTTCTCCAGCATCACCCAGCTCGGCCAGGAGGTGGTGAAGCCGCAGCTGGCCGCCTCGCTCTCGCGCAGCTGGCGTGAGGCCTCAACCACCTCTTCCCAGGTCTCCGGCGTGTCCTGGATGCCGGCGGCATCGAAGGCGTCGCGGTTGATATACAGGATCGGCGTGGAGGAGTTGAAGGGGAAGGAGAGCATGTTGCCGCGGGTATCGGTGTAGTAGCCGACCACCGCCGGCAGGAAGGCCTCGCGGTCGAAGGCGCGACCGTGGGCTTCCATCAGTTCGTGGATGGGATAGACGGCGCCCTCGGCGGCCATCATGGTGCCGGTGCCCACCTCGAAAACCTGCAGGATGTGCGGCTGCTCACCCGCGCGGAAGGCTGCGATGGCGCCGGTCATGGTCTCGGTGTAGTTGCCGCGGTAGCTGGGGCGCACCCGGTAGTCGTCCTGAGAGGTGTTGAAGTCCTCGGTGATGCCTTCGAGGATCTCGCCGAGCTCGCCGCCCATGGCGTGCCACCACTGGATTTCCACGGCGGCGTGAGCGGATAGCGACAGGGTAGCAGCGGTGACGCCGGCGGCCAGGACCTTGCAAGACGGTACGAACATGGGGCTCTCCTTGCATGTTGCAAGCGCAATCATCGGTGAACGTCGTGCTCGATTTTAGTGGCGATGAATGACGGTTTCATGGCAGGGGGATGACGCCTGCTCGATGTCATGTTTCCGTCACGGGGAGGCGGCAGGCTATGGCTCGCTGATCCCCCGGCTGACATGCGTCTTGCCCTCTTCGGTTTCGACGACACTCTGTTGGATGGCGACTGCAGCGTCCTGGGGAACGGTTGGATGGTGGAGCGCGGTTGGATAGTCTCTCCCAGTGGGTCTCTGGCACGCACTTAAGCCATGGATGCGGCCTACCTACGGGTCGGCTCAGCTTGAAGCAGTATCTGGCCGTTACTCTTTCCGCCGCTGGCGGGCCGCCACGCGGTGGAAGTTGCTGACGAGGCGAAGGCCTTCGTCACCGGCTCTGCAAGATCCAGCGGGAACTGGGGCTGACCGCGCTGTTCGTCACCATGGCCAGGAGGAGGCGCTGATGATGTCGGACCGCATCTTCCTGATGCACCAGGGTGACATTGTCCAGCGAGGGGATGCCGAAGCCCTCTATTCCGCCTGGAGGACACCTTGCGCAAGCGGGGATATCCGGAATAGATGGAGAATGCTGACGCCGGTACCCAAAAAGTGGTGAGTCTTTACCTAGCTCAAGTATGTCCATATACTTGGACTCATGGAAACGTCGAAGGCACTCGAAATTTTTTCCGCGCTATCCCAGGAAACTCGCCTGGAGGCATTCCGGCTGCTTGTTCGACATGAGCCGGAAGGGCTCCCTGCCGGTGAAATCGCACGGCAGTTGGAGGTGCCGCACAACACCATGTCGGCGCACCTATCCGTGCTTTCTCGTACAGGACTCGTTCTTTCCCGGCGCCAGAGCCGCTCGATCATCTATCGAGCAAACTTAAATCATATGCAAGAGACGATCCGGTTTCTGGTCAATGACTGTTGTGCGGGCCATCCGGAGGTCTGCGACCCCCTGGCAGCGTCTCTGATCGACTGCTCCTTCCATCAAGGCGATCAATGAGGTCACCATGCAACCGCTGATTTATCACAACCCTGACTGCGGCACGTCGCGCAATACCTTGGCGATGATCAAGGCCTCCGGTGAAAGCCCCGGGGTCATCGAGTATCTCAAAACGCCGCCCAGCCGTGAGCGACTGGTCACGTTGCTGTCGATGATGGAGATCGCTCCACGCGATCTCCTTCGGCGCAAGGGCACGCCTTACGATGAGTTGGGGCTCGACGATCCGGCATTGAATGATGATCAGCTGATCGACGCCATGCTGGCGCATCCGATTCTGATCAATCGCCCGATCGTCGTGACTGACAAGGGGGCTCGGCTATGCCGACCTTCCGAGCGCGTGCTGGAGCTGCTCGAACGGCCTGTCGAACACTTCATCAAGGAAGACGGCGAAGTGATTCATCACCCGGGAGCAGCGCAATGACCCGGATGACCACGCAACCGGCTAGCCAGGCCCCTGATACCTCTGAAGGCATGGGGCGATTCGAGCGTTTCCTTACCGTCTGGGTGGCTTTGGCCATCGTGGCGGGTGTGCTGCTCGGGCAGTTCGCCCCGGCCATCCCCGAGGCCTTGTCGCGTTTCGAGTATGCCCAGGTGTCGATTCCGGTGGCGGTGCTAATCTGGGCGATGATCTTTCCCATGATGGTGCAGATCGATTTCACCTCGATCCTCGGCGTCCGCCGCCAACCCAAGGGGCTGGCTATCACCACCACGGTGAATTGGCTGATCAAGCCCTTCACCATGTTCGCCATCGCCTGGTTCTTCCTGACCGTGGTGTTCGCACCGCTGATCCCCGCTGAAAAAGCCAATGAATACCTGGCCGGGGCCATCCTGCTGGGTGCGGCGCCCTGCACTGCCATGGTCTTCGTGTGGAGCTACCTCACCCGTGGCGATGCGGCCTATACCCTGGTGCAGGTGGCGCTCAACGACCTGATCATGCTGTTCGCCTTCGCGCCCATCGTGGTCTTCCTACTCGGCGTGTCGAATATCCAGGTGCCCTGGGATACGGTCCTCCTGTCGGTGGTGCTCTACATCGTGATTCCGCTGGGAGCCGGCTACCTGACCCGTCAGGCGATCATCAAGCGGCGCGGCATCGCGTGGTTCGACAATGTCTTCATGAAACGCCTAGCCCCCATCACCCCGACCGGCTTGATCATCACCCTGGTGTTGCTGTTCGCCTTCCAGGGCGATGTGATTATCGCCAACCCGCTGCATATCGTGCTGATCGCCATCCCGCTGACTCTTCAGACCTTCTTGATCTTCTTCCTCGCCTACGGCTGGGCCAGAGCCTGGAGAGTGCCCCACAACGTCGCCGCGCCCGGGGCGATGATCGGTGCCAGCAACTTCTTCGAGCTGGCCGTAGCGGCCGCCATTGCCCTGTTCGGGCTGCAGTCCGGCGCGGCGCTGGCAACGGTGGTGGGCGTGCTGGTGGAGGTACCGGTCATGCTAGCCCTAGTGCGCATTGCCAACGTCACCCGTGGCCGCTTCCCGGGGGCCCAGGCAGCCCGGGGCTGAGCCATGGCCGTCATGATCATACCAATCAGGTATTCCGGCGCTCCTCTTTGGCAACGATGGCGACGCCATCGAGGCGTCACCCCTGATGAGGCGTTAATACCTGACGATGTAGCGCGGTGCCCGCCGTATCCATCAGTGTGACGGTAAGGGATTCATCTTCGCCATTCAGATCGACCTGGCCGAAGAACTGATAGCCGGCCGAGGGTGGCAGGTTCGACTGTCCGGCAGGCGGCGCCTTTTGATACACCACCTGGGGGCCGAAAGTCATGTCGAGTTCGTTGGGGCCAAAGGTTCCCGCATGCAATGGTCCGCTGATGAACTCCCAAAACGGCGCGAACTCCTTGAAGCTGGCACGCTCGGGAGAGTAATGGTGCGCGGCAGTGTAGTGCACATCCGCGGTCAGCCATACCACATTACGAATGCCCTCGTCGCGGATGGCCTTGAGCAGCTTGGCGATCTCCATTTCCCGCCCCTTGGGCTCGCCGTCCTCACCATTGGCGCTTGCCTCGTAGTGCTCGCCATCCGCCACCACCAGCCCCACCGGCATATCGGCGGCGATGATCTTCCAGGTCGCCTGGCTGCGCCGCAGGGCATTCAGCAACCAGGCAAGCTGAGGTTCACCGAGGAAGTCCGTCGCCGGCCCAGGTTGGGTCTGGCGGTTGCGGCTATTGGCGCCACGGAAACTACGCATGTCGAGCATGAAGACTTCAAGCCCCGGTCCGTAGGGAAAGCGCCGGTAGATGCGTTGCGGCGATTCGGGCTGCTGGCGAATCGGCATGTACTCCAGGAAGGCCTGCCGTCCCCGCGCCGCCAGCAGCGACACGTTGTTCTCGGTATAGCGCGGGTCCTCGAGGTGTTCCTCGGGATACCAGTTATTGAACGTTTCGTGATCATCCCACTGGGCAAGCATCGGCACTTCGGCGTTGAAGCGCTTGAGGTTGTCATCCAGCAGATTGTAGGCGTACTGCCCCCGGTACTCCTCCAGGCTCTGGGCAACCTGAGCTTTGGCCGAGGTCATCCGGTTGCGCCAGATCTTTCCATCTTCCAGCACCACCGTTTCCTCCAGAGGACCATCCGCGTAAACCGTGTCACCGGAATGGATGAAGAAGTCCGGTCGCTGGCCGCGCATGGTTTCGTAGATGCGCATGCCACCTCGGGACTCATCGATGCCCCAGCCTTGCCCCACCGTATCTCCCGACCAGACGAAGCGTACGTCCCGAGGCGTGGAGGAAGGCAGGCTCAACTGCCCGACTACCGGTTCGCTGATGGCGCGATGATCCCCCAAGGCGGCAAAACGCACCCGGTAGTGCAGCCGGTCCCAGTCCGCCAATCCTGTCACATCCAGCTTGGCCGCCAGGTCGCTCACCGGCAGCGCCTGCGGACCCTGTAGCTGGCGCGCGCCGCGAAACTCGGGGTTATCGGCGAGCTCCACCAGCATGCGCGCCGGCCGGTCGACGCGGCTCCAGAGCATCGCGCGATCGATGAGCATGTCGCCGCTCATCACGCCGGAGGTAATCACGGGCCGTCGAGTCTGCGCCAGTACGATAGCCGGCGCCGCCAGGACACCCCCGGCCATCACACCGCCCTTGAGGCCCAATGCCAGAAAATCGCGTCGAGAGAATCGCATGCCGTTTCTCCTGTTAAAGATGGCCAAGCATCATTCGAGCTCAAGCCTGGCATTGATGTATGACACAAAATTGACAGTGCATTTTTTGCCGCAGCAAGAGGCGCCGACGCCGCAGCAGGAGGCCATGACTGAGGCACCGCAGGCCAATGAGAGGGTTGGCAAAATGACATCGTAGTGAGACGGGACCGTCACGCATCTGTCACCGCGGCCAAGTATCGTCAGTCGTCGTCAACGTTGTGACCGACACCGATACGAGGAAGAGTCCCATGGTTTTCAATCGTCGCGCGTATTTCGAAGAGGCCGAGAACATTCCCAGCAACCCCGCGGTGAGCGCCCCGATCGGCGAGATCATCGAACGCCGCTATTCGCGCCGCGGCTTTCTCAAGGCAACCGGCACCTCCGGGCTCGGGGTGGCCGCGATCGGCGCCATGAACCCGCTTGCCGCGGCCATCGCCGCCGAAAGCGGTAGCCTCGACCGTTTCGCCTTCGACGAGATCGTCCATGGCGTCGACACCACCCACCATGTGGCCGAGGGTCATGACGCCGAGGTGCTGATCCGCTGGGGCGACCCGCTGTTTGCCGATGCCCCTGAGTTGGACCCGTTGAACCAGAGCGCCGATGCCCAGGAGCGGCAGTTCGGCTACAACAATGACTATGTGGGCTTCGTGCCGCTCGACGGCAACCCGGATCACGGCCTGCTGGTGGTCAACCATGAATATACCAACGAAGAACTGATGTTCCCGGGCCTGCCGGGACCCCTCGATGAGCATGACTTCACCGGCCTGACCCGCGAGATGGTCGAGATCGAGCAGGCCGCCCATGGCCTGTCGGTGGTCGAGGTCCAGCGCCGGGGTGGTAAGTGGCAGTATCTCAAGGACAGCCGCTACAACCGTCGCATCACGCCGCGCTCCACCGAGATGGCGATCAGCGGCCCCGCCGCCGGGGATGCGCTGCTGAAGACCAGCGCCGACCCGTCCGGCAAGAAGGTCATCGGCACCCTCAACAACTGCGCCGGGGGCACCACCCCCTGGGGTACGGTGCTGTCCTGCGAAGAGAACATTCACTACTACTTCATGGGCGACCCCGCCGGCCACCCGAACGCGGCGCTGCTCGAGCGCTACGGCATCCCGGCCATGGGCTATGCCTGGGGCCGCTACGACGACCGCTTCGACATCGCCAAGGAGCCCTTTGAATCCAACCGTTTCGGCTGGGTGGTCGAGATCGACCCGCGGGACCCGACCTCAATGCCGATCAAGCGCACCGCCCTGGGCCGCTTCAAGCACGAAGCCGCAGCCAACGTGGTCTCCGGGGACGGCAGGCTGGTGGTCTACATGGGCGACGACCAGCGCTTCGACTACCTCTACAAGTTCGTCACCCGCGATCCGGTCGATACGGCCAGCCCCGCCAACAACCGTGATCTCCTGGATCACGGTACTCTCTACGTGGCACGCTTCAATGCCGATGGCGGCGTCACCTGGCTGCCGCTGGTCCACGGTCAGGGGCCGCTGACCGCGGAGAACGGCTTCGCCAGCCAGGCCGAGGTGCTGATCAAGGCGCGGCTGGCCGGCGACGCCCTGGGCGCCACGCCAATGGATCGCCCGGAAGACGTCGAGGCCAACCCCGAGACCGGTCGCGTCTATGTGATGTTGACCAACAACACCGAGCGCACCGCGGGCCAGGTGGATGCCGCCAACCCCCGCGCCGACAATACCTTCGGGCATATCGTCGAGGTCGTCACCGAGGGCGGCGATCACACTGCCAGCCGTGACCGCTGGGAGATCCTGGTCAAGTGCGGCGATCCATCCCGCGCCGAGGTGGGCGCCCTGTGGAACCCGGCCACCAGCGAGAACGGCTGGTTCGCCGCGCCGGACAACTGTGCCATCGACCATCGCGGTCGATTGTGGGTGGCCACCGACCAGGGCAGCAACTGGGCGACGACCGGCACCGCCGACGGCGTCTGGGCCCTGGAGACTCAGGGCGAGCGGCGCGGCACCGGCAAGATGTTCTTCCGCGTACCGCTGGGCGCCGAGATGTGCGGCCCCTGCTTCAGCCCGGACGACGGCGCGCTGTTCGTCGCCGTGCAGCACCCGGCCGCCGACGGTACCGAGGCCTATGCAGGCCGCAAGGGACGCCCCTCCACCTTCGAGGACCCGGCAACCCGTTGGCCGGACTTCCAGGACGGCATGCCACCACGCCCGTCGCTGGTGGTCATCACCCGTCGGGGCGGTGGCGCCATCGGCTGAGGCGCGAGTCAGCCACTCGCGAACCCCATAGAATTGTCACTCAACCGTCATCGATTGGACCTCGAAGCTTAATATTTCTACGCGACACTAGCGCCGACTACTAAAGGAGGCGTTATGTCGCTCACCACCATCGCAGTTGAACAACTCAGCAAGACGTTCGGTCGCACCACCGTGTTGCAGGATGTCGATTTCGAAATCGATGCCGGCGACATGGTGGCGCTGATCGGCCCCTCCGGTTCCGGCAAATCTACCCTGCTTCGATTGATGGTAGGTCTGACCCGGGCCAATCGCGAACAGCGTAGCCGCGTCACCATCATGGACCGTGCCGTTCAGCAGCGCGGCAAGCTGACACGCTGCTCGCGCGCCGAGCGCTGTCGCGTCGGCTATATCTTTCAGCAGTACAATCTGGTCGGGCGACTCAGTGTCCTGACCAATGTACTGATCGGACATCTTGGTAGTATGCCCCGCGGGCGCGCCCTGCTGGGACGCTTCAATCGACAGGAACGCTTGCGGGCGCTCGAGGCACTGTCCCGGGTCGGGCTGGAAAGCCTGGCCGGCCAACGCGCCAACACCCTCTCCGGCGGCCAGATGCAGCGCGTCGCCATCGCGCGAGCGCTGGTACAGGACGCCGACATTATCCTCGCCGACGAACCCATCGCCTCGCTGGATCCGCGCAGCGCCCGCGAGGTGATGAAGATCCTCCAGCGTATCAACGAGGAAGACGGTCGCACCGTTCTCGTCACCCTGCATCAGGTCGAATACGCCCGAGAATTCTGCCGCCGTGCCATCGCCTTGAAGCAGGGCCGGCTTTACTACGATGACTCGATTCAGCACCTCACCGATGCACGCCTGCAGGCGCTCTACGACGACGAAGGACTGTGCGAACTCTTCGATCGTCGACCACAGCAGCCGGACACCATCACCCAGCCCGCCGCCGCGGGTGCGGCCCTCTAACCCTGGATTCACACACCTCACATTCAAGGAGTACGACATGCTGACTCTTCCCCTGCGTCGACTGGCGCTATCACTGATTATCGGCCTGGGCGTCACAAGCGGTCCGGCCGCCGCCGAGGAGCCCTTGAAGTTCGGCATCATTTCCACCGAGTCCAGCCAGAATATGGCGCCGCTGTGGAAGCCATTCCTGGCGGACCTGTCCGAAGAGGTGGGCGTCGAGGTCGAGCCCTTCTTCGCCACTGACTACGCGGCGGTTATTCAGGCGATGCGTTTCGACAAGATCGATCTGGCCTGGTATGGCAACAAGTCAGCCATGGAGGCGGTCGATCGCGCCGGCGGCGAGATCTTCGCCCAGACGGTTCCCGACAATGGCAAGGCCGGCTATTACAGCTTGCTGCTGGTCAGCCAGGATAGCCCTTATGACAGTGTCGATGAGGTCCTCGCCAATGCTTCTGACCTGATCTTCGGCAACGGTGATCCCAACTCCACCTCGGGCTTTCTGGTGCCGGGCTACTACGTCTTCGCCCAGAACGGCGTGGATCCTTCCAAGGCCTTCAGGCGCACCCTCAACTCCAATCACGAGACCAATGCCCTGGCGGTCGCCAATGGCCAGGTGGATGTGGCGACCAACAACACCGAAAGCATGGATCGCCTCGAACAAAGCCATCCGGGCAAGGCCGAGCAAATCAAGAGTATCTGGAAATCGCCACTGATCCCTTCCGACCCCTTGGTATGGCGCAAGGAGCTGTCGGAGAAGACGAAGGCCAAGCTCAAGGAGTTCTTCTTCAACTACGGCGACACCCAGGAAGAGAGGGCCATTCTGGCGGGTTTGCAATGGTCGGGGCTCAAACCCTCGGACAACGATCAGCTGCTGCCGATTCGTCAGCTCGAACTTTTCAAGCAGCGCTCCCAGGTCGCCAACGATGTCTCGCAGGATGAACAGCAAAAAAAGCAGCGCCTGGCAGAGCTGGATAAACGCCTGGAAGAACTGAACCGGCGCATCGAGAAGCAGAATGCCTCCAGCGTAGCCGCTCAGTGAGCCTTGGTTCTATTCAAAGAGGTTGATGAACATGCAGAGCTCATCGCTACCCCTCGCTTCACATAAGCGCCGTTGGCTCAAACTGCTGGGTTGGGGGGCGACCCTGGGGGCGCTGACCTGGGCCTGGCAGGGGGCTGAGATGCAGCCCGGCCTTCTGGTCAAGAATACCGACAACATGGTTCAGCTGGCCGGCGACTTCTTTCCGCTGCGCTTCGGCAATCTCAAGCACTACATTGCCCAGATGCTGGTGACCATCCAGATCGCCATCTGGGGCACGTTGCTGGCGGTGGTCTTTGCCATCCCTTGTAGCCTCTTGTCCTCTGAAAACCTGGTGTCCTGGTGGGTCTATCAGCCCATGCGCCGGCTGATGGACGCCTGCCGCGCTATCAACGAACTGGTCTTCGCCATGCTTTTCGTCGTCGCGGTGGGGCTGGGTCCCTTCGCCGGCACCCTGGCGCTGTTTATCCATACTACCGGGGTGCTGGCCAAGCTGTTCTCGGAGGCCGTAGAGGCCACCGAAGCCGGTCCCATGGAAGGCGTTCGCGTCACCGGCGCCGGGCGCATCGAGGAAATCATCTTCGGCCTGATCCCCCAGGTATTGCCCCTGTGGATCTCGGTCAGCCTGTATCGCTTCGAGTCGAACATTCGCTCGGCGACGGTGCTGGGCATGGTCGGCGCCGGCGGTATCGGTGTGTCGCTTTGGGAAACCATGCGTGGTTTCCAGTACTCGGAAACCGCCACCATCATGCTGGTCATCATTATCGCGGTAACGCTGCTCGACATGGCCTCCCAGCGCGTGCGCAAGCGCTTCATCTGATGCCTTTACCACTGCAAATCCTAATGAGGTTGTCATGACTCGATCCTATCGTCAGCGCGTGCTTGCCCTGACGCCCTGCCACCACCTCGAATCGCGTTGGGCAGCGCTCGATATTCACGAACATCACCGCTGCGTGCGTGGCCCGGAAACCGGCATGGCCATGGTCAGAGGCCGTATGGGCGGTACCGGCAGCGCCTTCAACCTCGGCGAGGTCACCATGACCCGCGCCAGTGTGGCCCTCGATGACGGCACTCTGGGTCATGGCTGGGTGCGCGGTCGCGATCGGCGCCACGCGGAATTGATCGCCCTGGTCGATGCCTGCACCCAGCAAGCCGGGCTTGTTAGACGCATCGACGATGAACTGATCGCCCCGTTGCACGACGCGCTAACCACCCGGGATGTACAGGCCTCGCGCACCGCCGCGGCCACCCGGGTCGATTTCTTCACCCTGGTAAGAGGAGAATGACCATGCTCTGGCCCGCTTTCAACGATCCCGTTCACGATAGCCAGCGCCTGTTCCGGCAGCTCCTCCAGGCCATGGCGGAGCCCGGCACCCTCGAGATGCTCAGGGCGCCGGAGCCTCCCCGAGAGGCGTCGATTGGCCCGGCACTATGGGGCGTCTTGCTGACACTCTGCGATCTCGACACGCCGCTGTGGATCGCCGGCGAGCTCGATTCCCCGTCGCTGCGTGAGGCGCTGCGCTTTCATACCGGCTGCCCTGTCACCGAGGATAGCGCCGCCGCGGAGTTTGCCCTGCTCACCTCCGGAACCCTGGCTCGCGAAATCGAGTTCGCTACCGGTAGCGACGCCTATCCGAATCGCGGCGCCACGCTGCTGATCGCTATCGACCACCTCGAGGCACCGGGCCCGTGGCAGCTCTCCGGCCCCGGTATTGCCGATCGGCGCCACCTGGATATCGGTGACGCGGATGATCTGATGACGCGACTCAACGCCAATCGCACGAGTTTTCCGCGCGGGATAGACGTCATTCTCACCTGCAATGACCGGCTCGTCGCCATTCCCCGCAGCACCCGCGTCGAACGCACTAATCAGGAGGTTCGTCCATGTATGTCGCCGTGAAAGGTGGCGAGCAGGCCATCGCCAACGCGCACCGCTTGCTTGCCGATCGCCGTCGGGGCGAACGCGATCAGGCCGAGCTTGACGTCGCCCAGATCGCGGGGCAGCTGCGGCTCTCGGTGGACCGGGTGATGAGCGAAGCCTCGCTCTACGATCCGGAGCTGGCGGCCTTGGCCCTCAAACAGGCCAGCGGCGATCTGATCGAAGCAGTGTTCCTGCTGCGCGCCTATCGCACCACCCTCCCGCGCCTGGCAGTGAGCAAGCCTCTGGATACCGGCAACATGCGCATCGAGCGCCGTATCAGCGCCACCTACAAGGACATTCCCGGCGGTCAGATCCTGGGGCCGACCTACGACTACACCCATCGTCTACTGGATTTCCTGCAGTTGGCCAAGGGCGAGGTGCCTACCCCGGCCAAGGCCGAAGAAGCGCTGGAGGCCTGCCCGCAAATCCTCGACCTGCTCAATGACGAGGGGCTGATCGAGCAGGAACGGGACGACGGCAGCGAACCCTACGATATCACCCGGGACCCGCCGGATTTTCCCGTCGATCGCGCCACTCGGTTACAGATGTTGGCCCGCGGCGACGAGGGCTATCTGCTGTCGCTCGGCTACTCCACCCAGCGCGGCTACGGGCGCAACCACCCCTTTGCCGGCGAGATTCGCCTCGGCCAGGTGGATATCGAAATCCATGTCGAGGAATGGGACGAGGTCATCTGCATCGGTGAGCTCGCGCTAAGCGAATGCCAGATGGTCAATCAGTTCGGCGGCAGTCGCGAGGCCGCGCCGCAGTTCACGAGGGGGTACGGCTTGGCCTTCGGCCACAACGAGCGCAAGACCATGGCCATGGCGCTGGTCGATCGCGCCCTGCGCGCCGAGGAGCTTGGCGAATCTGTCACAAGCCCGGCGCAACAGGCTGAGTTCGTGCTGGCGCACGCCGACAACGTCGAATCCTCGGGCTTTGTTTCGCACCTCAAACTGCCTCACTACGTCGATTTCCAGTCCGAGCTGGAACTGCTGCGCCGCCTGCGCAAGGCGCACGAGGCGCAACGCAGTCGCGCGGGCGATCCGCAGCAGAAAAGGGAAAACGTCAGCGAGGAAGCCAAGGCGACCGAGCGCGCATCGAAAGGAGTACACCATGAACGGCTATAACTTCGCCTATCTCGATGAACAGACCAAGCGCATGATCCGCCGCGCGCTACTCAAGGCCGTAGCGATCCCCGGCTATCAGGTACCCTTCGGCGGGCGCGAGATGCCGATGCCCTACGGCTGGGGTACTGGCGGCATGCAGCTTACCGCCAGCATCCTGGGCGCCGACGACGTGCTCAAGGTCATCGACCAGGGCGCCGACGACACCACCAACGCGGTGAGCATCCGCGCCTTCTTCGAGCGCGTCGCCGGGGTCGAGACGACCACCGCTACCGCGGCGGCGGATGTCATCCAGACCCGCCATCGTATTCCCGAAACGCCCCTCGAGCCCGGACAGATCCTGGTCTTTCAGGTGCCGATCCCGGAGCCGCTGCGCTTCATCGAGCCAAGCGAACAGGAGACGCGATTGATGCACGCGCTGGAAGAGTACGGCGTGATGCACGTCAAGCTCTATGAGGACATCGCGCGCTACGGACATATCGCCACCACCTACGCCTATCCGGTCAAGGTCGACGGTCGCTATGTGACCGACCCCTCGCCCATCCCCAAGTTCGACAACCCCAAGCTGCACATGAGTGATGCCCTGATGCTGTTCGGTGCCGGTCGCGAGAAGCGTCTGTATGCCATCCCCCCGCACACCCGGGTGGAGAGCCTCGACTTCGAGGACCATCCCTTCGAGATCCAAGCCTGGGACGAGCACTGCGCGCTATGCGGCTCGGACCATAGCTTCCTCGATGAAGTGATCACCGACGACGTGGGCAGCCGCATGTTCGTCTGCTCGGATACCGACTACTGCCTGTTGCGGCGTGGGGAGGTTGCATGACGCGCTCCGTTCTAGAAAGCCCCGTCGGGGAGAAGCCTGTGTTGGATAAGCCCGTACTGGAGAGACCCGACCTGGATAGCCCTGCGTTGCTGGACGTGGAGAGCATCACCCGCCTTTATGGTCCGGGCAAGGGCTGCGAGGCGATCGATTTTCGTCTGCATGCCGGCGAGGTGCTGGGCATCGTCGGCGAGTCCGGGTCCGGCAAATCGACCCTGCTGCGCGTACTCGCCGGCCTGGAAGCCCCGGACGCCGGCCGGGTGACCTACTATCCGCTCGACCGAAGCCTCAGTGATCATAGCCGTGAAGGCGAACTCGATCTCTATGGCATCGGCGACGCTCGCCGCCGCGCCCTGTTGCGCCTGGAGTGGGGGCTGGTGCATCAGAACCCACGGGATGGCCTGCGCATGGGCGTCTCCGCCGGTGCCAATATCGGTGAACGCCTGATGGCCCTAGGGGATCGTCACTACGGTCAGCTGCGCGCCGCCGGCTGCGACTGGATGCGTCAGGTGGAGCTCGATGCCGAACGCATTGACGATGCGCCTCAGACCTTCTCCGGCGGCATGCAGCAGCGCCTGCAGATCGCTCGCACCCTGGTCACCCGGCCACGCTTGGTGTTCATGGACGAGCCCACCGGGGGGCTGGACGTCTCCGTGCAGGCGCGCCTGCTCGACATGCTGCGTACCCTGGTGCGTCAGCTTGGGCTCTCCGTGGTGCTGGTCACTCACGACCTGGCCGTGGCGCGGCTGCTCTCGCATCGTTTGCTGGTGATGCGTCAGGGCCGCGTGGTGGAAGCCGGTTTGACCGATCAAATCCTCGACGATCCACAGCACGCCTATTCCCAACTGCTGGTGTCGTCGGTGCTGACGCCATGAGCGACTCAAGGAGCCAAGCGATGAAGGCATTACTCACCATCGAGAAGCTGCACAAGGATTTCGTCCTGCACGGTCAGGGCGGTATTGCCATCAAGGTGATGCACGATCTTTCCCTTGAGCTGCACCGCGGCGAATGTCTGGTACTGGCGGGGCGTAGTGGCATCGGCAAGAGCACCCTGCTCAAGATGCTCCACGGCAACTATCTCGCCGAGCGCGGCAGTATCCGCATCCACTTCGACGACGGCCTGCTGGAGTTGACCGATTTGCCGACTCATGCCTGGCACCGAGTGCGCCGGGATGTAGTCGGCTACGTCAGCCAGTTCCTTCGCGTTGTACCGCGGGTTTCCGCTCGGGAGGTAGTGATGGAGCCGCTGCTGGCCCGGGGTGCCTACGCCCAGGACGCCCGCCAGCGCGCCGAAACGCTGCTCGCCCGCCTCAATCTGCCCGAGCGCCTGTGGTCGCTGCCGCCGGGCACCTTTTCCGGGGGCGAGCAGCAGCGCGTGAACATCGCCGAGGGCTTCATCGGTGAGCACCCGCTGCTGCTGCTCGACGAACCCACTGCCTCTCTGGATGCCACCAACCGCGACGTCGTGGTTGAGATGATCAGTGAGGCCAAGGCCCGAGGCTGCGCCCTGCTCGGCATCTGCCACGACGAGGATGTACGCAGCCGAGTGGCGGATCGCTTGCTGCCGCTGGACGAGCATCTGATGGCCCGCACCTCTTCTCAGGAGACATTTTGATGAACGAACAGATTCTTACCCGGGCCAGGCTGGTGCTCGACGATGAGGTGGTCTGGGGCACGCTGGTGATACGCAACGGCAGGATCCGCGAGATCGATCTTGCGCCGTGTCGGCTCTCCACCGCCATCGACTGCGAAGGCGACTATCTGCTGCCCGGGCTGGTTGAGCTGCACACCGACAACGCGGAGAAGTATTTCCAGCCCCGGCCCAAGGTGGCCTGGCCTCGGCGCCAGGCCGCCCTGGCCCACGATAGCCAGATGGCCGCCAGCGGCATCACCACGGTATTCGATGCGCTCTCGATTGGCGATGTGGATGAGCAGAGCATGCGTCACGACTCCTTGAAGGCCATGCACGACGCCATCGTCGGGATTCAGCAGGAAGGTTTGGCACGGGTGGATCATCGTATTCACCTGCGCTGCGAGGTCAGCCATCCAGATACCCTGAGCAACTTCCGCGCCCTGGCGGATTCGCCGCTGCTCGGCCTGGTATCGCTGATGGATCACGCCCCGGGGCAGCGCCAGTTCGTCAGTCTCGAAGCGTATCGCGCCTATTATCAGGGCAAGTATGAGCTGAGCGACGCGGATATGGAGATCTATCTCGAACGCCAGCTGGCCAACAGTGCGCGCTACAGCAACACGTATCGCCGCACCATTTCGGCGGAGGCCAGGACTCTCGGCCTGGCTCTGGCCAGCCACGATGATGCCACCCTCGAGCATGTCGCCGAAAGCCACGAGTACGGCATGCGCATCGCCGAGTTCCCGACCACGCGGGAGGCCGCCGAGGCCTCGCATCGTAACGGCATGGCGGTGATGATGGGCGCTCCCAACGTGGTCCGCGGCGGCTCGCACTCCGGCAACATCGCCGCCACCGAGATGATTGGACTCGGGGTGCTGGATATTCTCTCATCGGATTATTATCCCGCCGCGCTACTCGATGCCGTGTTCAAGTCCGCGCAGATCGAACAAGGCTATTCGCTGCCCAGGGCGGTAGCCAGCGCCGCGCGACAACCGGCACAAGCGGTGGGTCTGACCGATCGCGGTCGTCTCGCTCAGGGACTGCGCGCGGATCTATTGCGCGTACAGACGGTCGACGACCATCCGATCCTGAAACGGGCGTGGTGCGCTGGAAGGCAGGTGCATTGATATGGCGCGTCTCGTTTACCTCATGGGTGCCAGTGGCGTGGGCAAGGACAGCCTGCTGAGCGCCATTCGTCAATGCCACCCCGAACTGCTGGTGGCGCACCGCTATATTACGCGCTGGAGCGGGCATCATGAAAACTGCGTGAGCCTATCCGCGCAAGAGTTCACCGAACGCCGTCACGCCGGCCTGTTCTGTCTCGATTGGCAGGCACACGGTCTTGAGTATGGCATCGGGATCGAGGTGGAGCACTGGCTAAAGCGTGATCATACGGTCATCGTCAATGGTAGTCGACGCGCCTTCGCTCGCGCGCGTGAGCGTTTCGGTGAGCAGTTGCTTCCGATATTGGTTACGGCGGAACCACAGGTATTGCGTCAGCGTTTGATTCAGCGTGGCCGTGAGACGCACTTCGAGATCGAACGACGCCTGGCGCAGCATCAGCGTCTGGAAGCGGAGCTAGTAGATGTCGAGCGCCTCAACAATAACAAGGCGCTGCACCACAGCGTGGCGGCATTGCAGAGATTGCTCAATACCGAGTGCATCTCATGAAATTTCGCTTTACCGGTACCGGCGACAGTGTCCAGGTGCCCTGTTTCGGCTGCCATTGCCTGGCCTGTGAACGCGCCCGGCTGATGAGCCGTTATCGACGCGGCCCTTGCAGTGCCAAGATCTATAGCAGCGGTGAGAGCTACCTGCTCGACGCTGGGCGCATGGACCTGGCCGATAGCTGCGAACGCGAACGCCCCGCCGGCGTGCTGCTCACGCACTATCATGCGGATCATGTGCAGGGGCTGTTGCATCTACGCTGGGGAGTGGGTGAATCGATACCGATCTACGGTCCCAGAGATGCCGAGGGCTGTGCGGATCTCTTCAAACATCCCGGCATTCTCGATTTTAGACCCGGACTCGAGCCGTTTCGGCCCTTGGTATTAGGGGACATGAACGTCATTCCTGTGCCGCTCAATCACAGCAGGCCCACACTGGGCTACTGTATTGCCGACTCGATGAGCCGACTTGCCTATCTGACCGATACTGTTGGGCTGCCCGGCAGCACCGAACATTTTTTACGCCAATGGCAGCCGGATATCGTCATTCTTGATGCCACCCATCCGGCCAGTCATACGATGCCGCGTAACCATAATAATATCACTATGGCCCTCGACATTCTCGAGCGTCTGAACCCTTCCCAAGGCTGGTTGACGCACCTGAGCCACGACGTCGATGCTGAGGTGCTGACTACCTATTTATCATTGCCAGCGAACGTGTCACTGGCTTGGGATGGACTCGAAATTGAGTTACCCGATTAGCAATATCGTCTGCTCGGCTCCAGCCGCTTGTCGCCGGGGAAGCCGACCTGGCGGCGCCGGTAGAGGTCTGGCGCGGTAAGGTGCGCAAGCAGGTAGGCGATATGGCGCGCGATGCGCATCGAGGGCCTTCACGCGCTCTTGATGCGTCTGGGCAATCTGGATGGCTGCCACGTCCTGGCGCAGGTGCTTATGTACAGTGTTGCGGGGAAATCCCCGGCTGTTGGTTGATGGATCGGATCGATACTCCCTGCCCGTTGTTAATGGCCAAGTAAAATGACCCACTACTGGCCAACGCTTTTGACCCACCCCCGAGGTGGCAGCGCTGCCACCATCCACCTACCGTGTCCGCTCAGCCAGCGGCCGGGACGATGCAGTGAAGGAGTGGGTCATGATTCATAAGATCAAAGGGTTACACGATGACGGACAGGGCCTGTCGATCCGAGCCATTGGCCAGGAGCTGGGCATCTCCCGCAACACCGTCCGCAAGTACCTCCGCCAGGACGTGGCCACCATTGAGGCGGCGCAGTCGAACCGAGAGCGTGAGAAGACGCTCGATGCGCATCGCGTCTACATCATTTACCTGCTGCGCACCTTCCCGCGGCTGAGCAGCGTCAAGGTCGCTCGCAAGCTGCGTGAGAAGGTTGGTGAACTGGTGGTCTCCGAGCGCACCCTGCGCCGCTACGTCCAGCAGGTGAAGAGCACCGTGGCCAGCCGGCAGCGGCGCTACTACGAGCCGGTGCTCGACATGGTGCCCGGCGTGCAGTGCCAGGTGGATCCGGGCGAGCTGCGCGAGGTGATGATCGGCGGCGAGCCGCGCCCCCTGTACTTCGTGGTGTTCGTGCTCTCCTACTCACGCCTGACCTACATCGGCGTCAGCTTGTCACCACTCGACACCGCCACTTTCATCCGCCTGCACGACGAGGCCTTCCGCTACTTCGGTGGCTTGCCTGAGGAGTGCGTCTACGACCAGACCAAGATGGTGGTGATCAGCGAGCAGTTCCGCGAGTTGGAGGTGAATCAGCGCTTCCACGAGTACGCCACCACCGCCGGCTTTCGCATCCACGCCTGCTGCGGCTACGACCCGGAGAGCAAGGGCAAGGTCGAGGCCGGAGTGAAGTACGCCAAGCAGGATGCCTTCTATGGCGAGTCCTTCCGGGACGAGGCGGATTTACGAGGCCATGTGCGGCAGTGGCTCGACGAGGTTGCCAACGTGCGTACCCACGGCACCACCGGCCAGCAACCGATGGCTCTCTGCGACGCCGAAGAGCGGCACCATCTGCGTCCCTATCTGACCCCGGCCTGCGTGGGCCGCGAGGCCGACGGCCTGGCCCCGCGCCGGGTCGACAAGACCGGGCTGATCGCCTGGAAGGCGAACAAGTACTCGGTGCCCATGGCCTACCAGCAGGGCCGCGTCGGGGTGCAGGAAATGGAAGATCGCCTGTCGATCCATGACCTGGAGAGCGGCGAGATGATCGCCACCCACACCCTTCACCTGGGCAAGGGGCACACCTCGCGCAACGAGGCGCATTACCGCGATCATCGCCAGCAGGAGGCAGAGTTGGAGCAGGCCATCACCCGCTGCCTTGGCGCGTCGCTGGGCGAGCCGCTCTGCGCGCGCCTTCGCGCCACCATGCCACGCCACTACAAGGATCAGCTGCGCGCGGCCAAGCAGCTGCTGGAAGGCGAGACCGAGCTGGACCTGGCGCTAATCGGTGACTGGGTTACCCGGGAGCGTCTCACCGCCGGTGGCCTCAAGGAGCGGCTGGCGGCCGCTCGGCTGGCCAAGGCGCGGGGCCGGGATCGCGACGACGATGCCTCGGCCAGCCCGCACACGCCGCCCCCGGACCTGAGTCAGTATGCCCGACTTGGCCGCTCCAGCGGCCACCAGGGGGTGACCCATGGGACAGCTTGAACTGACCGCCGGGCGCTACCGCAGCCTGCGCCTGGGGGCCATCGCCGGGGAGCTCACCGAGCTGCTGGCTCGGGCCGAGGCCAACGAGGTCTCCTACCTGGCCTTCGCCGACATGCTGGTCGAGCACGAACGCCAGACCCGCGAGGCCAAGCGCATCGACCTCTACCGGCGCCAGGCCGGCTTCCCCAGCGACAAGCGGCTGGAGGGCTTCGACTACCGGCACCAGACCACCATCACCAAGCGCCAGGTCAACGCCCTGCTCGACTTCGCCTTCCTCGACAACCGCGAGAATCTGGTGTTTATCGGCCCGCCGGGCGTGGGCAAGACCCATTTGGCCATCGGCATCGGCCAGAAGGCCATCGAAGCCGGCTACCGGGTGCTGTTCCGCAACGCCCTGGACCTGGTCGAGGAGTTGGAGATCGCCGAGATGAAGGGCGAACTGAAGAAGACGCTCCATAAGCTCGCCAAGGTCGACGCCCTGGTAATCGACGAGCTGGGGTATTTACCAATGAGTCGACAGGCGCGCTATGCGCTGTTCCAGCTGATCAACCGCTTCTACGAGCACCGTTCGCTGATCATCACCACCAACAAGGACTTCACCAGCTGGGGGGAGTTCTTCCACGACGACAACGTGGCGGTGCCGATCGTCGATCGGATCATCCACCACTCGCACCTCTACCTGCTCGGCGGGGAGAGCTACCGGCTGAAGCAGAAGACGCTCAGCTGACGGTCATGGGTGGGTCAATTTTGTTGACCGTTAGCCCGGATTTCTCATAGGCTGCCAACAAGTCTCGCAGACCGGTCGACCTATCGCCATACCGGTTCAGCTCAGGCTCTAATCGCTTAATATTTAATCAGCCGCGGTCCTCCGGACACACTACCCCCTTTCCCCCATTGCGTCGGGCCGGGGGAGCCCAGGGTTCTATCCAGGAACCAGTCGGCGCACCAGATCTGAAAGTTCATCTTTGTATGGGTAGGCATCACTCATCAGCACCCGAACTCGGCGGGTATTGCGGATGATCACCGCACCCACCTTGATCAGCTTGAGTCTCAGTGTGCTGGCGCTCATGCGCTCGAACGGTGTCTTCCTCAGGTAGCTCCGCAGCCGTTCGAACAAGGTATAGGCGAAGCCCGACAGGATCAGTCGCCACTGGTTGGTCCACCAATGGGTGCTGGAGGTGCGATCAGCAAACAGGCTCAGTTGCTGGTCCTTGATCCGGTTTTCCATGTCACCCCGGGCACAGTACTGCTCGTAGTAGAGCTTGAAGCCGTCATCGTAACGGGAGCTGATGATGAACCGGGGATTGGAGCCCAGCTCGCCTTCTTCCAGACGGGCCACCACCCAGCGAGGGTATTTCCAGGACTTGGCCTGGTACTGGAAGCGGAAGGTCTGTGCCACCTTTTCATCCAGCTGCCGGTGCGCTTTGCGCACCAGCATCATTGGCACGTCCACTTCCTTGAGCAGGCGACTGTTCTTGCTGATGCCCACGATGTAATCGACGTTGTTCCGGTCACACCAACTCAGGATCCGGGGGCGATAAAAACCACTGTCACCACGGAACACGATGTGGGTATCTGGCCAGTACTGCCGGATAAATCGCACCAGTAGTGCCAGGATCGCCCAGCTGTGCCGGCTGTCGCTGCGGTTGCTGGTGCGCAGGTAACTGACCAGCAGGTGGCGACCACAGAACACGTACAGCGGAAAGTAGCAATGGTGATCGTAGTAACCGTTGAAGAACTTGCCTGGCTGATCCCCGTGGACCGGAATATCGGTGCCATCAAAGTCCAGCACAATTTCCTTCGGCGGCTCGTCATGCTGCTCAATGAAATGGTGCCAGAGCAGCTCATGGGCCTTCACCACCGCATGCCGGTCTGCTCGCTGCTCCATCCGACATAACGTGGATTTGCCGGCCAGATCATTGTCCTGGCCAACCGCTGTTTGAAGTACTTGATCAAAACGCAGAGCTTCGTGGTCGTTGAGGTCTTCATAACCGGCCGCCACGCCAAAGACCCGTTGACGAACCATGGTGTCCAGCCTGTGGCGGACCATTTCCGGTGTTCGTGGGTCTTGCAGTGCTGAGGCCAGGCGACGAGTGAGTCGATGCTGCTTGTCGACTTCACGGAGCAGCAGTAATCCGGCATCGGAGGTAATGTGGCCACCGGAGAAATCGGCTTCAATCTGGCGGCGTGCGAGTGGCGAGAAGGTCAGTTTTTCAGGTACCATTCTGGAAGCGGCTGTTGGTGCTTGGTGGATTGGTTAGGCTCTTGAAACCATAGCACTTTCAGCCGCTTTCTTTTATCCCCTGTGAGAAATCCGGGTTAGTGGGTCAGTTCTAATGGCCATTGACACCCGTAATCGCCTAACCCCTTGATCTTATGATTTATTCCCTAGTCCTTCACGCCTCCATCCCAACTCCTGGCTGAGTCGGGATGGAGGCGGGTGGTAACAGTGCTGCCATCTCAAGGGTGGGGCAAAAACGTTGGTCAGACGGCCTTTCCCACCTGGGTGAACAACGATACCAGGACGATGTTCTCGCACCGTATACCAAGAGGCTGAGGACTATATTACCGGCCGTTATGACTAAGGGGATTGCCGTCACGTGGTGAAGCATCAGGAAGACGATGCCACTACCAGCTGGTGGGGAAACACACAGCGAAAGGTCGCCCCCTGGCCCAGCTGGGAATCGATCTCCAGTCGCGCTTCGTGACGCAGCAGCACGTGCTTGACGATGGCAAGCCCGAGCCCCGTGCCGCCGGTAGCGGTGCTGCGGCCTTTATCAACGCGATAAAAACGCTCGGTAAGGCGTGGTATATGGATCGCCGCGATTCCTTCGCCATCATCCTGCACTTCTACGCAAGCGCCGTCGCCAAGCGCCCGCCAGCGCAAGACGATCTGGCTGCCCGATCCTGAATAGCGTACGGCATTGAACGCCAGGTTGGATATTGCGCTCTGCAGTTCTTGTTCGCAGCCCATCAGGTCAAGGGTGCTATGTATCTCCAGGGTGATACGCTGCCCGCTGTCAGATAATGCCTCAGCGTCACGGCGTATGGTCTCCAGCATGCTGGCAAGGTTGAGGCGGCGGGCATCTTCGCCGCTTCGATCATTGCTTTCGAGCCGCGAAAGCAGCAGCAGGTCATCGACCAGGTTTTGCATGCGAGCAGTCTGCTTTTGCATCTGCGGCAAGCTGCACTCAAGCCTTGACGGTAGAACCTCGGCTATATCCTGATAGATTTCCAGATACCCGGTCAGCACGGTCAGCGGCGTGCGAAGCTCGTGGGAGACGTTGGCCACGAAATCGCGTCGTATTTGCTCTAGTCGATGCAAGCGCGTGATATCGCGCGCCATCAGCAGGCGTTCACCGTTACCGTTAAGGGTGATTTGGCACTGAAGAACCAATTGCTCATCGATAGGTGAGATCAGGGTTAAGGGCTCGCGATAGTCCAGCGCATGGAAGTAGTCAACGAAGTGCGGAGCGCGCAGCAGGTGGGTTATGTGTTGATGCCGACCTTTAGCAGGTTTGAGACCCAGCATGCGTTCAGCGGCACTATTCCGCCATTCTATGTAACCGTGGCGATCGAGCATGACCACGCTGTCGCGCATGGCCTCTGAAGAATCCTTGATACGCGACAGGGTATCGCGCAGCCGCCGTTGGATGGTCTGTTGAGCCTTCTGATAGCGATAGAGGCGATCGAACAAGTCATCCCATACGCCACCACTTACGAGGGGTTGGTTGGAGGAGAGCCGGGATAGTTGTTGGTGCAGCGCGTGGAGCTGGCGCAGCTGGTAAAAAAGATACACGCCCAAGGCAGCAGCAAGGCCGGCGCCCACGGCAGAAAATAGCCAACCAAGCAGCACGCCAAGACCGCACAGCATACCCAGGCGCCACAACTCTCTCAGCCAAAGTCGCGTCATATCAGTGCCTGGCTCAGTATTTGGTGGAGAAACGATAGCCCGCGCCACGGACGGTCTGGATTAGCTGTTGATGGGATTCGCCAAGCGCCTTGCGCAGCCGGCGAATGTGCACGTCCACGGTGCGCTCATCGATATAGACGTTGCCACCCCACACCTGGTCAATCAGCTGATCTCGGGTGTAGACACGCTCCTGATGCGTCATGAAGAATTGCAGCAGGCGATATTCGGTAGGGCCAAGCTCCAGCGTCTTGCCATTGCTGCTGACGCGATGGCTGACGGGGTCGAGCAGCAGGCCGTTCACCTCCACCACCTCATCGATGCCATAGGGTGTCGTACGTCGCAATACCGCTTTCAGGCGAGCCATCAGCTCACGAGGCGAAAAGGGTTTGGCGATATAGTCGTCTGCGCCGGCTTCCAGCCCTTGAACCTTATTGTCCTCCTCGCCTTTTGCGGTCAGCATGATGATCGGCAGCTCGGCAGTCACCGGATCACGCTTGAGGCGGCGCGCCAATTCGAGGCCGCTGGTGTCAGGCATCATCCAGTCGAGCAGTACCAGATCGGGTTGATGATCGACGATCAACGAGTGAGCCGCCTGGGCGCTGCCCGCTTCCAGTACGCGGTAGTCGGCCATCTCCAGCGACAAAGCGATCATTTCACGGATAGGTGCTTCATCATCGACAATCAGTACGGTCTTTGCGGTCATCCTGGGCTCCAGGTCAAGGATACTGATAATGACGGATCGGTGACGATGACAGCATCTTCTTGTGACAATAGTGTGACAAGGCGGCGTGTCGGAGATCGCGGCTTATTCGCAATCTGCTGGACAAGGTCAGCAATCAACAGGCCTTTTTTGTCTTTGTGATTAGGCCAACGCGGGGGCTGCCGACCATCGGTCCAGAGGTTACTAAAAAATCAAGCACCCATGAACCATCTCTGATGCGAGCAATGTGTGTACTCTGCAACTCTTTGATAATATTTGCTTTACTAGGAGTAGAACTCAGTATTTACTGAGGATGCCTGGAAGCCGGAGAGGTGCGCCACTCACTTCTCGCAGCTCCAGGCGCTGGAAGGCCGGCCTTAGGCAATCCACGACATCGTTCAGCTCGGCAGCGGTCGGAGCCGTCCTCACCGCTTGGGTATAGACTTCGTCCAGGCACTGCTGAGGACGTGCCACCTGGATGGCATAGTGCGCCACACTCAGCGCCGACAGCGACAGGGCCAAGTCGCGTAGCGATGCCAGGGTCCAGTCGTGCCATTGGACGGTCGTGCGGCACTCGAACGCTATATCGCTGGCCAGCAGCTGGGCCAGGCTCTCCCGGTGGGCGTCAGCCATACCGGATCTCGGTGAACAACCTGGTGGGTTTACACAGCTAGGGCGTGTTGACGTTTCACATTGGTAGCCATAAAAAGCCGCAGGCCAAGGCCACCATGCTTTCGTAGTTTCGCTTGAGCTTGTCGTAACGCGTTGCGATGGCGCGATACGGCTTCAATCGAGCAAAGGCATTCTCAACCAGATGCCGATAGCGATATAAGCCTCTGTCCAGATTGGCATTTCCTTTCTTTGAGTTGCGTTTACGTGGAATGACGGCAGCCATGCCCTTGGCTTCGATCTGTTCACGGATACGCTCGCTGTCATAGCCCTTGTCAGCCACCAATGCATCACCCGCTGGCAAATCGTCAATCAATGCCCGGGCTTCCGTGCTGTCGTGCACCTCACCCCCGGTTATTCTGAAGGTGATCGGTAGCCCATAGGCATCTACGGTCAAGTGGATCTTGCTGGTATTGCCTGCACGACTTTTGCCAATAGCTTCTGCGTCTTCCGTGGCAGCTCCGGTGCTGTCCTGGTGGGCCTTGACGTAGGAGCCATCAATGAACAGCCACTCAACATCAGGCTCCTCCACCAGAGAGCTGAAAAGCCTCATCAGCTTTCCACTCGCTGACCAGGCGTTAAAACGCTTGTAGACCGTGTTCCAGGGGCCAAACGTCTCCGGTAGGTCCCGCCACGGGCAGCCGGTGCGCATCCGATAAAGGATGCCTTCTATTGTGGTACGCAAGTCGGCCTTGTCATAAATACCTTGTTGAAGCAGGATAGGTTTCAGCTTCGACCAGTGTTCATCCGTGAGCATTTGTCGGGGCATGGCAGGCTTGCAGTTTGTTGGTGTAGGAACCTTTATTCTGCGAGCTTGCCCCTATCCTGCCAATACCCCTGCCATGAAACGTCAACAGGCCCTAGCACTTCCCCTTGCCGGGCGTGCAGGGAGACTGTCCCCCCAAGTCATCCCGAGGCATTACCCTCGGAAACAGCACCATAAAATACTGGCCATGAAAATGACGCATGACACATTTCATTGAATCACTACAAATCCGGCTAGGTGATCACTACGCTGACAGACAAGGAGAATAAATTTAGAGATAAGATAGAGATGAGGTGGGTTCATGAAAATTATTTTATTAGTAATATTCTTATTGATTGTTTTTTCTTGTTTCCTTTACGACCTAAACCACCTCCCCAATAAAAGTAGTAAAGGTGGTGGCAGTAAAAATGGCGGAGGCACGGGTGCTGTTACCACAGGTGCTGGCGGCGTAGGTGTGGGTGTCGGCAGCGCAGGTGCCGGCGGTGCAGGTGGTTGTGGTGGTGGCGCAGGTGGTGGCAATGGAGGAGGGTGTTAAACCTGAGGAATCCCCATGAAATGGGTAATAAAATCAGCATGATAGGATTGAAAAAGCCTGCATGAGTCATGCATGTTGTGAGTTACGACACACAACAACATGCGAAGGAGACCCATGCAGGCCCCTCGATTCTTGCATAACTTGCTGACGTCTTCACTCTCCGTGATCCATGCCAAGCGGCTACAGACCGTCCTCGATACCGTTGGCGCTCTGCTGGGCGAGCGACGTCTGGGATTAACGGCCATTGGCCGTGCGTTGCCGAGCTCGACGGATGCCAAGCACGCCATCAAACGAGTCGATCGACTATTAGGCAACCCTCACCTTCATCAGGAACGACCGCTGTTCTATTGGCTCATGGCCTCGCTGCTAATCGGCCATACAACGCGCCCACTGATTCTGGTGGACTGGTCGCCGATTGATGACCGCGGCAGGCATTTCCTGCTGCGTGCGGCGGTGCCCTTCGCCGGGCGATCGCTGCCCATCTTCGAGAAGGTTCATCACAAGGAAGGATGCCCATACTGTGAAGCCTATCTGCTGGATGCGCTGGCAAGGATCCTGCCCGACAAGGCCACGCCGATCCTGGTGACCGATGCCGGCTTTCGTAACCCGTGGTTTCGGGCCGTTGAAGCGCGCGGCTGGTATATCGTTGGACGGGTCCGTCAGCCCGCCCGTTACCAGGCGTCAGGCGAAGCATGGCAACCCGTGAAGACCCTGTTTCAACACGCGACATCGGAACCGCAGGCGTGGGGCTCCGTCCGGATCGCCGAAAACCATCCGTTCCGCGCTCAGATGGTGCTCTATTATCGACCGCCACGGGGACGTAAGCATCGCAATAAACAAGGCCGGATCTCTCGGGACGGCGGCAGCCGGACGATCGCCCGGCGTCAGCAGGAGCCCTGGGTGCTGGTCAGCAATCTGCCGGACCGCTCAACGCTGGCGAATAAAGTGGTAACGATCTACCGACAGCGCATGCAGATTGAGGAAGGGTTCCGCGATGTCAAAAGTCCCTTGTTCGGGCTGGGCTTCGGCATGCATCAGTCTCGCCAGGGCAAGCGCATCGAGGTCCTGCTGCTGATCGCCATGTTGGCGAACGTGGCCATGATGGTGGCCGGCCTGGATGTCCGAGCCCGGGGGCAACAGCGGCGCTATCAGAGCAACAGTATCCGGCACCGGAGCGTGCTTTCCGTGTGGCGCCTGGGCTTGGAATGTCTTCGTCGTCATCAACCCGACGCCGTGCCTTGGCCTGCTTGGACAACCCTCCGAGCACGACTTCGCGAGGAAGTCAGGGAGCAGAGCCTATGCGGCGAGTAGCAACATATTCGTGGGGATTCGTCAGGTGTTAAACCCTGAACTCAGGTTGACACATAAGGCCACTCCACATTGCCGTGCGCCTGCGCCACGGTTTAGCAGACTAAGGGGTGTAAATAGCGTACGGAGACACTGCCAGAGCGAACGACGCCGCCCAGACCCCTGACACGCAGCGGCCAAGGAAAACAAAGCACCGGGGAAATGGCTCTCCTGGGAAGACTCCACCAGGCGGGCAAGGAGGCATGATGGAGCTGGATACCGTGTTACGGGCCCTGCTGTGTGTCAGCCCCGTGATCGCAGGGGTGGTATTGGTGATCTACGCCCGTTCGCTTACTGGCGTTAACGGGTTCGACGACCTCAGTCAGAGCGATACTAAACACCGCGCTGAACAAGGCGATGCCCAAGCGCAGAACAATTTTGGCGCCATGTACCTCAACGGCAGGGGCGTTTTTCCTCGGAACACCACTAAAGCTGCTGAGTGGTTCCGCCAAGCCGCGGAACAGGGCCTTGCCTCCGCGCAGCACAATCTGGGCGTCATGTACCACAACGGCATAGGAGTTCCCCAAGACTACACCCAGGCTGCTGAGTGGTTCCGCCAGGCCGCGGAACAGGACTTTGCCGCCGCGCAGTACAATCTAGCCGTCATGTACGACAAAGGCAGGGGCATCCCCCAGGACGACACCCAAGCCGTCGAGTGGTACCACCAGGCGGCGGAACAGGGTTTTGCCGGCGCGCAGCACAATTTGGGCGTCATGTACGTCAACGGCAGGGGCGTCACCCAGGACGACACCCAAGCTGTCAAGTGGTACCGCCAGGCCGCGGAACAGGGCATTGCCGACGCGCAGCACAACCTGGGCATTATGTACCTCAAAGGCGAGGGTGTTTCCCAGGACGATACTCAAGCCGCTGAATGGACTCGCCAGGCCGCGGAACAGGGCATTATCGAGGCGCAATTCGGTCTCGGCTTGTTATATGGCGAAGGCAGGGGCGTTCCCCAGAACTACACTCAAGCCATCAAGTGGTTCTTCCGGGCGCAGCGGAACAGGGCCTTGCAGAAGCTCAAAAAAATCCTGACATGAGGGACGACCAGGATCAGAGCCTGGTTTTCCAGCATTTTCTCGGCGCTGCTGTCCCAGCGATCCGTGGTGGAGACGATCAGCCACTTGCTGAAAATGACAGTAACGGCGAGCAGGCGTCGAAAGAGGCTCCGCAACCGAACTAAACCACTCCTTCGCGCAGCTCCAGGTGTTGAAAGGCAGGCTGCAGGCGATGCACGAGATCGTGCAGCTCGGCAGTCGTCGGGGCCGTTGTCACCGGTTGAGTGTAGGCTTCTTCCAGACACTGCTGAGGGCGTGCCATCTGGATAGCATAATGCGTCACTCCCTGCGCCGACAGCGATAGGGCCAAATCGCGTAGCGATGCCAGGGTCCAGTCGCGCCAGTGGACGGTCGTGCGGCACTCGAAGGCGACATCGCTGGCCAGTAGCTGGGCCAGACTCTCCCGATGGGCAGCAGCCATACCGCGTCGGCCGACAATGACGTCGAAGTTTTCGGCGCTACCCTTCACGTCCAGCCCCACCCAGTCGAGCCAGGGCAGCAGCGCCTTCAGGCGCCGGGGATAAACGCCGGCAGTGTGCAACCCGACCCTGAAGCCCAGGGCGCGAACCCGCGCGGCGGCCAGCGGCAAATCAGCATGCAGCATAGGCTCGCCGCCGCTGAACACGACGCCTTCCAGCAAGCCACGGCGCCTGTCAAGGAAGGCCTCGATCTCCGCCCACTCATCGGGCTTGGCCTTTCTCGGTTCGAGCATCTGCGGGTTATGACAGTAGCCGCAGCGCAAGGGGCAGCCCTGCAGGAAAACCACGCAGGCGAGGTGGTCGGGATAGTCCAGGGTGGTCATGGGTGTCAGGCCGGCCACAGGCAACTGCGGCCGACGGGATTCAATGGGGGACATAGCGGCAAATTCCGACCGGACGCCCGCAGGCGTCCGGCGTGGTGGTGGGTTTAACGGGTGGTGGCGTGCTCCCGGAAGTGGCAGCGCTCGTAGTGTTCGGACTGCTTGCCGTGGTTGAACTGGCTGACCGGGCGGTGATAGCCCATCACCCGAGTCCAGATTTCGCAGCGCTGACGCTGTTCGGTGGGCAGGGTTTCGGTGGAGTGGTTCATGAAAAGCTCCTCTTTACGATGATGACCCGTTCACGGGTCGGCAATGCCTAAGGCCGGGGTATCGGCCTGGGAGGCGCGCTGTGCCAGAAGGGCGTCGTCGCACTTCGGGCAGAACTCGTGTTCGCCGGCCAGATAGCCGTGCACCGGACAGATCGAGAAGGTCGGCGTCACGGTGAGATAGGGGAGGTGAAAGCTCGATAGAGCGGTGTGGACCAGCTTCCTGCAGGCGCTGGCCGAAGAGAGCCGCTCGCGCATGTAGAGATGCAGCACGGTGCCGCCGGTATAGCGCGTCTGCAGCGGATCCTGGTGGATCAGCGCCTCGAAGGGATCGTCGGTATGGCCTACCGGCAGCTGGCTGGAGTTGGTGTAGTAAGGCGCCTGGGCCGTCCCGGCCTGCAGAATACCGGGAAAGCGCTTGGCGTCCTCCTTGGCGAAACGGTAGGTGGTCCCCTCGGCCGGGGTTGCCTCCAGGTTGTAGAGGTGACCGGTGCTCTCCTGGAACTCACGCATCCGCTCACGCACATGCTCCAACACCTCGACCGCCAGCTGCTGTCCCTCAGGGTCGGCGATATCGTAGTAATCGTCGCTGATATTGCGCGCCATCTCGTTGAGGCCGTTTACCCCCAGGGTCGAGAAATGATTGTGCAGCGTGCCCAGGTAGCGTTGGCTGTAGGGATAAAGGCCGCCGTCCATCCACTTCTGGATGCATTCGCGCTTGATCTCCA
This sequence comes from Halomonas piscis, assembly GCF_031886125.1. NCBI lineage: Bacteria > Pseudomonadati > Pseudomonadota > Gammaproteobacteria > Oceanospirillales > Halomonadaceae > Halomonas > Halomonas piscis. Next base: position 226,362 of record NZ_CP119391.1, read on the forward strand.
GGCTGTCGCGGCCCAGCTCGAGCAGCCGGTCCAGCTCGGCATAGAGCCCCGCCCGGTCACCGGCAAAGCGGTGGCCCAGGCGTGCGCAGTTGATCGTCACCACGCCCAGCGAGCCGGTCTGCTCGGCGCTGCCGAACAGGCCGTTGCCGCGCTTGAACAGCTCGCTGAGATCCAGCTGCAGCCGGCAGCACATGGAACGCACCATGTGCGGCTCCAGGTCCGAGTTGAGGAAGTTCTGGAAGTACGGCAGGCCGTACTTGGCGGTTAGCGCAAAGAGCCGCTCGGCGTTGTCGCTGTGCCAGTCGAAGTCGTGCGTGATGTTGTAGGTGGGGATCGGAAAGGTGAACGTCCGGCCGCGGCAGTCCCCTGCCTCCATCACCTCCAGATAGGCGCGGTTGAGCAGGTCCATCTCGGCCTGCAGCTCGCCGTAGGTGAAGGGTTGCTCCTGGCCGCTGATGACCGGCACCTGGTCGCGCAGGTCCGCCGGGCAGACCCAGTCGAAGGTCAGATTGGTGAACGGCGTCTGGCTGCCCCAGCGCGAGGGCACGTTGAGGTTGTAGATGAACTCCTGCACCGCCTGCTTCACTGCCGGGTAGTCGAGCCGGTCGAGGCGCACGAAGGGCGCCAGATAGGTGTCGAAAGAGCTGAACGCCTGGGCGCCGGCCCACTCATTCTGCAAGGTGCCGAGGAAATTGACCATCTGCCCCAGGGCACTGGAAAGGTGCCGGGGCGGCGCGCTCTCTGCCCGGCCCGGCACGCCATTGAAGCCTTCGGTCAGCAGGGTGCGCAGCGACCAGCCGGCGCAGTAGCCGCTGAGCATATCCAGATCGTGGATATGCAGGTCGCCCTCGCGATGGGCGTCGCCCACCGCGGCGGGGTAGACCTCGTCCAGCCAGTAGTTGGCGATCAGCTTGCCCGAGGCGTTGAGAATCAGCCCGCCCAGGGAATAGCCCTGATTGGCGTTGGCATTGACGCGCCAGTCGGCGCGCTGCAGATATTCATTGATCGTCGATGCCACCCCGACGGTACCAGGCTGCGGGCTTTCCATGGAGCACTCCTTCACTGACCGGATTTCTATATATGGTATCAAGCATAAACAAAAACACCATATGTTGTGCCTATGGAGTCTAGGTACTTCCCGGCGGCAAAAAAATGATCCAGGTCATTAATAGGCGGGTGAGAGGGATTCGCACTTCTTGCCTGCCTGTCAGAAACCATCCCGGCAGTCCTTCGGACGGGCGCGCCGTTCTGCTTGCGCTGGCAACCTATGGGAAGCGAGTCCCGGAGTCTCTGGAACGTTTGCACGACGAGTTTGCCCAGTGATCATTATCGGGAGACGATTGCGCTAGCTCATCGGGTGAGGCATCCGGTGTGCAGCGGATTTGTTAACGAAACGTGTCAGCAGACCTCTGCACGATCCTCGAAATTGTTCAGAACTCCTGTGCACGATGCAGACTGTCCGGGAAACACTCGGCTATCGGACACCCGCACAGGTGTTTCTGGGAGAATACTCAGGAGCCTTGGATACTGCAGGTGCTGCGCTTATTGTTTGAATTCAATATCATCTGCTAAAGATGCTATTAAAAAAATGGGTTTAAATACTGAGGAATCCCCATGAAATGGGTAATAAAATCAGCATGATAGGATTGAAAAAGCCTGCATGAGTCATGCATGTTGTGAGTTACGACACACAACAACATGCGAAGGAGACCCATGCAGGCCCCTCGATTCTTGCATAACTTGCTGACGTCTTCACTCTCCGTGATCCATGCCAAGCGGCTACAGACCGTCCTCGATACCGTTGGCGCTCTGCTGGGCGAGCGACGTCTGGGATTAACGGCCATTGGCCGTGCGTTGCCGGGCTCGACGGATGCCAAGCACGCCATCAAACGAGTCGATCGACTATTAGGCAACCCTCACCTTCATCAGGAACGACCGCTGTTCTATTGGCTCATGGCCTCGCTGCTAATCGGCCATACAACGCGCCCACTGATTCTGGTGGACTGGTCGCCGATTGATGACCGCGGCAGGCATTTCCTGCTGCGTGCGGCGGTGCCCTTCGCCGGGCGATCGCTGCCCATCTTCGAGAAGGTTCATCACAAGGAAGGATGCCCATACTGTGAAGCCTATCTGCTGGATGCGCTGGCAAGGATCCTGCCCGACAAGGCCACGCCGATCCTGGTGACCGATGCCGGCTTTCGTAACCCGTGGTTTCGGGCCGTTGAAGCGCGCGGCTGGTATATCGTTGGACGGGTCCGTCAGCCCGCCCGTTACCAGGCGTCAGGCGAAGCATGGCAACCCGTGAAGACCCTGTTTCAACACGCGACATCGGAACCGCAGGCGTGGGGCTCCGTCCGGATCGCCGAAAACCATCCGTTCCGCGCTCAGATGGTGCTCTATTATCGACCGCCACGGGGACGTAAGCATCGCAATAAACAAGGCCGGATCTCTCGGGACGGCGGCAGCCGGACGATCGCCCGGCGTCAGCAGGAGCCCTGGGTGCTGGTCAGCAATCTGCCGGACCGCTCAACGCTGGCGAATAAAGTGGTAACGATCTACCGACAGCGCATGCAGATTGAGGAAGGGTTCCGCGATGTCAAAAGTCCCTTGTTCGGGCTGGGCTTCGGCATGCATCAGTCTCGCCAGGGCAAGCGCATCGAGGTCCTGCTGCTGATCGCCATGTTGGCGAACGTGGCCATGATGGTGGCCGGCCTGGATGTCCGAGCCCGGGGGCAACAGCGGCGCTATCAGAGCAACAGTATCCGGCACCGGAGCGTGCTTTCCGTGTGGCGCCTGGGCTTGGAATGTCTTCGTCGTCATCAACCCGACGCCGTGCCTTGGCCTGCTTGGACAACCCTCCGAGCACGACTTCGCGAGGAAGTCAGGGAGCAGAGCCTATGCGGCGAGTAGCAACATATTCGTGGGGATTCGTCAGGTTTAAATATTTAATTACAATTAACTCAACTTCTCGCATTGCCAATACGCCGGATTTTTATGAGACACTATTGTCTGGAGCCAAAGTTATACCAAATGCCTCCTCCCCAGCTCAAAGATAAAACACGTTGAGTAACGAGCGACTCAAGATATTAGCTGTCGGGTTCCGCGTGATTGACGGCTCTTTTGGGTTCTTCGTCACTTCATGTGGATTGAGTGTGATTCAGCATGCGCCCCACAGGGCTACCGATCAGATAGATCATGGCGATGAAGTTGGCCTCGTTCCGATAGCCGCGTGCACGTGACCTGGCGGCCAGGAACAGACCGTTCATGCCTTCCAGGTGCGGTTGGTCAGGCCGGAGAGCCAGCGCCTTACCACCTGCTCGGCATCTCGTTCCAGCGTATTCAGGGCTTTCGCCATCGGTTTCAGGAGCGCGTTGTCGGCCACTGCAACGCGCATCACGTTCAGGTAGTGGGTGATCCGCCAGCGAGCGCCTCGTGGCGTCGGCGCCTGTTGGATCCACCTCAGCTTCTCCTTGATGATCCAGGCTTCCGCCGTGGCGCTACGGTCACTTACTAGCTCCTGGAGGGCGGTGACCTGGTTGGCTGTCAGGTTGCCGGCCTCGGTGTTCTTCAGCACCGCCCAGCGCAGTGCCTTGGGATGAGTTTGTTGGCGGCGCTCTCGCTTGCGGACCTCGTCCAGGGGCATTGGTGAAAGTCTGCACGATGTGGAACCAGTCGACCGTCATTTCGGCGCTGGGCAGGTGCTCGGCCACGCTACTCAGGAAGGCCTGGGACATGTCACAGACGACTTCGACCACGTTGTCCGGGTCGCCGCCTGGAAGGCGCTGAAGGCCTCGATGGCGGCTTGCCATGGCCAGGCACAGCACAGATCACCGGCTCCTGAGGACGCTGCATGTCAAGGAGCACGGTGACATGGCGCTGGCCGCGTCGTGAGGCCGTCTCATCCAGGCCGGTAGCCGCGACCTCGGACAGCATCCGTCCCACATAGTAGTGCACGATGCGCCACAGGCGCTTGTCGGCAATCTCCAGCTGCCGGGAGACGGCCAGCACCGGCATCTCCTTGATCAGCGATATGGCAGCCTGCTCGAACAACAGGGTAAAGTCACTGCCGGGCCGTGCCCAGGGCACCTCGATGCGCTTGACACCATGCTCTTGGCACTTGGGACGCGTGCATGCAGATAGCAGTGGTGCTGGAAGAAGTTCAGATGCCGCCAGGTCTTGTCGGCGAAGTCATGGGCCGGGCAGGCCTGGCCGTACTCCGGGTAAGGGTAGAGGCTGCCTCGCTCAGCCTCGACATAGGGGTCCAGGCGATGAGGCGACACGGCGGTATCCAGGTGCTGGTCCTTGAGAACCCAGAGCGCTTCAAGGCCCAGGCCGAGGGGTAGAATCTGAGTGCCGTCCATGCTCTATCTCCTGTCCATGTGGAGGTCATATCCTGGCCCGGCTCAGGGGCGAATTCCACATCCAGCGACGAAGAGCCCCTTTTCATGGCAGTAGGCGCCCATCTCGGCTTCTGATGGGGGCCGTTTCAATCACCATGGCCAACTTGGCATCGGCCGACCATTCGTCTCCGGTTTTACGCTTGCCAGGCACAGACATTCCTTGTTGTCGGCATGTTTTCAGCCAACCATACAGGGTTGATCCTCGATGTCTGCTTCGGCGGCGACCGACGCCACACTACGGTTGTCTAGCGGCAACAATTGCTTTAGCACTACGGCCTTACGTTCCTCGGAATAATGTGGCATGAACCATCCTATGCTGCCCATTCTGAGGTTAATTCAGGCGAAATCGCCAACTGGACAACTAAGCTGACAGAGGGGGTTACTTTGTTCCGTTATTCGGACTCCGCAGCGACGATCTTGCAGTCATGCGCTGGAGCGTATCGTCATGTTTGACGAAATGGTGATACAGCGCCGCTCCCAAATGGCCGAGTACCAGGGCCACGAATAGCCAGGAAATCGGCGCGTGCGATTCGCCTAGCATGATCGCCCAGGACATTTCCGTCTCGCGCTCGGCGAGAAGCTGGAGGCCGAAAAACCCCAGGGAATGGCCCTCGCCCACCATGATCAGAATGCCCGTCACCGGCATCAGTATCATGCAAACATAGAGCAAGAGATGCCCGCCTTTCGCCATCAGCTGCATGGCATGACGACCGCGGAGCTCTGGGCGATGTTCCCGCTGCCCCAGCATCCAGAGGACCCGCAGTGACACCAGAACGAGCAGTAGCAGCCCGATATCGACGTGCCAAGGAACGATGGTGTTGCCGATCCAGTGTTCACCGTCATTGATGTAGCCGCCGAGCGCCATGAACTGGGCGATGATGAGAAGCGCCATCGCCCAATGAAACAAAAGACTGACAGCGCCATAACGCCGGCGAGTATCGTGATAAGTCATTGATGCCTCCTATTACAGATGCCGTTGCTCAACGCCGTTTGTGACCGGTCACCATGGAACGAACCAGATTTTCTCGATGATGCACGCTTTCGTAGATCGCCGCCGCCACGTGCAGCGCGATCGCCACAAGGGTGATGTTCACCGCTATCTCGTGCACTTCTTCGATCGTCTCGCTGCCCCATCCCCAGTCGGTGGTCAGCAGCCAGCCGCTGACGCCGATCACACCGACGGCCGCGAGCAGGAAAAGGATCATGATCGCCGCCGCAGGATTATGACCAATATAGCGCGGCTCCTGTCCTTTCAGGGCGCGCCGCAGATAGTCGCTCAGGCGCTTGGGGCCCGACACGAAGTCACTGAAGCGTGCATGACGACTGCCGATCACGCCCCAGACCAGGCGAAAAAACACCAGCCCTAGGGCGACATAGCCGGACCATTCGTGGATGTCGCGGTTGCTGTCCGGAGTGAAGTAGGCGACGGCAAACGCCGCCACTAGGCTCCAATGAAAGACGCGCACCGCCGGATCCCAGACCTTGACCCGGTTGTCCCGGGTCACGGCGCTCGCTTTCGGGGTGTCAGTCATTGCGATACTCCTTTACGACCTCGCCGTTGACTGGGTTGAAGTAGATCTCGACTTTCACACCTTCTTTGTCCTCGCCGTAAATCTCGTAGCAGTTGCCATCGGTCACCTTGAACTCGTCGATGGTGTAGCCTTGATCGGCCAGCTCCTGCTGCATGGCGCCCTGGGACGTCCACTCGGACTCCGGCGCCTCGGTGCATTGCGGGCCCGCGACAGCGGCAGTGGTGAACAGCAGGGCGGCGCTGGCGACGAAATGACGGATTTTCATGGTAGCTCTCCTCGTTGATTCAGGGTGCATGCTGGTTGGCATACCCGTCATCGAAACACGCTAATCTGACGCGAACCTTAACGACGAAGACTTACAACCGATCCTATGCTTCTAGTTGATACGGCAGCTGTGAGGACCGCATCATCCGTTGTTAGACGATATGTCTCTCAGTGGGCGCCGTACCGCGATGCACAATCGAATGAGAGGGGACAAATTGACATAAACTTCGGAGGCACGGGGCTTGGTCGCCATAGTCGGGTTAGGCTAGTACGTACAGCATAGCGATGGTAACGAGCGCGGCTATGGCTAAGACTTGTAAGTCATCTGCTAGCTGGGATGTATTGGGCGACGCGGCAAGCCGAAGGGAGCCGAGGCTGGCAAGCATAGCCAACATCAGTAATTCGCCATAGACAGTGCCCGCCGTGAACATGGCACCGTGTAGCAGCGCCAATATCGCAATAGGCAACATAAGAAGATTTTCACATTGAAGTCGCTGACCGACCGGCGAGCCAATTGAATAAGCAAGCATGGTCATATATAGGCTCCTCAGGCTAAAAGACTGTCTCCTTCAGACTAACCGGCGTTACTTAACGTCAGCTTAGGCCCTATCTCTTCCTCGCTACATTCCTGGGAGCATCGTGGGGTAATGAACGGGGGGGCGGCACTGTGTTCTGGTCATGAGACCTCTATGCAGCGTTGGTCATTAAGGCGCTGGATCATGCCTGGAGATCGCGCGGTAGGCCAGAAGGCCTTATATTCCACTCGGATCAGGATAGCCAGTATGCCAGCCGGTCGTTCCGTCAGCGGCTATGGCGTTACCGAATGCAGCAAAGCATGAGCTGTGGTGGCAACGGCTGGGATAACGCCCCGATGGAGCGGTTGTTCCGTAGTCTGAAAATGGAATGAGTGCCCGCGCTGAGATACACGAATCTGCACAAGGCACGTCAGGATATCGGTGACTACCTGATGGGCTACTACAATCGGCAATAACCCCATGCTTTCAACGATGATATATCGCCTATGGCGGCCGAGGAAAAGATTTAACGTACTGTCCGAAAATAGTGGATCACTACAAGATGATGACAGGTCATGGGGGATATATGACGAGGCTCTTCATGCAGACAGGACAAAAGAGAACAACGCATAATGCATGCTTAAGCAAATCTTAAGCCTGCTAGCCGATAATCGAGTCAGGACTCGTGAGGATAGACAATGCGCATACTGCTGATAGAGGATGATTCCCTGCTGGGAGACGGTGTCAAATGTGCCCTAGAGCGCCAAGGCTATGTGGTTGACTGGCTTTCTCGAGGACGCGAGGGCCTAACCGCTCTGGAAAACGAAGACTTCTCGGCGGTGATATTGGATCTGGGACTGCCGGATATCGATGGCCTGGAGGTGCTGGCGAGCGTACGCCGCACAAGCAATGTGCCCTTGCTGATTCTGACCGCGCGAGATGCGATAGAGTCACGCATTCGCGGACTGGATGCCGGAGCAGACGATTACGTGCTCAAGCCTTTTGATTTGCAGGAATTGCTGGCCCGTTTGCGGGTCGTGACTCGGCGCGCCTCCGGTCACAGCTCTTGCGAACTTAAGCTTGGCGATCTGTTAATTGATGAGGCCAGCCACAAAGTGTCCTGGCGTGACCAGGAAGTTGACTTGAGGCGGCGCGAATACGCCTTGCTGCTCGAGCTGGTACGCCATGCCGATAAAGTCCTCTCGCGCACTCGCTTGGAAAGCCTGCTCTACGGTTGGGGTGAGGGAGTGGAATCCAACGCTCTGGAGGTTCATGTGCACCACTTGCGCAAGAAACTTGACAAGCGACTGATTACCACCGTGCGTGGTATCGGCTATCGCCTGGACAGCCGGGCGACATGATTTCAATACGCCGATATCTGGTCCGCACGTTGGCCATTACCCTGATAGCGGTTAGCGCGCTGTCCGTTGTCGCGGCGTACTTGATTTCCCAGCACGAGCTTGAAGAAATTCTTGACGCTCAGCTTAGCCTCGAGGCGCGTATCATGGCGTCTTTTCTACCAGACTCACCCAATACCGAGGTATACCGTGCACTGTCTCGGCAGCTGAGCCAGCCAGACCATCCGGCGCAGCTGTATGACGACCTGCTAACTGATACGACAGCGCAGACGTCGGCAGCCGCCCTTTTCCATCATGAAGAAAAAAAGGTGGGCCTGGGCTTTTGGAACGCGCAGGGCCGCCCGCTCATGATGGGGCCTCGCTGGCACGAAACGTCCGCCTTCCCCGCGCCGCGAGAAGAAGGTTTTCGCTGGGTCGACTACGAGGGTCGGCGCTGGCGAGTCTTCAGCCTGTTTGATAGCAACAGCGAGACTTGGCTGCGTATCGGTCTCCAGCAGCGCTTCCATCAGTCCATCGTCAACCGCATCACGATCAACCATCTCTGGCCGATGCTGTTGATGATGCCACTGGCACTGTGGCTGATGATGCGCGCGATTCGTCGCGGACTCACGCCCATTGAACAATTGTCACGACAGGTACGTGGCCGGGATCAAACGGACCTGAGCCCCATCAGTCTATCGGTACCGCGGGAGCTTGACGGGCTGCATCGCGCCCTCAACGATTTTATCACCAGGCTCGGTGAAGCTCTGCAAAAGGAGCGCCGCTTTACCGCCGACGCCGCTCACGAACTGCGCACGCCCTTGGCCGGACTGAAGATCCAGTTGGATAACGCCGTCGAGGGTGAAGCGGCATCGCTGGATAAGGCCAGGATCGGTATCGAGCGATTACAGCGCGTGGTCGAGCAGCTATTGATATTGGCACGCCTGGACCAGCGTCAGCAGCATAATGTCGAGAAGATTGATGTAGGGCTGCTGGTGGAAGACCTGGCGGCGGAACTTTGGCCGTTGGCCGAGTCGCGCGGACAGACGTTGGAAATAGCCGGGACTACTCGCGCCAGGGAAGAGCCATGCTACGTGACGGCCAATGCCACCGAGCTTGGCATCCTCATACGCAACCTGTTGGACAACGCGATGCGCTATACGCCGGATGAAGGCCGCGTCACGGTCTCCCTCGACAAGGTGCCCCAGGGACTCCAGCTGATCATACGCGATACCGGCCCGGGAATACCCGAGGCTTTACTGGGATCCGTGACCCAGCGTTTTCGACGTGCCTCGTCGCAGAGTATCAGCGGTAGCGGCCTGGGACTATCGATCGCCGTCGCGTTGGCGAAACGACAGCATGCCGAGTTGAAGTTGCGAAACCATGAGCGAGGGGGGTTGGAGGTGCGACTTGAGTGGCACGATCCTTCCTCGTCCTGATGGCTTTCTCGGCATAGTCTTCAATGCCTACCTTGACGACCTAACCCCCAGGCTGGGACATGCCAACCGCGTTTGACGATGCTGGTGGCCATCGCCAAGGCGCGCTGGCAAATCGAGCGCCACTATCAGGAGCTCAAGCAGGAGTTCGGCTTGGGTCACTATGAGGGGCGCAACTGGCGAGGCTTTCACCATCACGCCAGCCTCTGCATCGCGGCATACGGGTTTCTGGTCGCTGAACGCGATCTTTTCCCGCGTCGATGAGGGTGCCTATGTGCAGGACAAGATTGCCGTGGATGGCGCGGAACTGCGCCAGCTGATCGAGAAGGGCGCGCAGATCCTAGTCTGCGGTGGCCGAGACATGGCGGCAAGCGTCATGGCGGCGCTGAACGAGGTCATCGCGCCGCTAGGCATGGACGTGGCGACGCTCAAGGCCCGGGGACGCTATCGTGAAGACATTTATTGACCTCTGGATGGATGCAGGATCCCAGGATATAGGGTCCCAAGAAAATAGTATCCCGAGAAATAGGAGCAGGATCATACAGGTAGTGCCCGACACATCCTGCTGGTAAAAAGAGCTTTTCGAAATTAAGATAGTAACTAATCACTATCTTTTGGAAGATGCTCATGGCAAGAACCCATCACCTACCCGCGGAAGAACGCAAGGAGCGGACTGTGCGTGCCATGGTGGAGCTGTGCGCTGAACAGGACCCCGCCCGCATCACTACCGCCACCATCGCCGAGCGCATGAAGGTGACTCAGGGGGCGCTGTTTCGTCATTTCAGCGGCAAGGACGAGATGTGGCAGGCGGTCGTGGCTTGGATCACCGAGCGGCTCATGCGGCGTCTGGAAGCAGCCGTCGACCGCTGCGCGACGCCGTTGACGGCCCTGGAGGCCATGTTCATGGCGCACACCGATTTCATTGCCGAGCATCCCGGGGTGCCGCGTCTGATATTCGGGCAGCTGCAGCACGCGGAGCCGACAGATGCCACACGACTGTTACGCTCCATGCTTGCCAAATACCGCGAACGACTCGCGGCCATTCTGACAGAGGGCAGGGCAAGCGGTGAGTTGCGTGCTGACTTGAATATCGAGACGGCGGCCACCCAGTTCATCGGCACCGTGCAGGGGCTGGTGGTGCAATCCCTGATTGACGACGATGTCGCGCGCATTGCTGAACAGGCGCCCGAGGCCTTTCTGCTCTATCGACGCGCCGTCCAGGCCAAGGAGGAGACATGAGCTCGCGACTCAAGCGTTGGGGGCGTGGCCTGCTGATCGCGTTGGGGCTGGCGATTGGTATCCTGCTGATCGTGGTCTTCGTCATCAATCGCCAGACACCCTCGCGCGGCGAGGACGCCTTGAGGATACCCACGGTGCGCGTTGTTGCGGTCGAGTCGCTACCCTTCGTCGTCGAGGCGCGGGGCTACGGCACCGCGCGGCCCGCCCGCACCTGGGACGCCACTGCCAACGTGCCGGGACGCGTCGTCGAACGCCATGAGGATCTGGAGAGCGGCACGCTACTGGCAGAGGGCACCCTGCTGCTGGAGATCGATCCCAGCCGCTATCGGCTGGCCGAAGCCGAGGCCCAGGCGCAGCTGGCCAGCCTTGCCGCGGAGCAGGCGCAGCTGAAGCGGGAAGCGGAGAATACCCGGCACCTGGTCGCCCTGGAGCGTGAACGCCTGGAGCTGGCGGAGCAGGAGCTGGCGCGCATCCAGCGCCTGGCCAGCAGCGGCTCGGTATCCCGCTCGCGGCTGGGCGAAGAGCGGCGCGCGACCCTGGCCCAGCGTCAGACCGTGCAGTCGCTGGAAAACGAGCTGCAGCTCATCCCCTCGCGCCGCCAGCGCCTGGAAGCGGAAGTCGAGCGTACGACCACGCGCCTGGATCAGGCGCGCCGTGATCTCGAGGACACGCGCTTCGAAGCGCCCTATGATCTGCGCCTGGGCGAGGTCGAGGCCGAGCTGCATCAGTACATCAACGCCGGTCAGCGCTTGTTCCGTGCCGAGGGCATCGAGGCCGCCGAGGTGGTGGCCCAGATGCCGATGGACATGCTGCGCCGCCTGCTCGGCACCCAGACCGTTCGCGATGCCGAAGACGGGGTCCTGGACATTGCCCAGCGGCTGGATTTCTCCGCCATCGATGCCGAGGTGACCCTGGTCGCCGGGAAGAGCGCGCGCTGGCCGGCCCGGGTCGTGCGCATCGCCAACGGCCTGGATCCGGCCACCCGCACCGCCCGGGTCGTGGTGCGGGTCGAGGAGCCCTACCGGCAGGTGGCGCCGCTGACGCAGCCTGCGCTGGTGCGCGACATGTACGTGCAGGTACGGCTGGCGTCCAGAGCGCCGAACCCGCGGATGGTGGTGCCGGCGACGGCGGTGCATCAGGGTGAAGTCTACGTGGTCGATAGCGATCAGCACCTCGTGCGCCGGCCGGTGCGTGTCGCCTTCGAACAGCACGATCTGGCGGTAGTGACGGAAGGGCTCGAGGAAGGTGACAGCGTGATCGTGGACGACTTGGTGCCGGCCATCAACGGCATGGCGATCGATCCGCGGCGCGACGAGGAATTGGCACGGCGTCTTCGTCGCCAGGCGTTGGGAGAGAAGTCATGATTCGCTGGTTCGCCGGTCATCCCACCGCCGCCAATCTGTTATTGATTCTGCTGCTGGCGGTGGGGCTGTTCGCCGTTCCCAACCTCAAGCGCGAGACCTTTCCCGACTACCGGCCCGGCGAGGTGGGCATCGAGATGAAGTATCGCGGCGCTACCGCCGCGGACGTCGAGGATCAGATCTGTCGTCGCCTTCACGATACGCTGACCGGCGTGGACTTCCTTGACGAGTTCGTCTGCGTGGCCCAGGACAATCTGGCCAGCGCTACAGCCACCATGGAGGACGATGGTGATATCGGCCGCTTCCTGGACGATATCTCTACCGAGGTTGAAGCCATTACCGACTTCCCCGAACGTGCCGACCCGCCGGTCGTGCGCGAGCTGCACCGCAGCGATCTGGTGGCGGCAGTGGCGGTAGGCGGCGACATGCCGCTGTCCGACCTGGAGGATTACGCCAAGACGCTGGAGAATCGGCTGCTGCGCCTGCCCGGCGTGGCCAGGGTCGATATCCAGGGGCTTTCTCAGCGCCAGTGGCAGATCGAGATTCCCCAGCAGGTGCTGGGGCAGTACGGCCTCTCGGCAAGCGAGCTGGCGGCAACCCTGGCGCGCCAGAATATCGATATGCCGCTGGGCATTCTGGAAACCTCGAGCCAGGATATCCAACTGCGCTTCACCGACCAGCGCCACTCCCTGCGCGAGCTGCAGGATGTGGTGGTCGTCTCCGGCGCCGACGGGGGCGAGCTGACCCTGGGCCAGATCGCCACCCTGCGGGAGACACCCGAGCGCGAGGAGGAGAAGGTTTGGTTCGACGGCCAGCGCGCCCTGGTGCTGGAGGTGCACAAGACCCTGCGCGACGACGCCCTGGACGTGATGAATGGTCTGCAGGCGGTAGCCGAAAGTGAGCGCCAGCGCCTGGACGGCGATGTCTCGCTGACCCTGACCCAGGACATGACCAGCATCGTGCGCGACCGCCTGCAGATGCTGGTCGAAAACGGCATCATGGGGTTTGCGCTGGTGGTGCTGGTGATGAGCCTGTTCTTTCGGCCGCGATTGGCGCTATGGGCGGTACTGGGCCTGCCAGTGGCCTTCCTGGGCGCCTTTGCGGTCATGGGACTGGCCGGATTGACGCTCAACATGATCACCCTGGTGGGGCTGCTGATGGCGATCGGTATCGTCATGGACGATGCCATCGTGATCACCGATAACATCGCCACCCAGGCTCGGAAGGCCGCGACGCCGCTGGAAGCGGTAGTCGCGGGCACCCGGGGCGTACTCCCCGGAGTGGTGTCGTCGTTTCTGACCACGGCGGCGGTCTTCGTGCCGCTCGCCTTTCTGGTCGGCGAGATGGGCGAGGTGCTCAAGGTGCTGCCGGTCGTCCTGATCGCTGCCCTGGCGGCGAGTCTGATCGAAGCCTTCTTCATTCTGCCGCATCATCTGAAGGGCAGTCTTCATCGCCTGCAGGCCGAGCCGTCACGGCTGCGCGCCGGCTTCGAGCGCCGTTTCGAGCGCTTTCGCGAGGGCGTCGGACGCCTGGTCGAGGCGGCGATTCGCTGGCGCTACGCCCTGCTGGGCAGCGTGCTGATCCTGCTGCTGGGCTCCGGCGGCTATCTTGCCGGCGGCCATATCGGCAGCGAGGCGATGCCCGAGATCGATGGCGACGTGCTCGAAGCGCGCATCCTGATGCCCCAGGGCACGCCATTATCACGCACCGAGGCGGTGGCTTCCCGGGTCGAGAACGCCTTGCGCGAGGTCGAGGCGCGTCTCGCCCCCGAGCAGCCGGACGGAGAGTCCCTGATACGCGCCGTCCAGGTGCGCTTCAACCACAATCCCGGCGCTCGCGAGGCCGGTGCCCATGTGGCCACGCTGATCGTCGATCTGCTTGGCGCCGAGCGGCGCCGCCTGAGCCTGAATGAGTTGACCGCGGCCTGGCAGAAGGAGATCGGCGATATTCCCGGCCTGCTCACCCTGATCATTCAGGAGCCGGGATTCGGGCCGGCGGGCATTCCCATCGAGGTGCGTCTGCAGGGGGAGAGTCTGGCTGGGCTGAAGATCGCTTCGCGGGAGCTCGGCGAGCATCTCGCCGGCTATGCGGGCGTCACCAACGTCATCGATGACCTGCGGCCCGGCAAGCCCGAGCGCCGCCTGTCGCTGGCCGAAGGCGCCCACGGGCTGGGGCTGACCGCCGAAGAGATCGCCGCGCAGCTGCGCGCCGCCGTGCTCGGGCAAATCAGCGACACCCTGCGCATCGGCCAGCGGGACGTGGACATCCTGGTGCGCCATGCCGAGCAGGATCGACAGAGCCTGGATGACCTTCAGGATCTGACCGTGCAGCTCCCGGGGGGAGGCCGGGTGCCCCTTGAAGTCGTCGCCAACATCGACAAGGCCCGGGACTGGGCGCGGATCACTCGGGTCGATGGCCAGCGTACCGCTACCGTGACCGCCGACGTGGATGCGACCTTGGCCAATGCCCAGGCGGTCGTCGACGATATTCGCCGGCACTGGCTGCCCGATTTCCAGACGCGCCATCCCCAGGTGGCGGTCGCTTTCGAGGGTCAGGTCGCCCGCTCCGCGGAGACCGGCGGCTCGATCCGGCGCGCGCTGCTGATCGGGCTGCTCGGCATCTTCGTCATCCTTTCCTTCCAGTTCAGAAGCTATGTCGAACCGCTGATCGTCATGCTGTCGATCCCGCTGGCCTTCGTCGGCGCGCTCTGGGGCCATGTGGCGATGGGCTTTTATCTGTCGATGCCCTCGATGATCGGCGCAGCGTCCCTGGCCGGCATCGTGGTCAACAACGCCATCCTGCTGATTCACTTCATCAAGAGCTACCGCGCCGCGGGGCAATCCGCCATCGCCGCGGCGGGCCAGGCCAGCCGCGACCGCCTGCGCGCCATCCTGATTTCGACGAGCACCACCATCGCCGGGCTCCTGCCGCTGCTGGCCGAGACCAGCGCCCAGGCGGCGGCAGTGCAGCCGCTGGTCATTGCGGTGGTGTTTGGCCTGCTGACCTCCACCGTGCTGGTGCTGGTAGTGATCCCGGCACTTTATGTGATCTTCGACGACCTGGGCTGGGCAAGGGTAGAGGAAGCTGCGTCCGACGCCAGGCTTCAGGCGAGAGAGGCGAGTTGAGACGCCTCGACTCGCTTATCGGGCACTGTGCTGCCCGGTGAATGCAAGCAAATCAACGTGACCGTGAGGTAGATCATGAGCAAACGACAGACACACCGCATCATTGTATCGGCTGCCGCGCTGGCTGGCCTGACATTGAGCGCTACCGTTTTTGCGGCGCAGCCGGTAGGTCCCGATTTGACCGAGAAGCTGCGTGGGCTGCTGGTCAAGGAGATGGTTGAGGTCGAGGCGGCGATGCAGGAGACTTATAGCGCCATCATCCAGGGACGGCATGATGAGGTGGCGCAGAAGGGGCAGGCTATTCACGACAGCTTCATTCTGGAACAGTCCTTGACCGAACAGGACCGTCAGGACTTGAAGGCGGCGGTTCCCGAGGCGTTTCTGCAGATGGACACGCGCTTCCACCAACTGGCAGCGTCCCTGGCTGAAGCGGGCAAACAGCAGAATACTCAGGCTCAGGTCAATACCTTCAACCGCATGACCGAATCCTGCGTGGCCTGCCACAGCCGCTACGTGACGGATCGCTTCGAGGGTCTGGAGGAGCAGTCATTCTCCGAGGCCTGGGGGAATAACGCAGGCGAAGAGCGCCCAGAGTGATTTGCAAAGACCATCGGTCATGTGAATAGGTGTCTTGACACCTTGAGCTGAAGCCGGGCGCAGGCCGAAGTGTTTTCAGCCAGTTAAGGCTCAGTAAATGGCAACGATGCGCTGTTCTGCGGCCATGGCGGCCTTATCCAGCTCAGAGAGGGAGAGCTACGAACCCATCAGCGATGTGCTGGCGACTCGACGTTATACCTGACCGGGAGCAGACACTCAAACGCTATGTAGGGCTGTAAAATCACCTTATCTCGCAAAAAGTACTGCGCCATCAATCGCCGATTACTGCGATGAAAGCATGGCAGAGCCAGCGGTCTGAGTTATTTACCAAACGAGTTGTCAATCACACTGGACCCGACAGCTAAAGGGGTAGGTACAGGAACGGTACTGGCGTTGATTATTGGCAGTGCCGGGGCCAGCCTGACTGAGCTGATCTTTATCGCGATCTGCCCACGATGGCCAGAAACTAGGTGGTCAACGACAGATGCGTGGCATGGGAGATGGTACCGGCGGTCAGCGAGGTTTGATGATGGCAGCGATGGCACTGGTAGAGCCCCCGCGACAGCCGGCAGTCAGTGTTATTGCCACAGTCGGAGTGAACCCCATGGGCCAGCGATACTGAAAGAGAGCTGCTTGGCACTGCGTTTCCGCACCCTACTGCTTGAGAAATGCTGGCACGACAGGTCGGGTTGGAACTGGATAGAATTGCGTGCCATAACGCCACCTCCTGTACTGGGCATAACATCAGTATAGGAGGGACTGACGGGATGGTGGTTGATCAATATGAGTAATCAGGTTGAGTTTTCCAGCACTTAACCCTACCAGTGATATAGTCTACTTATTGTAAAAGAAATTTCAGATTCCCTTCGTATACGGAATATAAGGTGACATTGTTCAGAGCTGGAAATTACGTGATGAAATAATGAAAAGTTACCAACTTTATTATTATGGAAACTGAGTTCTGGAAGAGGTGCGTTGGTTTTAGTTACCATCTTTATTTTCTAGCATGAATATTCTTTGCCGAAAAATGAGGCTTCCAAGAGTGATTTGTTACCAACTTTTTTACCATCCCACAGAAACCAGGTGCAACACCTGGCCGTCCCGCCATGGTGTTGCACTCAGTTTTTGCGGCCATGGTTAATTTATTCAAACAGGTTGGGTAACCAGGTAGCAATGCTCGGGAATATAAAGATCAAACCCAGGCCGATTATTTGTAGTATGACAAAAGGACCTACCGAGCCGTAGACATCCCCCCACCCGACATCCTTGGGAAGAATACTTTTTATCCAGAACAGCACAAACCCAAAAGGTGGCGTCAGATACGCAATCTGAATATTGACAATGAAAAGCACGCCGAACCATATTTTATCCACTCCCAGAAGCTCGATAATGGGCAAAAAAAGCGGCGTGCATAGCATAATGATAGCCCAGTCATCCATCACCATTCCCAACAAGAGGATGATTAGCATCATCAACAGCAGAATGCCAGTCGTCCCCCCGGGCATTGCCAACACGGCGTTCGTGATCAGTTCCTGGCTTCCCAGGGTATTAAATATGTTGAGGAAAATGTTAGCACCGATCAGTATCCACAGCCCCATCCCGGTCAGTTTCAAGGTGGTGGCCAGTGAATCCTTGAACACCTGGGTAGTCAGACGTCCATTAAACAGGTTGAGCAGCAAAGCGCTCGTGGCGCCAAAGGCGGCTGCTTCAGCCGGTGTTGTAATACCGCCCCAAATGGAACCCAGTACAATGATGATCAATAGGCCGAAAGGCCAGATCCCCAGCAGAGACTGAGCCTTTTCGCGCCGGGAAAATTTCTTCTCTGCAGGTATGGGCGGGCCCAACTCGGGCTGGAACTTGCAGCGTAGGCCAATATAGATGCCGTAGAAGGTGGCGAGCATAATGCCCGGCAGAAGACCGGCGAGAAAGAGCTTCCCGATGGAGGCGTTAGCCAATAGGCCATAAAAAATGAAGGGCACGCTAGGGGGGATGAGCGCGCCCAGGGCGCCACCTGCGCCAATAGAGCCGATGGCTATTTTTCGGCTGTATTTATACCTCATCATTGAGGGGTAGGATATTTGCCCCATCGTAATAGTTGCAGGCGGCGTAATGCCAGTGATCGCTGCAAAGATCGTACATACTTGCACAGTGCCTATGGCGAGCCCGCCCGGAATATGGCCGATCAATTTATACACGGCATCGTAGGCCGCATCAGCTATCCCCGAATAGCGTATAAGGCTTCCCATGAAAAGAAAAAGCGGTACCGTGACAAGCACGGCGTCCCAGGGAGTGGAATAGAAAGCGCTGGGAATAGCCATTAAAGCACGTGGTTCAGCTATGGCAGCAAACACTACGCCTGTGCCGCCCAGAGCGAAGGCTACGGGTAATCCCAGGAACAAAGTTCCAAAAAGACATGCAAAGTAGAGGAGTGTTACTATTTCTAAGCTCATGCAGCAACCTTATTTGTGTAAGGATTGTTGGGCTACCCATTTTTTTCGTTAAAAATTTAGCTTATCAACATCTCGTCATTTTAAATATTTTTATTTTTATAGCTTAATTTAGGATTGGTAGGCGTATGGGGCCATATGTTTTTAGTATATGCCTGCCTTCCCCGAACTCAGTAGGGAAGGCAAGCTCCATAGATTGTTTTAAAGACACATTGCCTTTAGTTCATGACTCGTTTTGATCCTCCAGGAAGCGCTTGTAAATTTCTACGCCCTTAGCATTTCGGTCTGACATTTCAGCTACTTTGGGCCAAACCTTCTCGATGGCCAGTTCCCGCATCCGCTCGACTTCCTCATCGCTGAAGCGAATGACTTCACCGCCTTCATCCTTCAATGCCTGCAGCGCGATATCCACCTGGTCAGCATGCAGCTGGCTCGTTTCAAAGTAGGTTTCCTTGAAAATGCCCTCAATCTGTTCACGCTGCCAATCAGTTAGCGAATTCCAGGCTTCCAGGTTAACGTAGGTTTCCTGGTGCTGAGCCGGGTTCCAGCCGGGTAAAATGGCGTAATCAACCACTTCCTCGAAAGACATGTCGTCAATGCCGCCGGTATCCCAGTAGGTGCCTTCAATAGTGCCCAAGCGGATAGCCGTATAAATATCACCGGCCCCCATGGATACGGCGGTACCGCCGACCGCTTCGTGGAACAGGGCTTGCGGACCACCGGCGCGCATCTTTTTACCTTCCAGGTCTTCGTATTTCTCAACGCGGAAATTGGTAAACATGGCGTTCGCCCCCTGGTTGGTCCAGCCAATCCAGTGGAGTCCACGCTCGTGGGCAGCCTCCTGAACCAGATCACCCACTCGGTAGTCGTCGCCCCACATGACCTCCCAGGCCTCTTCCGGATTGCTGGCCCCCATGGCCAGGCCATAGGCCAACATGCCTTCCGGAAGCACCCCGCCGTAAACTGTGGCCCAGCCTGCATAGCCTTCGGTCATCCCCGACACCGTGGCGTTAAAGGCTTCATTACCGCTGGTCAAGGAGCCGGCAGGCATCAGCTTGATTTTTACGGTGCCTTCCGTGGCCTCTTCTACCGCCTCGGCCCAGGGTACCAGTCCCTTGTCCCAGCCGGCATCGGACGAATCAAAGGCCGGCTGAAATACCCATTCCGTCACTTTATCCGGTGGACCCTCGGCTTGAGCCAGAGAGTAGGTGGATATAGCCCCGAAACTGATTGCCGTGATGGTTAGCATGCTGCGTTTGACAGATATCATTTCACGTCCTCTTTCTTTTTTTAAGGTTGGTTATCCCGACGCCGTGTCGGCTCCGAGAAATTCATCTATTGTGGTTTTTTTATAATTGTTTTTATATCCTCTATAAATTGCTTGATAACGATCAATAGAACAATAAATGCAGCGAGTGGGATGGCGCTCTTGATAGGGTAAATCGGCACGGGCACGGCAGTAGGCGTTACCTCGTTGAACTTGATTGACATGATGGCTGAGGCGGTGCCTTCCCAAATGAGAACGCCAAGGAAGGCAAAGGTGAGAGACGATGTTAACACGTCGCATATCGCCTTGGTGCGAGCTGAAAAGTTGTCATAGAAAAGATCAAGCTTAATGAAGGAGCCATGTTTCAGGGCATAGCTGCCGCCGACGCATGCTATCAGCACCATGGCGGCTTGAATGGTAGCTCCGATCCACTGGGAGGCCGAATTGAGCACATACCTTAGAAAAACGTCGGTGACACCAAACACCATGCAGTAGAGTATAAGGAGGTAGCCGATTACCCCCATATATTCGATTAGCTTATCGAGAGCTCTATTGAAAATAGTACTCAACATTTTTCTGCCTCTTTAGCGGATACGTTTTTATAAGTTGTATGTTATTCAAGAGATACATGTAAGTTATTTGTTGTTTTAGAAATTTTATCTCCGCAGTATGTGTTTTCACGTAGCCACTATTCGATAGGCTGTTCTGCGACGATACTTTCTGTTTCACCCTCGAACACCGTCTCGCCACCGACGATAGTCTCAAGTACTTTGATATCCTTGATCTTCATTGGATCGAGGTGGCCGATCGACAGCGGGTTGTCGGACAGGACCACAAAGTCCGCGAGCTTGCCGGGTTCGATGCTGCCCTTGATGTCCTCCTGGAAATACTGCCAGGCGGCGTTGATCGTGATCGCCTTGAGCGCCTCCAGCGGTGCGACCTGCTGATCCTCGCCGATGATATCGCCACCGGTCGACATGCGGTTGACCGAGGACCAGAGCATCTGAACGCCGTCGATCGGTACCACCGGCGTGTCGGTATGGGTGGTGGGGGTCAGGCCATGTTCGTAGGCGCCTTTCAGCGGACTCATATGATTGGCACGCGATTCGCCAAAGAAGACGTTCTTGTGTCGGTCACCCCAGTAGAAGGTGTGGCCGATGAAAAAGTCGGGATGCACGTCGAGCGCTGCCATCTGGTTGAGCTGATCGGGCCGGGTGAACTGCGAGTGCTGTATCGTGTGGCGCGCATCCTCGCGCGGGGCGGCGAGCTGGGCGGCAGCAAAGGCATCAAGAGTATTCTGAATGCCCTGATCGCCGTTGGAGTGAACGGTAACCTGCCAGCCTTCCCGGTGCAGTGCTTCGACGAAGTCCAGGAAGTCGTCGCGGTCGTCCCAGTACGGAAAGCCCCGGTAGGAGCCGTCATCCTGAGGCCGTTGCGTCTTGTAGGGCTGGCTGAAGTGAGCCGTATAGCCTTGCGGCGAGCCGTCGATAACGAGTTTCATGGGGCCGTGATGGATCATGTTATTACCGGCGGTGATATCAGTGCCTGACTCCACTGCCGGATACGCCCGTGCATCCTCAATGTTGGTCTCTCTTGGCCAGTACGTCAGCCTCAAAAAGAGGTCTTCATCATTGAGCGCCTCTTTGTACACATCGATCATGTCGGGGTCGCTAGGCTGATCGTTGGCCGTAGTAAAGCCATGCGCGGTCCACATCTCGGAGGCTTTGCGGATGCCGGCAAGCCGATCCTCTTTCGTCGTTTCCGGGGTGAGGTCGCTGACCAGCTGGCCGGCATTGCCTTCCAGAACGCCGGTCGGTTCACCGGTCTCGCCATCCTTTGCCACGCGCCCGCCATCCGGGTCAGCCGTATCCGCACTAATGTCGGCCATCTCGAGAGCCTTGGAGTTGACCGCCGTGACGTGGCCGGATATGTGTTTGACGATCACCGGGCGCGAGGTGCTGACCTGATCGAGATCTTCCCGCGTCGGATGGCGATTCTCGTCCAGCAGAGTATCGTCGTAGCGGGCCCCACGGATTACCTCGCTCTCGCTGTCAGCTTCTGCCTCGTCCGTCAGCTTGGCAATGAGGTCGTCCATGCTGGTGACGTTGCCGATCGGCGGGGGATTGAGATCAACCTGCTGCAAGGCCGAAGTGCCGGCGCTGACGAAGTGACCATGCGGATCGATGAAGCCGGGCAGCATCGTTTTTCCTTCAAGATCAATCCGCTTGGTGCTGTCGTCGGTCAGCGGTTTGATATCGGCCAGCCGGCCAACATGGGTAATGCGATCGCCTTCGACGGCCACCGCCTCGACGAACAGGTTTTCCTCGTTCATGGTGACGATATTGCTGCCGTAGTAGAGCTTGTCGACTTGCGCATGGGCAGCGGCAGAAACAGCCAAAGCAAGAAGAGGTAAAGAAGCAGTAGTTATTATTCTAGGAAGAAATGCCTTATACATGCCTGACCCCGCTATATTCTCAAGCGAAAAGCCAAGCTCATGACTTTTAGCCTTAAGGGAAACGTAGACTTGGCTTTTCAGAATTTTTTATCAGTATTTTACGTATCTGGCTTTTTCGAATTTCATTATGGCGGCAGCTGATATCCATATAGAACATAGGCATCTTAACCAAACGCTGTCAAGCTGAGATCGGCGAAAACCACCTGAAGACCAAAACCGCCTAGGGGTGTATAAATCTATGATTTAAATAATAATTTAGCGTAAAAGGCTGATGGGATTGGTAAGCTGGGGAAGGTTGCCGTTTCGTTGCATGACAACGTAGCGAAGGGGGAGCGTTGCCTTTTGATATTACGTGAGCCAATGGCTGCCCAGCACCAAAACATAACACGGCTGTGGCCATCGGCGCAGACTGTCACGCAAGAAGAAAGGGTCGGTCAACCGAGACGAGGCGAAACTCAAGGTCGCACGCATCCATGCCAAGATCGTCGGCCAGCGCCAGGACTTCGCGCACAAGGTGACTAAGCGGCTCATTGCCGGCAGCTATATTTCTCGGCGCGTGTTGCGGGCTTCCCTTAGGGTGCTTATCATTAGCGGGTTTTCTCTCCTCTCCTGCCTCCCAAGGTTTGTGCCATGCGACCCTCCAACGCCTCTGCCCCCCGGCCCCGCTCTCTTCGGGTCCGCCGGTGGTTTCTTGCTGTCTGCCTGCTGTGCTTCCCCCCTTTGGCCTTTGCCGAGGCCGGCCCGCTCGACCTGACGCTGTCCGCTGCCGGTATCGCTTCGGTAGTGATATTCCTGCTGGCCTACGCGCTGGTCATGGGCGAGGAAGTTTTGCACATGCGCAAGTCCAAGCCGGTGCTGGTGGCAGCGGGGCTAATCTGGACGCTGGTGGCGTGGATGTACATGCGCGCGGGGCTGCCGGACGTGGCCGAAACCGCATTCAAGGAAACCCTGCTGGAATACACCGAGCTTTTGCTGTTCCTCCTGGTGGCGATGACCTATATCAACGCCATGGAGGAGCGCCGGGTGTTCGACAAGCTGCGCGCCTGGCTGGTGTACAAGGGCTTCAGCTATTGCAGCCTGTTCTGGATCACCGGCATTCTGGCGTTCTGGATTTCCTCCATTGCCAACAACATGACCACCGCCATGCTGATGTGCGCGGTGGTATTGAAGGTGGCCGAAGGCGATAACCGGTTTATCAGCCTGTGCTGCGTCAACGTGGTAGTAGCGGCCAACGCCGGCGGCGCGTTCAGCCCCTTTGGCGATATCACCACGCTGATGGTGTGGCAGGCCGGGCAGATCCCTTTCGGTGGCTTCTTTGCTCTGCTGATTCCGGCCATCGTCAATTTCATGGTGCCGGCGCTGATCATGAACTTCTTCATCGTCAACCAGAAACCCGAGTCGCTCACCGAAACCGTGTGGCTCAAGCGCGGCGCCCGGCGTATCGTGCTGCTGTTTCTGTTTACCGTGGCCATTTCGGTGCTGTGCCACTCGGTGCTTAACCTGCCGCCGGCCATGGGGATGATGTTCGGCCTGGGGCTTCTGCAGTTCTTCGGCTACTACCTGCGCCGCAGCCTGCCGCGCTCGCTGGAGCGCAAGCGCGAGCGCTACTCCCGCCGGGGCGACTGGCGAAAGCTGGAGCAGCTGGGAAGCGTAGTGCCGTTCGATATCTTCAGCCGTATCGCCCGCTCGGAGTGGGATACCCTGCTGTTCTTCTACGGCGTGGTGATGTCGGTGGGCGGCCTGGGCTTTCTGGGCTATCTGAGCCTGCTGTCCGAGACGCTCTACGGCGGCGGCCATCCGGCGCTGGCCAACGTCATTCTGGGGATGATTTCCGCCGTGGTGGACAATATCCCGGTGATGTTTGCGGTGCTTTCCATGGCGCCGGGTATGTCCGAAGGCAACTGGCTGCTGATCACCCTGACTGCCGGCGTCGGCGGCAGCCTTCTGGCCATGGGCTCCGCCGCCGGCGTGGCGCTGATGGGCCAGGCCCGGGGCATCTATACCTTTGCCGTGCATCTGCGCTGGATGCCCGCCATCCTGCTCGGCTACGGCGCCAGCGTCGGCGCGCATCTGCTGGTCAACGCTTCGCTGTTTTAAACCTTTAAACCAGCGTTAGCTGTGTAAACTCACCAGGTTGTTCACGGAAAGCCCCAACCGGCTAACCGGAGGGTGATAGTTCAGGCTGGCATGTGGCCGGTGCCAGTTGTACTGGTGAAGCCAGGAGGAAAGGTGTTTGCCTCGCTCCTCCGAGCTCTCATAAGACTGGGCATAGGCCCACTCGCGCAGAGCGGTTTGAATGAACCGTTCTGCCTTGCCATTGGTGCGGGGCGTATAGGGGCGAGTGCGCTTGTGCTTCAGCCCTACCCGCCGGCACAGGCGGTGAAACGCCCGGGACCGGTAGCAGGCGCCATTGTCGGTGAGCACCCGCGTGAAGCGAGTCCCCAAGTCTCGATAATATCGTATGGCCTCCAATAGCGCATAACAGGCGCTCCAGCCGGTTTCATCAGGGTAGCGGGTGCCGAAGGCCACCCGTGAGTGATCGTCGATGGCGATGTGGACATACTCCCACCCTGCGCCACGCGTGGTCTGTTGGCGATCGCCGGTGACCCGATGCCCCGGGCGCGCGAAGCAGCCGAGCTTCTTGATATCCAGATGCAGGAGATCCCCGGGTGCGTCGTGCTCATAGCGATTGCTGGGCCTTGGCGGTGTCAGAGCCGCCAAGCGATTCAGCCCCTTGCGCTTGAGAATGCGCGCTACCGTGCTCTGGCCAACCCCCAGCGCCTGGGCAATCTGGCAATAGGTCTGGCGTCGCTGACGACGCTCGACGATCTGCTCCACCGTCGTTGCGTCGGTCGCCAAGGGACTTCGGGCAGGGCGTGACCGACGGTCCTGGAGACCCTCGAGTCCCTCCTCACGGAAACGACGCACCCATTTGTAGACCGTTCTCACACTGACGCCTTGGGCTTGCGCGACCTCTCTGGGCCGCAACCCTTCATCGATGACGCGAGCGACCAGCAGGGCTCGACCGTGCGGAGTGAGTCGGGCATTCTTATGGGTGTTCATCCGGGCCTCCTGGAGAGATTGGTTGGTTTGCATCTCCAGTCTTCCGGGTTGGCTCCGGATGAACAACCTACCGAGAGATCACAGTTAGCGGCCCTAGCGAATCGCTTCCCGGCCGCCGTGGCCGCTGGCATGCAGGCACTGGTCGTGATCGCTGAGTACCTCGACGATGCGGCACTCCTCCACCCGGCCGCCGGCGCACTGTGCCACCATTCTTTTCAGCTCGTCGCGCAGGGCGCTCAGCCGTTCGATCCGCGATTCGACCTCGTCGAGGTGCCGTTTGGCAATGGCGTCGGCGTGATCGCAGGGCATGTTCGGGTGATCGGCCATGTCCAAAAGCTCGCGCACGGCCTCCACGGAAAAGCCGAAATCCCGCGAATGGCGGATAAACGTCAGCCGGCGCAGGGTGGCCTCGTCGTAGCGGCGCTGATTGCCGGCGTTGCGCGCGGGCTGGGGCAGCAGGCCGATTTCCTCGTAGTAGCGCACGGTCTGCACCTGGCAGCCGGCCCGGCTTGCCAGAGTGCCAATGCCGAACGTCTGCGTATCCTGTCTCTGCATTGCTGCCTCCCGGCTCGTGTCTTCCTCGGATTTTGCCACGAGTATTGAACCTACAGTGGCTTTAGGTCATATATTGAGCGTAGATACCCGGAATGCAAGGCCAGACGGCCGGGAGAATGTGAATGACGCTATCCGCTAGCGAAAATCTGAACCCCCGCAGCGCTGAAGGCGGGAAGGCACCGCGCGAGCGCTTTCGCGTCAGCGGCATGGACTGCGGCGGCTGCGAGCGCAAGGCGGTGGCAGCCGCGACTCGCGTCAAGGGCGTGACGGATGCCGAGGCCAACGCCGCAGCGGGCACGCTGGATGTGTTTTTTGAAGGGAAGACGCCACCCGATGAGGCAGCCATCGATCAGGCAATGCGCGGGCTGGGCTACGAGGTCATTCACGACGAACGGGCGTCGTCTGCGGCCGGCGCTACGCCTGAATCCGCCTGGTGGCAAACCGCCAAGGGCAAGCTGGTACTGGTCAGCGGCGCGCTGCTGGCGACGGCGGCCGTGCTCCATCTGTTCTGGCCCGTGCTTGGCGACTGGCCCTTCGTGGCCGCGACCCTGGTCGGGCTTTACCCCATTGCCAGGTCGGCGTGGCAGGCGCTTCGCGTGGGCGAAGTGTTCACCATCGAATCGCTGATGACCATTGCCGCCGCCGGGGCGCTGATCATCGGCGCGGCGGCGGAATCCGCCGTGGTGGTGGTGCTGTTTGCCGTTGGCGAGCTGCTGGAAGGCGTGGCCTCGACCCGGGCGCGGCGGAGTATTGCCGCGCTTTCCGACCTGGCGCCGGCGACCGCCCGGCGGCTTGACGGCGAGGAGGTCACGGAAGTCGCCGCGGAAACGCTGGCCCCGGGGCAGCGCGTGCTGGTCCGCCCGGGGGATCGAATGCCCTGCGATGGCCGTATTGCCGAGGGCGGCTCTTACCTCGACGAGTCGCCGGTCAACGGCGAGGCCGAGCCGCGCTACAAGAGCGCAGGCGAGGAGGTGTTTGCCGGTACCATCAACCGCGACGGAGCGCTGACCGTGGAAGTCACCCGCCGCTCCGAGGACAACACCATTGCGCGCATTATCCGCCTGGTGGAAGAGGCCCAGGCGGCCAAGGCGCCGGTGGCGCGTTTCATCGACCGTTTTGCCCGCTGGTACATGCCCGCGGTGATAGCGCTGGCGCTGGCGCTTGCCGTGCTGCCGCCGCTGGTAGCGAGCATGGCGTGGTCGGAATCGGTCTACCGGGCGCTGGCGCTATTGCTGATTGCCTGCCCCTGCGCGCTGGTAATCTCCACGCCCGCTGCCATTGCCGCGGGGCTTTCCAGCGGGGCCCGGCACGGGCTTCTGATCAAGGGCGGCGCGGTGCTCGAAAGCCTGGGCAAGCTCAAGGTGATCGCGCTGGATAAAACCGGCACGCTCACCGCCGGCGCCCCGGAAGTCACCGACATCGACGCCTGGCAGGGTACCGCCGAGGACGACGTGCTGGCCTTCGCCGCGGCGCTTGAGCGCGAGTCCGGCCACCCCATCGCCGCCGCCATTGTCAGCCAGGCCAAAGCGCGGAGCCTTGCGCTGCCGGCGGTAGAAGGCGGCCGGGCGCTGGCCGGCGCCGGCGTCAGCGGGCGCATTGGCGGCGAGGAGGTGATCCTTGCCAGCCCCGGCTACGCGGCGAGTATCGCCTCGCTCAGCGACGCCGACGAGGCGCATATCCAGGCGCTGGAGGAAGACGGCAAGACCGTCACCGTGCTGGTGAAAGCGGGCGTGGTCGTAGGCGCTATCGCCCTGCGCGACGAGCCCCGGGAAGATGCCCGAGAAGGGCTTGCCGCGCTCTCCAGGCTGGGCGTGCGCCCGGTGATGCTCAGCGGCGACAACCCCAGAAGCGCGGCGGCGATCGGCAAGCTGCTGGGCATCGAAGCCCACGGCGGGCTGATGCCCGAAGACAAGGCGGCGCGAGTGGCCGAGTGGGGATCGGCGGGCGAAGGCCCGGTGGGCAAGGTCGGCGACGGCATCAACGACGCGCCGGCGCTGGCGGCGGCAGACGTAGGGGTTGCCATGGGCGGCGGTACGGACGTGGCCCTGGAAACTGCCGACGCTGCGCTGCTCAGGGACCGCGTGGCGGGCATCGCCGAGCTGATTCGGCTATCCCGGGCCACGCTTGCCAACGTCAAGACCAATATTGCCCTGGCGCTGGGGCTCAAGGCGATTTTTCTGGTGACCACGGCGCTGGGCATCACCGGACTGTGGATCGCGGTGATGGCCGACACCGGGGCCACCGTGCTGGTGACCATCAACGCCATGCGCCTGCTGCGCCACCGCTTTTAACGGAGATTCGTTTCTAGCTTCCGCCTTGCCGGGCGGCTTCGGCGATATAGCGCTGCATGACGTCGAGGGTCTCGTCGCTGACGTGGTGTTCCATGCCCTCGGCGTCAATGCGCGCTGCGTCGTCGCTGACCCCCAGCGCACGCAGGAAATGCAGCACGATATCGTGGCGTTCTCGGGACTGGGACGCCATGGCCTTGCCCGCCCGGGTGAGAAACAGCGAGCGATACGGGCGGCTGGTGACCAGCTCCAGCTCGTTGAGTCGGCGGATCATCTTCGACACCGTTGCCTGGCTGACGCCCATGCGCGCGGCGATATCCGCCGCCCGGGCTTCTCCGCGATGGGTCAGCAGGTCGCCAATCAGCTCGACGTAGTCTTCAATCAGTTCGGTTTCATGGGCCTGGCGCACGGTGGCGTACTGGCGGGCATGCTGCTCGACCGGCGGCAGCGCGTCCACGCTTGCGCTGTGGGCAAACGCCCCCTGGGGCTTGACATCATGACTCATGAAAACAGCAGCGTCTCGATAGGAAAAGTGGGTGTGAACGGCACAGGGCCAACTCCATGGTAGCCCATTTTGCCCCGAAGCCGTAAGCCGGCCTCAAACGGCGCGGTTCGAATTGCACGAAAGGGCAAGCATTTCTTGTGTTTGGTGGGCTATCTCTCTAAACTTAGCCAAGGCTTACTTTATGGCTTTATGCTAAATTTTGGCCAACTATATATTCGTCCGCTGAATACCTGGCTCAGGAGACCTCGATGAACACCCGCTATGCCGCTTCGCTGCTGGCAATGGCGCTGGCCGCCCCGCTGGCCCACGCCGAACCCGAACAGCCACCGCTCAACGTGGTGACCACCATCGGCATGATCGCCGACGTCGCCAGCGAGGTCGGCGGCGAATGCGTGGCAGCGGAGCCCATGATGGGGCCGGGGGTCGATCCGCACCTTTACCAGGCCAGCGCCAGCGACGTGCAGACCCTGCGTAACGCCGACCAGATTCTCTATGCGGGCTATTCGCTGGAAGGCCAGCTGGGCGAGGTGCTGGAAAACTTCTCGCGCCAGAAAACCACCGTGGCCGTATCGCCGGAGTCCATCGATCTGTCCCGGCTGCTCACCGCCGACGACGTTTACGGCATCGATCCCCACGTATGGATGGACGTCTCGCTCTGGGCCCAGACCGTGGATACCATCAGCAAAACCTTTATCGAGGCCCGCCCCGAGTGCGAGGACCGCATCCAGGACAATGCCGATGCCTACAGCAAAAAGCTGGCGGCCCTGCACGAGTGGATTGAAGAGAGTGCTGCAACGGTCCCCGAACAGCAGCGCATTCTGGTCACCGCTCACGACGCTTTCAACTACTTCGGCCGCGCCTACGGCATCGAGGTAGAAGGCATTCAGGGCATCAGCACCGATGCCGAGACCGGCATCGCCGATATTCGCCGCATTACCGATCTTGTCATCGAGCGTGAAATCCCCGCTATCTTTATTGAAAGCACCATCAATCCGCGCCCTGTCCAGGCGGTGATCGACTCGGCAGAGAAGCGCGGCCACGAGGTGGAGATCGGCGGCCAGCTGTATTCCGATGCGCTGGGTGAGAAGGGCACAGCCGACGGCACCTATATTGGCATGCTCTATACCAACACCAAGACCATCGTGGAGGCGCTCGGCGGCGAGGTGGCCCCGCTGCCGGAAACCCTGGCGCCCTGGGCCGAGCGCTGGGAGCTCGACGAAGCGTAAGCGAACAGAACAAGAGGGGTATCACCATGGATTCCGCCGTCAAGGTCAAGCATTTGACCGTGAGCTATCACAGCAAGCCGGTGCTCTGGGACGTCAATCTCGACGTTCCCGCCGGCGTCATGGCCGGCATCGTCGGGCCCAACGGGGCGGGCAAGAGCACCTTTATCAAAAGCCTTCTGGGGCTGGTGCCGCCGCTTTCCGGCAGCGTGAGCTTTCACGGCCGCTCGTACAGGGCCCAGCGCAAGCGCATCGGCTATGTGCCCCAGCGCTCGAGCGTGGACTGGGATTTCCCCACCACCGTGCTCGACGTGGTGATGATGGGGCTTTACGGCCGCCTGGGCTGGATCAAGCGGCCCGGCCGTCGCGAGCGCCAGGAAGCCTTTGACGCCCTGGACATGGTGGCCATGAAGGACTTTGCCGACCGCCAGATCAGCCAGCTGTCCGGCGGCCAGCAGCAGCGGGTGTTTCTTGCCCGGGCGCTGGTGCAGCAGGCGGATATCTACTTCCTCGACGAGCCCATGGCCGGGGTGGACGCCACTACCGAGCGGGCCATCATCGATATCCTGCGCCGCCTGCGCGACGCCGGCAAGACGCTGATCGTGGTGCACCACGATCTGCAGACGGTGACCCGCTACTTCGACTGGCTGCTGATACTCAACGTCCAGGTGGTGGCCTCGGGCCCGGCGAACGACGTCTTTACCGGCGAGAACCTGAAACGTGCCTACGGCGGCCAGATTGCGCTGCTGAATGACAGCCATCAGTTTGTCGGCGGCGTGGCCGACACAGAGGCTGAGCCGACGGCTGACGGCCCTGCGGCAACCCAGGCACCGTCCTTCACGGCGATGGAGCGCGCGAAATAACTCATGTCCTGGCTATCAATTCTGGATGACTACACCTTTCAAAACGTGGTCATGGGCGCGGCCCTGCTGGGCATCATCAGCGGCGCGCTGGGCAGCTTTGCGGTGCTGCGCGGGCAGAGCCTGCTGGGCGATGCCATTTCCCATGCGGCTCTGCCCGGTGTGTGCCTGGGCTTCATTGTGGCCGGCAGCCGCCACATGGGCAGTATTATCGTCGGCGCCATGATGACCGGCGGGCTCGCGGCTCTGCTGATGCTGGCGCTGACGCGCCTGAGCCGGCTCAAGACCGACGCGGCGCTGGGGACTTGCCTGAGCCTGTTTTTTGCCATCGGCGTGGTGCTGCTCACCTATATCCAGGGCACCGGCAACGCCTCCCAGGGCGGGCTGGATGCTTTTCTCTTCGGCCAGGCGGCGGCCACGCTGCGCTCGGATGTCTGGTTCATGGGCGGCATCACGCTCGTGGCCCTGACGGTGCTGGCTGCGCTGTGGAAGCAGGCCAAGCTGGTAACGTTTGACGCCGAGTTTGCCCGCACCCTGGGCATGCCCGTGACCCTGATCGACGTGATGCTGACCACCATGATCACGCTTGCCGTGGTAGTGGGGCTGCAGATGGTCGGCGTGGTACTGATGGCTGCCATGGTGGTCGCCCCGGCCGTGGCCGCCCGCCAGTGGAGCCGACACCTGGGTGGCATGGTGGTCATTGCCGCCGGCGTGGGCGTGGTCAGCGGCGTGACCGGCGCCACTATCAGCACCCTGGGCCGCGGGCTCGCCACCGGCCCGCTGATTGTGCTCAGCGCCTCGGCCATTGTGCTGGTATCGCTTGCCCTGGCGCCCGGCCGAGGCATCCTCTGGGAATCGTTGCGCCTGGTTCGCCAGCGCTGGACGCTGCACAAGCATCAGATTCTTTACGTGCTCTACCAGACGCGCCTCGAGCAGGAGGAAAGCGAGCGTAGCCCCTGGCTTGGCCGCAGCGCCTTTACCGCTTTCGCCCTGTACCGCCTGAAGCGCCAGGGGCTTTTGACCGCTTTTCGCCCCGAGGCGGCGGCGGGCAAGCCCGCCCGCCAGTGGCGGCTGACGCCCGAGGGCGTGCGCGAGGCCAAGCAGGTCACGGCGATGTTCCACGCGGCTTAACGGCACTTTTCACCACAGAGGCCATCATGCTTGAGGCATTTTTCAACAATATAGAGTTACAGATCATGCTGGTCGGAGCGATGGTCGGCATCGCTTCTTCCTTGCTGGGCACCTTTCTGGTGCTGCGCGGCAACAGCATGCTGTCCGACGCCATCAGCCACTCCATCGTGCTCGGCATCGTGGTGGTGTGGATGTTGACCCATCACCAGAGCGGCCCGGTACAGCTGGTGGGCGCCGCCCTGACCGGCCTGTTGACGGTGTTTCTCACCGAGCTGCTGGCCAGCTCCAGACGGATGAAGCAGGATGCCGCCATCGGGCTGGTATTCCCGGCGCTGTTTTCCATCGGCGTACTGCTGCTCAACGTTTATGCTCACGACGTACACATCGACACGCACACGGTATTGCTTGGCGAGATCGGCTTTGTGTGGCTGGATACCGTCAGCGTGCTGGGCTACCACGTGCCTCAGGCATTGGTCTCCATGAGCATCATGCTGACGCTCAACCTCTTGTTCATCGCCCTGTTCTTCAAAGAGCTCAAGCTTTCCACCTTCGACCCGGCGCTGGCCAAGGCGCTGGGATTTGCCCCCGGCGTGATGTTCTACGCGCTTTTGATGCTGACCAGCTCCACCGCCGTTGCCGCCTTTGACGCCGTGGGCGCGGTGCTCTTCATCGCCTTTGCCATCGTCCCGCCGGCGGCGGCCTATCTGCTTACCGACCGTCTCTGGCTGATGCTGGTACTGGGCGCGGTGATTTCCGTTGCGGCAAGCATCAGCGGCTACTTTATCGCCGTGCACTGGGACGTATCCATCGGCGGCACGATGGCGATGATGACCGGCGCGTTTTTGCTCTTGGCCTTCATCGCCGGCCCGCGCTACGGCGTGGTCAGCCAGCGCCTGCGTCGTCAGCGTGCCCGCGGCCTCGCCGACGTTAGCGAATCCGCCTTGTATTGATCCTGAAACCGCGGCAAGGCGCCGCCCGGCATTTTCCGGACCTGGCGTTGCCGGTATACTACCGCGATAGACTCGCCCGGACGTCACGGCTGACCTTGGCCGACGCCGCCGCGCGCAGAGGTTCGTGCAGGTTTCAACGATAATACACGAGGTAATGAGAGTGGATTCCAAGCTAATCAAAAGCGGTCTGGCGGCCCTGGGCGTGCTGGTAAGCGTTGCCGGCGCCCAAGCCGAAATGGACAAGGACGCCATTGCCGAGCGCCTGGCGCCGGTGGGCGAGGTCTGCCTGGCAAGCGAAGACTGTGGCTCGGCTTCGGCAGCGCCGGCCGACAGCGGCAGTGACGACGGCGGCGCGGCCGACGGTGAAGAAATTTACGGCAACGTCTGCACCGCCTGCCACGATACGGGCGCCGCCGGCTCGCCGGTGCGCGGCAATGAAGAGGACTGGGCCGACCGGGTCGACAAGGGCTTTGATACGCTGCTGGACCACGCCATCAACGGCTTCAACGGCATGCCGGCCAGGGGCGGCAACCCCAACCTCAGCGATGACGACATGCACGCCGCCGTGGTCTATATGGTCGAGCCGGTGATGGACGTGCCCGACGACGAAGCGGCAGGCGACGATGCCGCCGCAGCCGAAGAGGACGCGGCCGAAGAGGACGCAGCTGACAAGGCGGAAGCTGCGGATAATGGCGCGTCCGACGCTGACGAAGCTGCTGACGCTACCGACGCTGATGATAGCGGCGCGTCCGATGACAGCGCGGCCGATGAAGGCGGCTCTGATAACAGCGCCTCTGATGAAAGCGCTGCCGACGAGGAAGCGCAGGCCGACAGCGCCGGCGGAGACAACGCCTAGGCCGACATCGACGGCGAAGCGATCTTCAATCAGGCCTGCATGGCCTGCCACGCCACCGGGGCGGCAGGCGCGCCGATTTCCGGCAACGCCGAGCAGTGGGCTCCGCACATCGAGAAGGGCATGGAGACGCTGTACGACCACGCCATCAACGGCTTCAACGCCATGCCGCCCAAAGGCGGGCATGCCACCCTGTCCGACGACGAGGTCAAGGCCGCGGTGGATCACATGGTCGCCGAATCTCAATAAGCGTTACGCATCACCCACGATATCCCCGCAGAGCCGCCGGCCCTGCGGGGTTTTTTGTGCCTGGCTGCTTGTCCCTGCTTGTCGATACCTTGAATTGAGTCATTGCGTATAGGGACTCCTCCCCGGTTGCAAGCCTCGAAAGCCTGAAAAACACAGCCGATGCGTGCGTATAGTCGGTCTTTATACGGGGTCGCTATCCCCTGACCCTGATGAACGTCGCGCACCTTCTCTCCTCAACGAGCATTAGGCCTTTCAGCCATCGCAATGATCAGGTTTTGAGAAGGTCGGTCTGACCTGTTTTTCATCCCTCGTGGCTCGGCAACAAGGTGATGGCACTAGCGTGCCAGCATCCCCTGTACTGGTGGCCAACCGGCCATCAGCACTGGAATTCGGTGTCTACATAATCCGCCCGGTACGTCGTGTTGCCGTGCAGCAGCGCCCAGGCCACTCGCACGGTTTTGTTGGCCAGGGCAACGGCCGCCTTGTTCTTGCCCACGCGGTCGACCAGCGCTCTCAGCCAGTGGCTTTTGCTGTCCTGCTTGTCGCCCAGCCGCTGGATTACCGAATGCGCCCCGCGGATCAGCGCGGCCTTGAGGGAGAGCTGGCCGGTTCGGCCTATCCCCGTCATGGTCACCTTGCCGCCGCTGCTGAACTGGCGCGGTGTCAGGCCCAGGTAGGCCGACGCCTGTCGTCCTTTGCTGAACGCCTTGCCGTTACCCAGGGCGCTGTAGAGCTGGGTGGCAACGACGGGGCCGACGCCTTCCACGGCCTGCAGCCGCTGACACGCCGGAATGGCGCGGCTCAGCTGCTCCATTTGCTTGTCCAGGCGGTGAATGCGCTCATTTTGATGGTCCAGCTCGGCCATTTGGTCGGCCAGCAGCTCGCGTATCGTGAACGTCAGTTCGTTCTCCGCGTCCTCCAGCACACGCCACAGGGTCCGCTTCAGGGCCGCCTGACCGCGCCCGGAGACAATGCCGTATTCCTGCAGCAGGCCATGTACCTGGTTGATCAGCTGGGTGCGCTGTTTGATGTAACGATCTCGGATGCGATGCAGGCTCTGCAGGTCCTGCTGCTCCAGGTTTTTCTGAGGCACAAAACGCATGTGGGGTCGCAACCCGGCCTCCACGATCGCCAGCGCATCGTTGGCATCGGTCTTATGCCCCTTGCGAAACGGGGTGACAAACTGCGGTGCAATAAGCCGTACCTCATGCCCCATGGCCTGGAACTGCCGCGACCAGTGATGCGAGCCGCCGCAGGCCTCCATGAAGACGCGACAGCTTGGCTGACGCCGCAGGTAATCCAGCAGCTCCGCGCGCTTCAGCACTTTGTTGGTACGAACGCGTTGTTGACGGGTATTCACGATGCACACCTGAAACGCCTGCTTTGCCAAATCAATGCCAATCGCCGTATGCTGGTTCATGACTCTTCCCCCTCTTTTGGTGGTCTCAACGCCATTCTGCCCGATGAGGCATCGGAGTGGGGAGGAGTCCCTTTCATTGAGCATAGCGAAGCAATCTCGGGTTTTCCTGCTATCGGCAGGGCAAGGAGATCGCCACGCGAAGTTTATGCCCGTTTGCCGGGTACTCGTGATAACACCAAAAGAGCGATGGCGAATGGCCCATCAATCCAGCAGCGAACGCAGCCCGGCGATGGCGCTTTGCCCCCGGGCCTGCTTTTTTTCCGGATCTTCCTTGTCCGGGCGACCTTCCCACTCCAGATCTTCGCCCGGCAGCTCGTCGAGAAAGCGGCTGGGCGCGCAGTCCGAAAGCTCGCCGTAGGTCTTGCGCTGGCGGGCAAGGGTCAGCGTCAGCGTCCGCCGCGCCCGGGTAATGCCCACGTAGGCCAGGCGGCGCTCTTCCTCCACGGTGCCGTTTTCCACGGCGTTGCGGTGGGGCAGCAGATCCTCTTCCAGCCCCATCAGGTAGACGTGGGGGAATTCCAGCCCCTTGGATGCGTGCATGGTCAGAAGCTGCACCCGGTCGGAATCGTCTTCCTCGGCCTGCTGCTCAAGAATATCGCGCAGCACCAGCCGGGAGATGGCGTCTTCCACGCTGTCGGTCTGGGTCGCTTCCGAAGCGGTGTCTTCGGGGCTATTATCTTCGGGGGCGCGATCCAGCGACTTCTCCAGCTGATCGATCAACGTCCAGACGTTGGCCATGCGCCGCTCGGCCACGGTGGGGGCGCTGGCGTTCTGATATAGCCAGGCTTCGTAGTCCATTTCCGTCATCATTTGACGAATGGCGGCCATGGCGTCGCCTTCCTCCATGCGGCGGCGGGTGGCGTCGATAAAGCGGGTAAAGCGCTCAAGACGCTCCACGCCGCGCTCGGGCAGGTATTCACTCAGCCCCATTTCGTGGCAGGCGGCAAACAGCGAGGTTTCGCGCTCGGTGGCATAGTTGGCGAGTTTCTCAAGCGTTGACGGACCGATCTCCCGGCGGGGAACGTTGACGATGCGCAGAAAGGCGTTGTCGTCGCCCGGGTTGATCAAAAGGCGCAGATAGGCCATGGCGTCCTTGATTTCTCCCCGGGAGAAGAACGAGGTGCCGCCGGAAAGCTTGTAGGGGATCTGGTAGTGCTGGAGCTTGAGCTCCAGAAGCCTTGCCTGAAAGTTGCCCCGGTAGAGCACGGCGAAGTCGCGCCACTCGGCGGATTCCTTGATCCGCCGGGTGAGAATTTCGCTGGCCACCCGTTCGGCCTCGGCCTCTTCGTGACGGTTGACCACCACGCGGATCGGCGTGCCGTCGCCCATCCGGGACCACAGAGTCTTTTCGTAGACGTGGGGGTTGTGGGCAATCAGCGCGTTGGCCGCGCGCAGAATGGTGCCGGTGGAGCGGTAGTTCTGCTCCAGCTTGATCACCTTGAGCCGGGGGAAGTCCTCGCCCAGGGTGACGAGGTTTTCTGGCCGGGCGCCGCGCCAGGCGTAGATCGACTGGTCGTCGTCGCCCACCACGGTGAAGGTCGCACGCTCGGCCATCAGAAGCTTCACCAGCCGGTACTGGCTGACGTTGGTATCCTGGTATTCGTCCACCAGCATGTAGTGGATTCTGCGGCGCCAGCGGGCCAGCGCCTCGGGGTCGTCGCGCAAAAGCACCACCGGCAGCAGGATCAGATCGTCAAAGTCCACGGCGTTGTAGGCGCGCAGGTGGCGCACGTAGGCCTCATACACCCGGGCGGCGTAGTGGGCGTCGTCGTCGGCTGCGTGGGACAGCGCCTCGCCGGGCAGCACCAGGTCGTTTTTCCACTGGGAGATCCTGCCCTGCACGGCGTTGATCTGATCGGCGTCGACCTGGGCGTCCTTGCCCATCAGGTCGCGCAACAGCGCCTTGGCGTCTTCCGGATCGAACAGCGAAAACCCCGGCTTGTAGCCCAGCGCCTTGAGCTCGCCGCGGATGATATTGAGCCCCAGAGTGTGAAACGTCGATACTCTCAGGCCGTGGCCCTCCTTGCCCTGAAGCATCCCGCCCACGCGCTCCTTCATCTCCCGGGCGGCCTTGTTGGTGAAGGTGACCGCGGCGATGCGCCGGGCGCTCATGCCGCACTCTTTCACCAGATAGGCGATCTTGGTGGTAATTACGCTGGTCTTGCCCGAGCCGGCGCCGGCCAGCACCAGGCAGGGGCCGTCGATGGCGCGTACCGCCTGCTGCTGGCTGGGGTTCAGGCCGCGCAGGCGCTGGGCGATGCTGGGGTTCATCAGATTTTGCGCGGGATACCCGGTATTTTCAGTGCCGGGAGGGATAGCGCGTCGCCCGCAGGGCGACCTGTTACGCCACCGTCTGCCCCGCTCCTCCCTTTGGTTGAATGGATGAGGTGAGGCGGTAGCCGTAGCCATCACCGCGTTGGATCAGCAAGCAGTGCTTGTGCGAGATGCCTTGCACTGCCCCCTGCTCGGTCTGAATGTTGAAGCTGCCTGTTTTACGCACAGCGACACGGCCCGTATGGATGCCGGCCTTCTTGCCGGTGGGCACGATGGCTTTCACCATGTCGCCGGTCTGAAAACCGTGCACCTGCTTCTGCCGCATCAGATAGCCACGCGGGAAACCGTGCCGGGTCAATCGGGTGCGTTGATAGCTGCCGCGCCCGGTGGCCTTGATCGTCAGCGTCGGCACCTGCCAATGGTGCAGGGCGTCCATTGGGCCGACGCAGGCGGCGTCGAGGGCGTGGGTCTTGGGAATGCCGAGGCGCTGGCGGTTGTA
Organism: Halomonas piscis; assembly: GCF_031886125.1. Classification (NCBI taxonomy): domain Bacteria; kingdom Pseudomonadati; phylum Pseudomonadota; class Gammaproteobacteria; order Oceanospirillales; family Halomonadaceae; genus Halomonas; species Halomonas piscis. The sequence continues at coordinate 264,207 of NZ_CP119391.1, forward strand.
CTTGGTGCGCCCGCCGCTACCTGCTGTCACCGGCAGACCGGTGGCCTTGAGAGCACCGAACAGCACCCAACGGGTCGCGTTGACGGCGCTGGCATCCCGCAACGGGCGCTTGAGCTCACGTTGCATGCGCTCCTGTCGAGCATCCGCCGACAGGTTGTTAGCCTTGAGTCGCTTCTTGAGCCCCTTGTCGGTGGTGAAGAAAGTGTCCAGCGTGCCGTTGCCCTTGCCCTGGTTGCAGGCGTGGCAGGCCAGCGTCAGGTTACTGACGCGGTGCGAGCCACCGTGAGCACGAGGTACCACATGCTCGACGTCCAGTGGGGTGTCGGTATCACCACAGTAGGCGCACTCGCGCCCCCACTTTTCCAGCAGGTATTCGCGCACCTCGTAGCCGAGCCGCGAGCCCTGCTGGTACTCGACACCGCTGATCTCCGGGTTGTCCAGCTTCTGCGTATCGAAGCGCACCAGCTCCTGACTGATGGCAGTGACCGGCGCCAGACGAGTCAGCCGGTTCACCCAAGCCGTGATGGTATCGACACGGTGCTGCAGGCTGGGAGCCAGCCAGCCCTTGGGTCGGGTGCGGTTGTTGAAGCGTGGCGCCCGGTAGCGCAGGTTCTGACGGCGACGACGGCGACGAAAGGCTCGGCGCTGCTCCAGCGCCTTGCGAATCTGAAAGCCACGATGGACAAGCTCGATCAGGCACAGCAGGTGACGATCCTCGGCATCCTCGCGCACTAACGCCAGCCCGGTGGTCTTGCTGCCGGGGTCGATGCCGAGTCGCAGCGGCTGGGTGTCACCCTCCACCCGATCCTTGAGCCGGATCGTGAACGGATAGCGCTTATGCACCACAGCGCGACCGCGTTCCCGCAACAACCGGGCGCGCTTCTCGCTGCACGGCATCAGGGGCCGTTTCTGTTTGTCCAATACGAAAACCGCCATGCGATTTTCTCCTGTATTAATGCCCTTACGGGCCTGGTGTCGCGGATCATTCGATCCGTCTCCCCTCGGGAATGTCGATAACCGGCTCCTGCCTGGCGGCAGCGATCAAGACCTTCGGCGTTTTACCTTGCGCCAGCATGATCCTGACCTTCCAGAGCCCGCCGCTGAGGAAGCACGGCGGGGTGGGTCTTGGCGACCTGTTACCAACGTAGCGGGTTGACTACCGCTTTCCCTGGTCAGCCGGGCTTGCTTTCACAAGCCTCTCCCTTCAGGGAGAGGTAGCTGACGCAGAGACTCCTTGGGCATCACGGTAGTGACCGCCCGGGAAAAAAACACGTCGCGCTAGCGTCTTGCCGGCTGCGATAATCGGCGCTCTGGTTCAACGAAGCGAAAGGTCAACGAGGCCAACACCATGTTCGAGATTGCGCTGTTCGAGCCGCGCATGGCGCCCAATACCGGCAATATCATGCGCCTGGCGGCCAACAACGGCTGCCGGCTGCACCTGATCGAGCCTTTGGGGTTTGATCTGGAAGAGCGCAAGCTGCGCCGGGCCGGGCTTGACTACCGCGACGCGGCCAACGTTACCCGGCACGCGGATTTTAGCGCCTTTCAAACGGCCATGCAGGGACGTACCGTCTGGGGGCTGACCACACACGGCACGCGCTGCTACGCCGAAGCGGCTTTTGCGCCGGGGGACGTGCTGCTGTTCGGCTCGGAAACCGCCGGGTTCTCCGCCGAGATTCACCAAAGCCTGCCCGGCGCGCGCAAGCTGTACATTCCCATGCGGCCCAACAACCGCAGCCTCAACCTTTCCAACGCCGTGGCGCTGGTGAGCTTCGAGGCCTGGCGGCAGAACGGCTTCGCCGGCGCCGTTTAACGGATTCCGTAGCGCGCGCGGTACTCGCGAATGGCCTCGGCGTGGGGCTGCATCTCGGGGCCGGCGTGTTCTTCCAGGTACGCGAGCACCTGGTCCAGGGTGACGATGCTCACCACCGGCATGCCGTAGGTGTCTTCGACTTCCTGAATCGCGCTTTTCTCGCCCTGGCCGCGCTCCTGGCGGTCCAGCGCGATGATGACCCCGGCGGCCCGGGCGCGGTGGCCGGTGATGATTTCCATCACCTCGCGCACCGCGGTGCCGGCGGTGATCACGTCGTCGATGATGAACACATCGCCCTCAAGCGGCGCGCCGACGATGCTGCCGCCTTCGCCATGGTCCTTGGCCTCCTTGCGGTTGAAGGCGTAGGGCATGTCGCGGTTGTGATGGTCGGCAAGGGCGGCGGCGGTGACGGCGGCCAGCGGAATGCCCTTGTAGGCCGGGCCGAACAGCACGTCGGCGGCAAGGCCGCTTTCCACCATGGCCCGGGCGTAAAAGCGCCCGAGACGCGCAAGCGCGCCGCCGGTCTGAAACAGCCCGGCGTTGAAGAAGTACGGACTGACGCGGCCGGACTTCAGCGTGAATTCGCCGAACTTGAGCACGCCCTGCTCGATGGCAAAGCGGATGAAATCGCGTTGGTAGGGTTGCAGGGGGGCAGCCACGGCACTCCTCGCTTTTTTACTGGGGGATTTACCCAAAGGTGGAAACGTCGGGTATCATACAGCAGCGACGCAAAAGGGACGATTTATGAAAATTGCCAGCATCAATGTCAACGGTATTCGCGGCGCCGTCGAGCGTGGGTTTCTGGACTGGCTGGCGCAGCAGGACGCCGACGTGGTCTGCGTGCAGGATACCCAGGTAAAAAGCTTCGAGCTTGGCGATCACATTCTTTATCCCGAAGGCTACGAAGGCTATTTTCTCGACGCCGAAGAAGACGGCTTTTCTGGCGTGGCGCTGTACTGCCGCAAGATTCCCAAGGCCATCATGTACGGCCTGGGCTTTACCCAGTGCGACCACGAAGGCCGATTTCTCCAGGCCGACTACGACCGCTTCAGCATTGCCACCTTCCTGATGCCCGACGGCCGCGATCAGCGCGCCAAGCAGCAGTTCATGGAGCAGTATCAGGAATACCTGAGCAAAATGGCCCGCAAGCGCCGGGAATACATCATCTGCGGCACCTGGCACGTGGCGCACAAGACCATCGATCTGACCAACTGGTCGGACAACCAGCTGACCTCGGGGTTTCGCCCGGAAGAGCGCGCCTGGATGGATCATGTCCTTGGCCCGGTTGGCTTTATTGATACCTTCCGCGAGGTCAACCGCAACGCCGGCGAATATACCTGGTGGCCAAGGCTTGATCAGGACGTGCCCCGTGCGCGCCAGGAAGGCTGGCGGCTGGATTACCAGATGGTGGGCCCCAACTTTCGCCGCCACGTGGTCGACGCCTGGATCGACTACGACGCGACTTTCTCCGAGTACGCCCCGCTGATTGTCGAGTATGACTTGGCTTTATAAGTTCAGCCGCGCATTTCCAGCGCTTCGCGCTGATAGCGGGTCAGCTGGCCGCCGGCCTGTTCGGCGAGGTCAAGCATGGCGTTGAGCTGGGTACGGCTGAACGCGCCCGCTTCGGCGGTGCCCTGCACCTCGATCAGCCCGCCGGCTTCGGTCATCACCACGTTGGTGTCGGTATCGGCGCTGCTGTCCTCGGCGTAGTCCAGATCCGCTACCGGCACGCCCCGATATAGGCCTACCGAGACGGCGTTGACCAGCTGCTTGAGCGGGTCGGCCTTGATCTTTTTCTCCCGCTGCAGATAGCGCAGCGCATCCACCAGCGCCACGCAGCCGCCGGTAATCGCCGCGGTGCGGGTACCGCCGTCGGCCTGAATGACGTCGCAGTCCATGGTGATGGTGAACTCGCCGAGCTTTTTCAGATCCACCGCCGCGCGCAGGCTGCGCCCGATCAGCCGCTGGATTTCCAGCGTGCGCCCGCCCTGTTTGCCCCGGGTAGCCTCGCGCCCGCCCCGGGTATGGGTCGCGCGCGGCAGCATGCCGTATTCGGCGGTGATCCAGCCCTGGCGCTTGCCCCGAAGCCAGCGTGGCACGCCGGCCTCCACGCTTGCGTTACACAGCACTTTGGTATCGCCAAACTCCACCAGCACCGAGCCCTCGGCGTGGCGTGTGTAGTTCCGCGTTAGCCGCACGGCCCGGGGCTCGTCGGGCGCACGGTCGCTGGGGCGGATGACCTCGGGTTGAGACACCTTGCTCATGATGGGTTACCTCGTGGTTATTCTGGATAGGTAAAGACGAAAATCGGGCCGGTCATTGTACATGCCTTGCCCGGCTTCGGCGGATTATCGGATAAACTGGCGCGAAAGCATTTATCCGGGAGCCGATATGTCCGCTACAGCCCACACGACCCCTACGATCGTTCACAGCATGACCGCCTTTGCCCGCGCAGAGCAGGCCGAAGGCTTTGGCACCCTTCAGATAGAGCTGCGCTCGGTGAACCAGCGCTATCTGGAGCCGACCTTCCGCCTGCCCGAGCCGCTGCGAGGGCTTGAGCCGACTTTGCGCGAGGCCCTGCGCCAGCGCCTGGCCCGGGGCAAGGTAGAGTGCACTCTGCGCCTGGACACCGCGGAAGCCGGCCACGCCCCGGCGGTCAACACCGCCTACCTGGCCGAGCTTGCCCGCGCGCTGGAAGTCGTCCAGCGCGAAGTCCCCGGCACCGCCGCGCCCACCGCGTTGGATCTGCTCAACCAGCCCGGCGTGCTGGAAACCGGCCGTCAGGATAGCGACGTCGTTCTCACCGCCGCCCGATCGCTGTTCGAGCGGGCGCTGGACGAACTGATTGACGCCCGGGCCCGGGAAGGGGAAAAGCTTGCCGGGATGATCGCTACCCGGCTTGAAGACGTGCGCCGTGAAGTGGCCGCCGTGCGCGCGCTGATGCCGGACATACAGCAGGCCCAGCGCGAAAAGCTGCTGGAGCGCCTGGACACCGCTCAAACCGAGTTTGATCCTCAGCGGCTTGAGGCCGAGCTGGTGCTGGTGGCGCAAAAAAGCGACGTTGCCGAAGAGCTCGACCGGCTGGAGGCTCACGTCGAGGAAGTTGACCACCAGCTTGCCCAGCCCGGCCCCAAGGGCCGTCGGCTGGACTTTCTGATGCAGGAGCTCAACCGCGAAGCCAATACGCTCTCGTCCAAATCCCTGGTCGCCGAGACCACCCGCCGCGCGGTGGAACTCAAGGTGCTCATCGAGCAGATGCGCGAGCAGGTGCAGAATATTGAGTAGTGGAGCACATTGCCCTTTTATCAGGCGCTTAGGCAGCGCTACCTTCAGTAAGGAGCAAGCTTATGAGTGACGATAGTCGACAGGAAGCGCCGTCTGATGAGCTGGTGATGTTCACCAGTGATGATGGCCGAGTTCACATCAATTGCCACTTTGAGCACGATACTTTGTTTACCTCCGAGTCGGTGTCCGAAGGCCACCCCGACAAGATGGCTGCCACAGGCGGCCATGGCCGAGCTATATCAGAAAGATGTGCGCACCATCAACGAGCATTTGGGCAATATTTACACTGAGGAAGAGCTCTCGCCAGAGGCAACTATCCGGAAATTCCGGATAGTTCGTCAGGAGGGCTCCCGACAGGTGACGCGACAAATCGAGCACTATCGCCTAAATGTCGAGTCCCGTGTGATTGATGATCCTAAAAGCCATCTTTCAGCACCTCTTCGATGGAGGTGGGTTGACGGTGGCGATCCTGACTGGGGGCCTGGGTCAGCTCATACAGGCGCTGCAGGTCGTCCAGGCACTGCCAGAGCAGCAGCAGCTGACGGAAGGAAATTTTCCCGGTCAGCTCGAACTTTTTCAGCGTAGAGGCCGGTACGGTGCTGCGCTCGGCCAGCGCCTCCCGGGAAAGCCCTTCTTCTTCACGCCGGCGACGCAGGTGGGCGGCAAACGCCTGTTGTACGTCGGTATCATCCAGCAAGAGAAAACGCGGCATATCGGGCACTAGTGGATACAGTAATGTCTATTATAGCCGTTTTAAGGCTTTTTTGGATATTATTGTATCCTCAAGCCGCCCGCGGCCCCAGCATGATGATCGCCATGCCCAGCAGTGCCACGGCGGAGCCGGCCAGATCCCACGCCGTGGGTTTGATGCCGTCCACCACCCACAACCACAGGATCGCGGTAAAGACATACACCCCGCCGTAGGCCGCGTAGACCCGGCCGGCGGCGGTGGGGTGCAGCGTCAGCAGCCAGGCAAAGGCGGCAAGGCTCAGCGCGCCGGGGATTAAAAGCCAGGCCGTTTTGCCCTCCCGCAGCCATAAATAGGGCAGGTAGCAGCCGACGATTTCGGCAAGCGCGGTGAGGAAAAACAGCCCCACGGTTTTACTATCAGGCAGCAAAGCTGGCTCCTTGGCCTCAGGATTAGGCACTATGGTCGATATGAAACAGCCGCAGTCCTTTAGCATACGTTGCCTCGCCGTCGCACAGATACCCGCCGCCAGCGCGCTGTTGGGGCGGGGCATGCGCGATAACCCTACGCATATTCAGGCGTTTGGCAACGACCCGGAGACGCGCCGCCGAGCGCTTGGCGCGATGTTTGCGCCGTTTATGCGCCGCCAGGCGACGAGCGGGCTGGTGCTGGGCGCGTTTATCGAGGGTGAGCTTGTCGGCGTGGCCGGGCTTTCCCTGCCCGGGCGCTGCCAGCCGGCGCTTGTGGATAAGCTTCGCGCCTTGCCTGCCCTGTTTTCAGCGAGCGGGCCGCGCGGTATGTGGCGGGTGTACCGCTGGACGCGGGTCTGGGCGCAGCAGGACGCCCAAATGCCTCGGCACGCTCACCTCGGCCCGATGGCGGTAGCGCCGCAGCAGCAAGGCCAGGGCATCGGCAGCGCGCTTTTTCAGCGGCTTTGCGACGAGCTAAGCGAGCGCCAGCTGGTCGGCTATCTCGAAACCGACCTGACGGCCAACGTCCGGCTCTACGAACGCTTTGGCTTTACTACCGTGGCCGAACAGCCGGTCATTGGGGTCAAACACTGGTTTATGCAGCGGTAAATATTCGCCCTGCTTGATATAGATCATCGGACCTCATTTTCGTGTTTGAGGCTCAGTGAAGAATCGTTTTATATACCTGTTATGCCGTCGCACAGCGAAGAGCCGGGCCTACAGGAGATGAGGATGCTGAGTCACAGGGAAGCCATACGTTGGTTGGCGGCAGGCCTGCTGCTGGCCGGTGCCGGAAGCGTTCAGGCCGACGAGCCGAAGTCGCTGGATACGCTGGTGGTGCTCGGTACCGGCCAGCAGACGTCGGTATTCGATAACCCGGCCTCCATCTCCGTGGTCGGCGCTGAAGAGCTGGGGCGCGCATCCACGTCAAGCGTCGCCGATCTGCTGCGCGACGTGCCGGGGCTTACGGTTTACGACAATGGCTCGCCGGGCATGCCGCGCATTACCCTGCGCGGGGAAACTTCCCGGCGGGTGAACGTGCAAATTGACGGCCATGCCCTGAGCGACCATTCCCCGCACGGCGCGCCGCTGCTGCTGGACCCTTCCACCATCGAGCGAATCGAAGTGGTGCGCGGGCCGTCGTCGGTATTGAGCGGCTCCAACGCCATCGGCGGGGTCGTCAATATCATTACCCGGCGCGGCGGCGAGGCGCCGCTTTCCGGCAGCGTCACGGCAACCGGCCACACCGCCACTCAGGGCGGCAGCACCAGCGCTACGCTTCAGGGGGCGAGCGGCGATGTGGACTGGCGGGTCTCCGCCGGCGCGGGCGACGAGGGCGACCGCCGCACGCCCGATGGCACCCTGGACAACACCGGCCATTCCTTTGACCAGCTCTCGACCCATCTGGGCTATCAGGTAAGCGAGAAACACTACCTGGCGTTCAAGGCCGATCAGTATCGGCTCGAGGCAGACGTTTACAGCCCGCCGCCGGCCGGCTTTACCGATTTTGCGGTAACTCTGCCCCAGCGCGATCTGCGCAAGGGCGGCCTGTTTTACGAGGGCACGAAGCTTGCGCCCTGGCTTGACGAACTCAAGGCCAGCACCTACTACCAGACCGTGGAGCGGCGCTTTGAAAGTCAGGCCGAAATGGCCACCGGCCGGGCCATTGGCAGCGCAAGCGACGACCGTCAGATCACCTACGGCGTCAACGCTCAGGCCGAGCTGGATTTGATGCCCGTCGGCCAAACGCTGGTGGGGGCCGAGTACGAACGCGACGCGCTGGATACGGACAAAACTTCCCGGGTGTTTCTGCCGTTTCCGCCGCCGCAGGGTCAGCAGCAGGTCAGCACGGTTACCGACGAGGCCCACATCGAGACGTTTTCCGGCTATGCCCAGCAGGCGTTTTCGCTGGATGACGCTACCACGCTTTACCTCGGTGCGCGGGGGTATCTGGTCGATGCCAGCCTGGACGCCAGCAGCGACAAGCCCCTCGCCGACAACAGCGACGAGCGGCTGCTGGGCTCGCTGAGCCTGGTCCACCGGCCAAGCGACGACTGGTCGCTGCGCGCCAATCTGGCTCAGGGCTATTCCTACCCCACGCTAGAGCAGCTGTTTTTAACCACCAGCGCCAGCGGCACCGCGGTTTACGGCAACCCCGATCTGTCGCCGGAGCGCGCCAATACGCTCGAGCTTGGCGCGCGCTATCGCGGCGGCCCGGTCACGCTGGATGCCACGCTGTTTCACACCCGAGCCAGGGACTACATCGGTGAAGAAGACCTGCCCGCCGCCGGCCCCGGGCCCGCACCGCGCCGCTTCATCAACGTGGACCGGGCCAATACCACCGGGCTTGAGCTGCGGGCGGAATACGACCTGCCGACGCTTGATACCACCACGCTTTACGCCAGCGGCAGCGTGCTCGAGCGCGAGCTGGACTATGGCCGCGTGACCACTACCGACAGCGGCACGCCGCGCCTCGGTGGGCGCGCGGGGGTACGCCACGCAAGGCCGGTATCCGACACGTTAATGTTCGACGCCGATCTGTACGCCCGCGGGGAAAGCGGCGCGAAGCTGCGCAACGCCGAGGGCGAGCTGACCTCGCGCTCGTCGGGCTACGGCACGCTGAATGTCCGCCTGGGGCTGGGGCACAGCGAGCATTTTGACCTGGGGCTCGACCTTTACAACCTGCTGGACCGCGCCTACGCGCCCTACGGCGAAGTGCCCGGCGCCGAGCGCAGCGCCAGCCTCACCGGCACGCTGTATTTTTGACGCAGCCAGACGCTGCATGTGCCGAAACGTGTCGGCTGAGCCGAATATTTGCCATAATCGGCTCATAAAATGATCCGAATAGGCGGGGTATTTGGCTCATGTATATCTGGGAGCGGCCCGACTGGCCGCAATTTGTCTGGCACGCGGCCGTGCTTGGCCCTGAATTGAACGCCGTGCGCCTGCTTCAGGGGCGGCTTTTGGGGCGCGCTGAAGCGTCTGCCGGTGATCTTGATCGGGAATTGGAAAGAGACGCCTTGATCAAGAACGCGATTCGTACCAGCGAAATCGAAGGTGAGTATCTGGACGTCGGTTCGGTGCGCTCATCCGTCACGCGCCACCTGGGCCTTGAGCAGGCTGGCGTTCAAGGACGAACCACGCCGGAAGCGGAGTCGCTCGTCGAGCTTTTGCTGATGGCGACCCACGAGCCGGATACGCCGCTGTCACTTGAGCAGCTGTGTCGCTGGCAGTCGATGCTGTTCCCCTATGGGGAAGGGGTGATATCCCGCATCCGCATCGGGGCGTTACGCAGCGAGCAGCCGATGCAGGTGGTATCGGGGCGTATCAACCAGCCTCGCGTGCATTTTGAAGCGCCGCCGAGAAAGCACCTGAACGCCGAGCTTGACGCTTTTGTGCAGTGGTTTAACCACCCGCCTGCGGAGCTTGATCCGCTGCTAAGGGCCGGTATCGCTCATCTTTGGCTGCTGGCTCTGCATCCGTTTGACGATGGCAACGGCCGCGTGACGCGAGCCGTCACGGATCGTGCGCTGGCCCAGGCGGAGCGCCAGTCGGTACACTTTTATTCCTTGAGTGCTGCGATCATGGATCGCCGGCAAGCCTATTATGACCATCTGGAGCAGGCCCAGAGCGGCAGTCTTGATATTACCCCGTGGCTTGTCTGGTTTGTGCAGACGCTGAAAGAGGCGCTGCAGCAGGCCCTGTGCCAGGTCGATCGCGTTTTGACCAAGGCGCACTTCTGGCAGCGCCATGCGGCCACCGTACTCAATGCGCGTCAGATTCAAGTGCTGAATCGGCTACTGGACACGGCCGGCGATGAATTTGCCCACGGCATCAATGCGCGTCAATACAGGGCGCTGGCGAAAGTGAGTAAAGCCACGGCAACCCGCGATTTGACCGACCTGCTGGAAAAGCGCTGCCTGTGCCAGCTGCCCGGCGGCGGCCGCAGTACGCGCTATGCCGTTGCCGTGTAGAAAAGCCTCTGTTCATCAGCTGACATCAGCTGGTTGGCGTGGCCGGTGTGCTTGTCGGCCTCGGGGGTGGTCAGCTCGTTGAGAACGCCCCGGGCGATACCGAGGCGTTGAGAGTGGGGCTTACTTGAACCGCGAGCGGGCCTTGTTGAAGGCGTCGCTGACCGAGCTCCAGGCGCGTTCGGCGCCGTCCTTGATGTCGTCCCAGGCGTCGTCGCTCGAGTCGCGCAGCCGGTTCAGCCGCTCGCGCATTTCCTCGCGTTTCTGCTCCAGACGGTCGGCCTCTTCTTCCTGTTCCTGCTTGAGCCGGGCATCGGCCTCGGCGCTCCGGGCCCTGGCGCGGAGCCGCTCGATTTCGGCCTGCCATTCGTCCAGCTTGGCACGCAGTTTCTGTTCGTAGGCGTCGCGTTGGCTCATGTGATGTCTCCTCAGTTGTTGGCGGTCACAATGAATGTGGAGGCACAAGGCGCGTTTGACAATGGCGCTTCTGCCTTGCCAGGCGTTGGCGACAGGGACGATGATGGCCTTTCCATCCCGCTTTGGAGGAGCCTGCCATGTCGACAGCGATTGACTCCCGTTTAAAGGTCATTACCGGCGATATCACCGCGCTTGATGTGGATGCCATCGTCAACGCCGCCAACCATAGCCTGATGGGCGGCGGGGGCGTCGACGGCGCGATTCACCGCGCCGCCGGCCCGGAGCTGAAGGCGGCCTGCCAGCGGCTGCGCAACAGCGACTGGCCCGACGGCCTGCCGGACGGCCAGGTCGCGCTCACTGACGGCTTCAACCTGCCGGCGCGCTACGTGATTCACACCGTGGGGCCGGTGTACGCCAAGAACGAGGACAAGTCCGGGCTGCTGGCCGACTGCTACCGCAACGCGCTGCGCCTGGCCGGCGAGCGCGACTGCCAGAGCATTGCCTTCCCGGCGATCTCCACCGGGGTGTACGGCTATCCGTTCGACGAGGCCGCCCAGGTCGTACTCCGGGTGATGGAGGATGAGCTGCCGAACTACCCGGCGCTCAGGGTCACGCTGTGCTTTTTCAGCGAGCAGGATGCGGCGGCGTTTCGTCAGGTGGCCGGCCGGGACTTTGCGCAACAATCTTGAACTCGCCTGCCCGGGCGTGAAGGGCGGCGAACTTGCCGTGCGGGCGGCTGTCTTCATGGCAACCCGACTATCTGGAGTGCCCCCATGTCTTCTACTGCGCCAAGCCCTCAGCCGTCGCCGCCGGCTTCTTCCGTGACCTCGCCCTCGGCCAGTGCCGCGCCAGCTCGCCCGTCGTCCGACTGGGCGAGCTGGGGGCAGTGGCTGGCGCTGATTACCATGACGCTGGACCACGTGGCGCGCTACGTGGCCACGGGTAGCTGGGGGCTTGGCTGGGTCGACAGCACCGTGGGGCGCATTGCCTTTCCGCTGTTTGCCGGCATGGTGGCCTGGCACGGCCTTTTCAACACGCGCAACCCGGTGCGCTATGCCCGCCGGGTGATGGTGATTGGCGTGGTGGCGCAGCTGCCCTACCAGCTGATGCCCCGGGAGGCGCTGGTGCAGTTCAACATCTGCTTTACGCTGGGGCTGGGGCTGTTGGCCGGTGCCTGGCTGACGCGGCTGCCACGGCGCTGGCAGCAGGACTCCGCGGTAGCCGGGCGGCTGGCCCTGGAGGCCGTGCTGGTGGCAGTGGCGTGGTACCTCATTGGCCCCTGGGTGGAATATTCGCACCTGGGGCTGTTGCTGGTGCCGTTTTTCATGCTGGCCATCGGCCCGCTGTTTCGCGCAGGCCCGGCGCTTGCCTCGCGCCTTGGGGCCGTCGCCGCCTGCCTGCCGCTGCTGGCGGTCGCCGGCATGATGAACAGCTCCGATACGGCCAAGTCGTTTACCGTGGTAACCACGCTATGCGTGCTGCTGCTCGCTGCCGGGGCCTGCGCACTGATTCCCAAGTCGCCCTGGCTGATGCCGCGGCGGGTATGGCTTGCCTGGTACCCCGGGCACTTTGCCGTGATTGCGCTATTCCTGCTTGCCGTCGGCCAGGCGGATATTGGCCTGTAAACCGTAAACCCGGCCGTCTAGACCGGCGTGTCGCGCGGGGTGTTGCGATAATAGTGCCACAGAAACAGCGCCCCGGCGCTGCGGTGGGGTGCCCAGTGCTCCACCAGGCGGCGCGACTGGCCGGGGGTGGGGCGCTCATCCAGCCTTTTCAGCTTGCCCAGGGCAGCGCGCAGGGCCAGATCGTCGGCGGGGAAGATGTCGTCGCGCGCCAGTGAGAACATCAGGTAGATCTCCGCGCTCCAGCGGCCGAAACCGCGCAGGGCGGTGATGGCGGCAACGGCGTCGGCGTCGCTCATGGTTTCAAGGGCGGCGGCGTTGAAGGTGCCCGACAGTTCGGCCTCGGCGAGCCCCTGGGCGTATTCCACCTTGCGCCAGGAAAGCCCGGCGTCGCGCAGCGTCTGGCCGTCGGCGGCGACAATGGCGCGGGCGCTTAACGCCGGCAGGCGCTCCTTCAGGCGCCCGCTAATGGCGCGCGCGGCCTCAAGGGATATCTGCTGGCTGACAATGGTGCCGAGCAGCGTGGCAAACCCCTTGTCCCGCCGGCGCAGCTCGGGTACGCCGACCTGGGGCAGCGCCCGGGCGATATCGGTATCCTGGCCGGTCAGCGCCTGCAGGGCATGCTCAAGGTCGCCAGGTTCAAGGTCACGGTGGGGCATGGTATTTTCCTGTGTCCATTAATGTCGACGACAGCCATCGTTCAGGAGTCTTCATGCCGCAGTCAACGCCCGGCCGCGCTGCCCACCCGCGTCTGGCCGAGTTTTCGCTGGCGCTGGGCGGCTTTGGCATCGGCACCTGCGAGTTTGTCATCATGGGGCTGATGAACCGGGTAGCCGCCGACCTGGCCGTGACCGTTCCCCAGGCGGGCTATGCCATCAGCAGCTATGCGCTGGGCGTGGTGGTCGGCGCGCCGCTGATCGCCGCGCTGGCGGCCCGGGCGCCCCGGCGCGGCCTGCTCATGGCGCTGATGCTGCTGTTTGCCGCGGGCAACGTGGCAAGCGCGCTGGCGCCGGGGTTTGTCTCCTTTGTGGCGCTGCGCTTTGTCGCCGGGCTGCCCCACGGTGCCTATTTCGGCGTCGCCGCGCTGGTGGCGGCCGGCGCCGTGCCGGTGGACCAGCGCGCCCGGGCGGTCTCCCGGGTGATGCTGGGGCTCACCGTGGCGATTCTCATCGGCGCGCCGCTGGGCACCTGGGCGGGTAGTCAGTTCGGCTGGCAGATTGCCTTCGGTGCGGTGGGCGTCAACGCGCTGATGACCGCGCTGTGCATTCGCCTGTGGGTGCCGGTGCAGCCGGTGGACGAAGGCGCAAGCCCGCTACGCGAGCTGTCTGCCCTGCTCAAGCGCCGCGTACTGATGACGCTTTCCGTGGCCTGTATCGGCTGTGGCGGCATGTTTGCCGTTTTCAGCTATGCGATGCCCACGCTGACCCGCCAGGCAGGCATGAGCGAAGCCCTGGGACCGCTGGTGCTGGCGGTATTCGGGCTGGGCACGCTTTTCGGCAACGTGGTGGGCGGTCGCGCCGCGGACAGGAACCTGCTGCGCGCCATACCGCGAATCATCGTCTGGTGCGCGGTCGTTCAGGGGCTGTTTTTCTTCGCCGCCAACAACGTCTGGACGGGGCTTGTCTCGGTGGCGCTGGTGGGCACCAGCATTGCCCTGGCGCCGGCGCTGCAGACTCGGCTGATGGACGTCGCCGAAGATGCCCAGACCATGGCCGCTTCGCTGAACCACGCCGCCTTCAATGCGGCCAACGCCCTGGGGGCCTGGCTCGCCGGGCTTGCCATCAGCGCCGAGCTTGGCTGGTCGAGCACCGGCCTGGTGGGCACCGTCCTGGCCCTCACCGGGCTTGCGCTGTTCGTGCTCGGGCAGCGCATGGAGCGTCGCGAGAGCGACAATAACGCTACAGTCCCGGCGCCGGATATGCGATAATCCAGCGTTTTCATCACTGCGGTAACCGTTGGCGCCGGATGCTGCCCCTGCGGGTGGCGCGCGGCGGCGCCAGCTTTTTATTCATCCTGCTGCTGTGTCGCCAAGGCGGCGTTATTGCCGAGGTTAGGGAAGCGCGTCATGTCCCAAGGTACGCTTTTTGTTGTATCCGCCCCCTCCGGGGCCGGGAAAACCAGCCTGGTGCGCGAGCTGGTCGACAGCCTGAGCGGCATTCAGGTTTCCGTGTCGCACACCACCCGCGAGCGCCGGGAAGGCGAAGTGGACGGCGTCAACTATCACTTCACCGAGACCGCCGAGTTCGAGGCGATGGCGGAGCGCGGTGAATTTTTCGAGTACGCCCGGGTGTTCGGTAACTACTACGGCACCTCGCAGCGAGCGGTTCAAAAGCGCCTGGATGCCTGCCAGGACGTGATTCTGGAAATCGACTGGCAGGGCGCGCGCCAGGTGCGCGAAAAGATGCCCGGGGCGGTGTCGATCTTCATTTTGCCGCCCTCACGGGAGGAGCTGGAACGCCGGCTGGCCGGCCGCGGCACCGATGTCCACGCGGTGATCGAGCGGCGCATGCAGGATGCGATCAGCGAGATGTCGCACCACGACGAGTACGACTACATCGTCATCAACGATGACTTCACCACTGCCCTCGAAGAGCTGCGCGCGCTGGTCATCAGCCGGCGGCTGACCACGGCCCTGATTCGCGAACGCCACACGCCGCTGCTCGAGGCGCTGCTGTCGTGACGCGCGCCGCCACGGCGCGGCTCTTGTCACGATAGACCGGCGTCGAGTAGGCTACCCGGTGTCAGCGTAACGCTTGTTACCCCCTTGTGCCCGGGTCGATCCCGCATCGGCTCGGCGAATGACTATTACAGGAAGACGCCCATGGCTCGTGTTACCGTCGAAGATTGTCTGGACAACGTGGAAAATCGTTTTCAGCTGGTGATGATTTCCAGCCAGCGTTCGCGTCAGCTGGCGCGGGGCTCCCGGGATGCCCAGCTGCCCTGGGAAAACGACAAGCCCACCGTCATGGCGCTGCGCGAGATTGCCGCCGGTCTGGTCGACCGCAGCGTGCTGGACGAGCCGGTGGAGGCGCCGGAGCGCCCGCGCCCGGCGGATACCGGCGTGCCCCTGGACGAATAGCAGCCCGGCATCCCCTGAGACCCACAGAGGCGCGGTGAATGTTTACCATTGATGACCTGGCGGATCGACTTGGCGGCTATCTTCCCCCGGACGAAATCCAGCAGGTCAAACGCGCCTTCTACTACGCCGAACAGTGCCACGACGGCCAGCATCGCCGCTCCGGCGAAGCCTACGTAACCCACCCGCTGGCGGTGGCCAATATCCTTGCCAACATGCACATGGACCATCAGAGTCTGATGGCCGCCATGCTGCACGACGTCATCGAAGACACCAGCGTCGACAAGCCGGCGGTGGCCTCCCAGTTCGGCGAGGCGGTGGCCGAGCTGGTGGACGGCGTCTCCAAGCTCACCCAGATTGCCTTTGAAGACAAGGCCGTCGCCCAGGCGGAAAACTTTCAGAAGATGGTGCTGGCGATGTCCCGGGATATCCGCGTGATCATCGTCAAGCTCGCCGACCGGCTGCACAACATGCGTACCCTGGGGGCGCTGCGGCCGGACAAGAAACGCCGCATCGCCCGGGAAACCCTGGAAATCTACGCCCGGGTGGCCGGCCGGCTGGGCATCAACACCATCCGCATCGAGCTTGAGGATCTGGCCTTTCAGGCGATTCATCCCATGCGCGCCGAGCGCATCAAGCGCGCCGTGGTCAGCGCCCGGGGCAATCGCCGCAGCGCCATGCGTCAGGTGCAGGATGCCATGCAGCAAAGCCTCGAAGACGAAGGGCTGGGCGGCACGGTCATGGGGCGCCAGAAGCACCTGCTGTCGATCTACCGGAAAATGCGCGACCAGCGCAAACCCTTCGCCGAGATCATGGACGTGTTCGGCTTTCGCATCATTACCGACAACGTCGCCAGCTGCTATCGCATCCTGGGCGTGGTGCACAACCTCTATAAGCCGGTGCCCGGGCGCTTCAAGGACTATATTGCCATACCCAAGGCCAACGGCTACCAGAGCCTGCACACCACGCTGTTCGGCCCCCGGGGCATGCCCGTGGAAGTTCAGATCCGCACTCGGGAAATGGAGGCCATGGCCAACAACGGCATTGCCGCCCACTGGCTTTACAAGGCGGGCCAGACCGACCACCCGATTGCCGAAGGCAGCCGCGAACGGGCGCGGACCTGGGTCAAGGGGCTTTTGGAAATGCAGCGCCACGCCGGCGATTCGCTGGAGTTCATCGAGCACGTCAAAAACGACCTTTTCCCCGACGATATCTATGTGTTCACGCCCAAGGGCGACATCATGGAGCTTCCCCGAGGGGCGACGGTAATCGACTTCGCCTACAGCGTGCACACCGATATCGGCAACAGCTGTATCGCCTGCCGCATCGATCGCCAGCTGGCGCCGCTGTCGACCCGGCTGGAAAGCGGCCAGACGCTGGATATCATCACCGCGCCGGCGGCGCGCCCCAACGTGGCCTGGCTCAACTTCGTGGGTACCGCCAAGGCGCGCTCGGCCATTCGCCACGCGCTCAAGCATCAGCAGCGCAACGAGGCGATCCACCTGGGCCGCCGGCTGTTGAACAAGGCGCTATCCGGGTTTGACACCAGCGTCGAGGCGCTGGACGAGGGCCTGATCCAGCACGCCCTTGAAGAGCTCGACGTCGAAGACATGGACTCGCTGCTGGAGTCCATCGGGCTTGGCCGGCACATGGCCTACGTGGTGGCGCGCCACCTGATCGATCTGCTGGACGGCCAGACGCTGCCCTCAGGCAGCGAGGCCAGAAGCCAGCAGCCGGTGGTGATCAGCGGCAGCGAAGGCATGGTCACCAACTTCGCCCGCTGCTGCCACCCGCTGCCCGGCGACGACGTCGTGGGCCACCTTTCCGCCGGCAAGGGGCTGGTGGTGCACCGCGCCGAGTGCAAGAACCTCGTCGACAAGGACCATCCCGACAAGCTGTTTACGCTCGAGTGGGCGGAGGATATCGATGAGGATTTTCTTGTCGCGCTGCGCATCGAGGTGGAAAGCCGCCGGGGGCTGGTGGCCGAGCTTGCCGGCGTGGTGACCGACGCCGAGGCCAACGTCGAGCGTATCGGCATCGAGGAGCGCGACGCGCGCCTGTCCTCGGTCAATCTGACGCTGGCCGTCAAAGGCCGCGTGCACCTGGCGCGCATCATCAAGCGCATCCGCAACTTGCCCAACGTGGAAAAAATCTACCGGCTGGGCCAGTAGCCCGGCATCAATCGCTTCCCGTGCTATCGGCGTACTGCGTCAGAGTGCGCCGTTGTTGTCATTTAACAAACTGTCATCTACCCGTTTGCTAACCCTAGTTGTTATCCACCAAGGAGACCGGTCCAATGAGTAACAAGGCAGCCATCAATACCGAAAAAGCTCCGGCCGCCATCGGCCCGTATTCCCAGGCCATCAAGGCGGGCAATACCGTGTACATATCCGGGCAGATCCCGCTGGACCCGGCGACCATGGCGCTGGTAGAAGGCGACGTGGAAGCCCAGGCCCGCCGGGTGTTCACCAACCTCAAGGCGGTGTGCGAAGAGGCCGCCGGCAGCCTGGGGGATATCGTCAAGCTCAACCTTTATCTCACCGAGCTTGAGCACTTTGGCGTGGTCAACGGCGTGATGGAAGAGTTCTTTGCCGAGCCCTACCCCGCCCGCGCGGCCGTCGGCGTCAAGGCGTTGCCCAAGGGCGCTCGGGTCGAAGCCGAAGCGGTGATGGTGCTGGGCGACTGACCTGCACGATCTGGCTCGCCGCCGGGGCGTCAGGCTGGCGCCCCGGCGGCGCTTCAGGACTGCGCGGAGGTTGGCCGGGGCAGAAAGCCGCCGGCTTCGAGCACCTGGGCGTAGCCTTCGCGGAAGGTCGGGTAGCGGAACTCGTAGCCGCTGTCGACGATGCGGGTATTGTCGCAGCGCTTGCTGGCGCGCCGGCGCAGGGGCGACTGCATGGTCTCGGTGGCTTCGACCTCAAGCTTTTGCGCCATCCAGCTCATGACGTCGTGCTGGGTGGCAGGTTCGCTGTCGCTGCCGAGATACAGCGTTTCCACGCCGTCGCCGCGCTCCTGGCGCTGGATCAGGTGGTAGAGAATGCCGGTGCAGTCGTCGCGGTGAATACGGTTGGTGTAGATTTCCGGAGTGACCGCGGCGACCCGGCCTTCGGCGACCTGGCGGATCAGGCGGTCGCGCCCGGGACCGTAAATACCCGAGAAGCGCACCACGGTGCCGGGGATGGCGTGGTCCAGCAGCGCCTGCTCCGCCTCGCGCATCAGAAGGCCCGAGAAGCTCTGGGCGCTGGCCGGGCTCTGTTCGTTGATGACCTCGCCTTCCTGCTGGCCGTAGACGCTGGTGGAAGAGACGAAAAATAGCCGCCTGGGCGGGGTGGCGTGCTGTTCAAGCACGCCGAGCACGCGCTTCAGGCCGTCGGGGTAGGCGCTCTGGTAGGCGCTTTCTTCAAAGCGGTCGGCGCTGACGGTGTAGATCACGTAGTCCGCTTCGGGCAGCGCCTCCGCGCCTTTGCCGTCGAGGGTGGCAAGGTCCAGCGCCAGGGGCTCGATGCCGGTGTCGGCCAGGGCATCGGCGTGGCGGCGCACGCCGATGACCCGGTGGCCTTCGGCCGCAAGCTCGCGCCCGAGCGTCGTGCCTAAATCGCCACAGCCGATAATCAGTACGCTTGGTTTCACCATTTGACTCCTGTTGGACAGGCGCTTTTGACAAAGCGCACCCTGTTGATAGACCCTCACTATCAGACAGGGCATCACTCGACGAGAATGCCGCCAGCACGCTTATCACGGAGGATGCCACGGGCACCACCATGACTCTAACAGAACTCCGCTATATCGTAACCCTGGCTCAGGAGCACCACTTTGGTCGCGCCGCCGAGCGCTGCCACGTCTCCCAGCCGACGCTGTCCGTGGCGGTCAAGAAGCTCGAGGAAGAGCTTGCCGTGCCGCTGTTCGAACGCTCCAAGTCCACGGTGCAGGTGACCCCGCTGGGGGAAAAAATCGTTGCCCAGGCCCAGCGCGTCCTCGAGCAGAGCAGCCAGATCTACGCCATGGCCAGCGAGGGCAAGGACCAGCTGGCCACGCCGCTGCGCATCGGCGCGATCTATACCATCGGGCCTTATCTGTTTCCCCACCTGATACCCGAGATCGCCAAGGCCGCGCCGCAGATGCCGCTGTATATCGAAGAAGGGCTCACCGGCACTCTGCGCGGCAAGCTGAGAAGCGGCGAGCTCGACGCCATCATCGTCGCGCTGCCGTTCACCGAAACCGACGTGCTCAACCGCCCGATTTACGAGGAGCGCTTTGAGGTGCTGCTCCCCGCCGGCCACCGCTGGGCCGAGCGCGAGGCCATCCACAAGGAAGACCTGCTGGACGAACGCCTGCTGCTGCTGGGCGAAGGCCACTGCTTTCGCGACCAGATTCTCGAAGCCTGCCCGGCGATCAGCCAAAAGCTCAATAGCCCCAGCAATACGCTGATTGCCGAGGGCGGCTCGCTGGAGACCATCCGCCACATGGTGGCCTCCAGGCTGGGTATCACCGTGCTGCCGCAGTCGGCGCTGGGCAGCGAGAACCACGATCACTCGATGCTGATCAGCCGGCCGTTTGTGCCGCCGGCGCCGTCGCGCACCGTGGCCGTTGCCTGGCGGGCAAGCTTCCCCCGGCCTCAGGCCATCGAGGCGCTGATCCGCGCCGCCGAGCGCTGCCGGCAGCCGGTCAACGGCGCCGTCGAGGTGGCATGAGCTCTCTTGAGGCGCCGGTCACCGCGCTCAAGGGCGTGGGCGAGGCGCTGGCCGCAAAGCTCGGCCGGCTTTCCCTGGAGCGGATCAGCGATCTTTTGTTTCACCTGCCGCTGCGCTACCAGGACCGCACTCGGCTGACGCCCGTGGGCAGCCTGCGGGCCGGTCAGGAAGCGGTGATCGAAGGCGAGGTCACCGCCGGTGACGTGGTCAAGGGGCGTCGGCGCAGCCTGCTGGTTCGCCTGCGCGACGGCAGCGGTATCATTAGCCTGCGGTTTTTCCACTTCTCGCCGGCCCAGCAGCAGCAAATGCGCCCCGGCGTGCGGGTGCGCGCCTTCGGCGAGGCCCGGGCCGGCGCCACCGGGCTTGAGCTTTATCACCCGGAGTATCGGCTGGTGGAAGCGGACAACCAGCCTCCGGTGGAGGAGCATTTCACTCCCATTTACCCCACCACCGAAGGGCTCAACCAGCCGCGCCTGCGCGCCCTGGTCAAGCAGGCGCTGGGCCTGCTCGAACGCGAGCCCGAGGCGCTGCCCGAGGTGCTGCCCGATGCCCTGCGCCGGCAGTTTGCGCTGCCCGGGCTGCACAGGAGCCTTGAGTTTCTGCACCAGCCGCCGCCGGAGGCAGACATCGAGCAGCTGGGGGCCGGCCGGCACCCGGCCACCCGGCGGCTGGCGCTGGAGGAGCTGTTGGCCCACCGGCTCAGCCTGCGCGAGGTGCGCCAGCGCATTCAGCAGGACGGCGCGCCTCCGCTCTCCGACGGGCGCGGCCTGCAGGCGCGGTTCCTGACCCAGCTGCCCTTTGCCCTGACCGGCGCCCAGCAGCGGGTGCTCGAAGAAATTCTCCTCGATCTCGCCCGCCCGGCGCCCATGCTCAGGCTCGTTCAGGGCGACGTGGGCTCGGGAAAGACCGTAGTGGCGGCCATGGCCGCGCTTGCCGCCCTGGAAAGCGGCTGCCAGGCGGCGATCATGGCGCCCACGGAGATCCTTGCCGAGCAGCACTATCGCGCCTTCCAGGCGTGGTTCGAGCCGCTGGGCATCGACGTGGCCTGGCTCGCCGGCAAGCTCAAGGGCAAGGCGCGGCTGGACACCAAGGCCGCCATCGCCGACGGCCGCGCGCGCATGGTGGTGGGCACCCACGCGCTGTTTCAGGACGACGTGCACTTTGAGCGCCTGGGCCTGGCGATCATCGACGAGCAGCACCGCTTCGGCGTGCACCAGCGCCTGGCGCTGCGGGAAAAGGGCGAGGCCGGGGGGCTGACGCCCCACCAGCTGATCATGACCGCCACCCCCATCCCGCGCACGCTGGCCATGAGCGCCTACGCGGATCTCGACGTCTCGTTGATCGACGAGCTGCCCCCGGGGCGCACGCCGGTGAAAACCGTGGTCGTCGCCGACGAGCGCCGCCCGGAGGTGGTGCAGCGCATCGAGCGCGCCTGCGGCGAGGGCCGCCAGGCCTACTGGGTGTGCACGCTGATCGAGGAGTCCGAGGCGCTGCAGTGCCAGGCCGCCGAGGTGACCCGGGACGAGCTCACCGAAACGCTGCCCGGGCTTGCCGTCGGCCTGGTGCACGGGCGCATGAAAGCCGCCGAGAAGGCCGAGGTGATGGCCGCGTTCAAGGAGGGCGAGATTGACCTTCTGGTCGCCACCACGGTGATCGAGGTCGGCGTCGACGTGCCCAACGCCAGCCTGATGGTGATCGAAAACCCCGAGCGGCTGGGGCTTTCCCAGCTTCACCAGCTGCGCGGCCGGGTCGGGCGCGGCAGCACCGAGAGTTTCTGCGTGCTGCTCTACCACCCGCCGCTGTCCAAAAGCTCGCGCCAGCGCCTGGGGGTGATGCGCGACACCACCGACGGCTTTCGCATCGCCGAAAAGGACCTGGAAATCCGCGGCCCCGGCGAGGTGCTGGGCACTCGCCAGACCGGGCTTGCGCAGATGAAAATCGCCGACCTGGAGCGCGACGCCGACCTTTTGGACAGTGTGAGCGCCCTGGCCGCGGAGCTTCAGGGCAACACCCAGGCGACCGCGGTGCTGATTCGCCGCTGGCTGGGCGACGCCGCCGGGCGCTACGGGCAGGTGTAGTCAGAGCCTTTGCCGACCTCCCGGCTAGGTGTGGTGGGAAATGGGATGGACCCGTCCTTCTGTGCCAAGCTGGATATAACATCTAGCCAGCAGTGCACAGAACACTGACGGCATCGGTGAAGGAGGATCCATCCATGAAACAGATTAGCATTATAGGCATTGACCTGGCGAAACACGTTTTTCAACTGCATGCCGTGGATGCGCACGGTCACAAAGTATTCAGCAAGCAAGTCCGGCGAGAGAAGTTACGCTTGACGCTGGCCCAAATTCCGCCTTGCCACGTCGCCATGGAAGCGTGCGGCTCCGCTCATTACTGGGCGAGAGACATTGGCACGCTGGGCCATGAGGCCGAGCTACTGCCACCGCAGGCGGTCAAGCCCTTCGTGCTGGGCCACAAGAACGATGCGCGCGATGCCGCGGCTATCGCCGAGGCTGCGGCGCGCCCGGCCACGCCTCGAGTGACGATCAAGACGGAAGCACAACAGTCCCTGCAAGCAGTGCACCGAGTACGCAGTCGGTTAGTGCGCGAACGCACCGCCGTCGGCAACGAGCTGCGCGGCCTGCTGGGCGAGTTTGGTCTAATCGTGTCGCAGGGGCACGCGGTGATACGCCAGGGCGTTATTCGTGAGCGGCTGGACGAGCAACGGGCGCGGCTGGGGGAAGAACTCTACACCCTGCTGAACGACCTGCTCGATCAATGGCTTGAGAACGATGCCCGGATCGCGCGCTATGACAAGCGTCTGCAGCGTCTGGCCAGGGCATCAGATGACATGCAGCGGCTGATGAGTCTGCCCGGCATCGGCCCGATCAATGCGACGCTGTTGTTCAGCCATCTGGGCGATCCGGCGCGATTCCCCAACGGACGTCAGTTCAGCGCCTCGTTGGGGCTAGTGCCACGCCAGCATTCCAGCGGGGGTCGCAACCAGTTGATGGGGATCACCAAACGCGGCAATGGCGAGGTTCGAAAGCAGTTGGTGCACGGTGCCCGCGCGGCATTACGCCAGTTCCAACGTCAGGAACATCCCGACCGGCTGTCCCGTTGGGCCTGCTCGTTAGCGGCGCGTCTTGGGCAACGCAAGGCCATTGTGGCCCTGGCGAACAAGATGGCGCGGATTTGCTGGTCGCTATTGGCCCATGAACGGCGCTATCAGCCACAGGAGGCCGCTTGATGATACCGAACAAACAGGGAATATAGCTTAGCATGCGATAAGTTACCCAACCCCGAGGTTGCGCAGGCGAGATGCTTCGATGGCATAACGGGTCAGACCGGCTTTCTGTCACTCTGTAAAGTGCGCAGGCCCATCACGAGGCCGAGTGGGAGATCAGAGCAGAGAGCGCGTATTCCATCAGGGCCAGGCACGGCAAGTGCCATCAATAGGCCGGATATAAGCGTGCAGTCCTCACTCTTATGCGTTGTTGCTTCTGGCTTGCACAACAGGACGGGTCCATATAAGCGCAATTTATTGCGCGAATGCGGTGTCGTGGCAGTATCTTCGCGCAATAAATTGTGTTCCTCCCACCCCGCAAGGGGACTTCAGCGCCATCATTTTCACGTCAGCCCGCGAAAAAACGCGGCGCACCGGAGAACCGATGCGCCGCGTTTTTGTGCCCTGCCGGCCGGAAGGCGACTATAGGTGTTTGAGCAGCTTTTGCAGTCGCGTCATGTCGGCGGAGTCGCCCACCAGACGCACCTTGTTGTGCCGCATGCCGTCGAAAAACGCTCGGGACGTGGGCTTTCGCAGCACCTTGAGGGCGGTGTCGGCGTCGGCAAAGCGTAGTTCGAGGTCCAGATTGGTGGGCAGCCCCTTGCCGCTGTGGATCGCGGTCGGCGTCATGCGGTAGTGGCGGGCGATGGAAAGATCCTCGGTGGCAATGCCGAAATCCAGGCCGCGCATCTTTTCCAGCTGTTCGGCAAAGCGCGGCTTGCGATGCAGCGCGCGCTTGAGCAGCCAGCCCAGCAGCCACAGCGCAAGCCGGAGTTTCATCAGGAAACCGCGTCCTTGAGCGCTTTACCCGGCTTGAACGCCACGTTCTTGCTGGCCGGGATCTGAAGCGGCTCGCCGGTCTGCGGGTTCTTCCCCGTGCGCGCGGCACGCTCGCGAACGGTAAAGGTACCAAAGCCGATCAGCGCCACATCGTCGCCCTGGGCCACGCTGTGGGTGATCTCATCCAGAATCACGTTGAGTACCTGGCCGGCCTTGTCCTTGGACAGGTCGGCGCTTTCAGCGATGGCCGCAGCCAGTTCGGGTTTGCGCATACGATATCTCCCTTGTGGTGGATCAAGCGCGTTGTTTGTGATTATAACCGGAGCGTGGTGAGGGCTTGCCGCTAAGACAGGCAACGTCCCCAGAGCCGGCGCCCGCAGGCAGCAAACGTCAGCCTAGCAGCGCCGGTGCCGCTCTGGAAAGCTTCACTTTCCTTTTCACGCAGTCCCCTGTCAACGCAAACCCCAGCAAATGCCCGTTTTCATCCTCGGCCAGGGCGCTGATGTTGTGGCCGTCGGCCTCGATCTGCCAGTGTGCCGGCGGCGTCAGCGGCGGGTAGGCGACCACCGGCAGCAGCGGGGTCTTGACGACCACCGGCCAGGCGCCAAAGCGCACCGGGGTGGGCGTACCGGCGAGGGTTTTCGCCAGCGCCTTGGCGCTTGCCTGCAAAGGCTGTACGTACATGGCGCTGACGCCGTCGATGCAGGCTACGTCGCCCAGGGCGTAAACGCGCGGATGGGACGTCGCCAGGGTGCGATCCACGACAATGCCGTCCGCTACCACTTCGAGTCCGGCCGCCTCGGCAAGGGCCGTGCGCGGCGCCAGGCCGGTGGCAAGCAGGGCAACGTCGGCGCGCAGCGTCTCGCCGTCATCGAGTTTGATCGCCAGGTTATCTTCGGCGTCGAGGCCAAGATGCTCGGGCGTGCGCCCCAGGTGCAGCGCCATGCCCGCTGCGTCAAAGGCCTCGCCCAGGGCCCGGCCCGGGGCCTCGGGCAAGAGCCGGGGAAGCGGCGTGGCCTCCGGGGCCACCAGGCTGACCTGGTGGCCGCCGGCGTGGAGGTCGTTGGCAAACTCGCAGCCGACAAGCCCGGCGCCGATGATGGCCACCCGGGCGGGGGCGTCGCCGAGAGCCGCATGAAAGCGGCGGTAGTCGTCAAGGTCGTTGACGCTGAAACAGCGCGACGCGGCCTCGGCGGGCACCGAGAAAGGCAGGCGCGGCTCCGCCCCGGTGGCCAGAACCAGGGTCGTGAAGGTAAGCGTATGGGCACGCTTAGCGGTTTCACTGTCCGTGTCTTGCGGCCTTAGGGTAAGCGCGCCTGCGTCCGGATCGATGTCGGTAACGACGGTGTGCGTCCACAGCGTGGCGTCAAGCTCATCGGCAAGGGCGGCGGCTTTTTGCTGGGCCAGGCGATCCGGCGGCAGGCGTTTGGCAAAGCCGGTGGACAGCAGCGGCTTGCTGTAGGCGTCGCCGCTGTCCTGGCTGATCAGCGCCAGCGAGCGATGGTCGCCTGCCTGACGCAGCGCTCGGGCCAGGCCAACGCCGGCCATGCCGGTACCGATGATCACCAGCTCGGCGTGTTGAACAGGCATGGTTATCCCCTGAATCCGGAAAGTAAGTGGCACGCTCAAAACCGCCTGCACGGTAAAGGCGCTATCAGCGCACGGAAAAGCCCATGTTACACTAGCCGCCTTTGACTCTGGCGGGGAGCGGTGCGGTGATAGATAACGCCCGACGAGACAACCCGGCGTCCGGCCTGCCCGTGCGCTGGCGTCCGGTGGCGGCGGCGCGCCCGCGGATGTCGCCGCGCTGGTGGCGCTGGGTGGCCTCCACGGACTCGCTGACCGCGCGGCTGATCGCCGCCGGCGGCAAGCGGCAGTTCAGCGTGCGCCTGTTGCGCCAGGGCACCGGGTACCCGTTTGCCGACGAGGCCCGGGCGCTGGGCATGGCGCCGGGGCGGCTTGCCTGGCGGCGCGAAGTGGCGTTGTGCCTCGACGGCGTGCCCTGGGTGGTGGCGCGCTCCGTGGCGCCGCTTACCGCCCTTCGCGGCCAGCGGCTGTATGCGCTGGGCGAGCGCTCCCTGGGGAGCTGGCTGTTTGCCCAGCCGGGGCTGGTGCGCCGCCCGCTGGAAGTGACCCGGGCGCCGCCGCGGTTTTTTGCGGCGCCCAGCCTCTGGGGGCGGCGCTCGGTCTTTCGCCACCGCCGGCTGGCGCTTCTGGTGCAGGAGTATTTTTTGCCGGCCATGGCCGAGGCGCTGGCGCTGCCACCGACTTGACCCCCGGCTCACGTTTACCTGTAGCCGGCCTTGCTTGGGGTCGGCCCTGATCACGACGAGGTAGGGCATGAACCGTTCATTGCTGCGGCCCGCCGGCCTGGTGCGGATAGCGGATTTTCTTCACCTGACCCGGCTGGACCGCCCCATCGGCACCTGGCTTTTGATGTGGCCGACGCTGTGGGCGCTGTGGCTGGCCGCCGACGGCGTGCCCGGCCGCGGCGTGGTGCTTATTTTTGTCGCCGGAGTCTACGTGATGCGCGCCGCGGGCTGCGTGATCAACGATTACGCCGACCGCCACGTGGACGGCCACGTCAAGCGCACGACCCAGCGCCCGCTGGCCACCGGACGCATCAGCGAGGCCGAAGCCAAGGGCGTATTTGCCGGACTGGTATTCATCGCCTTCATCCTGGTGCTGATGACCAATCTGTTCACCGTTCTGCTCTCGCTTGGCGGGGTGGTGCTGGCGTTCATCTACCCGTTCATGAAGCGCTATACCCATCTGCCCCAGCTGTTCCTCGGCGCGGCCTTCTCCTGGGCGATTCCCATGGCCTACGGCGCGGTGCTGGGGCAGGTGCCGGTGGAAGCCTGGCTGCTGTTCATCGCCAACGTGGCCTGGACCATTGCCTACGATACCCAGTATGCCATGGTGGACCGCGACGACGATCTCAAGATCGGGGTGAAGTCCACCGCGGTGCTGTTTGGCCGCGCCGATCGGCTGATGATCGGGATTTTCCAGCTGGTGGCGCTGGGATTTCTGGGCTGGACCGGCTGGCGGCTGGCGGCGGGCGGTTTTTTCTGGCTGGGGCTTGCAGGTATGGCCGCCACCTTTGTCTACCAGCAGTGGCTGATTCGCGAGCGCGTTCGCGAACGCTGCTTTCAGGGCTTTCTCAATAACTTCTGGTCGGGGCTCATCGTGTTTGCCGGCATCGCCCTGGGCCTGTGGCCGGCGGCGGGATAACCGCTTTGGCACCGGCAGCTTGAGGGGGATGCATGACCGCCAAAACCGTGTTGCTGGTTGAAGACGAAGTCTCCATTCGCGAGATGCTCGCCGTGGCGCTGGAAATGGCCGACTACCGGGTGCTGGAAACCGGCAATGCCCAGGATGCCCACGCCATGATCCTCGACCAGCGCCCGGATCTGGTGCTGCTTGACTGGATGCTGCCCGGGGTCAGCGGTATCGAGCTGGCCCGGCGGCTGAAGCGCGATGCCGCTACGGCGGGGCTGCCGATCATCATGCTCACCGCCAACAGCGAAGAGGACAACAAGATCCAGGGGCTGGAGGCCGGCGCCGACGACTACATCACCAAGCCGTTTTCGCCTCGGGAGCTTCTGGCCCGGCTGCGGGCGGTGCTGCGCCGGGCCGCGCCGCCGGACAGAGAAAGCGTCATCGAAGTGGCGGGCCTGCGGCTTGATCCGGTGAGCCACCGGGTCAGCCTCCATGGCCAGCCGCTGGAGCTTGGTCCCACCGAGTATCGCCTGCTGCAGTTTTTCATGACCCACCAGGAACGCGTTCATACCCGCCGCCAGCTGCTGGGCGAAGTCTGGGGCGACAACGTTTACGTTGAGGAGCGTACCGTGGACGTTCATATTCGTCGGCTACGCAAGTCTCTGGGCCAGTCGCACAAGGCGCTGATCCAGACGGTGCGCGGCACCGGCTATCGCTTCTCTGCCCGGGAGTAGCTTTCCATGCGGCCGTGGCTTTACGAGTGCGTTTATCTCGCCGGAGTGGCCGCGCTGGGGGCAGGGCTTGGCAGCTGTTTCAGCCAGGCGACAGCGGGGCTGGCGCTGGGGCTGGGTGTCGTGCTGGGTACACACCTTTATTGGCTGGGCTATCTTTACCACTGGCTGACCCGCCGCGCCGACAGCCCCCGGGCGCCGGGGCTTTGGGGAGAGGTCTTTGCCCGGCTGCCGATCACCCGGGAGGAGAACCGGCTCAATCGTCTGGAGCAGATGCGCCGAGACTTTGTCGCCAACGTTTCCCACGAGCTGCGCACGCCGCTCACCGTGCTGGCAGGCTACCTGGAAACCTATGGCGACCTGGCCGAGGCGCTGCCGCCCAGGCTCGGGCGCGGCATCGAGCAGATGCAGGCCCAGACTTCGCGGATGCAGAACCTGGTCAACGACCTTTTGCTGCTCTCGCGGCTGGAAATTGATCAGGGCGGCGACGATCACGCCTGGCTGTGCCCGGCCAGGCTCCTGGAGCGCATCGCCGGGGAAACCCGAGCGCTTTCCGATGACCGCCAGACGATCACGGTAGAGGGGGCGGCGCCGGGCACGGAGCTTTGGGGCAGCGACGAGGAGCTGCACAGCGCGATTTCCAACCTGGCGTTCAACGCCGTGCGCTATACCCCCGCGGGTAGCCGTATTGTGCTGCGCTGGCGCCGCGAGGCCGGCGGCGGCATGATCGAGGTCGAGGACGACGGCGAAGGCATCGAACCGGTGCATGTTCCCCGCCTGACCGAGCGCTTCTATCGCGTGGATAAAAGCCGCAGCACGCAAAGCGGCGGCACCGGGCTCGGGCTTGCCATTGTCAAGCACGTGCTGCTGCGCCACGAAGCCCGCCTGGAGATCGAGTCCCGCCCGGGGGAGGGCGCGCTGTTTCGCTGCGCATTTCCCCCGGCTCGGCTAGGCGGCGGGTAGCGCCTGGCGATAGTGGGCGTCCCACATCAGCACCGCGCCGGCCACGGCGCCGGGGATCAAGAACAGGTTGGCCAGCGGTATCCAGGTGAGCAGCGTCACCGCGCCGCCGTAGCTCAGGCTTTGCCAGGGGCGCCGGGCGAGCCGGCGGCGCATGTCGGCAAAGCTGACCTTGTTGTTGTCCATGGGGTAGTCCAGATAGGCAATGGCCATCATCCAGGCGGAGAACAGGGCCCACAGGAACGGCGCCAGCAGGTTGACGGCGGGTATCCAGCTGATGACGAACAGTACCGCCGCCCGGGGCAGCATATAGCTCAGCTTGACAAGCTCGCGGCCCAGAGCATCCACGGCGGTTTTGGCCAGGCCGCGGTTGTCCAGCGGCTCGCGGCCGGTGGCGACGATTTCCACCTTTTCGGCCAGAAAGCCGTACAGCGGCGCGGCGATCAGCTGAGTCACCAGGGTAAAGGTGAAAAATACCACCACCAAAAGGCACAGCACGAACAGCGGCCAGATCAGCCACGACAGCCAGTCGAGCCAGCCCGGCACCAGGCTCATCCAGTAGTCGAGCCAGCCGCCGAAGCGCTGGATGACGATGCCCAGCAGGGTGACGTACACCGCCAGGTTGATGACAATGGGGGCGAAGACATAGCGTCGCAGCCCCGGGCGATAGACCCAGCGCGTTCCCCGGGCGATGGCTTCAACGGCGTTTAGCATGGCATGCCCCTGTATGGTGATGAACCTGGGAGGATGGAAAGCGCGTATTGCAGAGCCAATTCGGCCCGGGGTCAAGGGTTTCTGCTGCTCGTCTGGTTCAAACTGCCAGGCTGCTGTGGTTAACTGCAGCGCCCGGCCAGCGCGCCGGGCGGACAACAATAAGCGGTAGAAGTGACGGATACATGATACTGGACAGCAACGATGCGCCGCCCCCCGGTAGCGCAGATGACATTCCTGCCCCCGATGGCCAGCTGACGCTGAAGCTGCCGGCCACGCGCCAGGAAGCCAACCTTTACGGTGACATTCCCGGCGGCTGGCTGGTCAGCCGGATGGATCAGGCCGCGGAGCTAGCCGCCGGGCGCGAGGCCGGCGGGCGTACCGCTACGGTGGCCATCGAGGCCATGGACTTTTTGAGCCCGGTGCGGGCAGGCTCGGTGGTGAGCCTTTTCACCCGGGTGTGCGAGGTGGGCCACAGCTCGATCAAGATCGACGTCGAAGTCTGGGTGCGCGCGCCCCACGAAGGCTGCCACGAACGGCTCAAGGTCACCGAGGCGCGCTTTATCATGGTGGCGCTGGATGACAACGGCCGCATCCGTGCGGCGCATCGTCCGGGGTGACCCGGGCTTTCGAGGTTAGTCCTGGGTGACCGCGTCCCGGGTCTTCAAGTAGGCATACTCGCCGGTATCGGTCACCGGGCGTACGGTCTGCTGGAAGGCGCGGTAGGAGTCGTGGATCCTCTTCGACGCCGGATCGTCGGCCACCTGCTCTTCGATGACCGCGTTAGAGGCTTCGTAAAGCGCCTGGGTGACATCCTTGGGGAAGGTGCGCAGCTTGATGCCGTGCTCGTCCACCAGCGCCTTCAGCGCCTGGGCGTTGCGGAAGGTGAACTCGCTGATCATCGCCAGGTTGGCGGCCCGGGCGGCCTCTTCCACCACGGCTTTCAGGTCGTCGGGCAGGGCGTTCCAGGCGTCCAGATTGATGGTGCCCTCAAGCGCCGCGCTGGGCTCGTTCCAGGCGTTGGTGTAGTAGTAGTCGGCGACTTCGTGCAGGCCGAAGGCCAGGTCGTTGTAGGGGCTGACCCAGTCGGCGGCGTCCAGCGCGCCGGTCTGCATGGAGGTAAAAATCTCGCTGCCGGGCATGTTCACCGTGGTCACGCCGATGCGGTTCATGGCCTCGCCGGCAAGGCCCGGCAGGCGCAGCTTGAGGCCCTGCAGATCCTCCAGCGAGTTGATTTCCTTCTTGAACCAGCCGGCGGGCTGGGTGGTGGTGTTGCCCACGGCGAAGGGCTTGAGGTTGTGCTCGGCGTAAAGCTCGTCCCAGAGCGTCTGGCCGTCGCCGTAGTAGAGCCAGGCGTTGGTTTCCTGAGTGGTCATGCCGAAGGGCACGGCGGTGAAAAACTGCGCCGCCGGCACCTTGCCGCGCCAGTAGTACGACGCCGAGTGGCCCATTTGCGCCGTCCCCGAAGACACCGCGTCAAACACCTCCATGGCCGGCACCAGCTCGCCGGCGCCGTGGACGCGGATGCGCATGCGCCCCTGGGATAGCGTTTCCACGCGCCGGGCGAAGTCGTTGGCCCCGGTGCCCAGGGCGGGAAAGTTCTTCGGCCAAGAGGTCACCATGTCCCAGGAGACGGTCTCGTCGGCGCTGGCAGTGACGACAAAGGGCGCGGCGGTCGCGCCGGCGGCGCCCAGCCCGGCGGTGGTCAGGGTGTGCTTGAGAAAATGGCGGCGTGGCAGGGTCATGGTGAGGCTCCGGCGTTTATTAATGGAAATAGTAGCTTTGGGCTGCATAACACGCCGGCGGTAGGGTGACGAGGGGTTCTACGCCAGGGATGGCGTAGGTAGCGTCCAGGGATGGATTTACAGCGCCCCTCGTCACCCTACCTTCGGCTGTGTTTACGAAACGTCTGACTACGATAGCGGAATCAGCTTGGCAAAGCCCAGCACCAGCCATTTGGCGCCTTCATTTTCGAAGCTGACCTGCACCCGGGCCCGGGCGCCTTCGCCCTCGGCGTTGAGGATCACGCCCTCGCCGAATACCGGGTGCTCCACCGCCTGGCCAACGTGCAGGCTGGGCAGGTCGTCGTCGCCTTCCACGCTTTGCTGGGAAAGGCTGGACGACGCGCTGCCCCGGGCGGTAACCGGCCGCGAGACCTGGCCGCGCAGGCGCACTTCTTCCAGCAGCTCGGCGGGCAGCTCGCGCAGAAACCGCGACGGCCGGGGGAAGATTTCCTTGCCGTGGAGGCGCCGGGTTTCGGCGTGGGTCAGGTACAGCTTGTGCATCGCCCGGGTGACGCCGACGTAGGCCAGCCGGCGCTCTTCCTCAAGGCGGCCGGGCTCCTCCAGCGACATCTTGTGGGGGAACAGCCCTTCCTCGACGCCGGCGATGAATACCAGCGGAAACTCCAGCCCCTTGGCCGAGTGCAGGGTCATCAGCTGGACGCTGTCCTCGAACTCCTCGGCCTCGTGTTCGCCGGCGTTGAGCGCGGCCTCGGACAAAAACGCCTCCAGCGCCGTGAGGCCCTCGCCGGCTTCCGGGGCGTCGAAGACGTCGCCCTGGGTGAAGGCCCGGGCGGCGTTGACCAGCTCTTCGAGGTTTTCCACTCGGCCCTGGCCTTTCTCGCCGGGCTCGGCCCGGTGGTGCTCGATCAGGCCGGTGCGGGCGGTAACGTGCTCGATGATCTCGTGCAGGGCCAGGCCCGCGGCGTCGTTGTCCAGCTGCTCGATCAGATCGGCGAAGGCGCGCACGGCGTTGGCCGCGCGGCCCTTGAGGGTGCCGTCGCTTACGCTGTCGTGGAGCGCCTGCCACATGGTGACGCCCTGATCCCGAGCGCGAAAGCGCAAAACCTCCACCGTGCGCGTGCCGATGCCCCGGGTGGGCACGTTGATCACCCGCTCCATGGAGGCGTCATCGTCGCGGTTGAGCAGCAGACGCAGATAGGCCAGGGCGTTCTTGATTTCCAGGCGTTCGTAAAAGCGGTGGCCGCCGTAGATGCGGTAGGGGATGCCCTGGCGGATCAGCGTTTCTTCCAGCAGCCGGGACTGGGCGTTGGAGCGGTAGAGAATCGCCACGTCCCGGCGGTTGAGCCCGGCGGCGGTGCGCTCCTTGAGGGTATCGACGATAAACCGCGCCTCTTCCAGGTCGTTGAAGCCGGCATACACCGAGATCGGCTCGCCTTCGGCGCCGTCGGTCCACAGCTTTTTGCCCATGCGCTCGGCGTTGTGGCTGATCAGCGCGTTGGCGGCGTCGAGGATCGCGCTGGTGGAGCGGTAGTTCTGCTCCAGGCGCACGGTGTGCACCTGGGGGAACTCGTTCGCGAAGCGGCTGATGTTTTCCACCCTGGCGCCGCGCCAGCCGTAGATCGACTGGTCGTCGTCGCCCACCACGGTGGTGGGCGTTTGCTGGCCGGTGAGCAGTTTGAGCCAGGCGTACTGCAGGGTGTTGGTGTCCTGAAACTCGTCCACCAGCACATGGCCGAAGCGCTCCTGATAGTGGGCCAGCAGTGCGGGGTTGTCGCGCAGAAGCTCGAGGCTACGCAGCAGAAGCTCGCCGAAGTCCACCAGCCCCCCGCGCTCGCAGGTCAGCTGATAGAAGTGGTAGAGCTCGACCATCTGGCTCAGGTAGGCGTCGCCGGCGGTATTCACCTGGGACGGGCGCAGCCCTTCTTCCTTGCAGCCGCTGATAAAGCTCTGCACCTGGCGCGGCGGGTAGCGCTCGGCGTCGATGCTGTAGTCCTTGAGCAGGCGCTTGACCAGGCGCAGCTGATCGTCGGCGTCGATGATCTGGAAGTGCTGGGGCAGGCGCGCATCCTGCCAGTGGGTGCGCAACAGCCGGTGGGCGATGGAGTGAAAGGTGCCCACCCAGACGTGGCGCATGGAAATGTTCAGCAGCGCCTCCAGCCGGGTGCGCATCTCCCGGGCGGCCTTGTTGGTAAAGGTCACCGCCAGCAGCGCGTAGGGCGAAAGCCCTTCGGCCTGCATCAGCCAGGCAATGCGGTGCACCAGCACCCGGGTTTTGCCCGAGCCGGCACCGGCCAGCACCAGAAGGTTGCCCTGGGGCGCGCTCACCGCCTCGCGCTGGGCGGAGTTGAGCGAATCGAGAATCGCCGTCACGTCGTCCATAAAAGCCGCTGCCGGGGATTGGAAAGTGGGCGGCCAGTCTAGCACAGGGGGCGGGATGATGGCCGCGTAGCGGGCTTTTCAGGCCATCCCAATAACGGCCTCGAGGCAGTTGCTGGCGGTCCTGCGCCGTACCATCGTTCGAGCGCATACGCACTGCCCGGCTTTGGCCGCAGGTGGGGATGATACGAGGTGGCGTCAGTCTTGGACTTGGGCCACCTGGGTGGCAGCGACTGTCCTGATTCTGGTTAAAACATGGACAGTAACAACCATTCTGGGGCACGTCATTTCCGCTAGGGCTATTTTTCCGAAGTTCTTCTTATCGGTGCCTCCCGCGTTGTAGCAAACCGAGTCAACGTCAGCGCGAGACAGCGTCACTTTGTTCCCCCTTGCTTCTCCCGGATGTGAGCCTGCAGTTGGAGGGCCAGCTGCTGCGTTGCCTCGGTGGGTCGCCCAGGGCTGTGATGAAGGGAAATTTCCGCGAACGGAAGCTCCGGCAATCCCTCTTCGCGGCCCAGCCGACGTAGCCCTGTTCCCAGCATGGAGGGGGTGAGCACCGTCACGGCAAGCCCCGCCCGAACGGCGGCAGAGAGCCCCGACAGGCTGGGGCTAGCGTAGGCAATCCGCCAGGGCATCCCGGCCGCGTCCAGCGCGGCAATGGCACGATCACGAAAGATGCACACCCCCTGCCGGGAAACGGCGAGCGGCAAGGGGGAGCGGTAGTGTGTGTCGTGGCCGGTGGCTCCCGCCCACACCATGGGCTCGCGACACAGAACTTCGCCGCCCGGACTGTTGGGTTGGCGGGTGGTGATCGCCAGGTCGAGTGCCCCCGTCCTGACCTCCTGCACTAGTTCGACGCTCAGGTCGCAGTGGACTTCCAGCTCAACGCCGGGGAAGCGCGCCTCGAATGCCGACAGTGCCTCGGGCAGGTAGATGACGTAGTCGTCGGGAATGCCAAGGCGAACCACGCCGGCAAGCCGCTGCTCCTGCACATCCTGCCAAGCCAGGGCATTCTGGCGCAGCATCTGCCGCGCATGGATCAGCAGACGTTCGCCGGCCGGCGTGGGGACGGCCGCCTTTTGCCCTCGCTGTAGCAGCTGGCAGCCAAGGCCCGTTTCCAGACGACTCAAGTGAGCGCTGACGGTGGACTGCGCTAGATGAAGCTGCTCAGCCGCTACGGTAAAGCCACTCTTGTCCACCACGCTGACGAATGTCTTGAGCAGAACAAGATCCAGGGGCCTGTGGTCGCTGGGATTTGTCATCACGTTTTATGATGGCCTTATTATAAGACTTCGTTTCCATGATACCGATGGCGTTATGAAAATAAACGCCACAAAGGCATTCATGGACCATCGAAGAGGAGAAGGGAAACATGCGAAATTCACCGTCTATGGGGTTTTTCGCCGGGCTCGTGACGGTGGCACTCTGGGCGAGCCTGCCACTATTGCGCGGGCTGGTGCAGCTGCCACCTATGCTGACGGCCGCTGTTGCCATGCTGTCGGCCGCCGGCATGGCCCAGGGCCTGGAACGTTGGCGTGGGCCAGGGCCAGGGCAGAAGCCAGCACCGGTCGGCAGCGGGAAATTCTGGTTGATGGGCGTTGGCGGGCTCACTGGTGCGCTCTATTTCTATTTCCTGGCGCTGGGCGAGGGCGACCCCGCCAAGGTAACCCTGGTGACTTATACTTGGCCGGTGGGATTCATGATCGTTGCCGACCGGCTGGCGGGGCGCGGCTTGCGCATCGAGACGCTGCTGGGCGCGCTGGTGGCGTTTTCGGGGTTGGCGCCCCTGATCCTAATGGCCAGTGAAAGCGTCCCCACGCCGCCGCTCGCCTATGCGGCGGGGCTGGCGGCCGGGCTGTCGTGGATTGTCTTCTCCCTCTACCTGAAGGCGAATAATCAGTCACACTCGACCGACTACAAGCGCCTGTTCGGCGGTGTCGCCGTCATCGCGTTGTGCCTGCACCTGCTTTTTGAACCCACTGCCGGGAAGAGCACCGTCGGGGATTGGTTGACGGCCTCAGTGATCGGTGTGGGGCCGTATGGTGTGGCTTTCATGACGTGGGGCTTCGCGTTGAAACGCTGCTCGACGACCGTACTGGGTCTTATGACCTACCTGGTGCCAGTGCTCTCCTCGCTGTTCGTCGTCGTGCTGGGCTGGGCTCCGTTGAGCGCCCCGCTGATGGTGGCGGTGGTGGCCATCTTCATTAGCGGGGCGATTACCCAGACCTCTTTGCCACATCCGTTCTTCGCCCCTGAAAGGCGTAGGGTGGTAGGCTGCGCACCTTACGCTAATCGGGCGCGTGACGCTTTCCCGGCGATCCCCATGCCCGCCATGCCACCACTGGGCTTGTTAACGTGGTCTCGTCACCTTATAGCTGGCCGATCATGGGCGGCGGCCCGGAAGCGCTCACGCACCCGCGGGGGCGCAAGCACCCGGCACGCGTATGCTCGCCCTGGCCGAACGAGCAGCATGTAGCTACCTCTGACACTCCCCGCCCGCCGCGCCTGGCGCTTTGAGCGAGGGTTCTTGGGTCGCCCCGAGAACCTTCCTGCTTCGACACGCCTTCACTAGATGTGATCTCTCGGTAGGTTGTTCATCCGGAGCCAACCCGGAAGACTGGAGATGCAAACCAACCAATCTCTCCAAGAGGCCCGGATGAACACCCATAAGAATGCCCGACTCACTCCGCACGGTCGATCCCTGCTGGTCGCTCGCGTCATCGATGAAGGGTTGCGGCCCAGAGAGGTCGCGCAAGCCCAAGGCGTCAGTGTGAGAACGGTCTACAAATGGGTGCGTCGTTTCCGTGAGGAGGGACTCGAGGGTCTCCAGGACCGTCGGTCACGCCCTGCCCGAAGTCCCTTGGCGACCGACGCAACGACGGTGGAGCAGATCGTCGAGCGTCGTCAGCGACGCCAGACCTATTGCCAGATTGCCCAGGCGCTGGGGGTTGGCCAGAGCACGGTAGCGCGCATTCTCAAGCGCAAGGGGCTGAATCGCTTGGCGGCTCTGACACCGCCAAGGCCCAGCAATCGCTATGAGCACGACGCACCCGGGGATCTCCTGCATCTGGATATCAAGAAGCTCGGCTGCTTCGCGCGCCCGGGGCATCGGGTCACCGGCGATCGCCAACAGACCACGCGTGGCGCAGGGTGGGAGTATGTCCACATCGCCATCGACGATCACTCACGGGTGGCCTTCGGCACCCGCTACCCTGATGAAACCGGCTGGAGCGCCTGTTATGCGCTATTGGAGGCCATACGATATTATCGAGACTTGGGGACTCGCTTCACGCGGGTGCTCACCGACAATGGCGCCTGCTACCGGTCCCGGGCGTTTCACCGCCTGTGCCGGCGGATGGGGCTGAAGCACAAGCGCACTCGCCCCTATACGCCCCGCACCAATGGCAAGGCAGAACGGTTCATTCAAACCGCTCTGCGCGAGTGGGCCTATGCCCAGTCTTATGAGAGCTCGGAGGAGCGAGGCAAACACCTTTCCGCCTGGCTTCACCAGTACAACTGGCACCGGCCACATGCCAGCCTGAACTATCACCCTCCGGTTAGTCGGTTGGGGCTTTCCGTGAACAACCTGGTGAGTTTACACAACTAGATCACAGCTAGGGCGTGTTGACGTTTCACATGGGCAGCCATAAAAAGCCGCAGGCCAAGGCCACCATGCTTTCGTAGTTTCGCTTGAGCTTGTCGTAACGCGTTGCGATGGCGCGATACGGCTTCAATCGAGCAAAGGCATTCTCAACCAGATGCCGATAGCGATATAAGCCTCTGTCCAGATTGGCATTTCCTTTCTTTGAGTTGCGTTTGCGTGGAATGACGGCAGCCATGCCCTTGGCTTCGATCTGTTCACGGATACGCTCGCTGTCATAGCCCTTGTCAGCCACCAATGCATCACCCGCTGGCAAATCGTCAATCAATGCCCGGGCTTCCGTGCTGTCGTGCACCTCACCCCCGGTTATTCTGAAGGTTATCGGTAGCCCATAGGCATCTACGGTCAAGTGGATCTTGCTGGTATTGCCTGCACGACTTTTGCCAATGGCTTCTGCGTCTTCCGTGGCAGCTCCGGTGCTGTCCTGGTGGGCCTTGACGTAGGAGCCATCAATGAACAGCCACTCAACATCAGGCTCCTCCACCAGAGAGCTGAAAAGCCTCATCAGCTTTCCACTCGCTGACCAGGCGTTAAAACGCTTGTAGACCGTGTTCCAGGGGCCAAACGTCTCCGGTAGGTCCCGCCACGGGCAGCCGGTGCGCATCCGATAAAGGATGCCTTCTATCGTGGTACGCAAGTCGGCCTTGTCATAAATACCTTGTTGAAGCAGGATAGGTTTCAGCTTCGACCAGTGTTCATCCGTGAGCATTTGTCGGGGCATGGCAGGCTTGCAGTTTGTTGGTGTGGGAACCTTTATTCTGCGAGCTTGCCCCTATCCTGCCAATACCCCTGCCATGAAACGTCAACAGGCCCTAGCGCGCCAGAGACAAAAACCGGCAGCTCTGCACCAGGTTTTCGATTAGTTCCCCCGCCGGCATTTCGCGCGCCAGCGGGGCACCTTCTCCGGCCCAGTGGGCGGCGAATTCCGCGCTGTTGCCGGCCGTTGCGGCGGCGGCCAGCGCTTTTCCCGCCGCGTAGGCAATGGGGTAGTCGGGCAGTGCCGGGGCACCAAGCCGGTCAACGTCGGTGTGCATGCGGTTCACTATCCCCCGGGCGGGGCGGCCGGAGATGACGCTGGTGATTTGCGTATGGTGGCTGCGCTCGCTTTTCAGCGCCCGGCGGTGGGCCGTACCGGCGGCGGATTCCGGGCACAGAATAAAGGCTGTGCCCAGCTGAGCGCCGGCGGCGCCCAGATCGAATACCGCTTCGATGCCTCGGCCATCCATGATGCCGCCGGCCGCAATCACCGGCAGGCGGCTCGCGGCGCCGATCAGGCGGGTAAGCGCCAGGCTGCCCATTTGCCGATCGCCCTTTTCGGGCGCGAAGACGCCCCGGTGCCCTCCGGCTTCGGCTCCTTGGGCAACGATGGCATCCACGCCCGCGGCTTCCACGGTGAGCGCCTCTTCCGGCGTCGTGGCACAGCCAAAAGTCACGATACCCGCTTTCTGAAGCGCGCGAATCCACTCCGCAGGCGGCAAGCCGAAGTGGAAGCTGACGACCGCCGGCTTCTCTTCCAAAAGCATTTCCAGCGCCGGGCGGTTGTCGTTGAAGCTTGGGTAGGCGGCGGCCAGCCGGGGCGGGGCCTCGGCGTCGAACTCTTCGAAAAAGGGCGCCAGGTAGCGTAGCCAGCGCGCCTCACAGGCCGCATCGGCAGCCGCTTCGCGGTGGCAGAACACGTTGACGTTGAACGGCTTTTCCGTGAGCGCCCGGGTGGCGGCAATCATCTCCCGAGCTCGTTCAGCCGAGCTTGCCCCAATGCCGATGGAGCCCAGCGCCCCGGCGTTGGAGACGGCCGCGGCAAGCTCAGGCGTCGACACGCCGACCATCGGCGCCTGGACAATGGGGTAGCGGACGTGGGCGAGTCTCGTCAGCGAATTGGAAAAGCTCATGGTGCGTCCTCTGCTTTACGAGGGGGTGTCCTCTTCGGGGAAGCGCAGCGGCCCCAGGCTCTTTTTGACTTCCCTGAGCTGTTCGGCGAGCTTGGGGCCGCGGGTCTTGGCCACGCCTACGGCGAGCACGTCGACGAGCACCAGGTGCGCGATCCGCGAGCTCATGGGGGTGTAGATTTCGGTGTCTTCGAACACGTCGACGTAAAGCGCCAGGGTCACCTCCGCCGCCAGCGGCGAGCCGCTGGGGCACAGGCCGATGACGGTAGCGCCGGCTTCCCGGGCTAGGCGTACGCTTGCCACCAGCGCTCGGGTGCGCCCGGTCTGGGAGATGGCGACCACTACGTCGCCTTCCTTGAGCGTCACCGCCGACATGTTCTGCATGTGCGGGTCGGAGTAGGCGGAGGTGGAAATCTGCAGGCGGAAGAACTTGTGCTGGGCGTCCACGGCCACCGCGCCGGAGGCGCCAAAGCCGTAAAACTCCACCCGGTTGGCGCTGGCCAGGGCGTTGACTGCCTGCCCCAGCGCCTGGTTATCGATGCGGTCGCGTACCGAGAGCAGCGTGCCCACGGTGGAGTCGAAGATGCTGTGGGAAAACTCGGCCACGGAGTCGCTGTCGTTCATCGAAAACTGGGCGAACTGGCTGCCTGTGGCCAGCATCTGCGCCAGCCTGAGCTTGAAGTCCTGAAAGCCGGCGCAGCCCAGCGCCCGGCAGAAGCGCACCACGGTGGGCTCGCTGACCTTGGCTTCGGTAGCCAGGTCGACGATGCGCATGTGAATGACTTCCTCGGAGTTTCTCAGCACGAAGCGGGCCACTTTCTGCTCGGAGCGGCGCAGGTGCTCCATGCGGTGTCTCATTTCATCGAACAGGGCACGGCTCACAGCGGGCTCCCGGGTTGTGGCAGCGGCGAAGGCTGCGGTGGCACATAAGGCAGCGGTAAAGACCGCCGCCTGCGAGTGGCAGGTGCGTTCCGCGGCATTATCGCACGTTTGGCGCAGCCGGCGGGAAGGCGCTGCGGCTGGCGGTTCGCCACGAGCTTTATCATTTTGCCCGCTGGGCTATAGTAATAACGGACGCTGTGATAAAGGAAGCCGTCATAAAGGAAGTTTCGGGAGGAACGTCGCTATGCGTAACGTCGAACGTGTGACTTCGGTCAGGGCTCAGCTTCTCGATATTTTCATGGA
Source organism: Halomonas piscis (assembly GCF_031886125.1). NCBI lineage: Bacteria > Pseudomonadati > Pseudomonadota > Gammaproteobacteria > Oceanospirillales > Halomonadaceae > Halomonas > Halomonas piscis. The sequence continues at coordinate 304,777 of NZ_CP119391.1, forward strand.
CATGGAGGTGGACGCCCACGAAACCCGTCGCCGCAACTCCGCCCGGCGCCACCTACGCGCTCGGCGCGGCATCGAGATGCACCAGGAGGTCCGCACCCTTGCCCGACAGATTGCCGATCTTGCCGACCCGCTGGGAGACAAGGCTGACACCGGCCTCCATTGAGCCCGTCACCCATTGCTCAACACGCAAAAACGCTTCGCCGGCTATTGGCCGGCGGGGCCCGGATTCGGTCAATCGGATGCCTGTTCCTCGGAATAGCTTTCTCGTTCTGCATGACGTTCGGCAAGAAAATTGCCGAGCGGCTCCATGGCGCTGATATGGTCGCAGAACGTCTTGACCGCGACGAGCAAGGGCACCGCGACGATCATGCCGACTGCCGACCATAGCCATGCCCAGAAAGAGATAGCCAAAAACACCACCACGGAATTCAGCCGCAGGCTGCGGCCAATGAAATACGGCGTCACGAACTGGCCTTCAAGCGTGGTCAGTGCTAGATAAGCTCCGCCCACGACCAACGGCATACCAAGCCAGGTAAACGAAACCAGCGCCACCGTCGCGGCGATGGCAACGCCTATGATGGCGCCAAGATACGGCACAAAATTGAACAAAAAAGCGATGATGCCAAAGATCAGCGGGCTGGGCATGCCGAGTGCCCACATGGCGAGGCCGACGGCAGTGCCAAGACCTGCATTAATAACCGTGATGGTGAGCAGGTAGCGTGACAGCTGCCGCTCGATCGCCTGAGCGATCTGCTTGGCACGGCGCTTGTCGCGCAGGTTGGGCAATGTATGCACAATTTTTTCGTAAAACATATCTCCCGAAGCAAGAAGAAAGATCAATAGCACCAGGGTGAAGATAACTTGCCCGAGATACACCGGGCCCAGGCTGACGAGGCGCTCGGTGATGCTAACGCCCTGGGTTTCGACTTTCTGGACGCCATCAGCGCTTGAATCCTGAGGAATCCCCATGAAATGGGTAATAAAATCAGCATGATAGGATTGAAAAAGCCTGCATGAGTCATGCATGTTGTGAGTTACGACACACAACAACATGCGAAGGAGACCCATGCAGGCCCCTCGATTCTTGCATAACTTGCTGACGTCTTCACTCTCCGTGATCCATGCCAAGCGGCTACAGACCGTCCTCGATACCGTTGGCGCTCTGCTGGGCGAGCGACGTCTGGGATTAACGGCCATTGGCCGTGCGTTGCCGAGCTCGACGGATGCCAAGCACGCCATCAAACGAGTCGATCGACTATTAGGCAACCCTCACCTTCATCAGGAACGACCGCTGTTCTATTGGCTCATGGCCTCGCTGCTGATCGGCCATACAACGCGCCCACTGATTCTGGTGGACTGGTCGCCGATTGATGACCGCGGCAGGCATTTCCTGCTGCGTGCGGCGGTGCCCTTCGCCGGGCGATCGCTGCCCATCTTCGAGAAGGTTCATCACAAGGAAGGATGCCCATACTGTGAAGCCTATCTGCTGGATGCGCTGGCAAGGATCCTGCCCGACAAGGCCACGCCGATCCTGGTGACCGATGCCGGCTTTCGTAACCCGTGGTTTCGGGCCGTTGAAGCGCGCGGCTGGTATATCGTTGGACGGGTCCGTCAGCCCGCCCGTTACCAGGCGTCAGGCGAAGCATGGCAACCCGTGAAGACCCTGTTTCAACACGCGACATCGGAACCGCAGGCGTGGGGCTCCGTCCGGATCGCCGAAAACCATCCGTTCCGCGCTCAGATGGTGCTCTATTATCGACCGCCACGGGGACGTAAGCATCGCAATAAACAAGGCCGGATCTCTCGGGACGGCGGCAGCCGGACGATCGCCCGGCGTCAGCAGGAGCCCTGGGTGCTGGTCAGCAATCTGCCGGACCGCTCAACGCTGGCGAATAAAGTGGTAACGATCTACCGACAGCGCATGCAGATTGAGGAAGGGTTCCGCGATGTCAAAAGTCCCTTGTTCGGGCTGGGCTTCGGCATGCATCAGTCTCGCCAGGGCAAGCGCATCGAGGTCCTGCTGCTGATCGCCATGTTGGCGAACGTGGCCATGATGGTGGCCGGCCTGGATGTCCGAGCCCGGGGGCAACAGCGGCGCTATCAGAGCAACAGTATCCGGCACCGGAGCGTGCTTTCCGTGTGGCGCCTGGGCTTGGAATGTCTTCGTCGTCATCAACCCGACGCCGTGCCTTGGCCTGCTTGGACAACCCTCCGAGCACGACTTCGCGAGGAAGTCAGGGAGCAGAGCCTATGCGGCGAGTAGCAACATATTCGTGGGGATTCGTCAGGATTTAACGGGGTGGAGAAATAAAATCCTTTTATTCCAATGTTTTTGTGGGAGTTACATTCAGGCAGAGGTGCATTGACTAGACTAGAGCAGGTAGGAAAACAGCCGCTTGCGCCATGCAGGTGAAGCATCTATTGTCCACAAGCTCAGGCCGGCGACGCCGGTGCCAGAAACGAACGCAACGAAGACAGAGAGCCCTAGCTCAGCGACGACTGCCGCCTATTGACTGAATATTCCTGGCCCTTGTTTGTGGCCCAATGAAGGCGAACTACCCTGATACTTTTACCGTCCAAGAGCACATTACTTAGGAGGCTTAATACTATGAAATTGACTACGAAACCATCAGTGACTCTGGCCCGTATCGCTTGGCCTGTGGGAGCCCTGAAAGGGGCATTACGTACCACAGTTCAAGGAGTTATTGCTCATGAATGCTTCACACCTATCTCACCACATGGCGGATCACGCTGAACCATCGCTAATCACCATCACTCGCACTAGTGATGGCCTACCCTTGGAGCAAGTGTATGGCGTTGAAGACCGTCATTCTTGCTGTCAGGACAACCCTACCCCTCAGGACCTCGGTGCTGAAGGTGCAGGTCATGAATCTGAACTGCCTTCGGATACTTTCTCCGGCAGTGACCTAGGGTCTGTTGACGTTTCATGGCAGGGGTATTGGCAGGATAGGGGCAAGCTCACAGAATAAAGGTTCCTAAGCCAACAAACTGCAAGCCTGCCATGCCCCGACAAATGCTCACGGATGAACACTGGCCGAAGCTGAAATCTATCCTGCTTCAACAAGGTATTTATGACAAGACCGATCTGCGTACCACGGTGGAAGGCATCCTTTATCGGATGCGAACCGGCTGCCCGTGGCGGGACCTACCGGAGGCGTTTGGCCCCTGGAACACGGTCTACAAGCGCTTCAACGCCTGGTCAGCGAGTGGAAAGCTGATGAGGATTTTCATCTCTCTGGTGGAAGATCCTGATGTCGAGTGGCTATTTATTGATGGTTCCTACGTCAAGGCTCACCAAGATAGCACTGGGGCTGCCACGGAAGATGCAGAAGCCATTGGCAAAAGTCGTGCAGGCAATACCAGCAAGATCCACTTGGCCGTGGATGCTTATGGGTTGCCGATCGCCTTCAGAATAACCGGGGGTGAAGTGCACGACAGCACGGAAGCCCAGGCATTGATTGACGGTTTGCCGGCAGGTGACGCGCTGGTGGCTGACAAAGGCTATGACAGTGAACGTATCCGTGAGCAGGTCGAAGCCAAAGGAATGGCTGCCGTCATTCCACGCAGGCGTAACTCGAAAAAAGGAAATGCCAATCTGGACAGAGGGTTATATCGCTACCGGCATCTGGTTGAGAATGCCTTTGCTCGATTGAAACCGTATCGCGCCATTGCGACGCGCTACGATAAGCTCAAACGAAATTACGAAAGCATGGTGGCCTTGGCATGCGGCTTTTTATGGCTACCAATGTGAAACGTCAACAGGCCCTAGAAAACCGTCTCGATGCAGTCCTGTCCCACAGCGGTCATGGACCAGACAACGTCGCCATCAAGACGGTGTTCAAGGCTGCCATCACGCAGATGATGGCGTTGAGCCACCGTGGTCAGCCAACCAAAGCACCCCTGCTGGGCCCACAGGGCTACCCGGTAGCAGCGCTATGCCGTGAGCTGGTGGAACCGGGGAACGAGACCCCCTTTCCGCTGCCTATCACGGGCCTGGAGAGCGTCAATGGCCTGGATAGCTTTCGGGACCTACACGCCTCTATTCGCAACGAAGACCTTGTTGTTGTTACCACGCCGCGCCAGGGAAGCATCGCCAAGGAGCTTGCCAGCATCCGCGCCAAGTTTGGGTGCTATGCGCCAATCATGGTCGTCAAACATCATGGTAGCAAGGTTGAACCAGCGCTTCAGTATGCTCCCGATGGCGCGAAAGGCATCAACGTCGTGTACCCCGATCTACCCCGCCTCATGGAAGAGGCCCGGGACCTCGCCAGCATGCTTCGTCCCGAGCTGATGTCGCTCATGCACCGTGTCAGCGAACGTTGGACAACGGAGCGGGTGAGCACTCGCAACGTTGACGCCCATGACGGGATTCGCTGGCTGTGGCTGGTCGCGGATGAGCTGGGCCTATCGTCGTCCCAGATGGATGACCTCAGCTGGACGATGCACATCAACTCCCGGTATTGCCGCCAATCCAGGGATCTTCTGGTCCGCATTTAACTTACAAGAACAACCTGTGAAGCAGGGGGCTGTCTGGCCCCCTGGTAGCCAACTACGTCTAGAAAAAAGAAACCGGTGGACAAATGGAAAGTAAAGATCGCACTCAAGACAACATTCAGACCAATAATTCCGCCCAGAAGCCGCTGAAGAAGGTTGGAAAGAAGAAAGTGAGTCAGGAGGACCAGCAACGCCTGGACAACATGCGTCGTCCCAGTAAGGCCAGCAAAGTATGCTCACCCAGGGCAGCGGATAAGAAGGCCGGGGAAGGTTACGTTGCACCTAAGCCAGCCCAGCAGCCCAGAAGGAAGGGTAGCTCTTCCGGTAAGAAGAAGGAGGAGGAGCTGACGAGTAGCGCCAAGGTGAAGATTCTCGTAGAAGAGTTTTATGATCTGGTGTACGACAACCGAACGGACCAGGCTCTGGTGCTTGAGAAGCAAGGTAACCGCATCGCCAGGCCTCTAGAAAGCAAGGAAGTCATTAGCCTTATGTTTATCGAGCTAATGGAGCAAGGGGAGGACATTCCATGGGATGTCGTCGAAAAATTTTGCAAGGTTATCGGTCAAAAAGTCAAGTACCTAGGAGAAGAGGTAAGATCGTATACGAATGTGGCCTATGGGGAAAATAATCGCAAGCGGATCATCGATCTTAGGCAAAGAAGTGGTGTGCTTGCGGTGCTAGAAGATGGCGAGGTAAAGATGGTAGAGGAAGGTGAGCCTACCATCATGCTTCGACTGCCTGCCATGGCGCCTTATCCTCTTCCGGCTACTACACCTGATCCCGATCTTGATGGGCTCAACCATCTCATCGAAATCATCAATACACCGGAAGAAGAGCAGTACCTCATCCTGTGCTGGATGGCGTATGTACTATCACACCCATTGGACCCTATGGTGTCTCAAGTATTTCTTGTCTTGCTTGGTGGTCAAGGTGCAGGCAAGAGCTCCTTCTCAAAATGGATCCTCCGACGCTTTGTCGACCCGAGCAAGATCAGTGTGTCTGAGCTGCCGAAGAATATGGATGATCTGGCGGTAGCTAGCAATTTCACGTATATGGTAATCCTCGATAACCTCCGGGATTTGCCTGTAAACAGCAGTGATCGACTTTGTCGGATGTCTACCGGGGGAGAGTCGCTAAAGCGACAGCTTTACTCCGATGGAAACGCTTTTGTGTCAAGTCTTCAGGCACCACTGGTGATTAACGGAATTGTCAATCCGGTGACGGAACCTGACCTCAGTAGTCGATGCCTGTTCGTGCACTTCCAAGCCTTAGGCGAGGGGGAGCGCATCACTGAGAAAGAGATGGTCAACCATCTTGAAGCCCATGAAGGTGAAATTTTTCGTGCGCTGCTGGAACTGGCTGCCCAGGCCCTGAATATCGTGGATGATGTAGTACCCAAACGGCCTCAAAGGATGCTGGATTTTTCCCGTTGGCTCGCCGCTTGCGAGCAGGTCATGGGCCTAGAAGTTGGCTACTTGGAAGATGCCTACGCCATTAATCAGGCACACGCCTACGAGTCGTCGATCGGTGAGAAGCCGCTGGCCAATGCCCTCTACAACTTCGCGTTGCTGTACTGTCTCGATGAGCCTTGGATGGGGACCTGTGGGGATCTGCTGCCGCTGCTGGAAGAGCTGGTTTCCGATCGGGACATCCGCGCGCACTTCAATGAGTTCCCGCATAACGCGGCATCTCTGGGACGTCGCTTCACCCAGCATGCCGCCTCACTGGATGCCCTTGGGGTCAAGCTGGAGCGTCTGCCCCGTAGCCGCAATCGCCAGGTCAAGATCTCGCTCAAGGCTGATTGCCCGCGTCTTGCCGAGCTAACGCAAGACTAACCCGCCTGGAGGGGCTGTGGATCATCCGCAGCCCCTTTTATCCCGTTGTCACCCTACCGATCGGCCTGGCCACTGCGTCGGGTCGTCGGGTGTCGACGGGTACCGCCGAGACTTTCTTTTATCGTGTCACCACCGGTCAGGAGGAGATATGCCTGTCGTTGACCTCACCGCCCATCTCGTCAAGCGCCTGCACTGTCCCGAAGACAAGCGTCGTATTGAATATTGCGACCGCCAGCACCCCGGGTTCTATGTGGAGGTCAGGCGCACCACCCCTGGCAAGGGGACCTACTATCTGCGTCACACCACCGACCAGAAGAAGAACCAGCACTTCAAACTGGGCACTACGACCGAGATTTCCCTGTCTCAAGCCCGGAAGAAGGCAAAGACCTTGCGTGCCGAGCTGGTCATGGAAAAAACGCCTCAGACGGTCCAAAAGTCGGCCAAGGCCGTGCCGACCCTCAAGGCCTTCGTCGAGGAGCAGTATCTGGACTACATCAAGACCCGCAAGCGGTCCTGGAAGACCGATTACACCCATCTACGCAGCAAGGTGATTCCCACCTTCGGTGGCAAGCGCCTGGATGAGGTTACCCATGCCGACGTGGCGCAGTTCCACAACCGGATGCGTAACGAGGGCAGGGCACCGGCTACCTGTGATCGTCAGTTGATGATCGTTCGGGCTCTATTCGCGGTAGCCATGGAATGGGAGCTGGTCGATAGCAATCCAGCCAAGTCAGTCAAGCTGTTCAAGGAGAACAACAACCGGGAACGCTATCTGGATGAGGCCGAGAGCAAGCGGCTACTGGACGTACTGCTGCACGATAGGAATCGTCCCGTCTGTTGTATCGTGATGTTCCTGCTCAGTACCGGGGCTCGGGTAGGGGAAGCCCTCAAGGCGAAGTGGTCAGATATCGACCTTACCAAGCAGACCTGGCGGATACCGGTCAGCAACGCCAAGAGCAAGAAGGAGCGGGTCGTGCCGCTGAATACCTCGGCGCTACAGGTCCTGGAGGAAGCCAAGCGGGAATGTGGTGGTCAGGAGTGGATCTTCGTCAGTCCCAAGACCCAGGCACCCTTCAAGTCGATTACGCTGGTCTGGCACCGGCTACGCGACAAGGCTGGGCTACCTGACTTCCGCCTGCATGATTGCCGGCATACCTACGCCTCCAAGTTGGTCGGGGCAGGGCGCTCCCTGTACGAGGTGCAGCAGATCCTTGGCCATAGCAATCCCAAGGTTACGGAACGCTACGCTCACCTGTCCCAGGACTCCCTACTGAGTGCGGCGTCGAGTGCCAACTGGACCTATGACAGCGATGATGACCACCATGAAAAGGAGGGCGACGACGACCGTGCCGACGTCACCGGGGAAGACAGCGCACCGATCACGACTCCCGTACGCCACACCAGCTGACCGAGCGAAGCTCAGAGGAGCTTTCAATGATGAGAAAATAGTGCATTTGGTTATAGATACTATTTTTGAGTCGTTGGAAATCCTATGACTGAGGGTAGGGAAGCGGAGTGGCGTCTCTGCCCCCTTTATGAAGAGGCGACCAGCCGGATGTATCAGGGCCCCGCTGTGTGCCCTATTTTGGGGCTCTTGTGGCCCTTTTTTTGATGTTGGGGCATGGCGCTGTCATCACTTAGTTGATATTTGGCGGGAGTCGATCAATATGGTATTGATGATCTTTGTTAAATATGATAATTAGTTTAACGTGTTGTAAATTTTTCTTTGTGAGTAGAGTGTTGTTTGCAAATTAAGGTGAGGTATGGATCAGGCTGATCAGTTTAAAAAATGGGCTCTGTCATTCTCAGGGTGTGATGGTGGCGATATTGGTAGTCAAGATAGTCCGTCTACTTGGGTGTCTGGAATTGAATGGGGAGGAGGGCATTCGTCTGAGTCATTGATAGGGCATATGTCAGATGTGGAGGCGGAGCCGCCCACTGGCTATGAAGGTTGGGAGCATAATCTGGCCTATATTTTCAATTGGCAAGTTATGAAGCTCCTTTCAGCAATTTCAGGGAGGAAGGTGGAAGAGTATAAAGATTATGCCGAGGAGGTCCAGCCATTTACGGAGGGTGGCTCAGGCTTTTTCAAAATGAACCTTTATCCAATAGCGTTTAAGGATACGAGTGAGCAGCGCTGGGAGCGCGATTTTTCTACTATCACTGGGTTTGATTCTAAGCAGGCTTATGTTGAGTGGTGTAGAAAGTATAGGCTGCCTATGATTCGCTCTTGGTCAGAAGCATACAAGCCAAAGCTCATCATTTGCCTGGGTAAGTCATATATTGAAGACTATGCTAAAGCATTTGCATGTGATGTTGATGCTTTCGATAAGTTGACAATTGATGATAGAGACCTGTCCTGGCAGATAAATAAATTTGGTTCGTTAGTGGCTGTGGTTCCGTTTATGGTAAATAGTAACGGCTTGGTGAAGAATGCGTCTATTCAGAAGTTTGGTGAAAAGATATCTGAGCTGACGTGAGCTGGCGGGGTATTGTTTTTCATTCCGTCTTTGGTGATGTCCTTGATCTCTTGTTTGCACCGGCAAGAGATCTTGGAGGAGGTGATGCATTTGTCATAGCCGGATATTTTATGACCCTGCCGCGGACTCTGTATTCCTAGATTTTTTTTGCGTTACATTTATACGGATTGGTATCAACTTTCAATGCTTTAGGTGTTATGTTATTGGTTTGCACTGGCTAAGCTTGAGGATATTATGAGTAATGTGGGTTCTGGATATTGTGTCAAGGAAGAGTTGATGCACTGGCAGCCACTCTGTGAAGAGTGGGTTCTGCTCAATGAAAGGTTTTCGAGGGTGCAGGAAGGAAAAGAAAAAGCTTACTCTTATCGAGAGGTGCCGAACGTCAGTATGTTGGCCTCAGCAGCTTGGCGATGTGGCAACGTAGCACTTCAAGAGTTTTTGATAAATAAAGAGGGTACGGATACAGGGAGAGGGCGTTGTGATCTGTGGATTAAATATCCGAGTGATGATCACGAAGAGTATATCGAGGCTAAGTTTCAGTGGCAGTCTATTAACCCTAATGCGCCTCTTTCTCGTTGTATGGCGACCATGAAAAAGGCGGTAGCTGATACGAAGAAGAGTGATGTATGCCCTTCTGAGGGAGGGTCTATAGCCTTGACTTTTCTATGCGTTTATACTGCGCGAAAATTTACTGAGAGAAGTGAAAAAGATATAGCGTATCTGGTTGATAGCTTTGTAGATGGGCAGGAGGATATCGGCTGGCATGCCCTTGCATGGACTTTCCCGAATGAGGATGTTGAATATTGGAAAAACTATGCTGAGGATGAAATTGATCTAGCGGTGGGTATTGTCATGATGGCTAGACGAGTGTGATGCGCTGCACTTCTTCCGCATATTCGACGCTTTAACGCTGGGGCTCACTGTCTTTGACCGTTAGTGGTGTTGGTTGGTTAAACGTCGCCGGATAATCCATGGGCCCCGCTGCGGCCCTATTTTTGGGGGCCTTGTGGTTTTTTTCGATCTTGGTGTACGGGCATACCGCTTTCAGGTTGATCCCCATCTGTTGGTACGGATATATTGAGCGTTCACTAATGTCAGGAGTGCTCATCATGGTCCGTAAGACTCGCAGCGACTGTCGTGTGGGAACCTTCGAGAAGACCCGGGGCCTGCCCGCTGGCACCGTGCGTAACCCGGATGGTCGTGATGCTCGGTCTGACAAGAAGATCGGTACCCTGCGTGATGACTACGCCAAGAAGAGGAAGTGAAGGGTCCCCGGGATACCTGACGACACCCGACGACCTGACGCTGGGGCTCTCGGTCCTCGACTGTCTCCCGAGGGTAGAGGGGAGGTAACGACGCTGTATCGGCTGATGGATTGGCGGTAGGGGGTCATGCCGGTCACCCAGAGTGAGCACTCGCTTCGGTCCTGCTTCGGTCAGTAAGCGGTCGATGGGATTGGCTCCCTTCTCCAGATTCCAGAGGGTAAGTCGGTGTGTGGCCGTTCACTTCGGTCATGCGTCGGTCAGCCCTCTCTGGTCCATTGGTGGTCGATTAAATCCTTTTAAATCATCCAGGTAATGAAGTTTTCTGAGGCTCTGCGAGGCTCATATACTGTCGGTTTTTTTCACGGCTTCCGGCGGTGTCGCAATGTGCGTTTTGTTGATTGTCGATCATGCGGCGCCCTTTGGATGGGTTTGTCATAAGCTTGCGTCTACTAGTTGTTGTACAGGATCAAGATCTGATAAAAACTTGGTGATTGCTGCTGTCCAGGTATTGGGTGCCGGCAGGCTGGCCTTGCTTTTTCGCTCCGGTGCAGCCACCTTGATGTGAAGTTCTCCCGCTTCCGGATGGCTCCCGTGATCGAATGGATCAGCGCCCAAAGCAGCTTTCTTCAGTTTCTCACCAGCCTTTTGACGCTTGCGGTCTGGGTATTTTACGCCCAGCTGTTGCTGGGGGGTTATCTACGGCAGCGTCGGCCCAAGGTCGTTCTTAATCAGGTGATGGAGCTATCAACCAAAGGGCGTTTTTTGATTAGGGCCTGTTGACGTTTCATGGCAGGGGTATTGGCAGGATAGGGGCAAGCTCGCAGAATAAAGGTTCCCACACCAACAAACTGCAAGCCTGCCATGCCCCGACAAATGCTCACGGATGAACACTGGTCGAAGCTGAAACCTATCCTGCTTCAACAAGGTATTTATGACAAGGCCGACTTGCGTACCACGATAGAAGGCATCCTTTATCGGATGCGCACCGGCTGCCCGTGGCGGGACCTACCGGAGACGTTTGGCCCCTGGAACACGGTCTACAAGCGTTTTAACGCCTGGTCAGCGAGTGGAAAGCTGATGAGGCTTTTCAGCTCTCTGGTGGAGGAGCCTGATGTTGAGTGGCTGTTCATTGATGGCTCCTACGTCAAGGCCCACCAGGACAGCACCGGAGCTGCCACGGAAGACGCAGAAGCCATTGGCAAAAGTCGTGCAGGCAATACCAGCAAGATCCACTTGACCGTAGATGCCTATGGGCTACCGATCACCTTCAGAATAACCGGGGGTGAGGTGCACGACAGCACGGAAGCCCGGGCATTGATTGACGATTTGCCAGCGGGTGATGCATTGGTGGCTGACAAGGGCTATGACAGCGAGCGTATCCGTGGACAGATCGAAGCCAAGGGCATGGCTGCCGTCATTCCACGCAAACGCAACTCAAAGAAAGGAAATGCCAATCTGGACAGAGGCTTATATCGCTATCGGCATCTGGTTGAGAATGCCTTTGCTCGATTGAAGCCGTATCGCGCCATCGCAACGCGTTACGACAAGCTCAAGCGAAACTACGAAAGCATGGTGGCCTTGGCCTGCGGCTTTTTATGGCTGCCCATGTGAAACGTCAACACGCCCTAGCAACATGAGCGCCGAGGGGATTCATATTGAATCGCTTTAGGTATGGCTGCATAGCCATGAGGGAGTCCGGCGATGCACGGTAACGGAAACAGAGCCTGACAGTGAAGGGCAGCTGTGCGATTCCATTCAGCGGGGGACTCTCCAGGGGCCTTTACCGCCGGATGGCTATATCGATGCGGGCGAAATCTCGACGCTGGTACGCCGAGCGCGTTCTTCTCCGTTTGACGATAACGTGGCGTCGCTCTGTGCCGCGGAAAATTGTGACTATACTGTCGAGCTGCTGGTACTGTATGTTTATAGCTCGGCGCCCAGCATCATGGGCGCCAAGCGGACCTTTACCTTTGATGACGATGGTAATGCCAGACCCTATCATGTCGAGACCGAGCAGCTGACGAGTAGGCGAGAGCGCAAAAAAATGGCCGATATTTATCGTAAATACTTATCTATTTAATGATATAACGTATCTAATGGCATACAAAAACGCCCCGTCGGCACCAAACCGGCGGGGCGTTTGCGTGGACGGGCAGGGGCGGCGCTACACCGCGTAGGCCCGGTGAAACACCTCGGGGCTGCGCTCGGCGTCGACGAGGCCCGAGCGAATCAAAAAGTCGCCGAAGCCCTCGCCGTTATTACGCTCGGCGGCGAAGCGTTCGAACAGGGGGTCGAGCAGTGAGAGGATAGTGGCCTCGTCGATGTTCTCGCGGTAGAGGCGGTTCATGCGCTCGCCGCGCTGGTCGCCGCCGAGGAAGAGATTGTACTTGCCCAGCGTTTTGCCGGTCAGGCCGATCTCGGCCAGGTACGGCCGGGCGCAGCCGTTGGGGCAGCCGGTGACGCGCACGTTGATCGGGGTGTTGGCAAGCCCGTGCCCGGCCATCAGCGTATCCAGCCTGTCGGTAAGCGACGGCAGGTAGCGCTCTGACTCGGCCATGGCCAGCGCGCAGGTGGGGAAGGCCACGCACGACATGGCGTTGCGCGCAAGCGGCGTGCTCCGGCTGCCGTCGTCGAGCCCGTAGTGGTCCACCAGCGTCTGGATCTCGGCCTTTTTCTCCGGAGAGACGTTGGCGATGATCAGGTTCTGGTTGCAGGTGACGCGGAACTCGCCGGTGTGCACCCGGGCAATCTCGCGCAGGGCGGTGCGCAGCCTTAGCGCGTCGGTATCCTGAACGCGGCCGCTGCGGATCGACAGCGTTAGGTGCTGGTTGCCGTTATCGCCCTCTACCCAGCCGAAGCGGTCGCCGTTGTGGGTGAACACGTAGTCGCGTACCGGCGCCATGGGCGCGCCGTGGTACTCGGCGAAGCGCTCGAGAAACCACTCCACGCCGTGGTCGGCGATGGTGTACTTGAAGCGCGCGTGGGTGCGCTCGGTGCGGCAGCCGTGGTCGCGCTGGATAGCGGCGATGGCCTCGCAGGCGTCCACCACCTGGTCGGCGGGCACAAAGCCTGCGACGTCGGCAAGCCTTGGGTGGGTCGCTTCGTTGCCGTAGGTCATGCCCATGCCGCCGCCCACGCCGACGTTGAAGCCAACCAGCTCGTCGTCTTCCACAATCGCAATCAGGGCGATGTCGTTGGACAGCACGTCGGCGTCGTTTTCCGGCGGCACCGCCAGCGCGATCTTGAACTTGCGCGGCAGGTAAAAGTGGCCGTAGAACGGCTCTTCTTCCTCGTCTTCGCCCCGAGCTTCCACGCGCTCGTCGCCCAGCCAGATCTCGGCGTAGGCGTTGGAGCGCCACTTCAGCCGCTTGCTGATGGCCACCGAGTAGCGGTGGATATCGGCGTGCACCCGGGACCGGTGGGGGTTGACGTTGGAGACCACGTTGCGATTGACGTCGCCGCAGGCGCCGCGGGTATCCAGCCCCAGGGCGTTGAGCGCCCGCATCAGCGGGCGCATCCGGTGCTTGTAGACGCCGTGAAACTGAAACGTCTGGCGCGTGGTCAGGCGCAGGGTGTGATTGGCGCAGTCGTCGGCGATCTGATCAAGCCCCAGCCACTGTTCGGGCGTCAGCACGCCGCCGGGCAGGCGCAGGCGCACCATGAACATGTGCAAGGGCTCCAGGCGCTGGCGGCGGCGCTCGTCGCGCCGGTCGCGGTCGTCCTGCTGGTAGGCGCCGTGGAACTTGGTCAGCTTGTTGTCGCTGTCGGCGATGGCGCCGGTGGCCTTGTCGTCGAGTCCCTTGGCAATGGTGCCGCGCAGGTAGTTGCTCTCGCGCTTGATGATTTCGGCTTCGGGTAACGTATGGCTCATTAGTAGATATCCCGCTGGTAGCGTTTCTGGCGGGTCAGCTCCCGCAGATAGTCGGTGGCGTCTTCGAGGTTCTTGCCGCTTTCCTGCATGACCACGTCAAGCAGCGCCTGGTGAACGTCCGGGGCCATGCGCTCGGCGTCGCCGCAGACGTAGAGGTAGGCGCCGCGCTCGAGCCAGCGCCAGACATCGTCGGCGTTTTCCCGCAGGCGCTGCTGTACGTAGACCTTCTCGCCCTGATCTCTCGAGAAGGCCACGTCGATGCGATCGACCAGGCCCTGGCGGCGCCAGGCCAGCCACTCGCTCTGGTAGAGAAAGTCGGTGTGGAAGTGGCGATCGCCGAACAAAAGCCAGTTGTTGCCTTCGGCCTCGCGCTCTTCGCGCTCCTGCATGAAGGCGCGAAACGGCGCGATGCCGGTGCCCGGGCCGATCATGATCACCGGCGCGGCGTCGTCCTCGGGCAGGCGGAAGTGCTTGTTGGCCTCGATATAGACCGGCACCGCGGTATCGTCGGTGAGGCGGTCGGCTAGCCAGGTGGAGGCCACGCCGCCGCGATCGCGGCCTTCGTTTTCGTAGCGCACGGCGGCCACGGTGAGATGAACCTCGTCATCCACGGCGGACTGGCTCGAGGCGATGGAATAAAGCCGCGGCGGCAGCTTGCGCAGGGTGTCCACCAGCGTCTGGGCGTCGACGCTATTCACCGGCGAGCCCTGAACAAGATCGAGCACGTCGCGGCCGTAGAGCCACTCGGTGAGCGCCTTGTTGTCGCCGAGTCGCTCGGCCAGAGTCTCGTCGCCGGAGAGCGCCGCCCACTTTTCCACCACCGGGCGGGTGAGAAGCGTCAGCTCGCGGTGGTGCTTGAGCGCCACGGCCAGAGTGGTGTCGACGTCGCCGGCGGTCACCGGCGCGTCCGGGTTGAGCGCCAGCGCCTCGATGATGGCGGCGACCAGCGCGGGGTCGTTCTGGGGGTAAATCCCCAGCGAATCCCCGGGCTGGTAGGCAAGCCCGGAATCTTCTAGCGCCAGCTCGATATGGCGGGTTTCCTTGCTCGAGCCGCGGCCGTTGAGGCCCTGGCTGTCGAGCACCTCGGCCATGAACGGGTAGCGACGGCTGTAGGTGGCGGTCTCCGCGGCCGGAGCGTTTTCTACGCGGCTGGTGGTGGGTATGCCCGAGGCGCCGGCTTCGTTTTGCAGCTGCTCCAGCAGCGCGGTAAACCAGGCGTCGGCATCGTCGTCGTAGTCCACGTCGCAGTCGGCGCGATCGACAACCGCGGTGGCGCCCAGCCGGGCAAAGGCGGCGTCAAAGTCCTTGCCGGTCTGGCAGAAGTGTTCGTAGCTGGTGTCGCCCAGCGAGAGCACGGCGTACTTTAGGTGCTTGAGCGACGGCGCCTTGCGGCCGTGAATGAACTCGTAGAGGTCCAGGGCGTTGTCGGGCGGGTCGCCCTCGCCGTGGGTCGAGGCGATAACGGCGACGAAGGACTCGCTTTTCAGCTGGCGCGGCTTGAAGTCGGCCATGTCCAGCACCCGGGCGTTGATGCCCAGGGCGTTGGCCTTCTCACCCAGGGTTTCGGCCAGGCCTTCGCCGTTGCCGGTCTGGGAGCCGTAGAGCACGGTCAGGGAAGGAAGCGACGCGTCAGCCTCGCCGGCGCCTGGGGACGCCGACGGCTGAGCGCCAGCGGTGGCTGCCTGATGGCCGGCAATAAAGCCCGCCAGCCAGTCGAACTGGTGCGGTGCCAGCGTCTCGATCAGACGGTTCAGGCCGTTGGCCTGTTCGGCTGACAGCGGGGAATTACTCGGGTCGATGTTCATAGGGCGTTTTCATGACATAGGGTCAGCAGGGGTAACGTTTTTTCTAAGCTACCACTGGCAGACGGCCAGGTTGGGAAAACATTGATATTGTTTTGTGATATTAATCGACACATTTTTTATATGATATTGTTATAAGATGTCAAGAAAATGCCCCGGAAAAGAAATAAACCCATGTTAAACAATGGACTACGACGCCATCAGGCGTCAGGTCAGGCCGCTTGTCGGGAAGGCATGTTATTGATGGGTATGCATATTCTTAATGGTTATTAATTTCCCCTGGCTTAGTGCTTTATCGTTTCCTTAGCGTTTTTGCCAAGGAGAGAGCCATGCCCACGGAATCCGAAACTCATCGTCATCAGGTCGTCATCATCGGCGGCGGCACCGCCGGCATCACCGTGGCGGCGTCGCTCAAGCGCCGCCGCCCGGGGCTGGACATCGCCATCGTCGAGCCGTCCGAGCGCCACTACTATCAGCCGGCATTTACCCTGGTGGGCGGCGGTGCCTACGCGCTGGACAAGACCCGCCGAGCCACCCGGGACGTGCTGCCCCGGGGTGTCACGCTGATCAAGGCGGCGGTCACGGCGTTCGACCCGGACAACAACCGGGTCGAGCTGGACAGCGGCGAGTCGCTGGGCTATGCCTCGCTGGTGGTGGCTCCCGGGATCAAGCTGGACTGGGGTCGAGTCGAGGGCCTGGAAGCGACGCTCGGAAAAAACGGCGTATGCAGCAACTACAGCCCCGAGACCGTGGAATACACCGCCCGGTGCCTGAACGAATTCACCGGCGGCAACGCCATCTTCACCCAGCCGGCACCGCCGCTGAAGTGCGCCGGCGCGCCGCAGAAGATCGCCTACCTCGCCGCCGACCACGTCAGGCGCAACGGGCTGGCCGACAAGACCACGCTCAAGTTCTACAGCGGCGGCGGGGCGCTGTTCAGCGTGCCGGACTTCGTGCCGCCCCTTGAGCGGGTAGCCCAGCGCCACGGCGTCGAGGTGATTCTCTCCCACGATCTGGTCGCCGTGGACGGCGAGAACAAGCTGGCCACCTTCGAGGCCAAGAGCGCCGAGGGCGAGGTCGTGCGCATCGAGCAGCCGTTTGATCTGCTCCACGTGACCCCGTACCAGTGCGCGCCGGACGTCGTGGCGCAGAGCCCGCTGGCGGACGCCGGCGGCTGGGTCGAGGTGGACAAGGCCACCACCCAGCACCTGCGCTACCCCAACGTGTTCTCGCTGGGGGACGCCAGCTCCCTGCCCACGTCCAAGACCGCCGCCGCCGTGCGCAAGCAGGCCCCGGTCACGGTGCAGAACCTGCTCGCCCAGCTGGACGACAAGGCGCCGACCGCCGAGTACGACGGCTACACTTCCTGCCCGCTGGTGACCGACTACGGCCGGGTGATGATCGCCGAGTTCATCTATGGCGGCGTGGTCGCGCCGACGCTGCCGCTCGACCCGTTCAAGGAGTCGCGCTTTTACTGGTGGGTGAAGAAGTCGTTCCTGCCGGCCTTCTACTGGCGCCGGATGCTCAAGGGCTGCGAGCGTGACATCGCCCACAAGCCGCGCAAGACGTCCTGAGGCGGCGGCCCGGCGCGCCGCCTGAACACGCCGCCATGAAAAAGCCCCGGCCAGCGCGCTGCGCTGACCGGGGCTTTGCCGTGATGTCACACGGGGCTTTGCCGGATGGCCTACATCAGTTCGGTGACAAACACCGTAATCACGCCCAGCGGCGCCACATACTTGACCAGAATGTTCCAGGCGCTGAAGTCATAGATATCGAATCCCAGCTCCTGGCGCACGGATTCCTTGTCCAGGCACCAGGCGGCAAACACGATCGACCCGAGGCCGGTGAGCGGCAGCAGGAGCTTCGCCGTTACCGTGTCGAGGAAGTAGAAGATATTGAGCCCCAAAAGGCTGACCTCTGACCAGACGTTGAACGACAGCAGGGCAGCAACGCCCAGCAGCCAGACGGCAACGCCGCCGATCAGCGTGGCCGTTACCCGGTTAAGCGGGGTGCGCTCTTCGAGCATCTCCACCGTGGGTTCGAGAAGCGAAATGGCCGAGGTCAGCGCGGCAAAGGTGAGCAGCAAAAAGAAGATCAGGCCGAGGATGGTGCCGCCGGCCATGTTGCCGAACGCCAGCGGCAGGGTGACAAAAATCAGCCCCGGCCCTTCGCCCGGGCTAAGCCCGTTGGCAAAGACAATGGGGAAGATCGCCAGGCCCGCGAGCAGCGCAATCACGGTATCGAGGATAATAACGGTGCGCGCGGTGCTGATCAGGTTGACGTCTTTGCCCAGGTAGGAGCCGTAGGCCATCATGATGCCCATGCCCAGCGACAGAGTGAAAAATGCCTGTCCCATGGCGGCAAGGACGACGCTGCCGCTAAGCGCGCCCCATTCAGGGCGAAACATGAACGCCACGGCTTCGCCGAAGTGGCCGGTGGTCATGCCGTAGCCGGCAAGGATCAGCATGAGAATCACCAGCGCCGGCATCATCGAGCGTACCGCGCTTTCAAGCCCTCGGGTCACGCCCCGGGCAACGATGACGACGACCAGCGCCATGAAGGCGGTGTGCCACAGCAGTAGCGTACCGGGGCTCGCCAGCATGCCGTTGAACAGCTCGCCGATGCTGTCCGAGTCGCCGCCGCTGAAGGTGCCGATAATCGAGCTCAGGGTATAGTTGAGCGACCAGCCGCCGATGACGCTATAAAACGACAGGATCAAAAAGGCGGCGAGCACGCCGCTGATGCCGATGCCCAGCCAGGCTTTGGGCTTGCCGTTCTGGCGCGCCTGATCGGCCATGGTGTCGATGGGGTTTTTCTGCCCGCGGCGGCCGATCAGCCATTCCGCGACCAGAATCGGCAGGCCGACCAGCGCCACGCAGGCCAGGTACACCAGCACGAAGGCCGCGCCGCCGTTTTCCCCGACCATGTAAGAGAAGCGCCAGATGTTCCCGAGGCCCACGGCCGATCCCGCAGCCGCAAGCACAAAGGTCATCCGCGATGACCACTGTGCGTGAGCAAGTTTTGCCATACATCACCTGTTATTCAGTGCGTTATAGTAATTGAGTGGGTGCCATGAAATGATGTCACTATGCATGCCGTCGCTTGCTGCCATGATGGCCGGATGAGCGTGCTCGGCGCATCGTTGTGGAATGCCGGGCACGCCAAGCGCGCCGGATATCCGGCGGTGCCACCATGCCAGCGTTTTTTTACCGAACGTCCGTGCAATTTATCCGATCAGCGCGGCTGGTGCCAGCCGAGCGCCGTAAAACGCGCGTTGAAACGTCGCCATGGCGGCTATGCACAAAGCGGGCAGAGGTTTTCCACGGAGTTATCCACAGGTTGCCTGACTTCGACAGCGCGCTCGATAACCGCTGAAAAGCCCGCTGTCAAGAAGGCAGTACGCCGCGCCCGGCAGGTGCACCTGCGTGGAAAGCCCGTGACATCGGCTTTTCCGCCGGGTTGTACAAACCCGATCGAGCGCTTTGCCGTCCTGGCAGAAAAGCCGCCACTCCGGCACCATCACGGGGCCTGGAAGCTTGTACACGAAGTTATCAACAAAAAATAATGGCTGTTTTTGTCTGTGGATAACCTGTCGGTCAAAGGCATTTCGAGGCCTTGAACGTCCCGAGGAGACGCTATGTCAAGCATCACGACGCTGACCGCGGTCATGGCCGGGGGCGCCCTTGGCGGCATGCTGCGGGCACTGGCCACCAGGGCCGGCGCCAGACTCTGGGGAAACGCTCTGCCCTGGGGGACGCTGGCCGCCAACTACGCCGCGGCGCTGGCGCTGGGCGCCTTTGCCGGCGCCGTGGCCAGGGGCGGGGAGTTGGGTCTTGCCTGGGCGTTTGCCGCCACCGGGGTGCTGGGCGGGCTGTCCACGGTATCGTCGTTGGCCCTGCAGACGCTCGGGCTGTGGCAGCAGCCGCGGCGGGGGGCGGCCATCGCGTACCTGGCGCTGAGCGTTATCGGCGGCGTGGCGCTGGCCGCGGTCGGCCATGCGCTGACGGCGGTGGGAGGTAGCGGATGACGGCACTGCGGTTTTATCTGGCCGTTGCCTGGGGCAGCGCCCTGGGTGCCGGGCTGCGCTACCTGTTGGCACTTGCGGCCGCCGCGCTGATGGGGCCGGCCTTTTGGGCAGGCACGCTGGGGGCTAACCTGGCGGGCTCCGGGCTGATTGCCTGGTACTCGACGCGGGCGGCACGCCACCCCTGCGGTCGCCTTGCCCGCTGGCACGGCTTCTGGACGGTGGGCGTGTGCGGCGGCTTTACCACCTTCTCTCTGTTCGGCGTGGAGGCGGTGATGCTCTGGCAGCGTCAGCAGCCGGCCCTGGCCGCGGGCTACGTGGCGGCGAGCCTCGTCGGCTGGCTGGCCGCCGCGCGCGTCGGACAGCGGCTTGCCGAGCGCCAGGACGGCGAATGACTTCATCGAACAACAGAGGAAACGAGCCTATGCCAAGCGCGGCGCAACCTTTGAAAGTGCTGGTGCTGCACGGCCCCAACCTGAATCTGCTGGGCACCCGGCAGCCGGAGATTTACGGCAGCGAGACCCTGAGTGATGTGAATCGAGCGCTCGAGCGACGGGCCGAGGCGGCCGGCGTGGCGCTTGTCTGCCGGCAGAGCAACCACGAAGGTGAGCTGATCGACGCTATCCAGGCGGCCCGCACCGACGGCACTGCCGCCATCATCATCAACCCGGCGGCCTATACCCATACGTCGGTGGCGATACTCGACGCGCTCAACGCCTTTGACGGCCGAGTGATCGAGGTGCATCTCTCCAACGTGCACCAGCGGGAGGCGTTCCGTCAGCATTCCTACGTCTCGCTGCGCGCCGACGGCGTGATTGCGGGGCTCGGTAGCCAGGGCTATCACGCCGCGCTTGAGGCCGTGGTAGCACAGCACGGCAGCGCCTAGCCCTGCGGGGCGACTGCCCGGCGGCGCAGGGTGGCGGTGTCGTCGAGGGCGTGGCGCAGCTGGGCCCCAAGGCCGGCCAGCGCGGAGCCCTCCTCGTGCGGCGGCAGCTGGGCAAGCGCCCGGGCCACGCCGTCCGGCGCTCGGCGAAGGTGGCGCAGTGCTTCCAGCAGCTGCCGGGCGGCGCGGTGCTCGGCCTCGGTTAGCGTCGCGGCTTGCAACAGCGTGCGCAGCCGGATCACGCCGTCGGCCAGGTTCAGGATACCCAGGGTGCCGGCATGGTCGGCGCTGTCGCTTTCCTGTGCTCGCCCCACGTGGATCATCAAACGTAGCAGGCGGCGATACATGCGCCCGTACCAGGCGTCGTCCGGCGGCGGACTGTCGTGTCGCCCGCACAGACGCTCGATATCGCGAAGCATCTGCCACGCAAGGTGGTCGGCACGGCGCCCGGGGTCCCGGGGCAGCAGCCGGTAGGCCAGCGCCACCAGGGCAATGCTGGCAATCAGCGAGCCGGCGTCCATAAGCACGTTTCCCCAGGCGGTGGGCGCCTGGAGAAACGGCTGGCTGGCGAGCATAAAGCACATGTTGCCGTCCAGCGCCGGCACTTGGGTGAGGCGGCTGGCTCTGGCCAGGCCGCCGAACAGCATGAAGGGGGCCAGCATCAGCAGAATATCCCCAAGCCCTTCGGCGTGGGGCATCAGCCACAGCCGGAACGCTGCCGCCAGGCTGACGCCGACGATGATGCCCTGGAGCATGCGCGGCGCGAGCACCTGGGGCATGTCCATGCTCGACAGCACCATGGTGAAGGTGCAAAGCCCCATGGCCGGCAGCCAGGCATTGCCCCACCCGGAATAGGCCACCAGCAGCCCGGCGAGCAGCGTGACCACGCCGCCGGCGGCGCCGGCAATCAGCGCCGAGGGCGTGTCCCGGCGCGTGGGCAGGGTAATGCGGGGCGAGCGGCGCGAAGCGTGCTTCTCGAGCCAGGCCGTGGCAGCGTTTTCGGCATCGGCCAGCTGAGCGAGAAGCCGCGCCAGCCGCGGCGAGAACGCCCGGGCCTGGTCGGCGGCATGTTCGAGCGCCGCGCTGGCGCCTTGATGCGGGGCGGGCCTGTCGAGGGCGTCGGCGGCGTTTTCCAGCGCGCCCTTGAGCGGCGCCGGCAGCGGCCGCCGGCCGGTGATCCTAGCCATGGCCAGCAGGCTTAGCGTAGCGGCAACGAAGGCGCCGCTGACCAGCGCCCCGGAGGACCCCCGCAGCGGCCCGGCGTGGCTGGGGGCCAGCTGCTGCTCCAGCCGGGTCAGGGAGAGCAGCAGCTCGTCATCGGCGGGCCGGGGGACGTCCCGGGCCAGCTGTCTGAGCGCCTCGCCGCCCAGGCTGCGGACCCGGTCGAGCAGCTCGCGCCGGGGCGGCGCAGGGAGCAGGACCATACCCATGGCCATCACGCAGATAACGCCGATCAGGGTGCAGACCACCCGCGCCATGGCAATGGCCGCGCTGCCGCTGCCGGCGGCCAGGCTTGGCAACAGCACCACGCTCGCCGTCAGCCCGGCCATCAGCGCGGCGTAGCCGAACGAGGCTCGGGTGAGGTGGGTGAAGGCCGCGCAGCCGCCGGCCCAGCCGGCGAGCAGAGCAAGTGCCAAGGGAACGGGCAGAGGGGCTGCCAGCAGCAAAAAGCCTACCGCGGCGCCGGCAAGCGTGCCCAGCAGGCGGTAAACGCCGCGCTCGAGCAGCAGCCCGCGGGAGGGCTGCGCCACGATCCACACCGCCATGGGCGCCCAGAAGGCGTTGGGCAGGTGAAAAAGCGAGGCAATGGCAAAGGAGGCCAGCGCCATGGCGGCGGTGCTGGCGCCGAAAACGGCGGCTTGGCGGGTCAGGCCGAGGGCCTGGGCGATACGAGTCATGGTGAGCACGGCGGTTGTCTGGCGTTGCAAGCGGTGAGCGGCGGGGCGGGCCGAACGTAAAAGGGCGCCCGCAGGCGCCCGTCAGAATAGGTCAAGGAAAGCCGGCGGGGCGGCATCAGGCGCTTTTCTTGCCGTTGTCCTTGCTCTTGGCCTTGTCGGCAAGGCTGTCGGTGCCCTGGGCGTCGCTCGGCTGGGGCAGCGACGGCAGCGACTTGGCCAGCATTTCCACGCTGTGGCGGTAGTAGAGCTGGCTTTTCTGGTGCTCGCCAAGGCTTGAGTAGAGCCGAGCAAGCTCGGCGCAGACCACGCCGCTGGGGCGCTGTCGCTGGCTGGCCTCGAAGTACTCCTGAGCCTTGCTCCAGGCGCCGGTGCGCAGCGACAGCCGCCCGCAGGCCAGCAGCAGCTCGGGGTCGTTGGGGCGCTCCTGGAGCCAGCCTTCGGCCTTGGCCAGCTGGCGGCGGGCGTCGACGTTCAAAAGCCCGTAGCGCTTCACCAGCCGCGCGTCCCAGTGGTGATCCAGGGAGTGGCTGAGCAGGCGCTCGGCGATGGTCTCCTCGCCGGCCTGGACCAGCGCCTCGGTGTAGAGCACCACCAGCTCGGTATTGGCGCGCAGATAGTCGGGCATGTCGGCCCAGAGGCTGCGCACGCGCTCGATGTCGCCGGGGTTTTTGGCCTCGAAGATGATCAGTTCGCGGTAGGCGCGGCTTTCCAGCTGCTCGCGCTCGGCGGCGGATATCAGCTTCTGCCGGGCCAGCCGCGGAATCAGTCGGCGCAGCCCTTCCCAGTCGTTGACGCTCAGGTGGACCTGCTTGAGCATCTTGAGCACCTGGGGGTGGTTAGTCAGCTTTTTATCCAGGCGGTTGAGGATCGCCAGCGCCTCTTCGGGCTGCTGGCGGTCGATCATTAGCTGGGCCTGCATCAGACCGATGGCGGCATCGGCGCCTTCGGTGGAAAGCTGGGCCTGGTTGAGGTGCTCCTGGGATTTCTCGTAGTGCCCCTGGTAGTGCGCGGCGAGCGCCGCCGACAGATAGTTGACCAGCGGCGTGCTGGAATCAGTCGCGGCGTGGGAGAGGGTCTTCTCGGCCTTTTTCCAGCGCCCTTCGGTGAGCGCCACCAGGCCGCGCACGGTG
Organism: Halomonas piscis; assembly: GCF_031886125.1. Classification (NCBI taxonomy): domain Bacteria; kingdom Pseudomonadati; phylum Pseudomonadota; class Gammaproteobacteria; order Oceanospirillales; family Halomonadaceae; genus Halomonas; species Halomonas piscis. The sequence goes on from NZ_CP119391.1 coordinate 328,480, forward strand.
TGCTTCATGGCCCGGCGGTTGCGCGTCCGGCCGCTCCAGCGGCGAAAGCGGCCCACCGGGCGTAGCAGGCCGCCGACCAGGCGCAGCAGAAAGTGCAGCGCGACGAAGGCGGCAAACAGCAGCACCAGGCCGAACCAGAACGAGGTCTGCACCGAGGTGTCGCCGACGCGGATCAGCCAGTAGCCGGGCACCGACATCATCAGATGGCCGAACAGCGCGCCGACGGCAAGCCCGGCGACGATCAGCAGGATGAGCTTTCTCATTCTCCACCTCCACTGCTACGGCGCGTTTCAAAGCGTTTGTCGATGAACTCGGCAAGCGCCTGCTGAGAGCCGCTGATGTCGGGCAGGTCGGGCTTGATCTGCGCCTGCTTGAGCTCCTCCAGGCGGCTGATCACGCTTTGGGTATCGGCACGGTCGGTGTCGAAATAGGCGTTGAGCAGCTCCAGGGCATCGTCGATGCTGGTCTCATAGAGCGTCTTATCCTGCTTGAGCTGCGCCAGCTGGGCCTGCTCGAGAATCATCTGCAGGCTCTGGCGCAGGTAGGATTCCTGCTGGGGCGTGATCAGGGTTTCCAGCGCTTCGTCGTGGTTGCGGATGACCACCAGGTCCTTGAGCTCTTCGCCGAAGCGGGCGAGCTGGCGCTGGAAGGTGCCGGTAGGCGCCTCTTCCATGCCGGACTCGACTTTCTGCGCCTCGACGTCCTGATTCAGGTGCAGGGACTTGATGCGCTCCTGCTGGGCGTCAAGCGCCAGGTACAGCCCGGTGAGGTCGACTTCGGGCACGGCGTCAAGCGCGGCGAGGTCGCTGGCAATCTCGCGGCGAACCGACGTCAGCGCCGGGTTGTCGGCTTCTTTCAGGCGCTGATCGGCCGAGCGCAGCAGCGCGGCCGCGCCCTGGACATCGCCTTCCAGCTGCAGGCGCTGGTTGGCCAGGCGCAGCAGGTAGGCGGCCTCGGCGTGGAGCCAGTCGCGCTCGTCGGTGTCCTGCTCCTGGGAGAGCTGGGTGAGCACCTTGTCGAGGGTCTCGTCGACGCTCTGGCGGTAGTCGGAAAACTCGCTGCGCAGCGAGTCGAGCGTATCGTCGAGCGCCTGGTCGCGGTCCTCTTCGCCGCGCTCAAGGCGCGACTCCAGCTTGTCAACGCGCTGCTGCGAGGCGCTGTCGCCGGCCTGGCTCGCCAGCGTCTCCAGCCGCTGCTGCTGTTGTTCCAGCCGCTGCCAGCCCTGCCAGGCGAGCAGGACCAGCGCCAGGGCAACGATGACGGCCAGGGCAATGGCAAGCGTGGCCTTGCCGCCCCCGCCGCCGCCGGTCGGCGTTTTGCTCTGTGGCGCAGCCTTGCCCCCGCCTTCCGGTGGCTTGCCGCCGCTTGGGGAGGAAGGGTTTTTGCTGCCCGTGGTCTTGCTGCTGCCGGGGGACGGCTTGCTGCCGCCCTTGTTCTTGCCCTTGCCGGCGGACTTGGCGGCATCGCTGGATGCCTGGTTGGCGGAAGCGGCTTTCTGGGTAGCGGTGTCGTCGCGCCTGGCGTCCGTGGCTGCCTTGGGCGCGTCGCTTGACTCGTTGTCGTGTTGGTTCATGTGTGGCTAGCCCTATTTAGGATCCTTGATCGACATCGGCGCCCGGTCGGGAAACGCGCGCAAGCGCGGCGGTCAGTGCGGGCGGTGTGGCCCCCGAGGCCACCGTGGTGGCGGTAAAGCCCAGCGTCTCAGCCAGTGTAGCCAAACGCCGGCTGGAGACGATTAGCGGTTGGTGCAAGGCGCCCTGTGGGCACCATGTTGCCAGATGTTGGAGCATTTCGCCGCTGGTGACGATCAGTGCCCGGTAGTCGCCGGCTGCAAGCCGCTTTCGCGAGGCGGCCGGCGGCAGCACATAGTCGCGGCGGTAGATCTCGCTGCGAGTGACGCGAGCGCCACGCTCCATCAGCGTGTGGGTCATGAACAGGCGCCCGCCTTCGCCGGCCACCAGCAAAACCTTTTGCTCGTCAAGCCGGCGCAGCGAGGGCAGCGTCAACAGCGCCTCGCTGGTGTCTTCGCAGGCGTCCGGGGGCGGGGTGCGCACGCGCACGCCGAGCCGGGCATGGAGCGCCTCGGCGGTGGCCGTGCCCACGCTGTAGTAGTCGATGCCCACGGGCAGCTGAGGCCAGTAGCGATCCAGCGCGTCGGCCAGACAGTGGGCGGCGAAAGGGCTTACCACGATGATTTTGGCGTACTGGTCGATATCCAGCCAGATGCTGCGCTGGCTCGGCGTTTCGATAAGCGGCTCAAGCGCCATGATCGGCAGCATTTCCACCGCATGGCCGCTTTGACGCAGCGCCTCGGCAAGCGCTTCGCCGCGCTCGCCGGGACGAGTGACCAGTACCGGCTGCATGGTTACTGGCGGCCGTAGACGTCGGCGAGGATCTCGCCGGCGCCCTGCTCGAGCAGGTCTTCGGCGACGCGAATGCCCAGCGCCTCGGGTTCGTGCATGGAACCGCGGCTTTCGGCGCGCAGCACCTCGGTGCCTTCGGGATTGCCCACCAGGCCGCGCAGCCACAAGGTTTCGGCGTCCTTGTCGAGAATCGCATGGCCGCCGATGGGCACCTGGCAGCCGCCGTCCAGGCGGGTGTTCATGGCGCGCTCGGCGCGCACCCGAGTAGCGGTGTCGGCGTCGTCGAGCGGCGTCAGCAGGCTGATCATCTCCGGGTCGTGCAGGCGGCATTCAATGCCCAGCGCCCCCTGGCCGCAGGCGGGCAGGCAGATCTCCGGCGGCAGCGCCTGGGCAATGCGCGCCTCGAGCCCCAGCCGGATCAGGCCCGAAGTGGCCAGGATAATGGCGTCGAACTCGCCGTCGTCCAGCTTGCCCAGACGGGTCTGGACGTTGCCGCGCAGGTTGAGGATCTCCAGATCCGGGCGCGCTTCGCGCAGCTGCAGGCCGCGGCGCAGGCTGGCCGTGCCCACTTTGGCGCCTTCGGGCAGCTCGTCAACGCTTTGGTAGTGGTTGGAGACAAAGGCGTCGGTGGGATCGGAGCCGTCCAGGATCACCGAGAGCCCCAGGCCCTCGGGAAAGCTCATGGGCACGTCTTTCATCGAATGCACGGCGATGTCCGCACGGCCGTCGAGCATGGCTTCTTCCAGCTCCTTGACAAAAAGCCCCTTGCCGCCAATCTTGGCCAGCGGCGTATCGATGACCTTGTCGCCCTTGGTGGAGATGGCCACCAGCTCGACCTCCAGCTCCGGATACGTGGCGATCAGACGCTCGCGCACATGCTCGGCCTGCCACATGGCCAGTTGGCTTTTGCGCGTCGCGATACGCAGCTTGGTAATAGGTTGCACGTGATTCTCCCTTTGGCCGGCGAGCGGCCGCATAAACGATGATGAGGCGTATCATAAAGCACCTGAGCAGTTAGGAAAAATCGCGCCCTCGGGGCGTGCGCGAGGCCGCAATGACTCTGGTACACTTTCGGGCCATTGGTACACGCAAGTTTCAGACCGGCGCCCGTTACGCTTTCGACCGTGGGCCATGCCGACGGCCTCCTGAAGCGCTATCGGCGTTCGTTCGAGCGATTTCACCTGCCTAGCTAAGGGTCTTCTGTCATGAGTCAAGCCACCAACCAGTCCTGGGGCGGCCGCTTCAGCGAGCCCACTGACGCCTTTGTCGAACGCTTTACCGCCTCGGTCAGCTTTGACCAGCGCCTGGCCCGTCAGGACATCCAGGGCTCCATCGCCCACGCCACCATGCTGGCCCGGGTGGGCGTGCTCAGCGGTGACGAGCGCGACGCCATCATCACCGGGCTTGACGAGATCCGCGACGAAATCGAGCGCGGCGAGTTTGCGTGGTCGGTGCCCCTGGAAGACGTGCACATGAACATCGAGGCGCGGCTGACCGAAAAAATCGGCGTCACCGGCAAAAAGCTGCACACCGGGCGCTCGCGCAATGACCAGGTGGCCACCGACATCCGCCTTTTTCTGCGCGACGCCGCTGACGAGATAGCCGCCGAGCTGGTTCGCCTGCGCCAGGGCCTGGTCGAGCTTGCCGACCGCGAGGCCGACACCGTCATGCCGGGGTTTACTCACCTGCAGACCGCCCAGCCGGTCACGTTCGGCCACCATTTGCTGGCCTGGCAGGAAATGCTCGCTCGGGACCACGAGCGTCTGCTCGACTGCCGCCGGCGCATTAACGTGCTGCCGCTGGGCGCGGCGGCGCTTGCCGGTACCACCTATCCCGTCGATCGTCACCTGACCGCCGAGCTTTTGGGCTTTGATCGCCCGGCGGAAAACTCTTTGGATGCGGTGAGCGACCGCGACTTCGCCATCGAGTTCATCGGCTTTGCCAGCATGCTGCTGATGCACATGTCGCGCATGAGCGAGGAGCTGGTGCTGTGGAGCAGCGCGCAGTTCGACTTCATCGATCTGCCCGACCGCTTCTGCACCGGCTCGTCGATCATGCCGCAGAAGAAAAATCCCGACGTCCCCGAGCTGGTGCGCGGCAAGTCCGGCCGGGTCTACGGCCACCTGATGAGCCTGTTGACGCTGATGAAGTCCCAGCCGCTGGCCTACAACAAGGACAATCAGGAAGACAAGGAGCCGCTTTTCGACACCGTGACTACGGTGCTCGACTGCGTGAAAGCCTTCGCCGACATGGTGCCGGCCATCGAGCCGAAAAAGGCCCACATGTTCGAGGCCGCGCGCCAGGGCTTCTCTACCGCCACGGATCTCGCCGACTATCTGGTGCGCAAGGGCGTGGCCTTCCGCGACGCCCACGATATCGTCGGCCAGTCGGTGGCCTACGGGCTGCAGCAGGAAAAGGATCTGTCGGAAATGACGCTGGAGGAGCTCCGGCGCTTCTCCGGCGCCATCGGCGAAGACGTTTTCGAGGTGCTCACCCTGGAGGGCTCGGTGGCCGCGCGCAACCACATCGGCGGTACCGCGCCGGACCAGGTGCGCGCCGCCGCCAGCCGCGCCCGCGCGGCTCTGGCCGAGCTCGAGGACACCCCGTGATGGGCGGCTATAGAGGTGTTGCGGCCGCGCTGCTGGCCGCGCTGCTGCTGGCCGGCTGCGGCCAGAAAGGACCGCTTTACCCGCCGGAAGCGGAAAGCGCTGCCGGGTCGGCGGCAGCCGACGAACAGGCAGGCAGTCCCGAGCCGGACGAATAAAAGCCGGCCGGGCGCTGCCGGCAAGCAAGAGGAACCCATGGATTTTTTCAATTACAGAGACGGCGAGCTGTTGGCCGAAGACGTGCCGCTTGAGCGGATTGCCGCCGAGTACGGCACGCCCTGCTACGTCTACTCCCGGGCAACGCTTGAGCGCCACTACCGCGCCTATACCGAGGCCCTGGGCGAGCATCCGCACCTGATCTGCTATGCGGTCAAGGCCAACGCCAACCTGGCCGTGCTTAACGTGCTGGCCCGGCTCGGCGCGGGGTTCGATATCGTGTCGGTGGGCGAGCTCGAGCGCGTGCTCGCCGCCGGCGGTGATCCGCACAAGGTGGTGTTCTCCGGCGTGGCCAAGCAGGCTGAAGAGCTTAGGCGGGCGCTGGAAGTGGGCATCAAGTGCTTCAATGTCGAGTCGCGCCCGGAGCTTGAGCGGCTCAACGCCGTGGCCGGGGAGCTCGGGGTGACGGCGCCGGTCTCGCTCAGGGTCAACCCCGACGTGGACGCCGGCACCCATCCGTATATCTCCACCGGGCTCAAGGACAACAAGTTCGGCATCCCCGTGGACGAGGCGCTGGAGGTTTACACCCTGGCTTCGGGCCTGCCGCACCTCAATGTGGTGGGGCTTGACTGCCACATCGGCTCTCAGCTCACCGACACCGCGCCGTTCCTCGACGCGCTGGACCGGCTGCTGGTGCTGATGGGGCGGCTGCGCGAGCGCGGTATCGAGCTTGAGCATCTGGATCTCGGCGGCGGGCTGGGGGTGACCTACCGCGACGAAACGCCGCCGCACCCGTCCGACTATGTCCGGGCGCTGCTCGAGCGGCTGGCGGAGTGGCCGGGCGGGGAAGATCTCCCGCTGCTGTTTGAGCCGGGCCGCTCCATCGCCGCCAACGCCGGCGTGCTGCTCACCCGGGTGGCGTTTTTAAAGCCCGGCGAAAGCAAGAACTTCGCTATCGTCGACGCCGCCATGAACGACCTGATCCGCCCGGCGCTGTACGACGCCTGGCAGGCCATTGTGCCGGTGGATACCCGGCAAGAGCGTGAGGCGGCAGTGTACGACGTGGTCGGCCCGGTGTGCGAAACCGGCGACTTCCTCGGCAAGGACCGCGAGCTCGCCGTGGCCGCCGGCGACCTGCTGGCGGTGCGCTCCGCCGGGGCTTACGGCTTCGTCATGGCGTCGAACTACAACAGCCGGCCGCGCCCGGCCGAAGTCATGGCCGACGGCGAGCGCGCTCACCTGGTGCGCCGCCGGGAGCGGCTCGAGGATCTCTGGGCCGGCGAGACGCTTTTACCCGGTGACGAGGCGCCGCGCTGATGCTTTTGCATTTCACCAAGATGCACGGGCTGGGCAACGACTTCATGATGGTGGATCTGGTCACCCAGCGCGCCCGCCTTCAGGCCGGCCAGATACGCGCCCTGGCCGAGCGGCGCTTCGGCATCGGCTTTGACCAGCTGTTGACGGTCGAGCCGCCCCGTAATCCGGACATGGATTTCCGCTACCGCATCTACAACGCCGACGGTAGCGAAGTGGAAAGCTGCGGCAACGGCGCGCGCTGCTTTGCCCGCTTTGTGCGCGATCAGCGGCTGACCCACAAGCGCGAGATTCGCGTAGAAACCGCCGGCGGGCCGCTGACGCTGGTCGTCCAGCACGACGGCCAGGTGCGGGTGGACATGGGGCGGCCGCGCTTCACCCCCGCGGCGCTGCCTTTCGACGCCGAGGGCGACCGGCCGCTCCACGCTCTCAAGGTCGGCCCCGAGGGCAGCAGCGAAACGCTTGAGCTGGGCGTGGTGTCCGTGGGCAACCCCCACGCGGTGCTGCAGGTGGCAAAGGCGAAAAGCGCGCCGGTGGCAAGGCTTGGGCCGCTGATCGCCAACCATCCGCGCTTTGCCCGTCGGACCAACGTCGGGTTCATGGAGGTGGTGGCGCCCGAGAGGATTTGCCTGCGGGTGTTCGAGCGCGGCGTCGGCGAAACCCTGGCCTGCGGTACCGGCGCCTGCGCGGCGGTGGCCACGGGTATCCGCCAGGGGCTTTTGAAAAGCCCGGTCAGAGTCGCGCTGCCCGGCGGCGAGCTGACGGTGGAATGGCCCGACCCCGAGGCGCCGCTGACCATGGTGGGCCCGGCCGAGCGCGTGTTCGACGGTCGCGTGGCGCTGAGCTGACGGCCCTGAGGCCCGCGACAGCGCTTTCACGTTTCAGAAAAGGCCCCTTTAGGCAGGGGCTTTAAGGAGAGTATGGCGATGTCCGATGCCCCCGAACCCCGCAAAACGCTCGACCCCGATCAGGTGGCGTTCTGGCTGGCACGACATCCTGACTTTTTTGTCGGTCGCGAAGGGCTTTTGCAGCAGCTCAAGGTGCCGCATCCGCATATCGACGGCGCGGTCTCGCTGCTTGAGCGGCTGGTGCTGGACCTGCGCACCCGGGCCGAAAGCGCCGAAAGCCGGCTGGATCACCTGCTGGTCACGGCTCGCCATACCGACGCCCAGTATCGCCGGCTGCGGGACACCCTGCTGGCGCTGGTGGAAGCGCCGGACCGCGACGCGCTGGCCCAGGCGCTGGCGACGCAGATGAGCGAACGCTTTGCCACCCCGGCGGTGGCGCTGTGGTGCGCCCCCGAGCTCAGCCATCAGGAGGCCGCGCCGCCCCAGCCGCCGCGCCAGGTGCTCACCCACCACGCCGGCGCACGGCTGGCGGCGCTGCTGGACGGCCGCACCAGCCGCTGCGCCAAACTGGGCCTGAGCGACTGGAAGTGTCTTTTGCCCCACGCGCCGGTGCCCCAAAAGCCCGGCTCCTGCGCGGTGACGCGGCTCGCCGCCGGGGAGGCGCTGGGCTACATGGTGCTGGCCAGCCCCGATCCCGAGCAGTACCGGGCGAGCATGGATACCCAGTTCACCGAATACCTGGGCGACGTTGTCGCGCGCCTGCTGGTACGGCTGGCGCCCCATGAGTGACGTTGCTCTCGACCGGCAGATTAAGGCGTTTCTCGGCGCCATGGAGACGCACTCAAGCCCTGCCACCGTGGACGCCTACCGGCGCGACCTGGCCGCTTTTGCGGCTTTCGCCGCCCGCCGCGGCGTGGACGACGTCTGCCGCCTGGACACGCCGCTCGTCCGCGGATTTCTCGGGGCCGAGCGCAGCCGCGGCCTGGCACCGCGCAGCCTCGCCCGTCGCCGGGCGGCGCTGTCGCGGTTTGGCGAATACGCCGTTGCCGAAGGCCTGTTGCGCGATAACCCGGTAGCGCTTTTGCGCACGCCCAAACAGCCCGACCACCTGCCGCGGCCGGTGGACGTCGACGTGCTGTCCCGCTTTCTCGACACGCCCCACGACGGCACGTCCCTTGGGCGGCGCGACCAGGCCATGCTGGAGCTTTTTTATACCGCCGGCCTGCGCCTGGCCGAGCTTGCCGCGCTGAACCTAGCCGACCTGGCCGCTGGCCGGGTGCGGGTCACGGGCAAGGGCGGCAAACCTCGGCAGATGCCGGTAGGCCGGCGCGCCGCCGAGGCGCTGGCAAACTGGTACCCGGCGCGCGATGAGCTCGCCGGCGCAGGCGAACCGGCGCTGTTCGTCGGTCAGCGCGGCGCCCGCCTGGGTCACCGGGCGATTCAAAAACGCCTGGCGAAGCTGGCGCTGGCGCGCGGGCTGCCCGAGCACCTTCATCCGCACCGGCTGCGCCACTCCTTTGCCAGCCATTTGTTAGAATCCAGCCAGGATCTGCGCGCGGTGCAGGAGCTTCTGGGCCATGCCAATCTGTCCACCACCCAGGTCTATACCCGGCTGGACTGGCAGCATCTGGCGGAAAGCTACGACGCCGCCCACCCGCGCGCCAGGCGCCGCCACTCGGAGTAAGAGGCTGTTGCCATGCTGCACGCTATTACCTTTGATCTGGACGATACCCTCTGGGATAACGCCGGCGTGATGGAGCGCACCGAGCACGGCCATTACCGCTGGCTTCGCGAGGCCCTTGCCGCCTGGCGCGAAGCCCGTGGCGAGCCGCCGCTGGCGCCGGGCCTGCCCGGCTACGAAGACAGTCTGGCCGACTACGTCGCGCGCCGCCGGCGCCTGGCTCGGGAGGTGCCCGAGCGCCGGGGCGACTTTACCTGGCTGCGCCTGCGCGCGCTGGAAGAGCAGCTGGAAGCCGGTGGCCTGAACCGCAGCGCGGCGCTGATGTGGGCGGCGGCGGCGATGAACGAATTTCACCGTTTGCGCCTGAAAGTCACCCCGCACCCCGAAGCCGACGCCCTGCTGGAAACCCTGGGCCGGCGCTACCGGCTGGCGGCCATCACCAACGGCAATATTCGTCTGGCCCGCCAGCCGCTGGCGCACCACTTTCCCGTAGCCATCGCCGCCGGCGAGCTGTTCACGCCAAAACCCCACCCCCAGGCATTTCTCACCGCGCTTTCGCGCCTTGATGCCGCGCCCGAGCGCGCCCTGCACGTGGGCGACTCCTGGGAAGAGGACATCCTTCCCGCCCGGGAACTGGGCATGCACGCGGCCTGGGTCGCCGAACGTCACGATCGCCCGCTTCCTGCCGGGGTGGCGCGCATCGCCCATGTTAAGGAACTTCCCGAGCTGCTCCAGTGGCTGGAGAACAGGAGCTAAATTAAACGTCAGATCGCTGCTAGCGCAGTTACTGAGGGCGGATGCAGACTCTGAACGCAACACCTTCATTGGATGGTTGATGGACGCTCATGATGCTTCGCCATGAGCTCACTCATCACTTCAATCGGGCATTTGAAATCAAAACGTTTTCGCGGACGCATGTTCAGCTCGAAGGCAATGGCATCAAGCTCTTCCTGGCTGTATACCGACAGATCCGCTCCCTTCGGTAGGTACTGCCGGATCAAGCCATTGATATTTTCATTGGCTCCTCTCTGCCAGGGGCTATGCGGGTCGCAGAAGTAAATCGCGACGCCGGAGCGCTGCGTAATCTCGGCATGACGCACCATTTCACGGCCCTGGTCGTATGTCATCGTCTTGCGGGCCGCCAAAGGCATCTGGTTGAGTGCCGCACTGAAGCCTTCAACCGCCGACGTAGCCGATGCGTCACGCATTTTCGCCAGCAGTAGATAGCCGCTGCTCAGTTCAACCAACGTGCCAACGGCGGAGCCGTTGTTTTTGCCCTTGATCAGGTCACCTTCCCAGTGGCCGGGCATTTCACGCGTACCAACCTCGGGAGGACGCAGGTGAATACTGACCATGTCAGGGATCTGGCCCCGCCGATCCACTTCGCCACGGCGAGGCTTGCGCATGGATTTACCCTGCCGCAGGCAGTGGATCAGCTCTTTGCGAAGCTGGCCAACGGGCAAGGCATAGATGGCGTTGTAGATCGTTTCTCGGCAGACGTAAGCGTCGCGCAGGTCGGGGATGTCCATGGCCCTGAGCTTGCCGCTAATCTGTTCGGGTGACAACCGCCGACGTAACATATGGACGATCAGCTCAAAGCGCTCGGTACCGAGCACCAGCTTGCGCCCGGGACGACATGGCGCACGCCGCTTATGTCGCTGCTGCTGGGCACGCCGAGCGCAGTAAATATGGGACTCCGCTCGATTCCGGCGTACTTCACGAGAGATGGTAGAAGGAGCACGCTTCAGAATTCGGGCAATATGCCTCAGGCTCATGCCTTGGGCTCGACTCACCTGGATGATGGCGCGTTCTTCAATGCTGAGTTCGATGTATGACATGGGGCAACACCATAGCGGAATGGGCAGGTGTTGCACTCAGTTTCTGCGGCCAAGGTTGACGATAGTCAAACATTCACTATTTATGTTTTTTTGAGCAGCATCTTTTTCTTTTCTGAAAGGCAATTTTTTATTTTCTAAGGAAGTAAAACTTTTGCTTTGTGGAAAAATTGTGTAGAACAAGCTTGTCAGCATTAACTGACCCGAGATATGTATCGTAATTTGCTTAAGTAAATAGTAGCGGTGTGTCCTATGGCAGACAGGAAAAGCCTCTTGGTCGTTGAAGACAATGAAGCCGAGCGCATGCTCATCTCGACGTACCTGCGCCAGCAGGGATACCGACTTTACCAGGCCCTCGATGGATTGGACGGTATTAACAAGGCACGTTTGCTGGTGCCCGATTTGATCCTCATGGATACTGACATGCCAACCTGTAACGGTTATGAGGCATGCAAGGTCCTTACCCAGGATGCCGCGACCCGAGAAGTGCCCATCATTTTTCTGTCTGCGTATGCCGCACCGACTGATCGTGTGGAAGGTCTTCTGGCTGGCGCCGTAGATTACATTGCCAAGCCGTTTGATTTTGACGAGGTGCGGTTGCGTTTGTCGGTGCATCTAGGGCGCAGCTCCGAGGCTGTAGCATCTGCTGAGACGGCAGTAAATAAGTGTGGCGATAATCCTCAGGCCCCAACTTCAACGCAGAATCTCGATAGCGTACTGTTCTACAGTGCGCGTGTACATCTGCTCAGGATGTTAAATGGTGCGCCGGGCATCGATGAGCTGGCGCGTCGGGTGGGCACCAACAGCAAACGGCTGAACCTGGCTTTTCGCAACTACGCGGGTATGACGGTGTTCGAATACCTGCGCGAAGAGCGTATGCAAGAAGCGCAGCGGCTGTTGCGCCATACCGGTCAATCAGTCAGTGACATCGCGGCGCACGTTGGTTTCAGCAGCTGTGCCAACTTTTCCACAGCGTTTCGCCTGCGCTTTGGCTCCTCGCCTTCTGCATGCCGTTAAGTGGTCTTTACCAACCTGCGCGTAAAGCATCGCCCAATGCGGGCGGTGATATCAGCGCGCACCGCTATGCGGTGCCCGGTTGAAATCCTGAATATAGCCTGATATTTATACAGCATGACAAAACGCGCCTACAAAGAACGATTGTATCCCACGCCCAAGCAGGCGGTATTGCTGGCGCAATCGTTTGGCTGCGTGCGTTTTGTCTGGAACAACACCCTGGCATATCGCACCGAGGCCTACCAGGAGCGCGAAGAAACCCTCTCGCACTCGGCAGCGGAAAAGCGGCTGGTGGCCCTCAAGGCGGAATACCCATGGCTGAAGGACGTGTCCAGCGTCATCCTGCAACAGGCCCTGCGCGATCAAAAATCCGCCTTCGACAACTTCTTCAACCCAAAGCTGAAAGCGCGGTATCCGCGTTTCAAGGCCAAGGGCGGTCGGCAATCCATCCGGCTGACCAGGGCGGCCTTCCGCTATCGGGACGGCGAGATCACTATCGCCAAGACGAAGACGCCCTTGCCGATCCGCTGGAGCCGGCCTCTGCCCAGCGCCCCATCCAGCGTGACGATTTCGCGCGACCGGGCCGGACGCTATTTCATCAGTTGCCTGTGCGAATTCACGCCCGAGCCATTGCCGACCTCTCCCCGTGCCGTCGGCATCGATCTGGGGCTGACCGACCTGTTCATCACCAGCAACGGGCAGAAGGCCGGCAATCCGCGCCACCTCAAGCGGTATGCCGCCAGGCTGGCGTATCGGCAACGCCGGCTGGCGAAAAAGCAGAAAGGCTCGAACAACCGCCACAAAATGCGCCGGAAAGTGGCGCGTCTGCATGCCAAAATCGCGGACTGCCGCCGCGATGCGATCCACAAGGCCACCCGCACGCTGATCAACGAAAACCAAGTGATCTGTGTCGAGTCGCTGAACATCACCGGCATGGTCAAGAACCGTGCCCTGGCCAGAGCCATCAGCGATGCCGGGTGGGGCGAGTTCGTGCGCCAGCTTGCCTACAAAGCCGAATGGGCCGGCTGTCAACTGGTTCAGGTGAGCCAGTGGCTTCCCAGCAGCAAAATATGCCACGGCTGCGGCCATCGGGTCGAAAAGCTGTCGCTGTCGCAGCGCCACTGGCACTGTGACGGCTGTGGCCGGGCCATCGACCGCGACATCAACGCGGCGAACAATATCCGAACCGCCGGACTGGCGGGGTTAGCCTGTGGAGCGACCGGAGCGGGGGCCGTGGCCTAGCCACGGTCTAGTTGTGATCTCTCGGTAGGTTGTTCATCCGGAGCCAACCCGGAAGACTGGAGATGCAAACCAACCAATCTCTCCAGGAGGCCCGGATGAACACCCATAAGAATGCCCGACTCACTCCGCACGGTCGAGCCCTGCTGGTCGCTCGCGTCATCGATGAAGGGTTGCGGCCCAGAGAGGTCGCGCAAGCCCAGGGCGTCAGTGTGAGAACGGCCTACAAATGGGTGCGTCGTTTCCGTGAGGAGGGACTCGAGGGCCTCCAGGACCGTCGGTCACGCCCTGCCCGAAGTCCCTGGGCGACCGACGCAACGACGGTGGAGCAGATCGTCGAGCGTCGTCAGCGACGCCAGACCTATTGCCAGATTGCCCAGGCGCTGGGGGTTGGCCAGAGCACGGTAGCGCGCATTCTCAAGCGCAAGGGGCTGAATCGCTTGGCGGCTCTGACACCGCCAAGGCCCAGCAATCGCTATGAGCACGACGCACCCGGGGATCTCCTGCATCTGGATATCAAGAAGCTCGGCTGCTTCGCGCGCCCGGGGCATCGGGTCACCGGCGATCGCCAACAGACCACGCGTGGCGCAGGGTGGGAGTATGTCCACATCGCCATCGACGATCACTCACGGGTGGCCTTCGGCACCCGCTACCCTGATGAAACCGGCTGGAGCGCCTGTTATGCGCTATTGGAGGCCATACGATACTATCGAGACTTGGGGACTCGCTTCACGCGGGTGCTCACCGACAATGGCGCCTGCTACCGGTCCCGGGCGTTTCACCGCCTGTGCCGGCGGGTAGGGCTGAAGCACAAGCGCACTCGCCCCTATACGCCCCGCACCAATGGCAAGGCAGAACGGTTCATTCAAACCGCTCTGCGCGAGTGGGCCTATGCCCAGTCTTATGAGAGCTCGGAGGAGCGAGGCAAACACCTTTCCTCCTGGCTTCACCAGTACAACTGGCACCGGCCACATGCCAGCCTGAACTATCACCCTCCGGTTAGCCGGTTGGGGCTTTCCGTGAACAACCTGGTGGGTTTACACAGGTTGGGAATCTTGCCGAGTCCTGCGCTCTTGGCTTGATCCTGATGCTTGCTGCACCGTTTGGGCTGGCGGAGGTGCTTCCAGAGATCGCCACCGCAGGCCTTGTCATCCCAGATTAAGAGCTTATTTCAAAACGCTCTCATGAGCCGTTTGAAGCAGATCATCGAGCAGCCCAGCAGGGTAAACGCTTCATGGATATCGGCTCGGCGCTCGTAACGCGTGGCCAGACGCCTCATCTGCTCCACCCAGGCGAAGGTACGTTCCACCACCCAGCGGTGGCGTCCGAGCCTCTGGCCATCTTCGATGCCTCGGCGAGCTATTCGGGGCCGAATGTGTCGGGTGCGACAGGCTCGGCGGCAACGTCGAGCATCGTAGGCCTTGTCCGCATGCAGCTTGCGGGGACGTTGCCGTGGCCGGCCACGTCGTCCTGCCACGGGATGGACGGCATCCAGCAGATCTTCCAGGAGCACGCTATCGTGCGTATTCGCCCCCGTCAGTCGTACCGCCAGCGGTGTCCCGAACCGGTCGGTCAACAGGTGACGCTTGGTGCCCGGTCGGCCTCGGTCCGTCGGGTTCGGCCCCGTGGCAGCCCCCCTTTTTTGGCCTTTATGGAAGCACTGTCCATACAGGCTCGATCCCAATCCAGGCGGTCGGCGCCGCGCAGGTGCTCTAACAGCACCTGATGCAGCCTTTGCCAGACACCGGCCTCATGCCAGTCTCGGAGGCGACGCCAGCAGGTGACGCCGGAGCCGCACCCCATTTCCTGAGGCAGCATGTCCCATGAGATCCCGGCCTTCAGAACGAAGAGGATCCCGGTCAAGGCGGCACGGTTGGAGATGGGAGGTCGGCCACCACGCGGCTTTGGCTTCTCCGGTGGTAACAGCGGCTCCACGATCTCCCAAAGCTCGTCGGATACGATCTTCTTAGCCATACCAACAGGCTGGGGTTGTCACTGGCGTGAATCAAGGTTTTGAAAAGCGCTCTAAGGAATAGATCCACTGGTGACTGACGCCGCCGCCAGACAAGGGCCCCATGAAACCGCTGATCTGCTCTGGGCTCCACTCCTCTCGCAGCCGGTCGACGACAGCGGCAATCATGCTGGGCAAGCGCTTTGTCCTCTTCCAGGCAGTGCGTCGCCGATGATCACTGCAGGCCTGCGCCTGCTCAGGCTCGTAACCGCTGTCGGTAGCGTTGCGGCGCAGCTCCCGGCTGACCGTGCTGTTGTGGATGCCAAGCTCTCTGGCGATCTGACGTCGGCTCATGCCCAAGTCATGACGGGCATAGATCTGGTATCGTTGGGTCTGGGTCAGCTGTCGGTATCCCATGCTCTGCTTCACTTTGGTAGGTGAGCCGAGAAGGGTACCGGCGCTGCCCCTCCCGCCTCTACCTCGTGGTCCAAAGTGCTGCGGTTATTCTATGAATCCAGGACATCTAGTGAAGGCGTGTCGAAGCAGGAAGGTTCTCGGGGCGACCCAAGAACCCTCGCCCAAAGCGCCTGGGGCAGCGGACGGGGAGTGTCAGCTGAAGTGCTGCTTTTCACATGCTACTCAGGAGCTGCCTTGTTTTTCCGCGGCCGAGCCATAATGCGCTATTGCCTACTGGCACTAGCCGGATGCCTGCTGCTGGGGGCGGCTACACAGACGTTAGCGTCGCCGATTGATTTAACGGTGGTAGCCCACAATGAGGACTTGGTCGGGGAGATGGAAGTTCGCGGGGGTAGCTGGCAGGGTGATCTGATGCCTTGGCAGGTGCTGGCCGCGTCAGACTGGCAACAGGGAGAAGATGCCCAAAAGCTGCTGGTCAAGCCGCGCGAACGTTCTACTATTTGGCTGCGCGGAACGGTTACCAATACCAGCATTGAGCCGATAAGGCGTTGGCTGCAGCTATCGCCCTGGCGATTGGAGCAGGTCAACGCCTGGCTCCTGGCTCCTGATACCGGGCGCGTACTGGCCCAGGCGAAAACGGGGCTGAATGTTCCCGTGTCCGAACGCACGGTGGAGAGTAGTCGAACGCTGGTGCCGATCACACTGCCAGCCGGTGAGACTCGTCAGCTACTTATCAGGATAAGCAGCAATAGCCGGCCCTTTCTCACCGTGAAAAGCTGGAAACCAGTCGCTTTTACCAATACTCAGGCGAGTCGCTACCAGAGCCACTCGATTATACTCGCATCACTGCTGACGCTGTTCGTCGTCTTATTATTGCAGTGGGACTATCGCTACGCTTTGATCGGTGCCTGGATGCTGGCGACGTTTGTGCTGGAGGCAGAAAAAGAAGGCTATATCAGCTTTGTTCTTTTCAGCGGGCTTGCTGACTATGCCGGCAATATTCGCTTTACCGCATGGATTTTACATAAGGCACTTTTTTTAGTCGTCAGCGTTTATTTATTAAAGTTGCATCAGTGCCGTGTTTGGCGCTGGCTGCCTGCAGTCGTTCTGGTAACTGCCGGCGTGTTTTCCCTACTCACCTTTGTGCTCAACAGTGTAGATATACGCAATCTTGGTGTCGCGATTGATTTTGGTTTTTCGGCTATCTGGCTAATGCTGTTACCAGGCGCGCTTCAGAAAAGGAACCGATGGCAATGGGCGCTATTGGGGCTTGTGTCGTGTTATTGGCTAACCACAACGTATATGTTGCTGAGTTATACCTTCGCATTTCAATACACTGCAGCTTTCGCCTCGTCCAGGGTAATGATAGAAATTGCCGTGGTGCTTGGGCTGTTGGGTGTCTATGCTCGGCAAAAGCGCGATCGCAAACGCTATCTTGAGCTTCAGTTGCGCGAACAGGAAAAAGCGCAAAGGGTACGGCTGGAAGCAATGGTAGCGACTCGAACGCAGGAGCTGCGGCAGGCCGTGGAAGAGGCCGACCGTGCCAACGCGGCCAAGTCGAACTTTTTAGCGCGCATTACCCACGACCTGCGTTCGCCACTAACATCTATCCTCGGCTACAACCAGCTGCTGGCGGCCGAGGGTGGCCGCATCGGCGAGATCAGCCGCGTTGTTTACGCCAGCGCCGAGCACATGCTCAACCTGGTCAACCGTCTGATTGATTACGCCCGAGGAGGCAGTGAAGGGGTGGTGGAACTGGCCGATTTTTATCTGCCGGCGTTTCTCGAGAGCATTGGCCGAGAAGCGAGTATAAAGGCGCGAGAGAACGGCAATGCCTTTCAACTGATCAAGGCCACGGACCTGCCCACCATCGTGCGTAGCGACGCCACCTACCTGCGCCAGATACTTCTCAACCTGCTGGACAACGCCGCCAAGCACACCGAGCATGGCAATGTCGAGCTGAAGGTGGCTTGCCGACCCCGTAATGGGCAAGACGGCACGACTCTGGTGTTCGACGTCAGCGACGACGGCTACGGAATACCTCTAGAGCAGCAGAACCGGCTGTGGGAGCCGTTTTATCAGGGGTCGGGCCGGTGCGGCGGGTTGGGTCTGGGCCTTTCAATTGTCAAGCAGTTGACACAACAGCTGGGCGCCGAGCTGACGCTCGATAGCGAACCCGGGCGTGGCACGCGGATAGGCTTCGAGCTACCGGTGTCCGTGGATGGCACCGAACAGGCCGATGTCGCAATCATTCAGGAGTCGCAGCACGTACTGCCGTACTTTGACGCCACCGGATATACCGCTTGGGTGGTGGAAGATGCTGCTGCTATCCGCGACTTTCTGCACGCCGAGCTTGACGGGTTGGGTTTCACAGTGCGGCTGTTTGCCAACGCTGAAGCCTTTTTCGGCGCTGCGGATGCGGCCCTGGCAGCGCCGGACCTGGTGATTACCGACTACTACCTGACTGGTGCGAGTGGCGATGCTGTGCTGGCCGCCAGTCGACGCTGCTGGCCCGAGGTTGCAGTTATCCTGCTATCGGCAACCCAAAGAATGCACAAGCCGGCTTTGCAGCAAGGGGGGCAGGACTACACGGAACGCCTGACCAAGCCGGTGCATCTGGCATATCTGCGTCGCGCGATAGCGTCTGCTTGCGGGTGTGAGCTGAGCATGCCGGAGGCCCTCTCGCAGGAGGTAAGCCAGCCTGTGTCACCCGAGTCGGCCATTGCTGTACTCGATACCAAAGAGAAACAGCAGCTGGCGCACTTTCTGGCGCTGGGCGCCGTCACCGACATGGTCGAATGGACCCAGGAGCTGGCAACGCAGGATTCCGAACGGCGCGGCGCTGCCGCCACGCTGTCGTCGCTTGCGGAACAGGGCCGCTTCGATACGCTCGCCCGGCTGCTTGCCGACACCCAGGCCGGCTGAACCGACATCTCACTGTTAAGCGCCGTCGTTACCTGGTTCAGGTGAGCCAGTGGCTGCCCAGCAGCAAAACATGCCATGGCTGCGGCCATCGGGTCGAAAGGCTGCCGCTGTCGCAGCGCCACTGGCACTGTAAAGGCTGTGGCCAGGCCATCGACCGCGACATCAACGCGGCGAACAATATCCGAACCGCCGGACTGGCGGGGCTAGCCTGTGGAGCGACCGGAGCGGGGACCGTGGCCTAGCTGTGATCTCTCGGTAGGTTGTTCATCCGGAGCCAACCCGGAAGACTGGAGATGCAAACCAACCAATCTCTCCAGGAGGCCCGGATGAACACCCATAAGAATGCCCGACTCACTCCGCACGGTCGAGCCCTGCTGGTCGATCGCGTCATCGATGAAGGGTTGCGGCCCAGAGAGGTCGCGCAAGCCCAGGGAGTCAGTGTGAGAACGGCCTACAAATGGGTGCGTCGTTTCCGTGAGGAGGGACTCGAGGGTCTCCAGGACCGTCGGTCACGCCCTGTCCGAAGTCCCTGGGCGACCGACGCAACGACGGTGGAGCAGATCGTCGAGCGTCGTCAGCGACGCCAGACCTATTGCCAGATTGCCCAGGCGCTGGGGGTTGGCCAGAGCACGGTAGCGCGCATTCTCAAGCGCAAGGGGCTGAATCGCTTGGCGGCTCTGACACCGCCAAGGCCCAGCAATCGCTATGAGCACGACGCACCCGGCGATCTCCTGCATCTGGATATCAAGAAGCTCGGCTGCTTCGCGCGCCCGGGGCATCGGGTCACCGGCGATCGCCAACAGACTACGCGTGGCGCAGGGTGGGAGTATGTCCACATCGCCATCGACGATCACTCACGGGTGGGCTTTGGCACCCGCTACCCTGATGAAACCGGCTGGAGCGCCTGTTATGCGCTATTGGAGGCCATACGATATTATCGAGACTTGGGGACTCGCTTCACGCGGGTGCTCACCGACAATGGCGCCTGCTACCGGTCCCGGGCGTTTCACCGCCTGTGCCGGCGGGTGGGGCTGAAGCACAAGCGCACTCGCCCCTATACGCCCCGCACCAATGGCAAGGCAGAACGGTTCATTCAAACCGCCCTGCGCGAGTGGGCCTAGGCCCAGTCTTATGAAAGCTCGGAGGAGCGAGGCAAACACCTTTCCGCCTGGCTTCACCAGTACAACTGGCACCGGCCACATGCCAGCCTGAACTATCATCCTCCGGTTAGCCGGTTGGGGCTTTTCGTGAACAACCTGGTGGGTTTACACATCTAGTGAAGGCGTGTTGAAGCAGGAAGGTTCTCGGGGCGACCCAAGAATCCTCGCCCAAAGCGTCTGGCGCGGCGGGCGGGGAGTGTCAGCTGGTGGCGTTATCTTGCCTTCCTGCAATGTCTGACGCCCTTGTGCACAAAAGCTGCAATTTTTTCTTTGTTAGTTTCACTAGCAAATTATTAAAGCTTGTCTGGCTTGTCGTTTGCCACGAGGGAGCAGTTTATGAATCGTATTTTCCGCAAGGTCTGGAACCATAGTCTGGGACGTCTGGTTGTAGCTTCCGAGGCCGCACGTTCACGCGGGAAGGCCGGCGTGTCCAAGAAAGTCATGGGCACTCTGGCAGGCGGCGTCATTGCCCTGCCGCTGTCCACGCTGGCCGTTGGTGCGCTAACCCTGGAAGATGGGGCCTTGCTGGAAAATACTGACGGCAACCTGGACATCAGTGAAGAGCCGGCTTCCGGAAACGATCCCAAGAAAATCACGCTGGATCTGGCCCAAGCCATCGAGGTTGCCAATAAAATCACAGTCGACGGCAGCAACGACGTTAGGCTAGATAATAGCGGTCTGGCGCTGGCGGGTGGGCCCAGCGTCAAAAGCGGCGGCATCGACGCCGGCGGTGAAAAGATCACTAACGTCTCGGCGGGGACAAGCGATAGCGATGCGGTTAACGTTGGCCAGCTAAACGCGGTAAAAAGCACGGCCAACCAGGGCTGGAACGTCACCGATGGTACTAGCAGCAGCAACATCGGCCCGGATGGCAAGGTCACCTTTACCGGTGATAGCAACGTCACGGTCACCGAATCCGGCAGCGACGACGACGGTCAAATCTCGGTCGCGCTGAACGACGACCTGACGGCAGCCAGCCTTACGGCCGGCGATACCACAGTAGATAATAACGGCCTGTCGATTGACGGCGGGCCCAGCATCACCAGTGGCGGCATCGACGCCGGCGGTAGCAAGATCACCAACGTTGCCGACGGCACAAGTGCAGGTGATGCGATCAACAAGGGCCAGCTGGATGCGGTAAGCAGCACCGCCAACGCTGGTTTTAAGCTACAGGCCAACGGCAGCGACGAGTCCACGGTTAAACCAGACGATACCGTTAATCTCAAGAACAGCGACGGTAATATCGACGTTTCCAAGAGCTCGTCGGGAAACGACGTAACCTTCGATCTAGCGGATACGGTCTCCGTGGATAAGGTCGAGGCGGGCGCTAGTACGCTCGATACCGATGGACTGTCTATAATCGGCGGTCCGACGTTTACCAGCAGCGGCATCGATGCCGGCGGCCAGAAGATTACCGGCGTGTCTGATGGCGGTGTCAGCGCTGGCAGCCAGGATGCCATTACGGGCGGACAGCTTTTCGATCTCGAAGAGGAGCTGTTCACCGACGGCGATGGCATCAAGTACTTCCACGCCAATTCCACCAAGGATGATTCTCAAGCCAACGGCGGCGATTCGGTCGCCATCGGCCCGGAGTCCGTCGCAGAGGGTGATAGCAGCTTTGCTGCCGGGCTTGGTGCCGCGACTAGCAGTGCGGCAGACAACGGCATTGCCTTGGGTAACCAGGCCAGTGCCGAGGCGGGCAATAGCCTGGCAATGGGCAACCAGGCCAATGCGGTCCTGGCGTCGGGGACGGCCATAGGTAACCAGGCCCAGGCACGCGCGGACAGCTCGATCGCCATCGGCAAACAAACCCTGGCCCAGGGTGATAATGCCACCTCGATCGGCGCCACCGGCGATCCCATCACGTCTCTGGACCTGGCCGACGACGATACCAATCTGACGTCAATCAACGGCATACCGGTGACGGCAACAGGCTATCCGCTCAACGAAGACGGAACCTACAATCCGACCGGCTCCGCCGAGATTACCTCAATCGCCGGGGTGGCGGTCGATGAAGCCGGCGTCAATCAGTTTATTAGTGCGCTTATGTCTGGCGCTAACTTCGCCTCGGGGAAGAATAGCCTGTCGCTGGGCGTCGGCACCATCGCGACCGGCGACTCCGGCGTTGCCATCGGCGACAGAACCAGTGCCGCAGACGATGCGGTCGGCATCGGCCACGGCACGACCGCCGCCGGCAGCGCCGTGGGCATCGGCCCCGGCGCCACGGCGAGTGGCGCCAACAGCTTCGCCGGCGGCAAGAATGCCAAGGTAGTCGGCAAAGGCAGCAACGCCGTGGCCATCGGCAATAACAGCCAGGCGGGGCATGGGGGCAAAGACCACCCGAACACCAGCCAGACACTTGATCCTAGTGGCAAAAGTGCGGTTGCCGTCGGCGACGGTGCTCAGGCGCAGATGAATCACGACGTGGCCATGGGTGAGGGCGCCGGCTCGGGGTCATTCGGGCTTCCCTCTGCCGACATCAGCAACGTCTATATCGGGCGCAATGCCGGCGCCGGCGTGTTCGCCGGTGGTCGTAACGTGGCCATCGGTGCCGACGCGGGTAAGGACCGTGCCGATGACAGTGATGAAAACGTCGCCATCGGCAATAAGGCCGGTCTCGAGCGGGGCGGCAACTACAATATCGCCCTTGGCAAACAGGCGGGCGGCAGCAACGCGAAGGATGCAACTGGCTCTCTGACAACCGACGACACGATTTCCATCGGTCGAAAGGCCAATGCGTCCGATAGCGGGGCTCTGGCGCTGGGCGCGAGTGCGGTAGCGTCCGGTGAGAACAGCCTGGCACTGGGGCAAGAGAGCTCTACCAACGGTGCAAACTTCATTGCCCTCGGAAGTGGTTCGGTAGCCGACAAGAATGTCAACACGCCTTCAGCCGGCGCCTACCTGACCGGCGAAACGGCGAGCTCGATTCTGTCGATTGGCAGTGAAAATACCGGTACAACCCGCCGAGTCGTCAATGTGGCCGGCGGTGTGAAGGACACCGATGCCGTCAACGTGGGGCAGTTAAGCCAGCTGGGCGATGAGGTCCAGGGTGTTTTCGGCGACGACGTCACCGTTGACGCCGACGGCAGCCTGTCATTTAAACGGGGCGGCGAGACAACGCTGTCATCCTACCTCAATGAGAACGGCGCCCCGGGCGGTGGCAACCCTGGATCACCGGGTGCCAATGTCGTCAAGTATGACGGCAGCACCCAGGACGATATTACCCTAGCCGATACGCAGATCCACAAGGTGGCAGATGGCACCAGCCCCAAGGATGCCGTCAATGTCAGCCAGCTCGAGGAGGCCGGGACGCACTTCGTCAGCGTCAACACCCCAAAAGACGATACAAACTATGACAATGACGGCGCCAGCGGTGACGACGCGATCGCCATCGGCCCGACGGACGGGGCCAGCGGCGATTCGAGTTTGGTGATTGGACGCAATGCCAAAGCAGAGGGGCAGTATGGTCTGGCGCTTGGTGAGGGGGCCGATAGCAAGGGCGAAAGTGCGACTGCCATTGGCTTGAATGCATATGCTGATGCCGACCGGTCTATTGCCATTGGTGAAGACTCGAGAGTCGAGAATCAGGCGGGTAAGGCCGATGCGAATAGCGGCATCGGCGTTGGCTACAAGGCTCGGGTAACTCGCGAGCATGGCACGGCCATTGGCGAATCTGCGCTAAGCGAATCGGCTCAGGGACAGGCGTATGGCTATCAGGCTCACGTGCACCAGGAGTCAGAGAATAGCAACGCCATCGGCAACATCGCGGTGGTCAATGAAAACGCCGATGGCGCCAACGCCTTTGGTGATCATGCCACCGTAGAAGAGAGCGCGCATAACTCCACCGCGATCGGGAGCCGGGCCAACACCAATGCGACCAATGCCTATGCTTTGGGCACCCAGGCCCAATCCAGCGGCAATAGCGCCTACGCCCAGGGCAACGAGGCGCGCGCGTCCGCGATCAATGCCTTTGCGCTGGGCAGCAAGAAAGACTCAAATAGAACAGAAGCCTCTGCCAAACATGCCTACGCCGTCGGCAGCGGCGCGCAGTCCGAAGCCAGCAGAGCCTACGCCATTGGTGCCGATGCTCGGGCCAGCCAGGCGACAGCCGTCAGCGGCAAGGACGCCTTCGCTATCGGCACCGAAGCCCTCGTTAATGAGGACAGCGCCTACGCCTTGGGTAACAAGGCCAGCTCCATCGCCGAAAGCGGCTATGCCGTAGGTACCCAGGCCGAGTCTACCGCGGAGAGCGGCTATGCCATGGGCACGCAGGCGTCTTCCGAAAAGGCGGATTCCTTTGCCATTGGCTCCAATGCCAATACCGACGGCCTTAACGCCTACGCGCTGGGTAATACGGCCAAGGCAAGCGGTGACAACGCCTTCGCGGCCGGTACCGACAGCGTCTCCGGCGGCGAAAATGCCATCGCGTTTGGCAAGAACGCCGCAACCGATACAACCGGCAAGAACGCCATCGCCATCGGTACCGGGAGCACGGCCAGCAGCGAGAACGGCGTGGCGCTGGGTACTAACGCAACGGTTAGCGGCAAGGATTCGCTCAGTCTGGGCACCGGTAGTCTCGTCACAGGCGACAGTTCCGGCGCTTTCGGCGATCCCAACACGGTTAACGCAACCGGCGCCTACGCCTTCGGCAACGACAACACCATCGATACCGGTGCGAACAATAGCTTCGTACTGGGCAGCAATGTGACGCTGAATCAGGCCTATCAGGCCAACAGCGTGGTGCTCGGCAATAATTCCGATACGCATGAAGTTCACACGGGCACCAAGGCGACGGAATCGACCCTCAATGATGAGACCCGTGTTTACACAGGCCCGGCCTCAAAAGGCAACGGCTTCGTCAGCGTCGGCAGCGAAGGCGGCGAGCGCCAGATTCATAATGTGGCCGCCGGCGAAGTGAGCGAGACCAGCACCGACGCCATCAACGGCAGCCAGCTTTTTGCCACCAATCAGGCCGTGCAGCAGCCCATCACCTTCGAAGGCGACAATGGCGCCGGCAATGCCGTCGAGCGCACCCTGAATACCACGCTGAACATCCAGGGCGGTGCCAGTGGCAACCTGACCGACGACAATATCGGCGTCGAAGGCGACGGGACCGACACCCTAGAGCTCAAGCTGGCCGAAAACGTCGATCTGGGCACTAACGGCAGTGTTACCACTGGCAACAGCGAGCTGGATAACGGCGGGTTGAGCGTCGATGACGGCACCAACAGCACTGATTATGGCGCCGATGAAATCGCCATGAACGACGGTGCCGGTGCGACCACCAGGGTAAGCCCCGGCAAGGTCGAAGTCGCAGGTTCAGGCAATACGGTCACGCTGGATGGTGACGCCGGTACTATTGACGGCTTGACCAACAAGACGTTCGATGCGGGAAACATCACTTCCGGGCAAGCGGCTACCGAAGACCAGCTCAGCCAGGTCAATAGCGACTTGACCACGAGCGGCCTGGACTTCAAGGGCAACAGCAATCCCAACGGAGCGGTTCACAGGGACTTGGGCGAGACGCTGAACATCGAGGGCGGAGCCGCAACCGCCGGCGCGTACAGCGACGACAACGTCAAGACAGTCGCCGACAATGGCAGCGTCTCGATTCAGCTGGCCGAGAACCCCGAGTTCACTAGCGTCACCACCGGCAACAGCACGCTGGACAACGACGGCATGACCATCGCCGGCGGGCCGAGCGTGACCACCGGCGGTATCGATGCGGATGGCAAGAAGATCACCAACGTCGCCGACGGCGAGGTGAGCAGCACCAGCAGCGATGCGGTGAACGGCAGCCAGCTCAACGCCACCAACAACGTCGTTGCCAAGACCGGCAACAGTGCGGCCGATGTGATCGGCGGCAACGCCAGCTACGACGATGCGACCGGCGACCTGACCACCACCGACATTGGCGGCACCGGTCAAGATACCGTCCACGACGCGATTGCCGTCGCCGGTACCGGTTGGGAGCTGGAAGCAGCCGGTACCAACGGTACCGAGACCATCAACCCGGGCGATACTGCTACGTTCGATGCCGGCACCAATCTGGATGTCGAGCGCAACGGCAGCACCATCACCTACGCCACGCACTCCGAGGTCGAGTTCGACAAGGTGACCGCCGACGACGGCAGCGGCAACGTCACCGAGGTGACCGCGACCGGCACCAGCGTCACCGACGGCACCGACCGCACCGACTACGGTGCCGGCGGCATGGAGATTGCCGGCGGACCCAGCGTGACCACCGGCGGCATCGATGCGGGTGACAACAAGATCACCAACGTCGAGGCTGGCACGGATGACACCGACGCGGTCAACGTCAGCCAGCTGGAGCGTCAGGACAGCGACCTGACCACCAAGGGCCTGGACTTCGCCGGCAACGAAGGCGGCGATGTGCATCGCGACCTGGGCGAGACGCTGTCGATTACCGGCGGTGCCAACGCCACCGGCGGTTACAGCAGCGATAATCTCAAGACGGTCACCGACCCGACGTCCGGGGCCATCGAGCTGCAGCTGGCCGAGTCGCCGAAGTTCGGCGACGTGACCATCAACGAGAGCGACAGCGGTCGCATCGGCGGCGTCGCCGACGGCGAGAATGCCGACGATGCGGTCAATCTGGGTCAGCTGGAGGACGTGGACGCCACGGCCAACGAAGGCTGGAGCCTGACAGCTCAAGAAGCGAATGAGAGCAATGTCGGGCCAGGCGACAGCGTCGACCTGAGCAACACCGACGACAACATCGAGATCGCCAAGGCCGATACGGATAACGACGTCACCTTCGATCTGGCCGACGACCTCACAGCCGACAGCCTGAAGACCGGCGATACCACGGTTGATGGCAGCGGCGTAACGATTGCTGGTGGGCCGAGCATTACTGACAGCGGCATCGATGCCGGTGATCAGACCATCACCAATGTGGCTCCGGGGGTAGACGGGACCGACGCGGTCAACGTCAATCAGCTGGACGATGTCAGCGATGCGGCCAACGCCGGCTGGACCGTGGCCGATGCCGACGGCAACAGCCACAACATTGGGCCGAACGGCAAGGTGACCTTCGAGGGCGACAGCAACATCGGCGTGACCGAATCCGGCAGCGACGACGATGCCAAAATCCAGGTAGCGCTGAACGACGACATTGCCGTCGACAGCGTGACCACCGGCGACAGCGTGCTCGACACCAACGGGCTGACGGTGACCGATGGCACCACGACCACCACGGTCGGGGCGGACAACGTCACCAGCGGCAACGTCGTGGTGGATGGCAGCCAAGACGTGGTCAGTGGCCTGTCGAACACCACCTATGATCCCAATGTGGATTACAGCGCGAGCGATCAGGCGGCGAGCGAAGCGCAGCTGGGCGGTCTCGGTGATAGCCTGACCAGCGACGGCATGAACTTCGCCGGCGACAGCGGCACCGACGTGCACCGCGACCTGGGCGAGACTGTCAATATTCAGGGCGGCGAGACCGATGGCAGCCAGTTCACCGACGGCAACATCGGCGTGGTCGCCGACGGCAGCGATACCCTGAACCTGAAGCTGGCCCAGAACGTCGATCTCGGCGGCACCGGTAGCGTCACCACCGGTGACAGCACGCTGGACACCGACGGCCTGAGCGTCGACGACGGCAGCGGCAACGCCACCGAGGTGACCGCGGCCGGCACCAGCGTCACCGACGGCACCGACAGCACCGACTACGGCGCCGGCGGCATGGAGATTGCCGGCGGACCTAGCGTGAGCACCGGCGGCATCGATGCGGGTGATAACAAGATCACCAACGTCGAGGCCGGCACGGATGACACCGACGCGGTCAACGTCAGCCAGCTGGAGAGCCAGGACAGCGACCTGACCACCAAGGGGCTGGACTTCGCCGGCGACAGCGGCGCCGACGTGCATCGCGATCTGGGTGAAACCGTCAATATCCAGGGCGGCGAGACCGATGGCAGCCAGCTCACCGACGGCAACATCGGCGTGGTCGCCGACGGCAGCGATACCCTGAACCTGAAGCTGGCCCAGAACGTCGATCTCGGCGGCACCGGTAGCGTCACCACCGGTGACAGCACGCTGGACACCGACGGCCTGAGCGTCGACGACGGCAGCGGCAACGCCACCGAGGTGACCGCGGCCGGTACCAGCGTCACCGACGGCACCGACAGCACCGACTACGGCGCCGGCGGCATGGAGATTGCTGGCGGACCTAGCGTGAGCACCGGCGGCATCGATGCGGGTGATAACAAGATCACCAACGTCGAGGCCGGCACGGATGACACCGACGCGGTCAACGTCAGCCAGCTGGAGAGCCAGGACAGTGACCTGACCACCAAGGGGCTGGACTTCGCCGGCGACAGCGGCGCCGACGTGCATCGCGATCTGGGTGAAACCGTCAATATCCAGGGCGGCGAGACCGATGGCAGCCAGCTCACCGACGGCAACATCGGCGTGGTCGCCGACGGCAGCGATACCCTGAACCTGAAGCTGGCCCAGAACGTCGATCTCGGCGGTACCGGCAGCGTGACCACCGGCGACAGCACGCTGGACACCGATGGCCTGACGATTACCGGCGGTCCGAGCATAACCGCCAGCAGCGGTATCGACGCCAACAACCAGAAGATCGTTAACGTTGCCCCGGGCGAGATCGCGGGTAGCAGCACAGACGCCGTCAACGGCGGTCAGATCCAGGCCGCAGGCGACAGCCTAGCCGATAACGTGCTGGGCGGTGATGCCGACTACACCGGCAACGACTTCACCATAAGTGACGTGGGCGGTACCGGCGAGAGCACCATCGATGACGCCATCGAGTCGGCCAACACCGCGGCCAACGCCGGCTGGGACATCAGCGCCCAGGGCAACAACCCGACCAAAGTGGGCCCGGGCGACAGCGTCGACCTGAGCAATACCGACGGCAACATCGAGGTCAGCAAGACGACCAGTGACAACGACGTGACCTTCGATCTGGCCGACAACCTTACAGCTGACAGCGTGACCACCGGTGATAGCACGCTGAACAACGACGGCCTGACGATTATCGGCGGACCCAGCGTGACCACCGGCGGCATCGATGGCGGTGACAACAAGATTACCGGCGTTGCTGACGGCGATGTGAGCAGCGACAGCACTGACGCGGTGAACGGCAGTCAGCTGCATAAGATTGATCAGGTGGCTAACGCCGGTTGGGACGTGGCCGACACCAGTGGCAACAGCCACAATATCGGCCCGGGCGGCAAGGTGACCTTCGAGGGTGACAGCAACATCGGTGTCACCGAGTCCGGCAGCAACGATAATGCCAACGTCGAGATAGCGCTGAATGACTCCATCACCCTGGGTGAGGATGAGAATGCGGTTACCGTCGATGGTAAAAATGGAAAAGTCAGTGTGGGGGATACCACCATGGACGGCGATGGTCTGACAATTGCTGGCGGTCCGAGCGTAACGACCGGCGGTATTGATGCCGGCGGCATGCAGGTGACCAATGTGAGCAGTGGCCTGGGCGGCCAGTCGCTCGATCAGATCAGCGGTGATGACCTGATGAATGCCGCGAACGTGGGTGACCTTCAGAAAGTGGCCGGTGACATCGGCGACGATGTGGCGGCGGCCAAGACCGAGGTCACAGAGGGTAAGAATATCTCCATCACGAAGACAACTGGTGATGACGGCAACGACAGTTACGAGGTGGCTACGTCGGATGAAGTTGACTTCGACAAGATGGAGGTAGGCTCTGTCACTATCGACAAGGACAATGTCGATGGCGATGGCAACACTATTATTGCCGGTGTTGGCAAGGGTGAAGTCAGCGAAGACAGCACCGATGCGGTCAACGGTAGCCAGCTGCACGGCGTCAAGGAAGATATCGGAGATATCAATAGTTCACTGGATACCGGCATGGACTTCGCCGCTGACGAAGGCGACGCGGTCAACCGTAAGATGGGCGATACCGTGGCTATTACCGGTGATGACAACATCACTACGCGCACCAATGACGACGGTGTGGAAGTGGGGCTGAACCGAGATCTGGATGTCGACAGCGTCACCACGGGAAGAACAACCGTCAGTAACGAGGGCGTGACGATCGAGGACGGTCCGAGCATGACCGTTGACGGTATCGACGCCGGAGGCAAGCGCGTCACCAATGTTGCTTCCGGTGAAGCACCGACCGATGCAGTCAACGTCGGGCAGATGCAGGAGCTCAACAAACGCTTCCAGCAGCAGCTTGGCGGCCTCAGCCGGCGCGTGGAGGACGTTCATGACGAAGCCAATGCGGGTACTGCAAGTGCTCTGGCAGCGGCTTCTGTTCCGCAGGCCACGATACCCGGTAAAAGCATGGTTTCCGCCGGGGCAGGTACCTACAGCGGTGAATCGGCTGTTTCCGTCGGCGTGTCGCGCCAGTCGGATAACGGACGTTGGACAGTCAAGCTGAATGCCACCGGGGATACCCAGGATAACTTTGGTGCCGGTATTGGCGCCGGTTTCCACTGGTAACTACGAGGATGTTGATCATGAAGTATGGCCTTGGCCGTAGAGCAATGTGGACCCTGGGGATCGCTGGTTTTGTGATACTGAGTCTCCAGGGGTGCACGACGACAGCCGGGCAAGGCCCGGCTGTTGATAGCTATGAGGTGGCATTTCCCGATATTGACGACGCATGGCAAGAAAAGGGAACGTTCGTCAATATTGAAAACCTCAGCCAGATGCACGCGGGGCTTTCCAAGGAACAGGTCTATGACTTGCTGGGCCGGCCCCATTTCCAGGAGGGGTTATTTGGGGTGCATCAATGGGACTATATCTTCCATTTCCGCACCGGTGAGGCTGCGGACTATGTTACGTGCCAGTACCAGGTGCACTTTGACAGCAACATGCAAACGGAGAGCCTGCACTGGCGTAATAAGCAGTGTGCCGACTTCCTTACGGAAGAAGAGCCGGAAGAGCCGCAGCAGGTGACGCTGTCTGCCGATACGCTGTTCGATTTTGACAGTGCTGAACTGTCAGCCAATGGACAGCGGGTGGTTACCGATGCCGGACATCGCATTCAGCAAGAGACTGCCGCGGCAAACATCGTGGTCACTGGTTACACTGACCGCATTGGTCGTACCGACTATAACCAGCGTCTTTCCAGGCGGCGTGCCGACAGCGTGCGTGATGCGCTGGTTCGTACCGGTATCGACCCAAGGGCGATTCGTAGCCGTGGAGCGGGGGAGCGTAACCCGGTCGAGCGCTGCGAGGGCGAGCGCGTCACGCCGCAGCTGAAAGCTTGCCTGCGGCCCAATCGCCGTGTCGAAATCGAAGTGACGGGCATTAACGGCTAGGCTGATGCTTGGCGTTTTGCCTTGCTAGATGTACCG
Source organism: Halomonas piscis (assembly GCF_031886125.1). Classification (NCBI taxonomy): domain Bacteria; kingdom Pseudomonadati; phylum Pseudomonadota; class Gammaproteobacteria; order Oceanospirillales; family Halomonadaceae; genus Halomonas; species Halomonas piscis. The sequence continues at coordinate 359,322 of NZ_CP119391.1, forward strand.
CTGTGCCCGGCAGAGCTACCGGACACAGCGTTTTTTTATCAAACATCGCGACGAACCTAGGGGCGTTAACAATTAGGCCAGCCATATGGCGGCTGACACGAGGCAGAGGAGTGACTGGTAGTTTCTTGCCAGTCGCTCATAGCGTGTAGATAACCGCCGGAACTTCTTGATTTTCTGAAAGAACCTCTCCACCAGATTGCGATCTTGGTAACAGTGCCAGTCTACTTCAATGCGCGCCAAACGATTCTTTTTCGGAGGAATCACCGGCTCGGCACCTGCGGCCTGAATCATGTCCCGCAGAGCAGTGGAGTCATACCCCTTGTCGCCCAGCACTGCTTGCGGGGAAAAACCTTCCAGTAGAGCGGGAGCAGCACCATACTCCGACGCCTGGCCCGGTGTGAGAACCAATCGTACTGGGTTACCTAACGCATCGACTGCGGCATGAATTTTGGTGCTCAATCCGCCTCGAGATTTGCCCATGGCTTCGACGTCTTGCGTGTTTTTTTTGACGCTCCATGCTGGTGCACCCTGACGATGCTACCGTCGATCATCAGCTGCTCTAGATCGGGATCGTCGGCTACTGTGTCAAAAATACGCTGCCAAACGCCCTTTCGTGACCAACGGTTATACCGCATGTAGACGGTGTGCCAGCGCCCAAAAGATGGCTCTTCGTCGTTGGGTGTGGAATTCGCCCCCTGAGCTGGGCCAGAATATGACCTCCACGACGACAGGAGGTATGACATGGACGGCACCCAGATTCTGACCCTCGGCCTGGGCTTGGAAGCGCCCTGGATTCTCAAGGACCAGCACCTGGACACCTCCGTATCGCCCCACCGTCTGGACCTCTACGTCGAGGCCGAGCGTGGCAGCCTCTACCCCTGCCCTGAGTGCGGCGAGGCCTGTCCGGCTCATGACTTCGCTGACAAGACGTGGCGGCACCTGAACTTCTTCCAGCATCACTGCTACTTGCATGCTCGCGTGCCGCGTACCAAGTGCCCGGAGCATGGCGTCAAGCGTATCGAGGTCCCTTGGGCGAGGCCGGGCAGCGACTTCACCCTGCTGTTCGAGCAGGCGGCCATGTCACTGGTCAAGGAGATGCCGGTGTTGGCCGTCTCCCGACAGCTGGAGATCTCCGACAAGCGGCTGTGGCGCATCGTGCATCACTACGTCGGTCGGATGCTGGGGCAGCTGGATCTGAGCAACGTGGCCACCGTTGGCGTGGACGAAACCGCGTCCCGGCGTGGCCAGCGCTATGTGACGGTGTTCCTTGATATGCAACGCAAGCAGGAACCGGTGATCTTCGCCGTCCCCGGCCACGGCAAGGACGCCATCAAGGCCTTTAGCGCCTTCCTGGCGGCCCATGGCGGCGATCCGGACAACGTGGTCGAGGTCGTCTGCGACATGTCACAAGCCTTCCTCAGCGGCGTGGCTGAGTACCTTCCCAAGGCCGAGGTCACGGTCGACTGGTTCCATATCGTGCAGACCTTCACCAAGCGGCTAGACGAGGTGCGCAAGAAGGAGCGCCGCGAGCAGGAACACCCCAAGTCGCTGCGCTGGGCCCTGCTGAAGAGCCTGGACAACGAGAACCTGACGCCCAAGCAGCTGGCGGCTCTCCAGGAGCTGGTGGCTGACCAGAGCGCCACGTCCGATGCCTGGGTGATCAAGGAGAAGCTGCGCTGGATCCAGAAGGCGCCGACGCCACGAGCGGCTCGATGGCGCATCACGCACTACCTCAGGGTCATGAAGGCGGCGGTCTCGGAGAAGCCATTGCTGAAGCCGATGGGAAAGGCCCTGGCGACGTTGGAGCGCCACGCCGATGCGGTGGTTAGGCGTTGGATTTCGGGACTGACGAACGCACGACTGGAAGGCATGAACGGTCTGTTTCAGGCGGCTCGGTCACGCGCACGGGGTTACCGGAACGAAGCCAACTTCATCGCCATGATCTACCTGATTGGCAGCCCGGTGGGGCGCCTGTTCGATCAGGCCAAATCCACATGAAACGACGAAGAACCCAAAAGATTCGGGAAGATCACGCCACGGGGCGCCGGTCCGAGCGATCCAGAGCACGGCTTCCACGAACAGGCGATTGTCCTTGGCAGTTACCCCACAGTCTGAGGCTTTGCCGGGGAGCAGGTGCTCGATTCGCTCCCACTGATCATCGCGTAACTTCAACCGACTCATGGCCCACCAAAATCTATGAATACTAAATCAGTTTAAACGAAACTAATGATTGTTAACACACCCTAGCACTTCTGCAGCGTCAGCGCAGCTATTCGAGCAGGCGAGAGGCAACCCAGCCGAGCTGCTGTAGTCCGGGAAGGTAGACTTGGCTCCAACCACTATTGCTGCCCAGGATGCGCAGCGTGTCGCCGCGGTGAGCTTTGGTGACAATGTCGTAGTCGGTGGAACTACCGGCGCGAATGTTGGCTGTCCCGACGCTAATCGTGGCAGTTTGCAAATGCTTTTGGCTTGAGGCGATATTCTTTGCCGCAACTTCGTTGCCTTGTGCGGCAGCCAGGGCGAACCAGAACGTGGCCCAAGCATGGTTTTGGTCAACGCCTTTACCCTGAGCGTACATCGCACCTAAGCTGTTCTGGGCATAAGCATCGCCACCTTCGGCAGCTTGGCGATACCATTTTACAGCCATAGCATTGTCCTGCTCGACGCCACGGCCGTCTTCGTAAAGTGAGCCAAGGTTGTTCTGTGCCGCCGTTATCCCCTGCTCGGCGGCCTTGCCGAGCCACTTGGCTGCCTGGGCATCGTCCTGCTCTACGCCGCGCCCTTCGAGGTACATCAGCCCCAGGCGAAACTGCGCCGCGGTTTCGCCCTGATTAGCGGCGCGCTTATACCAGCGTGCGGCGTCGTCGTCATCGTCATCTTGCAGATACTGGTTGGCCAGTTGCACTTGGGCTGCTGGATGTCCTGAATCAGCTGCTAAACGGTACCACTTGGTGGCTTTGTCGGCTTTTTGCGGTGTGCCGATGCCCTGCTGGTACATTGTTGCTAGTCGATACTGGGCATCGGGATTGCCGGTTTCAGCAGACTGACGAAACTCATATAGCGCGGAGGCGTAGTTCTTGGACTGAAGCTCTTGGGTACCCTGCTCATAGTTCGCAAGGGCAAATGATGCATGAAGACTCAAAAGGCCAAATGCGGCTAATTTCCAGTGCATGGCAAACTCTTGTTATCTGCGATAAAGCCCGGCCTGCTCAACAGGCCACCGAAGGGCCACTTGCCGCTGGCAGGCTGTCTGCTTAGCGGATTAGTAATCTTGCGCTATTATACGATAAAGTTTGCATTTCTAGGTCGTCGTGATGTTTTATGTACCGGAGAATATTGTGATGGCTCACGGCCGCCGCCTAAGCGGCGGGTAGGAAAGGATATGCACAAAGCAAGCCAGTATAGCGTCGGGCTACTCAGCATTTGGCTGCGGTGTTGTTGCTTCGGTGCGCCAGATAAAGGTGTTGGTATAACCGTAGAGAATCACGAGCCCGATGGCGGCGAAGTTGAGCCATAGGAACGGCAGATACTGCAGTACCGGTACCCCGAACATCGAAGCCATGAAGATGCCGTTATCCGACCAGGGCACCATGCCCGAGGTGAGCGTGCCGCCCACTTCGGTGTTGCGCGAGAGGATGCGCCGGTCGACCTTCAGGCGGTCGTAGTTCTTCTCCATGATCTTGGGCGTCAGGATGAGCGAGACATACATGGCGCAGCCGAAGACGTTGGAGAAAAAGCCGGTCAGCAGCGTGGCAACGGACAGCTGGCCGACGTTGTTGATAAAGCGGGTGAAGGAGTCGACCAGCACCTGCAGCACGCCGATGTGGTTGAGCAGCCCGCCAAAGCCCAGGCCCAGGATGATCACCATGACCGAGCCTGTCATGCTGGTAATGCCGCCCCGGTTGAGCAGGTCGTCCATGAACGCATTGCCCGAGTCGAGGTTGAACCCGCCGTAGGCGGTGCCCAGCGCCGTGATGAAGTCGGTTCCCTGGAAGAAGAAGGCCCAGATAATGCCCAGCAGCGAGCCGAAGGCGATCGTGGGCACCGGCGGCTTTTTCATCGCCAGCAGGCCGATCACGATGGCCGCCGGCAGCAGCATGACCCAGCTGACGCTGAAGGTATCACTGATGGCCGCCATGATGGATTCCACTCGGCTGAGATCGATGCTCTCCGAGGTGTAGTTGAGACCGACCAGGGTAAAGGCTGTGCCGCTGATCACCAGCGCCGGAACGCTGACGTACAGCAGCGACTTGATGTGCTCGACGATGTTGACCCGGGACATGGAGGCGGTGAGCACGGTGCTGTCGGAAAGCGGCGACAGCTTGTCGCCGAAGTAGGCCCCCGACAGAACGGCCCCCACCACCAGCGGCAGAGGAATGCCCAGGCCCTCGCCCACGCCGACCATGGCCATGCCGGCCGTGCCCGCAGTGCCCCAGGAGGTGCCCGTGGCAAGCGAGGTGATGGCGCAGAGGATGACCGTCGCCAGCAAGAATATGCTGGGGTGAATAAACTCGAGGCCGTAGTAGATAATGCTGGGAACCACGCCGCCGGCGATCCAGGTGCCGATCAGCGCGCCCACGGAAATCAGAATGAGCACGGCCTCAAGGCCGTTGAAAATGCCCTCTTTCAGCGCCTCCTGGAGATTGTCGTAGGTGTAGCCGAGCCTCAGGCCGAGCAGAATGGCCATGAACAGGGCTATGAAAAGCGCCAGCTGAATGCTCAGGCCGAAGATGCCGGTAAAGGAAAAGGCAATGGCCAGAAAGCAGACGAGCAGGACGCCCACTTCCAGAATATGGGGTTTGCGTACCGCGCTTTCTTGTTGTGTCGTCATACGGTGCTCCTTGGCCCCGCAGGGGGGAGGGTCCAGGGTGGATAGGCCGGGAGAAATCGGCCGCTGATAACAAGCGCTCTCGCCCGACGTTTACTTAGCTTGTCAGAATTGAACAGGTGCCCGGGTTCGTCAATACGGCGGAAGGGGTAGCCAGGGCAGTCGCCGCCGGATTATGGCCGGAGGCGCCGGGGCCGGCCGAAGAGGGGGGCGAGTTAAGCCAGCCAGCGGTCCAACCGCTCGGAGAGCGTGCCCAAACCGTCCTTTTTCAGCGCCGAAAACAGCTGCACCGTCACCAGGTCTTCCCATTCGACCAGCTGATGGCGGACTTTCTGCAGCGACGCGTTGGCGGGGCCCTTTTTCAGCTTGTCGGCCTTGGTCAAGAGGATGTGCACCGGCAGGTCGCGCTCGTCGGCAAAGCCCAGCAGCAGCTGATCGAATTCGGTCAGCGGGTGGCGGACGTCCATCATCAGCACCAGGCCGCGCAGGCTCTGGCGCTGATAGAGATAGTCGGACAGGTGCGCCTGCCATTCGCGCTTGACCGCGTCGGGCACTTTGGCATAGCCGTAGCCGGGCAGGTCAATTAGCCGCAGGGCCTCGTTGCCCATGAGGCTGAAGCTGTTGATCAGCTGGGTACGCCCCGGCGTGCGCGAGGTGCGCGCCAGCGCTTTTTGCCGGGTCAGGGCGTTGATGGCGCTGGATTTGCCGGCGTTGGAGCGTCCGGCAAAAGCCACCTCGGCGCCGCTGTCCGGCGGGCACTGGGCGAGGGTCGGGGCGCTCTTCATAAAGCGTGCGGTGGCGTAGTTCAGTGCCTGGGGGGATGCGGGCATGGCTTGGATCCTGGGTGCGGTGCCTGACAGGCGATTGGGACAAATGGCGGATTGATCGCCGCGGGCCTGACGGAGAGCGCATGATCTCCGGCAAGTTCCGGGGAAATAGCTGCCAAGACAGCGCGAACGTGCATTCCCGCAGCCTGGGGGATTCGTTATACTCGGTCGGGTTTATACCGGCGAACCGGGGCGCTAGTCTAGCATTGTGCGTTGACCCTCGGCGACAGGCTTCACGCCCGCTGACCCCGAAGCGCCCAGGGGCACATATTCGCTACCGATCAACGGGACTACTCAACGAGATAATGGAATGGCAATGAGAAAGTTACTGGCAAGCCTGGCAATTATCATGGGTGCCGCGGGCACCGCACACGCACAGTCGGAGGAGCTTTCCGCCAATGCCGACGCCGCGGCGGGTGAGGAAATGGCGCAGCCCTGCGCGGCCTGCCACGGGGATGAGGGCATCAGCCAGATGGGCACCTTCCCCAACCTCGCCGGCCAGCAGGCATCCTACACGGCCAAGCAGATCATGGAGATCCGCGACGGAACCCGTCCGGTGCCGCAAATGGCCGGCCAGGTCGACGACTTTTCTGACCAGGATGCCTGGGACGTTGCCGCCTATTATGCCGAGCTGGAGGCCAACAAGGGCCAGGCCGACGATGCCGACGAAGAAATGCTGGAGCGCGGTGAAACGCTTTACCGTGCCGGCGACCTGAGCCAGGGGATTCCGGCCTGCGCAGCCTGCCACACGCCCACCGGCGAGGGCATCGGCAGCGCCAAGTACCCGGCCCTTTCCGGCCAGCACCCGGAGTACGTGGTGTCGACCCTTGGTGACTTTGCCGCCGGCGAGCGTTCCAACGACCCCGGCGCGATCATGCGCGATATCGCCGACAATCTGCGCGAAAGCGACATGGAAGCCGTGGCCAACTATATCCTGGGACTGCATTAAGCCATCCCGGAAGTGGCGTCCCGGGGATTATCCGGGCCTGCCCGGGCGCGCCCCGAGAAGAGGAAGGGGCGCCGGGCAGGCCTTGAACGCTTTTTTATGGAGAATCGGCCCATGCTGAAAACTGCCATCGTGGCGCTTGCCGGGCTTGGCCTGTCGGCGGCCGTCAGCGCTCAGACCCTGACCGCAGGGGAAGACTACGAAACCTTGGAAACGCCGGTGGAAACCCGGGTGGACGACGGCCAGATAGAAGTGACCGAGGTATTCTGGTTCGGCTGCCCCCACTGCTACCGCCTGCAGCCCGCCGTCACCGAGTGGTATGACACTCTGCCCGACGACGTGGGCGTGGTGCACCAGCCGGCCACCATGGGCGGCGCCTGGAACGTCCACGCCAGGGCCTTTTACGCCGCCCAGGAGCTGGGCATCGAGGAAGACCTGCACAAGGACTTCTTCGACGCCATCCACAAGGATGGCCGCGAGCTCACCGACACCGACGAGCTGGCGGCGTTTTTCGCCGACTACGGCGTCAGCAAAGACGAGGCCCGCGAAGCGCTGGGTTCCTTCGGCGTGAAATCCCAGGTCAACAAGGCCCACGCGCGGCTGCGCAACATGCGCCTGAAGGGCGTGCCGGCGCTGATGGTCGACGGTCGCTACCTGGTGACGCCGCAAAGCGCGGGTAGCCTGGACAACATGCCCAAGATCGCCGATGCCCTGGTCGAGCGCGTGCGCGAAGACCGGACGGAGTAGGTTGGCCATGGGGTATAGCGCCGGCCGCCGGCGGGGCTTGTTCAGTGCCCCCGGCAGGGAGACGGATTCATGAGCCTGGCAGAGACAGATACCTCGTCGCTGCTGAGCAGCGGCCATCTGCGCATTCTGACGTTCAACCTTCAGGTGGGTATCCAGACCTCGGCGTATCACCACTATTTCACGCGCGGCTGGCAGCATCTTCTGCCGCACCCGCACCGCATCCGCCGGCTGGCATTGATGAGCCGGGTGCTGAGCCGCTACGACGTGGTGGGGCTGCAGGAGGTCGACGGCGGCAGCTTTCGCTCCAACAGCGTCAACCAGGTGGAATACCTCGCTGCTCAGGCGGGGTTTCCCCACCACTATCAGCAGCTCAACCGCAACCTGGGGCGCGTGGCGCAGCACAGCAACGGCCTGCTCTCGCGGCTGGCGCCGGACGCCGTGGACGAGCACCGCCTGCCGGGCATGCTGCCCGGGCGCGGGGCGATACACGCGCGCTTCGGCTCGGGGCCCGAGGCGCTGCATATCTTTGTCGCCCACCTGGCGCTCAGCCAGCGCGGGCGCCGCCGCCAGCTCGACTACCTGAGCGAGATCATCAGGCCGCTGCGCCACGTGGTGGTGATGGGGGACTTGAACACCACCCCCGACCGGATCCACGCCCACGAGCGCTTTCGCACCTCCCTGGACCTGCATCCGGTCAGGCCGCTTTTGAGCTACCCGGCCTGGCAGCCGCGCCGGGCGCTGGATCATATCCTGGTCTCCCGGAGCATGGGCGCGGCCGAGGTGCAGGTGCTGGACCACCTGTTTTCCGACCACCTGCCCATTGCCGTGGATTTGCCGCTGCCGCTTGGGTGCCTGGACACGATACGCAACGCCCAGGCCTAGGCTCCAACGACGACACAACGAGACGCCATCATGTCGACACCGACCCTGCCCCGCTGGCTTGGCACGCTGGATCGCGCCTCCCAGCGTCTGGGCCACGCGCTTTCCTGGCTGATGCTGGCCATGCTGCTGATCGAGTTCGCCGTGGTGGTACTGCGCTACGCGATGGGCATCAACAGCACCTTCATGCAGGAAATGGTGATGTACATGCACGCCACCCTGTTCATGCTCGCCGCCGGCTATACCCTGCGCGAGAACGGCCACGTGCGGGTCGATATTATCTATCGCCGGCTGTCGCCCCGGCGCCAGGCGCTGATCAACATGCTGGGCATCGTCTTTCTGCTGGCCCCGGTGATGCTCTTCATCATCGCCGCCAGCGCGGGCTACGTGGCCTCGTCGTGGAAGATTCTTGAAGGCTCGTCCAACTACGGCGGCATCCCCGGAGTGTTCGTGCTGAAAACGCTGATCCCGGTGTTTGCCGGGCTGATGCTGTTGCAGGGGGCCGTCGAGTTCGCGCGCAGCGCCTATATCGTGGCCGGGCCCATCGGCGCGGCGATGCCGGACAACACCCGGCGGGAGCCGCCCGATGCTTGAGTTCATGCCGCTGGTGCTGTTCGTGGCCGTCTGCGCGGTGCTGATGCTGGGCTTCCCCGTGGCGCTGTCGCTTGCCGGTACGGCCCTGGCCTTTGCCGGGCTGGGGCTGGGGCTTGAGTCGCTGGGCATCGATGCCCACTTCAACCCGGGGTATCTGTCGGCTTACCCCAACCGCCTCTACGGCATCATGACCAACACCACTTTGCTCGCGGTGCCGCTTTTTGTGCTGATGGGCGTGCTGCTGGAAAAGTCCCGGGTGGCGGAGACCCTGCTCGACGCCATGGCGCTTTTGTTCGGTACGCGCAGCGGAGGTTTAGGCATTGCGGTGACGCTGGTGGGCATGCTGATGGCGGCGTCCACCGGCATCGTCGGGGCGACCGTGGTGACCATGGGGCTGATGTCGCTGCCGACCATGCTCAAGCGCGGCTATTCGCCGTCCCTGGCCACTGGCACCATCTGCGCCACCGGCACCCTGGGCCAGATCATTCCGCCGTCCATCGCTCTGGTGCTGCTGGGCGACGTGCTGTCGTCGGCCTACCAGCAGGCGCAGCTGTCCATGGGGGTATTCAGCCCCAAGACGGTCTCGGTCGGCGATTTGTTCATGGGCGCACTGGTGCCGGGGCTGTTGCTGGTGGGGCTTTACATGCTCTACGTGGCGGTGACCGCCTGGCGCCGGCCGGACGCTGCGCCGCCGGTGCCCCGGGAAGCGCTGACCGAGGAACTTGGTCATCGCGGCGGGCTTGCCACGCTGCTGCTCAAGGGGCTGGTGCCGCCGATTGCGCTGATCGTGGTGGTGCTGGGCTCGATTCTCGCCGGCATCGCCACGCCCACCGAGGCCTCGGCGGTGGGCGCGTTCGGCGCGCTGGTGCTGGCGCTGGTCTACCGTCGACTGAGCCTGGTTACGCTGCGCGAGGTGCTGCGCGCCACTACCCGGGTGACCAGCATGGTGTTTCTCATCCTGATCGGAGCGGCGCTGTTTTCGCTGGTATTTCGCGCCTACGGCGGTGAGGAAATGGTCACCGGCCTGTTCGAACGGATGCCCGGCGGCGTGGTGGGTGCGACGCTGATCGTGATGCTGGTGATCTTTCTGCTGGGCTTTATTCTCGACTTTATCGAGATCACTTTCGTGGTGGTGCCCATTGTCGGGCCGATCCTTCTGGCCATGGGGCTCGATCCGGTGTGGCTGGGCATTATGATCGCGATCAATCTGCAGACGTCGTTTCTCACCCCGCCGTTCGGCTTTGCGCTGTTCTACCTGCGCGGGGTGGCGCCGGCCTCGGTGACCACCGCCTCGATCTACCGCGGGGTAGTGCCGTTTATCGCCATCCAGCTGGTGATGCTTTTGCTGCTGGCGCAGTTTCCGGCGCTGGCTACCTGGCTGCCGGCGCAGTTTGGTTAAGCCGCCCAACGGTGCTTTATGCCTTGGCATTGACGTCACTGACTGGGTGGGAGCGGACTTTAGTCCGCGAAGACGCTGCCTCCATACAGCATTCGCGCAATAAATTGCGCTTATATGGACCCGTCCTGTTGTGCAAGCCAGAAGCAACAACGCATAAGAGTGAGGACTGCACGCTTATATCCGGCCTATTGATGGCACTTGCCGTGCCTGGCCCTGATGGAATACGCGCTCTCTGCTCTGATCTCCCACTCGGCCTCGTGATGGGCCTGCGCACTTTACAGAGTGACAGAAAGCCGGTCTGACCCGTTATGCCATCGAAGCATCTCGCCTGCGCAACCTCGGGGTTGGGTAACTTATCGCATGCTAAGCTATATTCCCTGTTTGTTCGGTATCATCAAGCGGCCTCCTGTGGCTGATAGCGCCGTTCATGGGCCAATAGCGACCAGCAAATCCGCGCCATCTTGTTCGCCAGGGCCACAATGGCCTTGCGTTGCCCAAGACGCGCCGCTAACGAGCAGGCCCAACGGGACAGCCGGTCGGGATGTTCCTGACGTTGGAACTGGCGTAATGCCGCGCGGGCACCGTGCACCAACTGCTTTCGAACCTCGCCATTGCCGCGTTTGGTGATCCCCATCAACTGGTTGCGACCCCCGCTGGAATGCTGGCGTGGCACTAGCCCCAACGAGGCGCTGAACTGACGTCCGTTGGGGAATCGCGCCGGATCGCCCAGATGGCTGAACAACAGCGTCGCATTGATCGGGCCGATGCCGGGCAGACTCATCAGCCGCTGCATGTCATCTGATGCCCTGGCCAGACGCTGCAGACGCTTGTCATAGCGCGCGATCCGGGCATCGTTCTCGAGCCATTGATCGAGCAGGTCGTTCAGCAGGGTGTAGAGTTCTTCCCCCAGCCGCGCCCGTTGCTCGTCCAGCCGCTCACGAATAACGCCCTGGCGTATCACCGCGTGCCCCTGCGACACGATTAGACCAAACTCGCCCAGCAGGCCGCGCAGCTCGTTGCCGACGGCGGTGCGTTCGCGCACTAACCGACTGCGTACTCGGTGCACTGCTTGCAGGGACTGTTGTGCTTCCGTCTTGATCGTCACTCGAGGCGTGGCCGGGCGCGCCGCAGCCTCGGCGATAGCCGCGGCATCGCGCGCATCGTTCTTGTGGCCCAGCACGAAGGGCTTGACCGCCTGCGGTGGCAGTAGCTCGGCCTCATGGCCCAGCGTGCCAATGTCTCTCGCCCAGTAATGAGCGGAGCCGCACGCTTCCATGGCGACGTGGCAAGGCGGAATTTGGGCCAGCGTCAAGCGTAACTTCTCTCGCCGGACTTGCTTGCTGAATACTTTGTGACCGTGCGCATCCACGGCATGCAGTTGAAAAACGTGTTTCGCCAGGTCAATGCCTATAATGCTAATCTGTTTCATGGATGGATCCTCCTTCACCGATGCCGTCAGTGTTCTGTGCACTGCTGGCTAGATGTTATATCCAGCTTGGCACAGAAGGACGGGTCCATCCCATTTCCCACCTGCCGTTCTTGGTAAAAAGTGCGATACATCCTATTTCCCCTATTGCTGCTTGCTGACAGGGAGCGTTATGTCTACCGAATCTTCCATTCCTCGCGTATTGACCGTCGCTGGGTCCGACCCGTCCGGCGGCGCCGGCATCCAGGCCGACCTGAAGGCGTTTTCGGCGCTGGGCGGCTATGGCGCCAGCGTGATTACCGCTCTGACCGCGCAAAACACCCAGGGCGTGCGCGGCGTTGAGCCGGTATCGGCCGCCTTTATTGCCGAACAGCTGGACGCCGTGCTTGACGATATCGAGATCGACGCGGTGAAAATCGGCATGGTGGCAAGCCTTGAGGTGGCCGAGGTGATCGCCCGGGCGCTGGAAAAACGCCGCCCGCGCTGGATCGTGCTCGATCCGGTGATGGTGGCTAAAAGCGGCGACGTGCTGGTGGACGACGTCGGCATCCGTGCGGTACGCGACGTGCTGGTGCCGCTGGCCGACGTGATTACCCCCAATCTGCCCGAGGCCGCGGTGCTGCTGGACGCGCCAACGCCTGCCACCATGGCGGAAATGGAGGCGCTGGTGCCCGGGCTGACCCGGCTGGGGGCGCCCTACGCGCTGCTCAAGGGCGGGCATCTGGAGGGGGCGGAGTGCCCGGACCTGCTGGCGACCCCCGAGCGCCACGAGTGGCTTACCGCGCCGCGGATTGCCACGCACAACCTTCACGGCACCGGCTGCTCGCTGTCGTCGGCCATTGCCGCTTCCCTGGCCCAGCTGGGTGCCACAAGCGTTGATGCCGACGCCGTCAACGCTATCGCCGAGGCCAAGCGCTGGCTGCACACGGCGCTTGAGGCGAGCGACCGGCTGGACGTGGGCCAGGGCTGCGGCCCGGTGCATCATTTCCATGCCTGGTGGTAGATCGCGGCGAGGAGAGACGTCATGAAAGCACTGATTCAGCGCGTGCGCCGCGCAAGCGTCGAGATTGACGATAATGACGGCCGCCGCACGGCCGGGTCGATTGACTCGGGCCTTTTGGCGCTGATCGGCGTAGAGAAGGACGACGACGAAAAAAGCGCCGATCGCCTGCTGCACAAGCTTGTGCACTATCGCGTATTCGGCGACGCCGAGGGCAAAATGAACCTCAACGTCCAGCAGGCCGGTGGCGGTCTCTTGCTGGTGTCGCAGTTCACCCTGGCGGCGGATACCCGCAAGGGCCTGCGCCCGAGCTTCTCCAGCGCCGCGCCCCCCGCCGACGGCGAGCGGCTGTTTCACTATCTGGTAGAGCAGGCCCGCACCCATTCGCTGCCGGTGGCGACCGGCGAGTTCGGTGCCGACATGCAGGTGGCGCTGGTCAACGACGGGCCGGTGACGTTTTTGCTGGAAAGCTGAGCCGGCAGGCTCAGGCCTCGCCGGCTTCCAGCGCCTCTTCGGCGTCGAGCCAGTCCTGCTCGGCTGCGTTGAGCCGGGCCTGGGTCTCGGCCTGGGCGGCGAGGGTGCGGTCAAGCTCGGCCTTGCGCTCGGGGTCGGTGTAAAGCTCGGGATCGGCCAGGGTCGCTTCCAGCGCCGCGAGCGCCTGCTGCTCTTTTTCCATGGCTTTCTCTGCGCGATCGCGCTGCTTTTTCAGCGGGCGCAGCTTTTCCCGAGCCTCGGCGGCGGCCTTGCGCGCGGCCTTGCCGCCCTGGCCTTTGCCGCTGGCGGAGGAAGACGCGGGCGATGACGCTGCCGGGGCCTGGGGGGCGTTGTTGCCCGGGCTTTTGCGCTTGCTTTCCCGGCGCTGGGCGTCCAGGCGCTGCTTCAGCCAGGCGTGGTAGTCGTCAAGATCGCCGTCGAAGGGGTCGACCCGATGGTCGGCCACCACCCAGAACTCGTCCACGCTCGAGCGCAGCAGGTGGCGGTCGTGGGAGACGATGATCACCGTGCCGTCAAAACCGGCGATGGCCTGGGTCAGCGCCTCGCGCATTTCCAGATCCAGGTGGTTGGTGGGCTCGTCGAGCAGCAGCAGGTTGGGCTTTTGCCAGGCGATCAGCGCCAGCGCCAGCCGCGCCTTTTCGCCGCCGGAGAAGTTACCCACCGTGGCAAAGGCGTCGTCGCCCTGAAAGCCAAAGCCGCCGATGAAGTTGCGAATCGCCTGATCGCTTGCCGTGGGCGAGAGCCTTTGTACATGGGCAAAGGGCGTGGCACCGGTATCCAGGCCTTCCAGCTGATGCTGGGCAAAGTAGCCGATGGACAGGTGTTCGCCGGGAACGCGCTCGCCGCCGAGCAGGTCGAGTTCGCCGGTGAGCGATTTGATCAGGGTGGACTTGCCCGCGCCGTTGGGGCCCAGAAGGCCAATGCGGCTGCCGGGCAAGAGCGTCAGGTTGACGTTATCTAGCTGGGTGCGCTCGCCGTTCTCGGTGGCGTAGCCAAGCCTTGCCTGATCCAGCACCAAAAGCGGGTGGGAAGTCTTGTCGGCGGCGGGCAGCGAAAAGTGGAACGGCGAATCCACGTGGGCCACGGCGATTTCTTCCATGCGCTCGAGCATCTTCACCCGGCTCTGAGCCTGGCGGGCCTTGGTCGCCTTGGCCTTGAAGCGGGTGATGAAGCGCTCGATCTCTTCCCGTCGGGCCTGCTGCTTTTTCGCTTCGGCCTGCTGCAGGGCAAGCTTTTCCGCCCGGGTGTGCTCGAAGCGCGAGTAGTTGCCCCGGTAAAGCTCCAGGGTCTGATGGTGCATGTGGACGATGTGATCGCAGACGGCGTCGAGGAAGTCGCGGTCGTGGGAGATCAGCAGCAGGGTGCCGGGGTAGCGCTTGAGCCACTGCTCGAGCCACAAAAGGGCGTCCAGGTCCAGGTGGTTGGTGGGTTCGTCGAGCAGCAACAGGTCGGACGGCATGAAGAGCGTGCGGGCGAGACTGACGCGCATGCGCCAGCCGCCGGAAAAATCCGCCAGCGGGCGGTCCAGATCGGCCTGGACAAAGCCCAGCCCGACCAGCAGCTGGGCGGCACGGGCTTTTGCGGTATAGCCGTCCAGGGTGTCGATCAGCCCGTGGAGCTCGGCCTCGCGGTGGGCATCCCCGGCCCGCTGTGCGGCTTCAAGCTCGGCCTCGGCCTGGCGCAGGGCGTGATCACCGTCGAGGACGTAATCGTGAATCGAACGCTGGAGCGCCTGGATTTCCTGATCCATGTGGGCGATGCGCTGACCGCCGCTCATTTCGACGCTGCCCTGGTCGGCGCCGATCTCACCGAGCAGCAGTTTGAAAAGGCTTGTCTTGCCCGTGCCGTTGGCGCCGATGATGCCGGCCTTGACGCCGTCGTGCAGGGTCAGGTCGGCGTTTTGCAAGAGCGTTTGCGTGCCGCGTTGCAGGGCGACTTCGCGCAGTGCGATCATGCGTTCTCCCGAAAAAAATGGGCCTCGTCGATAAAGGAAACAGGCTGGTGCGCGATTCTACCCGATTGGCCGCCGTTGAGCAGAATCCGCTATGGGATTTTGCCCTGGATTTTTATGCCCGCCCCGGCGTCGCCGATAAGCTGTTGCGGCTGCAGGACGAAGCCGGTTTCGACGTCTGCGTGCTGCTGTGGCGCCTGTGGCTGGGTCATCTTGGTCTGGCGCCAACGCCCGGCGCCGAACAGGCGCTGGAGGACATATACGCCTGGCAGCGCGACTACACCCGGCCGCTTCGCCAAAGGCGGCGCTGGCTCAAGCCGGCGGCGGCCTGCGACTCCGCGCTGGCCCAGCTGCGCCAGACGATCAAGGACGCCGAGCTGCAGGCGGAAAAGGCTGCCCTGACGCAGCTGGAGGCGCTCTCCCGGCAGGCAGGCCGGGTGGTGGCGCTGCCTGCCGGGGAAAGGGTTTCTCTGGTCGGCGCGGCCGGCTTTCGGCCCACAGCGGAGCAGGAATCGGCGCTGGCCGCGCTGCGCGCCGAGCTTGTCGCCGGGTCGCGTTGAAGCGCCTTAGCGGGTACGCTAACGTTAAAAGTGCAGTATGATGAATTATCTGCGCCTGCTGCGTGCTCGGCAGTGCCGGCCTGGAGGCCCGGTAGCCGTAGACCGGCGAGAACTCACCATAAGGCAAGCGTCAAGCGCGCCTTCCCGTTGCCCGAGGGCAGCTGTATTCCGGGCACCGGCTTGATATCGCCGCCGCGCCCTGGCGGCTCGGCACAAGGAAGCACTCCTATGACTGACAAGCCTTTAACCAAGCAGCCGCAGAAAAACGGCCTGCTGCGTGCGCTCAGCGCCTTTGATACGGCCCTTGGCGCCATCGAGAAATGGATTCTCATCATCTGTATCCTCGGTATGGCACTGCTCATGAGCACTCACGTGGTCAGCAGCCTGCTGTTTAACCGGGGCATTCCCGGGACCTACGAGGTCACCGAAATGCTGATCGTGGTCATTACCTTTGTGGGGGTAAGCTATGCGGCGCGCCATGCCCGACACATCAGCATGTCCGCTATTTACGAACAGCTCGGCGGCCGGCTGCGCAAGGGGATGCTGATTACTCTGTGCGTGGGCAGCGCGGCGCTGATGTTCTATTTTGCTTACCTCTCCTTTGACTATGTCCAGACAATCTATAGCCGGGGTCGCACCAGCTCGTCGCTGCACATCCCGCTGTGGATGGTATACACGGCGCTACCGATCGGTTTTACCCTGGCCGGCGTGCAGTACGTGCTGACGGCCGTACGCAATATGATAAGCCGGGAGCTTTACCGCAACTTCCGGGAAAAAGAGGAGTTTTCCGACGTGCCTACGGAGGAGTGACGATGTCAACGCTTGCCGGGGTAACGTCTCCGGCCGTTTGATATCGAGCCAATAACAACACTGAGGATAAGCGCATGCTAGCCGGACTGGGTATTTTAATGCTGGTGCTGCTGCTGATGGGGCTCCCCATGATGGTGCCGCTGGCAGTAGGCACGTTTTACATGATGTTTGCCGACATGACCTTTTTCGGTCCGGATCAGGCGGTGAGCTGGATGATCAGCGGCGTAGGCAGCTGGGTGCTGGCCGCAGTCCCCATGTTCATCTTCGCCGCGGATATTCTGACCAAGGGGCATACGGCCAACCGCCTGCTTGACGTGGTGGATGCCTTCACCCGGCACATCCGCGGCGGCCTGCCGATTACCACGGCGGCCTCCTGTGCGCTGTTCGGGGCGGTGTCGGGCTCAACTCAGGCAACGGTAGTGGCCATGGGCGGGCCCATGCGCCCGCGGCTGCTGGCCAAGGGCTATGCCGACCACTTCGCCCTGGCGTTGATCATCAACGCCAGCGATATCGCGCTGCTCATCCCGCCGAGCATCGGCTTCATCATCTACGGCGTGGTGATGAAAGAATCCATTGGCGATCTGTTTCTCGCCGGTGTCCTCCCCGGGGTGATGATCCTGGTGATGTTTGCCATCTACTGCTATATCGATGCGCGCATCAAGGGCATTGAGCCCGAGCCGCGCGCTACCTGGCGTGAGCGTGCCGGGGCCGTGCGCAAGGTGATTTTGCCGATGGGGTTTCCGGTGCTGGTGGTTGGCGGTATCTACGGCGGCTTTTTCAGCGCGGTGGAGGCCTCGGCGGTGGCCGTGGCCTATGCGCTGATTCTGGAAGTGGTGATTTACCGCCAGGTTTCGATCCGCGACCTGGGGGGGCTGGCGCTGTCCACCGGCATGATTACCGCGGTGGTGTTCATTCTGGTGGCTATTGGCGCGGCGTTTTCGCAGACGCTGGGCACGGCCGGCGTGCCCGAGCAGGTGCTGGGGCCGCTGATCGACAGCATCGGCGACAGCCAGATACTGGCGCTGATGCTGATTGCCGCGGCGTTTTTTGTGGGCTGCATGTTCGTCGACCCGATCGTGGTCATCCTCATCCTGGTGCCGATCTTCAAGCCCTTGATCATGTCCACCGGGCTCGATCCGGTCCACGTCGGCGTCATCGTTACCCTGCAGGCGGCCATCGGCTCGGCCACGCCGCCTTTCGGCTGCGATATCTTTACCGCCATTGCCGTTTTCCGCCGGCCCTATATGGACGTGATCCGCGGCACGCCGCCGTTCATTGCCATCATGCTGCTGGCAACGGTGTTGCTTATCCTCTTTCCGCAGGTTTCGCTGCTGTTGCCTTCGCTTGGCAACTAGCAAGAGGCTTGCAACCCCTGGCGGGCTAAAAAAAGCCGGGTGGCCAATGCCACCCGGCTTTTTCATGGCCGGGAAATGCCCCCGGCGTTTACGGCCTCGGCCGTGCTATCGATTTACTGCTTGTCGGTGTCTTTCTGGCTGTCCTGGCTTTGATCGCTATCGCTGTCGTTTCCCTCAGCGGCCTTGACCTGGTCCAGCAGCGTGTTCAGGGCTTTTTCCCCGTTCTCGCCCACGTCATCGATGAAGGTCTGACGCACCGGCTTGGCCAGCTCGCGGAACTTGTCGCGCTCCTCGTCATCTAGCTCGATGATTTCGATATCGCTGTTTTCCTTGATGGTTTCCAGACGGCTTTCGTTGAGCTCGCTCTGGATATCGTGGCCCTTCTGCACCAGTTCATCGGTGGTTTCATCAATCATCTGGCGCTGCTCATCGCTGAGGTCGTCGTACCAGTCCGCGTTGGCAATCACGTTACCCACGAACTGGGACTGCTTGGCAAAGATCAGGTAGTCCTGAACTTCGTAGAAGCCCATTTCCTCGTGGGCAAAGACCGGCTGGATGTTGGCATCGGCCTGGCCCTGCTGCAGGGCACTGTAAAGTTCGCCGTAGGCAATGGTCAGCGGCGAGGCGCCGTATGCCCGGTAGGTTTCACGCAGCAGGCTGTTGTCCATGACGCGGATTTTTACCCCGTCCATGTCGGCCGGCGTGCGGATTTCCTGGTTGGCTGTCCACACCTGGTAGCCTTCCGGCAGAGCGGCAATGGGCACCAGGCCGCGATCGCGGTAGGCCTGCTGCCAGGCGTCGCTTTTCATGAACTCGTCAGAGTTGACGATCTTTGCCGTTTCCAGCTGGTCGGCCGGCATAATGAAGTTGAGGCTCATCAGCTGGCTTTCGGGGACGGTGCCGCCAAGAAAGCCGGAGCCAAAGGCAATGGGAATGGAACCACCCTGAATGGCGTCGTAAAGCGCAGAGTAGTTAGAGCCCCATTGGCCGTAGGGCAGAAGCTGAACGGTAATGTCACCGTCGGACTTTTCTTCGATGAGCTCTTTGAACGCTTCGGCGTAGCCGTGCTGCACGCTGCCTTCGATCTCCTCGAGGCCGAACCGCCAGGTTTCTGCGTTGGCCGTTGCGGCGGCGCTGAGAAGGCCGCATGCGGTAATGCCGACAACCAGTTTGTGCAGTTTCATTATGCTCTCCTTTTTTATAGTGTCCCCCTTAGAGAAGAGGAAACCTCGCGCTATGTCAAGGCTGAGGCCCCGGGCTTTCTTCGCTAAGTCGGGGACTTGGGTGCGCCGGGGCGTCGGCCCTGTTATGGTAGCGCGATGCGCGTATTTCCGCGTTGTCGATCACAGCGTTGCGATGAAAAGGAACCCTTGATGAAAACACTGCTGACCGCACTCCCGCTGGCTGCGCTGGTGGCAGCACCGCTGGCCCTTGCCGCGCCGGATACCGACGATGAGCGCCTGGCGTACAGCCTGGGTGTCACCCTGGGCGAAAGCATGCACGCCGATATCGAAAAGCTGGATATCGACACCTTTACCCGCGGCATGCGCGACGTGTTCGAGGAAAGCGAGCTGGCCATGAGCGAAGAGGATATGGCCGAAGCGCTGGCGACCTTCCAGCAAGACGCCATGGCAGAGCGCGAAGCGGAAGTCGCCGAGCTCGCCGAGGAAAATCTCAGGCAGGGCGAGACGTTTCTGGCAGACAACGCCGAGCGCGAGGCGGTGACCGTCACCGAGTCGGGCCTGCAGTACGAGGTGCTTGAGTCCGGCGACGGCGAGACGCCGGACGCCGACGATACCGTCAGGGTCGATTACGAAGGCAAGCTGCGCGACGGCACGGTATTCGACAGCTCCATCGAGCGCGGCGAGCCGGTCAGTTTCAAGGTCAACCAGGTGATCGAAGGCTGGCAGGAAGCGCTGCAGCTGATGAGCGAAGGCGACGTGTGGAAACTCTACATTCCCGCAGACCTTGCCTACGGCGAGCGCGGCCAGGGGCCCATCGGTCCCAATGAAGTGCTCACCTTCCGCGTAAATCTGCTGGACGTCGAGTAAGCCATGCTGACCCGGCTGCTGCTGGCGGCAGGCCTTGCCGTGCCGCTGGCCGGCGTGGCGGATGACGCCGAAGTGCCGCCTGATTCGCTTCCGGCGCTGGGCGTGGCGGCCGACCGGACGAGCGTGGTGGGGGTGTCGTCCGGGGGCTATATGGCGACCCAGCTGGCGGTTGCCTGGCCCGAGCGCTTTCACGGCCTGGGCGTGCTCGCCGCCGGCCCCTGGGGCTGCGCCCGGGGAAAGCTGAGCCGGGCGCTCAACCAGTGCATGATGACCCGGCGCGGCGAGCCTTCTCTGGCCGCGCTGGAAACCCGCCGCGCGGACTATCAGTCCCGCGGGCAGGTTGGCAAGGACGCCAATCTGGGCCGGCTGCGCGCCTTTGTCTGGCACGGCGAGCAGGATGGTGTGATCGACCCGGTGCTGGGTGATCTGCTCGGCGAGCAGCTGGCCGCCTGGCTTGACGACGAGCAGCAGCTCAAAATGGCCCGCGACGAGACAGCCGGCCACGGCTGGCCGGTGGCGGCCGATAGCGCCGATCAGGCCTCGGCCCTTGCTCCGTGCCGCAACGAGGGCGAAGAGGCGAATCTGCTCGCCTGCGGCGAGGACGTGGCCGGCGCCATGATGGACTGGCTGTACCCGGAGCGGGCTGCGCGCTCTGAGTTCTCGGCGGGCGAGCTGCGCCAGTTCGATCAAAGCGATTTCGACGCCCGGGGCCTGGCCGATAGCGGCTATGTCTACGTCCCCGACGCCTGCACCGGCGGCGGCTGCGGGGCAACGCTTGCCCTGCACGGCTGCCGCATGGGCGCCGAGGCGCTGGGCGACGCCTTTGCCCGAAAGAGCGGACTTAACGCCTGGGCCGATGCTCACGACGAGGTGGTGCTCTACCCCCAGGCCGAAAGCACGCTGGCCAACCCCCAGGGCTGCTGGGACTGGTGGGGCTTTGCCGAAAGCTCCTGGCAGCTACATCCGCTCCACGACACCCGGGACGGTACCCAGGCCGGCGCGCTGCTCGAGATGCTCGATCGTCTGCAGGGGACGTCCGACGCTGGCCAACCCTGACGTCTTAGCTGCGCGCTACGTCAAAGTCGAACCAGCTGCCGATGCGCCCGCTGGGCGTTTCCAGAATGATCCGGGCGCGCCAGGGCATGACGTCCTGGGTGCAGACGCCGAGCTGGCCCAGGCCGCTGAAGCGGTTCGGGCCGTCGGCCTCCAGCGAAAAGCGATTAAGCCCCATGTCCATATCTCGGCCGACAAAATCCACCGTGGCGCTGCGAGCGTTGATGCCCTGCACGGCGACTTCCAGGGGCAGCGGCTCGAGCGCTTCGATGCGCCCCTCGGTATCCACCTTGAGCGCGACGTTGCCCCGATCGCCAAGCGTCGCGGTACAGCCCTCCTGATGAAGGTTGCACTCCTGCTCCGGCGGATACCAGGTGACGTCGTCGCTCCCGCGTATCCAGTGGGAGAAGGCATACCAGCCAAACGCCGCCAGCGCGATGCCGGTTACCAGAATCAGCGTCGTCAGCACGGGAAAAGGGGGAGTGGCGGCGGAACCTGGCGTCTTTTTCGTGGCCGGGTCGGTGACAGAACTCATGAGGGTTTCAACATTGGCGGCTACCCCAATCTCGGGAAAGTAAAGTGGCGCCTGGGAGGCAGCATTCATTGCCACATAGTAGCAGCTATTATGCCGGTGCCCCTGTGCTGGGATGTCGCAGGGCGGCTGCCGTCGACAGGAGAGGTAAAGTGAGCGAGAGGTGCGGATGACGGGCATCATGGAGGCGCTGCTGCCGCTGTTTGCGCTGATCGGCCTGGGGGTAGTGCTGGGCAGGAGCCGTTTTCTGCCGGCCGACTTTTGGCCGCAGCTGGAGCGGCTGGTGTATTTCGTGTTGTTTCCCGCGATGCTGGTGGCAACGCTTGCCACGGCCGAGATCAGCCGGGTTCCCGTTGCCCGCCTGGCCGCCGTATTGCTGGGGACGATGGCGCTATTCGCCTGGGGGCTCTGGCGTCTGCGACACCGGCTGGGGCTCGATCCGGCGGCGTTTACCTCGGTGTTTCAAGGCGCGCTGCGCTTCAACAGCTACGTGGGCGTCGCCGGCGCGGCGGCGCTGCACGCGGGCCCGGGGGCGACAGTGGCGGCGGTAGCGCTGGCGCTGATGGTGCCGACGGTCAACGTGATCTGCGTGACGGGGTTTGTGGCGGCAGGCACGCTGGGGCCCGGCGGGGTCAAAAAAAGCGCGCTGGCGCTGCTGAAAAACCCGCTGATTATTGCCTGCCTGCTGGGCGTGGGGCTGAACCTTGCCGGGGTGGGGCTGCCCGGCTGGACCGCAGAGGCGGTGTCGCTCACGGGGCGCGCGGCGCTGCCCCTGGGCTTGCTGGCAGTGGGCGTAGCCTTGCGCCTGCCGGCGCTGCTGCGGCTGAACCTGGGCGTTCTGGCGGCGCTGGTCATCAAGCTGGTATTGATGCCGGGGCTCGCGCTGGCGCTTGCCTGGACGCTGCGGCTGGACCCTGTCAGCCGCGACGTGGCGCTGCTGTTTGCCGCGCTGCCCACGGCGACCTCGGCGTATATTCTGGCGCGCCAGCTGGGCGGCGATGCCGAGCTGATGGCGGCGATCATCACCGGGCAGACGCTGCTGGCGATGCTGACCCTGCCGCTATGGCTGCGGCTGGTGGCCTGACAGGCAGCAAACAAAAAATATTCGCATTTGTGTTGACGGGTCAGATGAGAATGATTATATTAAAGGCGTGGCGCTGGATGAGGCGCCGCAGCCACGGCAGCAACCGCCAGTTAACTGCCATGGTTTCTCCCTCTCATTGCTATTCAAGATTGCTAGTCACGGTCTTGCTGCCGCTCTTCGGAGCGGCTTTTTTTGTTGGCTGTGCTAAAGGTAGAACCCTTGACAGGGCGTTAGTCGACGCGGCGATAGATCAGATCCCAGACGCCGTGGCCGAGCTTTTCTCCGCGAGCCTCGAACTTGGTCAGCGGGCGAAAGGCCGGGCGCGGCACATAGGGCGCGGTAGACGCATCGGCGGTATTGGCAAAGCCCGGGGTTTGCCCCACGGTTTCCGCCATCCACTCGGCGTAGGGCTCCCAGTCCGTCGCCAGGTGGAAGTGCCCGCCAATCGCCAGCCGCGAGCGTATCAGCTCGACAAACGCCGGCTGCACGATACGCCTCTTATGGTGTTTCTTTTTCGGCCAGGGGTCGGGGAAGAATAGCTGCAGGGTATCGATGCTGCCGGGCGGCAGGCACTGCTCCAGCACGGCCAGGGCGTCTTCGCGGTACACCCGCAGGTTGGTCAGGCCGCGCTTGTCGGCTTCGTCGAGCAGCTTGCCCACGCCCGGGGCGTGCACCTCGATGCCGATGAAGTCGGTTTCGGGGTGGGTTTCGGCCTGTTCGATCAGCGAGCCGCCCATGCCGAAGCCGATTTCCACTACCCGGTGAGCGCGGCGGCCGAACAGGGTATCGAGATCCTGCAGGCCGTCGGCCACGTTGAGCCCCAGCCGCGGCCAGATATTCATCAGCCCCCGGGTCTGGGCCTGGGTGGTACGCCCGGCGCGGATCACGTAGCTCTTGATGCCGGGGCGGTGCAGCGGCGCCCCGGCGTTTTCCGTTCCGGCCGATTCGGGAGACTGGTGGGGGGAGCGTGCGTCTGTCATGGGGCGGCGGGTATCCATCAGCCGTTGATACGGCCGGCAAAGGGGGTGGAGGGATCGGCGCTTTGGCGGCGCGGCATGCGGCCGGAGAGAAAAGCGTTGCGGCCGGCCTGCACCGCCAGCTGCATGGCGTGTGCCATGCGCACCGGATCGTTGGCGTGGGCAATGGCGGAGTTGAGCAACACGCCGTCGCAGCCAAGCTCCATGGCCATGGTGGCGTCCGAGGCGGTGCCGATGCCGGCGTCCACCAGGACAGGGACGCGGCTGCGCTCGACGATCAGGCGCAGGTTGTGCGGATTCTGGATGCCGTGGCCGGAGCCGATCAGCGAGCCCAGCGGCATGATCGCCGCGCAGCCCATGGCCTCAAGCTCCTGGGCAACGATGGGATCGTCGCTGGTGTAGACCATGACGTCAAAGCCTTCGTCAAGCAGCGTCTGCGCTGCCTTGAGCGTTTCGGTGACGTTGGGATAGAGCGTGTCGTCGTCGCCCAGCACCTCGAGCTTGACAAGGCTGTGGCCGTCCAGCAGCTCCCGGGCGAGCCGGCAGGTACGCACGGCGTCTTTGGCGTTGTAGCAGCCGGCGGTATTGGGCAGCAGGGTGAAGCGCTCGGGGGGAATGACGTCGAGCAGACCGGTTTCGCTGGTATCTTGGCCCAGGTTGGTGCGGCGCACGGCAAAGGTGACGACCTCCGTGCCGCTCTGGGTAATGGCGGCGCGGGCTTCATCGTAGTCCTTGTAGCGGCCCGTTCCCACCAGCAGGCGAGAATGGAATTCGCGGCCGGCAACGGTCAGCGGGGCGTCGTGGAACGGTGTCATAGGCTTCCTTGGATAGCGTCCTAGCCGCCGCCAATCGCATGGACGATCTCGACCTTGTCGCCATCGGCCAGGGGCGTCTCGGCCAGCTGGCTGCGGGGGACGATTTCTTCGTTGATTTCAACGGCAATGCGTTGACCGCCAAGCCCCAGCTGCTCGATCAGCTCGGCAGCGCTGGTTCGGGAGGTCAGGGAATGGGATTCGCCGTTGAGCTGAATGGCATACTCTGTCATAGCCGTCATTTTCCTACCGCTTGGGTGGATGTCGCAAGCGCAGCGCGCGAAAATCGTGGATTCCTGCGCACGCTGCCTTCAGGTGGCGCTATTATAGCGTTTTCCCCCTCTTTCTTCAGCCGGCGCTACGCGGGTGGCCGGCCAGCCAGGGAGCGATTCGTTGATGAGGAAACAGCCGTCGACAGAGCCTTTTTATTCGGGGTCCGGGCGGGGCAACTATCGAGTGCTTGGCGTTGCGCTTGCGCTGTCCGGGGCCGTGGCGGTAGCGCTGGGCGCCTACGCCGCTCACGGCATGGCCGCTAGGGCCGACGAAGCAGCGATAGACGCGGTCAACGTCGGGGTGCGCTACCAGATGTGGCACACGCTGGCGCTGTTGGCGCTGCTGATCTGGCAGCGGCGCGAGCCGGCGGTCAAGCTGCGTCCGGTAATGGCGCTGTGGGTCCTGGGCATCGCGGCGTTTTCCGGCTCGCTTTACGCCATGGCGCTGGGCGGGTTCAATGTCGGGCTGGTGACGCCGCTGGGCGGCCTTTTGCTGATCGCCGGCTGGCTGACGCTGGGCGTTGTGGTTTTGCGTGCCGGGCACGGCTAGCGCGGCATAAAAAACCCCCTCGGGGCGGGCCCTGAGGGGGTTGGCGGCTGGCGTACGCAAGTTACTGCGTCTTGGCCTTTTCCGCTTTTTCCTTTTCTACCCGGCGCCACTCGTGGAGCAGCGGTTCGGTGTAGCCGGAGGGCTGGTTGAGCCCCTTGAAGATCAGATCGGACGCGGCCTTGAAGGCGGTGGAGTCGTCCAGGTGCGAGGTCATCGGCGTATAGTTGGGGTCGCCGGCGTTCTGCTCGTCGACCACTTTCGTCATGCGCTCGAGTGTCTCCCGGACCTGGGCTTCATTGGTGATGCCGTGGTGCAGCCAGTTGGCAATGTGCTGGCTGGAGATGCGCAGGGTGGCGCGGTCTTCCATCAGGCCGACGTTGTGGATGTCCGGCACCTTGGAAACGCCGACGCCGTGCTCGACCCAGCGCACCACATAGCCGAGGATGCCCTGGCAGTTGTTATCCAGCTCCTGCTGGATCTCGTCGGCGCCCCAGCTCGGGTCGGCTTCCACCGGCACGCTGAGCAGTTCGTCCAGCAGATCGGTTTCGCCCTGGGCTTCCAGCTCGCGCTGGATGGCTTCGACGGCTACCTGATGATAGTGCAGGGCGTGCAGCGTCGCGGCGGTGGGCGAGGGTACCCAGGCGGTGTTGGCGCCGGCCTTGGGGTGGCCGATTTTCTGCTCCAGCATGTCGTGCATCAGCTCGGGCATGGCCCACATGCCCTTGCCGATCTGGGCGCGGCCGCGCATGCCGCAGGCAAGGCCGGTCTGGACGTTGTTCTTCTCGTAGGCGTCGAGCCAGGCGGTGCCCTTCATTTCGCCCTTGCGCACCATCGGGCCGGCTTCCATGACGCTGTGCATTTCGTCGCCGGTGCGGTCGAGAAAGCCGGTGTTGATGAAAACCACCCGGGAGCTGGCGGCGCTGATGCAGGCCTTGAGATTGACGCTGGTACGGCGCTCTTCGTCCATGACCCCCATTTTCAGAGTGTCGCGCTCCAGGCCGAGGATATCCTCGACGCGGCCGAAGAGCTCGTCGGCAAAGGCGACTTCTTTCGGGCCGTGCATCTTGGGCTTGACGATGTACACCGAGCCGGTGCGCGAGTTGCGCGGCTGGCCGGCGGGCTTCTTCAGATCGTGGATGGCGATCAGCGAAGTCACCACGGCGTCGAGGATGCCTTCGGGCAGCTCGTTGCCGCTGTCGTCGAGAACGGCCGGCGTGGTCATCAAATGGCCGACGTTGCGGATGAACATCAGCGCGCGGCCCTGCAGCGTGACGCTATCGCCGTTGCTGCCTTGCCAGGTACGATCGCCGCGCAGCTCGCGAACGAAGTGCTTGCCGTCTTTCTCGATGTCCTCCTTGAGGTCACCCTTCATCAGGCCGAGCCAGTTGGCGTAGACGCCCACCTTGTCTTCGGCGTCGACCGCGGCGATGGAGTCCTCGCAGTCCATGATGGTGGAGGTGGCGGCTTCCACGACCACGTCCTTGATGCGCGCCGGGTCGGTCTTGCCGATGAAGTTGTCGCCGTCGATCTGCAGTTCGATGTGCAGACCGTGGTTGACCAGCAGGATCGAGGACGGGTCGGCGGCGTCGCCGTCGAAGCCGGCCAGCTTGTCGGCGTCCTTGAGCCCGGTTTCGCGGCCGCCGTCGAGAGTAACGACCAGCTTGCCGTCGTGGACGGCGTAGTTGACGGCATCCTTGTGCGAGCCGTCGGCCAGCGGGGTGGCCTGATCGAGTACGCCGCGGGCGTAGTCGATGACCTTGTCGGCGCGTTTGAAGTTGAACTCGCGGGTGATTTCGGCGCCGCCGTCTTCGGTGATGACGTCGGTGCCGTAGAGCGCGTCGTAGAGGCTGCCCCAGCGGGCGTTGGCGGCGTTCAGCGCGTAGCGGCCGTTGTTGACCGGTACCACCAGCTGCGGGCCGGCCTGGGAGGCAAGCTCGGGGTCGACGTTGGCGGTGGTGGTTTCGACGCGCTCGGGGATTTCGCTCAGATAGCCGATGTCGGTGAGAAAGCGGCGATAGGCCGGCATATCGGTGATCGGCCCGGGGTTGTCGCGGTGCCAGGCGTTGAGCTGTTCCTGCAGCGAGGTGCGCTCCTCAAGCAGCTGGCGGTTTTTCGGCGCCAGGTCGTGAAACAGCGCGTCGACGCCTTTCCAGAAGGCATCCTGGTCGACGCCTGTGCCCGGCAGCGCCTGCTCGTTGATAAAGCGATCAAGGTCAGCTGACACCTGTAGACGGTGACGCGTGATACGCTCGCTCATGGAAACTCTCCCTTAAGAGGGCCCGTGGCCAATCGTGGTACTCAGATGTTGGCCACGGCCATAGTGAATACAACTGCTACCTCATGCCGGTGACGTGCGTAGAAACGAACGCACGATTGCAGATGCCGACAGCTCAATTTGCGGAAAATAGTTCCATAAATGTGCAAGTCTGTAAATAGGACCAAAATGGCAGTGCCGCGATGTCCGACTAAATGATACCAAATTAGCGTATCTGTCGGCCGCTGAGACATTGGCACGGATTACCGGGTTGAACAGGAGGGGCTGGATGGACGAGTTTGGCCCGCTGCGGGAGGCGTTTTCCGCCACCGCCGGCAAAGGACTGGTACTGCTGCGCCCGGAGAGTGCCGAGGCAGAGGCCGTGGTGCCCTACCTCGAGCATTACGGCCTTGCGCCCTGCCGGCAAAAGGTGCGCCGGGTGCATGCAGGCATGGTCCCGGCGGGGGCGTTTTTACTGTGGTGCCAGGTGTGGGCGCCGCCGGCGCCGGTGGGCACGGTCTTTGTGGTACACGGCTATTTCGACCACCTGGGCCTTTACCGCCATCTGCTTTGGATGCTGCTGGCCCGGGGCTGGCAGGTGGTGCTGTGGGATCTCCCGGGGCACGGGCTGTCCAGCGGCGAGCGGGTGGCAATCGACGACTTTGCCACCTACGGCGAATGCCTGCACGCCGTGCAGAGCGCCGTGGCGGCTCAGGGCCTTGCCCCGGGCCCCTGGGTGGGTGTGGGGCAGAGTACCGGCGCGGCGATACTGGCTACCGACGCGCTGAGCCGCCAGGACGCCGCGCCCTGGGCGGGGCTTGCCATGCTGGCGCCGCTGGTGCGCCCCTGGGGCTGGCATCGGGCCAGCACGTTACACCGGCTGGCGGCCCCCTTTGTCAGCACCGTCTCCCGACGTTACTGGCCCAACTCCACAGATACCGCCTTTGTGGATTTCCTGCGCCAAAAGGACCCGCTCCAGCACTGGGAGCTGAGCCTTGTGTGGGTGAGCGCCATGCGCCGCTGGATGGCGCGGCTCCCGGCGTATCCGCCGTCAACGCTGCCGGTGCTGATGCTGCAGGGAGAGGAAGACCAGACCGTGGACTGGCGCTACAACCTGGCCGTGCTGGGGGAAAAGTTTCCCAGGGCCGAGGTCTATCAGCAGCCGGAGGCGCGCCATCATCTGGTCAATGAGGCGCCGCCGATCCGCGAGGCGCTGTTTGCCGAGCTGGGACGCTTTCTCGACCGCCTGGCGGCCCCGGCCGATGCGGCCGCCGGAGCCGCATGCGCTGACTAGTCCCGGGCGTGAACCCGTTTCCCGCCGGCCCAGGTGGCGTAGACGCTGCGGTCGTCGCCCAGCATCATCATCGCAAACAGGGTTTCGGCAAGCGTGTTGCAGCGGGCGGTGCGTCGGGCCAGCAGCGGCGTGGCCGCCGGGTCGAGCACCACGATATCGGCCTCGCCACCCTCGCGGATCTGGCCGATGTGGGAGTCCAGGTGCAGCGCCCGGGCGTTGCCCAGAGTCAAACGATAAAAGCCCTGCCAGGCGGTGAGCGGCTGGCCCAGGAGCTGTCCGACCTGGTAGGCGCCCTTGAGCGTGGCAAGGCCGGAAAGGTCGGTGCCGCCGCCCACGTCGCTGGCGAGGCTCGTGGCCATGCCAACCTCCTGGCAGGCCTGGCGGTCGAACAGGCCGCTGCCCAGAAACAGGTTCGACGTGGGGCAAAAGGCGATGTTCGCGCCGGCGTCGGCCAGTCGCTTTCGCATGCCCTGATCCAGATGAATGCCGTGGGCAAAGGTGCTGCGCGGCCCCACCAGCCCGTAGCGCTCGTAGACGCCGAGATAGTCGCGGTTGTCCGGGAACAGTTCGGACACCCAGGCGATTTCGCCTTCGTTTTCCGACAGGTGCGTCTGCAGGTGAATATCCGGAGCGTTGCGCAACACGGCACCGGTGGCCTCGAGCTGCTCGGGGGTGGACGTGGGGGCAAAGCGCGGCGTCAGGCTATAGCCCAGCCGGCCCTTGCCATGCCAGTCGGCGATCAGCCGCTCGCTGTCGGCAAGTCCGCCCCGGGTATCGTCGATGAGATCATCCGGGCCGTTGCGGTCCATCAGCACCTTGCCCGCGAGCATGCGCAGCCCCCGGCGGTTGGCGGCGGTGAAAAACGCCTCCACCGAGCCCGGGTGCGAGGTGCAAAACACCTGGGCGGTGGTGGTGCCCACTCGCAGGGTTTCATCGAGAAACGCCTCGGCCACGGCGTCGGCGTGGGCGCGGTCGGCAAAGCGGCACTCTTCGGGGAAGGTGTAGTCGTTGAGCCAGTCGAGCAGCTGGCGGCCGTAGGAGGCCATGATGTCGAGCTGGGAGTAGTGCACGTGGCTGTCGATGAAGCCCGGCATCATCAGCTTGCCCGAGTAGTCCACGGTCTCGATGCCGGCGGGCAGGTGCGGCGCCAGCTCGGCGTAGTCGCCCACGGCGTGGATATGGCCGTCGACGATCCACACGGCGCCGTCTTCCAGGTGACGCACGCTGCCCGGAGCGGGGGTGTCGCCGTCGCCGGGGTCGTCGGCAAAGCTCAAAAGCGGGCCGCGCAGTACCCGGGTGTCGGTGGTCAGATCGGTCATGTCAGGGTCTCCGTTGATGCCTGCGGTGGGGCATGCGCGTCTCAGGCGCGCTTCTTTTGCCGGGCACCATTGTCGTGAAAACTGGCACTATTTTTCGATAACCTGTGGCGGGAGCGGACTTTGGTCCGCGAAGGCGCTGCCTCAATACAGCATTCGCGCAATAAATTGCGCTTATATGGACCCGTCCTGTTGTGCAAGCCAGAA
Organism: Halomonas piscis; assembly: GCF_031886125.1. Classification (NCBI taxonomy): domain Bacteria; kingdom Pseudomonadati; phylum Pseudomonadota; class Gammaproteobacteria; order Oceanospirillales; family Halomonadaceae; genus Halomonas; species Halomonas piscis. The sequence goes on from NZ_CP119391.1 coordinate 389,541, forward strand.
GCAACAACGCATAAGAGTGAGGACTGCACGCTTATATCCGGCCTATTGATGGCACTTGCCGTGCCTGGCCCTGATGGAATACGCGCTCTCTGCTCTGATCTCCCACTCGGCCTCGTGATGGGCCTGCGCACTTTACAGAGTGACAGAAAGCCGGTCTGACCCGTTATGCCATCGAAGCATCTCGCCTGCGCAACCTCGGGGTTGGGTAACTTATCGCATGCTAAGCTATATTCCCTGTTTGTTCGGTATCATCAAGCGGCCTCCTGTGGCTGATAGCGCCGTTCATGGGCCAATAGCGACCAGCAAATCCGCGCCATCTTGTTCGCCAGGGCCACAATGGCCTTGCGTTGCCCAAGACGCGCCGCTAACGAGCAGGCCCAACGGGACAGCCGGTCGGGATGTTCCTGACGTTGGAACTGGCGTAATGCCGCGCGGGCACCGTGCACCAACTGCTTTCGAACCTCGCCATTGCCGCGTTTGGTGATCCCCATCAACTGGTTGCGACCCCCGCTGGAATGCTGGCGTGGCACTAGCCCCAACGAGGCGCTGAACTGACGTCCGTTGGGGAATCGCGCCGGATCGCCCAGATGGCTGAACAACAGCGTCGCATTGATCGGGCCGATGCCGGGCAGACTCATCAGCCGCTGCATGTCATCTGATGCCCTGGCCAGACGCTGCAGACGCTTGTCATAGCGCGCGATCCGGGCATCGTTCTCGAGCCATTGATCGAGCAGGTCGTTCAGCAGGGTGTAGAGTTCTTCCCCCAGCCGCGCCCGTTGCTCGTCCAGCCGCTCACGAATAACGCCCTGGCGTATCACCGCGTGCCCCTGCGACACGATTAGACCAAACTCGCCCAGCAGGCCGCGCAGCTCGTTGCCGACGGCGGTGCGTTCGCGCACTAACCGACTGCGTACTCGGTGCACTGCTTGCAGGGACTGTTGTGCTTCCGTCTTGATCGTCACTCGAGGCGTGGCCGGGCGCGCCGCAGCCTCGGCGATAGCCGCGGCATCGCGCGCATCGTTCTTGTGGCCCAGCACGAAGGGCTTGACCGCCTGCGGTGGCAGTAGCTCGGCCTCATGGCCCAGCGTGCCAATGTCTCTCGCCCAGTAATGAGCGGAGCCGCACGCTTCCATGGCGACGTGGCAAGGCGGAATTTGGGCCAGCGTCAAGCGTAACTTCTCTCGCCGGACTTGCTTGCTGAATACTTTGTGACCGTGCGCATCCACGGCATGCAGTTGAAAAACGTGTTTCGCCAGGTCAATGCCTATAATGCTAATCTGTTTCATGGATGGATCCTCCTTCACCGATGCCGTCAGTGTTCTGTGCACTGCTGGCTAGATGTTATATCCAGCTTGGCACAGAAGGACGGGTCCATCCCATTTCCCACTCAAGCAGGTGTTTCAGCGCCCAGGTGATGTGTTGTCATGCTAGGGTCTGTTGACGTTTCATGGCAGGGGTATTGGCAGGATAGGGGCAAGCTCACAGAATAAAGGTTCCTAAGCCAACAAACTGCAAGCCTGCCATGCCCCGACAAATGCTCACGGATGAACACTGGCCGAAGCTGAAATCTATCCTGCTTCAACAAGGTATTTATGACAAGACCGATCTGCGTACCACGGTGGAAGGCATCCTTTATCGGATGCGAACCGGCTGCCCGTGGCGGGACCTACCGGAGGCGTTTGGCCCCTGGAACACGGTCTACAAGCGCTTCAACGCCTGGTCAGCGAGTGGAAAGCTGATGAGGCTTTTCAGCTCTCTGGTGGAAGATCCTGATGTCGAGTGGCTATTTATTGATGGTTCCTACGTCAAGGCTCACCAAGATAGCACTGGGGCTGCCACGGAAGATGCAGAAGCCATTGGCAAAAGTCGTGCAGGCAATACCAGCAAGATCCACTTGGCCGTGGATGCTTATGGGTTGCCGATCGCCTTCAGAATAACCGGGGGTGAAGTGCACGACAGCACGGAAGCCCAGGCATTGATTGACGGTTTGCCGGCAGGTGACGCGCTGGTGGCTGACAAAGGCTATGACAGTGAACGTATCCGTGAGCAGGTCGAAGCCAAAGGAATGGCTGCCGTCATTCCACGCAGGCGTAACTCGAAAAAAGGAAATGCCAATCTGGACAGAGGGTTATATCGCTACCGGCATCTGGTTGAGAATGCCTTTGCTCGATTGAAACCGTATCGCGCCATTGCGACGCGCTACGATAAGCTCAAACGAAATTACGAAAGCATGGTGGCCTTGGCATGCGGCTTTTTATGGCTACCAATGTGAAACGTCAACAGGCCCTAGCCTTTGCTGCGACTTTTTCTGGGGGCTTTTGGCTACCGGGTGAAACGCCGCGCGCAGGGTTTCCGGGGCCACGCCGCGCCGGTCTGCCGGCGTCTCGGCGGGCTTGAAGGTCAGAAGCTCGGCCATGACCGCAAGCGCAATTTCATACGGCCGCTTGCCGTGGGCGCCGGCCACGCCGATGGGGCAGCGCACGCCGGCAAGGGCCTCGTCGCCGTGGCCGGCATCGGCCAGCCGGCGGCGAAAGCTTGCCCACTTGGAGCGCGAGCCGATCAGTCCTATAGAGGCGCAGTCGCCCCGGCGCAGCAGGGCATCGACAATGGCGCGGTCTTCGCCGTGGTCCTGAGTCATCACCAGCGCGTGGCAGCCCGGCGGCAGCCCGGCAACGGCCTCGGCCACGTCGGGCTTGCCGTCGCTGCCGGGGACGATATGACGGCGCCGCTGGCGTTCATTGCCCGGGGTGTCGGGGAAGATGTCGGCCCGGCTGTCATGCCACAGCAGCTGCCAGGGCAGCGGTGCTATCAGGTCGGCCAGCTCGCGGCCGACGTTGCCCGCACCGAACAGCGCCACCTGCATCTCGGCGCCGGCAAAAAGCTCGAGCATGACGTGGACGTAGCCGCCGCAGCACTGGCCGCTGCGCCCGCCCAGCGGAAAGGCTTCCAGCCGGGTGCCGCTTTCGCCCGCGGCCAACGCTTCCCGGGCGGTTTCCATCACCTGCCACTCGAAGTGGCCGCCGCCCAGGGTATCGTGGACGGTGTCCGGCGTAATCACCATCTTGGTGCCCGGCTCCCGGGGGGTGGAGCCCGCCACCCCCACCACGCTTGCCAGCGCATGGGGGCGGGCTTCGCGCTGGAGGCGATCAAGGGCGCCGTGCCAGACGTCATGCGGGCTCATGGTTGGGCCTCGCGTTTTTGCTGTCGGCCTGCTGGCGCAGGGTTTCGGCCGCCATCAGCACGCGCTCGGGGGTGGCCGGGGTGTCCAGCACCGGGCAGAAGCGATAGTCCACCAGGCTTGCCAGGGCGTCGCGCAGCGCCGACCACACCGAGATACCCAGCACGAAGGGCGGCTCGCCCACGGCCTTGGAGCGATAGATGCTGGCCTGGGAGTTGGGGTGGCCTTCCATGAGCTTGACGTTGAACGTCTCCGGCGTGTCGCCAAAGGTCGGGATGTTGTAGGTGGAAGGCCCGACGGTGGTCAGCTGGCCCTTGTCGTTCCACTTGAGCTCTTCGCTGGTCATCCAGCCCATGGCCTGGATGAAGCCGCCCTCGACCTGGCCGATGTCGATGGCCGGGTTCAGCGAGTCGCCGACGTCGTGGAGGATGTCCACGCGGCTGACGCGGTATTCGCCGGAGAGCATGTCCACTTCCACCTCGGACACCGCGGCGCCGTGGGCGTAGTAGTAGAAGGGGCGACCCCGGCCGGTGGCGCGGTCGTAGTGGATCAGCGGCGTGGCGTAGAAACCTTTTTCCGACAGCGAAATGCGCCCGAAGTAGGCGGCCTGTACCAGCTCGCCCCAGCTGATGCGATGCTCGTCGGCGCCGATGCCGGCGATCAGTTCGCCGTGCTCCAGGCGCATGGTTTCGCGGTCGAGCCCGCCGGCGGCGTGGTCAAAGTGGGCGGAGGCAAAGTCGAACAGCCGCTCGCGCAGCTTGCTGGCAGCATCCCTGGCAGCCATGCCGTTCAGATCGGCGCCGCTCGAGGCCGCGGTGGGCGAGGTGTTGGGCACCTTGTCGGTGCGGGTAGCGGTAATGCGTACCTTGTCCAGGTCGAGCCCCAGCTCGCGCGCCACCACCTGGCAGATCTTGGTGTGCAGCCCCTGGCCCATCTCGGTGCCGCCGTGGTTGATCATCACGCTGCCGTCGGTGTAGACGTGCAGCAGCGCGCCCGCCTGGTTGAGGTGCTGGGCGGTGAACGAGATGCCGAACTTCACCGGCGTCAGCGCCAGGCCGCGCTTGACGATCGGACTTTGGGCGTTGAAGCGAGTGATCTCCCGGCGCCGATTCCAGTAGTCGCTGCTTTCCTCCAGCTGGCTGATGACGTCGTGCAAGAGCGGAATCTGCTCCACCCGCTGGCCGTAGTGGGTGACGTTGCGCGGGGTGCCGTCGGGGTCGGCGTCGCGGTAGAGGTTGCGCTTGCGCACGGTGAGCGGGTCTTCGCCGACGTAGCGGGCAATGTCGTCCATGGCGCGCTCGATGATCATCACGCCCTGGGGGCCGCCAAAACCGCGAAACGCGGTGTTGGAAGCGGTGTGGGTTTTGGCGCGCTTGCCGGTGACCCGGGCGTCGCCCAGCGAGTAGGCGTTGTCGGCGTGGAACATGGCGCGGTCCACTACGGCCTCGGACAGGTCCGGCGAGTAGCCGCAGTCGCCGACGATGTCGATATCGCCGCCGGTGAGGACGCCGCGCTCGTCAAAGCCGAGCCTGTAGGCGTTGTGGAAGGGATGGCGCTTGCCGGTGCCGCGGGTGTCGTCGGCTCGGGGCAGGCGCACCTTGGCCGCCCGTCCGGTGCGCCGGGCGATGATCGCGGCGATGCACGCCCAGGGCGAGGCCTGGGTTTCCTTGCCGCCGAAGCCGCCGCCCATGCGCCGGTTGGACACCGTCACCGCGTGGAAGGGAATGCCCAGCACCTCGGCCACGAGCTTTTGCGTCTCGCTGGGGTGCTGATTGGACGTATGCACGAGCACGCCTTCGTCTTCGGTGGGCTCGACCAGGCAGGCCTGGCCTTCCAGGTAGAAGTGCTCCTGGCCGCCGACGAACTGGGTGCCTTCGAGGACGTGGGGTGAGCCGTCGAGGGCAGCCTGCCAGTCGCCGCGCTCGTGAACGTGGGTGGGGCGCACCAGCTCTTCGCGCTCGGCGGCGGCCACCGGGTCCAGGTTTGCCGGCTGCTCGTCGATTTCCACGACCGCGGCCTTGACCGCCTGGCGGGCGATCTTGTAGCTCTCCGCGGCCACGGCAAAGAGGCTCTGACCGGCGTAGCTGATTTCGTCATGGGCAAAGATGGGGTCGCCGGGAAACACCGGGCCGATGTCGGTATGCCCGGGCACGTCGTCAAGGCTGATCACGTCCACGACGCCGGGAAATGCTCTCACCTTGTCAAGTTCCAGCCGCGTGAGGCGGCCGTGGGCCGCCGGCGACTGGCCGACCATGACGTGCAGAGTGCGCACCGGCGTGGTCAGGTCGTCGATGTAGGCAGCCCGGCCGGTAACGTGCTTCACCGCGCTTTCGTGGGGGCGGGCGCTGCCGGCGCCGCCCTGGCTGACCACGGCGTCGCGGGCGACGGGGGCATCGCCCTGGTTGCGATGCCGGGTATCGCGGGGAAGGTCGATATCAGTGAGCGTACGCATCGAGGGTCACCTTGGTCGCTGTGTTGTTGTTATGGCTGCTGTTAAGGCCATGGCTATCGTTGCTGGCGCTGCGGGATTCGGCGTCGATCATCAGGCGCAGCCGTTCCAGCAGGTTGCCGGCGGCAAGGGTGCGGTAGTCGGCGCTGCCGCGCATGTCCGACATGGGCGTCAGCTCCTTGGCCAGCGCCGCCCGGGCGTGGGCAAAGGCGGCGGCGTCCGGGCGGCTGCCTTCAAGGGCCGCCTCGGCGGTGGGCGCCCGGCGGGGAATGGCCGCCATGCCGCCAAAGGCGAGGCGGACATCGCGCATCGCGCCGTCTTCCAGGCGCCAGGAAAAGGCGCCCAGCACCGCGGAAATATCGTCTTCCCGGCGCTTGGACAGCTTCCACACCTTGAGCTGTTGCCCGGCCGCGGGGCGCGGGAGAAATACCGCGGCGATGAACTCGTCGGCGTCCATGGCGATTTTCTTGTAGTCGAGGAAGAAGTCCTCGAGCGGAAGCTCCCGGCTGCCCCGGGGGCCGTCCAGCCGCAGGCGGGCGTCCAGCGCCAGTAGCGTCGGCGGGGTATCGCCGATGGGCGAGGCGTTGGCAATGTTGCCGCCCAGGGTGGCGCGGTTGCGGATCTGGGAGCCTGCAAAGCGGTGCATCATGTGCTCGAATGCCGGATAGGGCTCTGCCAAAAGCGGCATTAGCCGCGTCAGCGTTACCGAAGCGCCGATCCACCAGCCGGTGTCAACTTCCTCGATCGCGGTGAGTTCGGCGACCCGGCGCACGTCGATGATGTCCGTGAAGTCCTTTACCTGCTGGGTAGTTTCCAGCCACAGGTCGGTGCCGCCGGCTACCAGGCGTGCCTCTGGGCGTTTAGCCTTGAGCTCGCGCAGAGAGGCGATATCACGAGGCATGGCGTAGCCCGGGGCCTTGCCGATGTCGGCATGACGGTTGTCGGTATGGCCTTCGTTGCTGCCCACGTCCTTGGCCAGCGCTGCCACGTTGGTGCCAAGCGAGGCGTCCGCCGCCCAGGCGGGCGTGGCTTTGGGGTGATCCTGCATGGTGAGGGCGGCATCGCGGATCGGGCGGTAGCCGGTGCAGCGGCAGAGGTTGCCGCCAAGCACCCCTTCCAGGCGCTGCTGGGTCAGCGGGGCCGGGTGCTTTTGCTGGTCTTCATACAGAGTGAAAAGCGACATGACAATGCCCGGGGTGCAAAAGCCGCACTGGCTGCCGTGGCACTCGACCATCGCCGCCTGGGCCGGATGCAGGCGCTCGTCGTCGGCCAGTCCTTCTACCGTGACCAGATGGCAGCCGCTTAGCTGGTGCGCCGGCGTGACGCAGGCGTTGGCGCTGTGGTAGCGGATCTCGCCGCCGGCGTCGGCTTCGCCGATGGCGACGGTGCAGGCGCCGCAGTCGCCGGTGGCGCAGCCTTCCTTGGTGCCGGTCTGGCCAAGCTGTTCGCGCAATAGCTCCAGAATGCTGGTGTCGGCGCTGACGCCTTCCAGGCGCTGGCGCTTGCCGTTGAGGTAAAAGTCAATCATGGTCGGCTCCGGTTGTCATTGTCGTGGCCCGGCTGTCGTTGTCGTGATGAAGTGGGCGGCTGGCCGCGCGTCGGGATGACTTTGATTCTTGACCACATGGTCAGCTTTATCAAGTCGTTTTGTTCTGCCACTTTTGTCTAATCGCCAACGGCTCAGCGCCGGCGGCGGCCCCGCCTCCGCCGCGGGGGAATTGCCTTGGCGGCGGCATTTCAGGCAAGATTCAGCTTTGCCTACGCGTGCCGCTGTGTGCGCTGACGAGAAAGCGAGGGCCCATGGCCAAGGCTGATTTCCCCCCTGAACAGGAGGCCGGCGCCATCCGCCGGCGCAACGAGCAGGCGATTTTGCAGGCCGCCGAGGGCGTTTTTTCACGCCACGGCTACCGCGGCGCCAGCCTGCAGGAAATCGCCCGGCAGGCCGGGCTGCCCAAGTCCAACGTGCTTTACTACATGGGCAGCAAGCGCAAGCTTTATGTGCGCCTGCTGGAGCGTATGATGACGCGCTGGAACGCGATTCTGGACAGCATCTCCCCGGAGGACGACCCGGTCGAGGTCATCTCGGCCTTCATCCGCGCCAAGATCCGGCTGTCCCAGAGCCATCCCGCAGGCTCGCGGCTGTTTGCCAGCGAAATCCTCGGCGGTGCGCCGTTCTTGCAGGACTATCTCCAGGGCGAGCTGCGCGAATGGGTGGAAAACCGCGCGGCGGTGCTTCGCCAGTGGGCCGATCGGGGCCTGATGGACCCGGTGGATCCGGTGTGGCTGATTTTCCTCATCTGGTCGTCAACCCAGCACTACGCCGACTTTGAGGCCCAGGTGCTGGGCATTACCGGCCGCGCGACGCTTGACGACGAGGATCTGGAAGACATCACGCAGTTTCTGATCCGGGTGGTCATCAAGGGATGTGGCATCAAGCGCCCGGCCGCCGTGGAGACGCCGCCCGAAGCTCTCCAGGCGGCAGATCGCTGACTTGCGCCTGGCTTACTGGGCGGTGAGCAGCATGACCAGGGACAGCGCCGCGGTAACCCACATGGCCGGCTTGATTTCTTCCAGGCGCCCGGTGAGCACCTTGATCAGCACAAAGCTGATGAAGCCGAAGGCGATCCCCAGCGTGATCGAATAGGTCAGCGGCATCAGGATGATGGCGAGAAACGCCGGGAAGGCCTGATCAAAGCGCTCCCATTCCACCTTGCTGATCGGCGCCATCATGAAAAGCCCCACCATGACCAGCGCCGGCGCGGTGGCGATGCCCGGCACCAGCGACAGCAGCGGTGAGAGAAACAGAAACGGCAGGAACAGAAACGCGATCACCAGCGCTACCAGCCCGGTACGGCCGCCCTGGGCCACCCCGGCGCCGGATTCCACGAACGTCTGGGCGGCGCTGGTGCCCAGCGGCGCGGCGATCATCGAGGAAAAGGCGTCCACCGTCATGGAGCGCTTGAGGTTGCGCGGGTTGCCGTCTTCGTCCTTGAGCTCGGGAGCGGCTTCCGACAGCGCCATGAAGCACGACATGGCGTCGAAGAAGTTGGTGAACAGCATGACAAAGATGAACGGCAGGTAGGCGACTTTCAGCGCCCCCAGAATATCCACTTTCATCACCGCGCTGAAGTCCGGCCAGGCGGCAAGACCCGTCCAGGCGACCAGCACCTCGTCGCCCCACAGCCGGCCCATGGGCGCGGCAACCAGGGTGGTCAGGGCAATGCCCATGACGAGCGCGCCGTTGAAGCGCAGGATGACGAAGACCGCGGTGGCAATCAGCCCCAGAAAAAACGTCGCCAGGTGGGCATCCATGTTGCCAAGCGTGACGATGGTAGCGTCGCTGCCGACGATAAAGCCGGCGTTTTGCAGCCCGACAAAGGTGATAAAAAGCCCGATGCCGCAGGTGATCGCATAGCGCAGCGACGACGGAATTGCTTCGATCACGGCCTTGCGCACGTTGAATAGCGCCAGCACCGCAAAGATCACCCCGGACCAGAACACGCAGCCAAGCGCCACCTCCCAGCTAAGACCCGCGCCCAGCACCAGAGTGTAGGTAAACAGCGCGTTCATGCCCATCCCGGGAGCGACCAGAATGGGGTTACGGGCGTAAAACGCCATCGCCAGGCTGCCCATGAAGCTGATGATTACCGTAGCCGACAAAGCGGCAGAAAAGGGAATACCCGCATCGTTGAGCACCGCGGGGTTGACCACGATGATGTACATCCCGGCCAGAAAGGTGGCCAGACCGGCAAGGATTTCGGTTTTGACGCTGGAGCCGCGTTTGGACACGTTGAAGAAACGGTCCAGGAATGACAGACGGTCGGGACTCGTGTTGAGCGCCTCGTTGGCGCGAGCGGTTGTCTCGTTCATACCCCTACCTGTTTGTTGTTGTGGCTTGAGCCGTTGTGGCTTGAGTCGTTGCAATGAGCGTTATTGCTGCCTGGGCCGAGATGGCTGGAGGTATCGTTATCGGATAGCGGCGAGGCTTTCGCCATTTCCTGACCTATTGGTCAAATAACGAGTCAAGCCTAGCCACCCGGGGTAAGCCGGTCAAGGCAGGGAAAAGCCGGACTGCTTACGACTTTAGCCACCCTTCAGCAGGCGATCGAGCTGGCGATAGCCGATGGCTTCAATGAAGTGCGCCTTAACGGGTTTGGGCGCGCCTTCCAGATCGGCAAGCGTCAATGCCACGCGCAGCACCCGGTGGTAGGCACGCGCCGAAAGGCGCAGTTTCTCCAGCACGCCGGCCAGCCAGGCGCGCTCCTCGGCGTCCAGCGCGCAGGCGAGTTCCAGCGCCTCGCCGGAAAGCCGACTATTGAGCGCCCCGCGCGCCTGCTGGCGTTGACGGGCGGCGAGCACGCGCTGGCGGACCTCGAAGGACGACTCGCCCCGGGTCTGGGCGGTGAGCTGTTCCGGCGGCAGCGCGGGCACTTCCACCTGCAGGTCGATGCGGTCCAAAAGCGGGCCGGAAAGCCGGGCCTGATAGCGCTGTATCTGGCTTTGGCTGCACTGGCAGCGGGTGCGCGGGTCGCCCAGGTGCCCGCAGGGGCAGGGATTCATGGCGGCGACCAGCTGGAAGCTGGCCGGATAGCGGCGCTCGTGGCTGGCCCGGGCCAGGTGGATTTCTCCGGTTTCCAGCGGCTGGCGAAGCACCTCCAGCACGTGGCGGGAGAACTCCGGCAGCTCGTCGAGAAAGAGGACGCCGTGGTGGGCAAGCGAAATTTCGCCGGGCCTGGGTTTGGAGCCGCCGCCCACCAGCGCGGCGGCGCTGGCGCTGTGATGGGGCTGGCGAAACGGCCGCTGGCCCCAGTGCTTTTCCAGCGGTAATCCGCAGACCGAGCGCACCGCGGCCACGGCCAGGGCGTCATCATCGGAAAGCGGCGGCAGAATACCCGGCAGGCGGCTGGCCAGCATTGTCTTGCCGGTACCGGGCGGGCCGGCAAACAATAAATTATGGCCGCCGGCCGCGGCGACTTCCAGCGCCCGCCGGGCCTGCTGCTGGCCGCGCACCTCGGCAAGGTCGGCCAGGGGCTCGGTGGCGACGGGCGGCGCCGATAGCCGGTGTGGAGCGATGCGCGCCTGGTCAAGCAGATGGGCGACGACTTCCCACAGCGAGTCCGCCGGCAGCACGGTCAAGTCCTGCCCGGCAAGGGCCGCTTCATCGGCGCATTCACGAGGAATGATCAGCCGCTTCCCGGCGGCCCGGGTGGCAAGGGCCAGGGGCAGCACGCCGGGCACGGCGCGCAGCGTGCCGTCCAGCGCCAGTTCGCCGGCGCACTCGATGCCTTCAAGGGACTCCACCGGCAGCTGCCCCGAGGCGGCAAGAATGCCCAGCGCAATGGGCAGATCAAAACGCCCGCCTTCCTTGGGCAAGTCCGCCGGGGCGAGGTTCAGGGTAATACGCCGGGTATTGGGAAAGTCAAAGCCGGCGTTGACCAGCGCGCTGCGCACCCGTTCGCGGCTTTCCTTGACCGCCGCCTCGGGCAGGCCCACCAGGGTAAGCCCCGGCAGGCCGTTGGCCAGGTGGACCTCCACCTGAACCGGCGGTGCTTCAAGCCCCAACCCCGCCCGGGTGGCAACAATCGCAAGCGTCATGGCGTTCCCTCGCTGGTGGCGGGTGTTGGCTAAAAGTGTTTTTCTGCGCTTGCCGCGACGCCAAGTAGCATGGGCTACGCCTGGCGATCGCTGCCTGCCGCCGGGCCGTCATCGGCTCGGGGAAAGGTGTCGGCTGGTTCCTGGCCTTGCCCGGAGCTCTCGGTCTGGGCGTCGGGATCGACGGCGGCTTCCAGCGCGGCGACCTGGCTTTCCAGCGCTTCTACCCGGGCGCGAGTGCGCTGAAGCACGTCCATCAGGATGTCGAAGTCCTCACGGGAGACCAGCTCCAGGCGATCGAACGCGCCGCGCACTGCCTGCTGTACGCCCTTGTGAATGTCCTCAGGCGCCTGGGAGGCGTTCTGCAGGCGGTCGCCGATTTGCTGGGCAAGCTGGCTGATGCGATCTTGAGCGGCCATGGCATTCTCCTTGTGTTCCAAAATAACGGTGCCCCTCCCCGCAGGATACGCAACCTGCCGCCAATACGCATGCAGAAAACCTCGGATACCTGCGGTAGCCACATTTTTTCTTCGCGGCCGATGGCAGTGTATGCTTAAACGTAATTTGCCGCCGGGGTAGCCCTGCCTCGTGCTTCCATATATCCAACGTTGCGTTGAAGGATACTGCCATGAAACTGATTTCTGCGATTATCAAGCCGTTCAAGCTTGATGACGTCCGCGAGTCGCTCTCCGACATCGGCGTGCAAGGCATTACCGTCACCGAGGTCAAGGGCTTCGGGCGTCAGAAAGGCCATACCGAGCTCTATCGCGGCGCGGAGTACGTGGTGGACTTTCTGCCCAAGGTGAAAGTGGAGGTGGCAGTGGATGACGATCTCACCGAGCAGGTCATCGAAGCCATTACCCAGGTGGCCAATACCGGCAAGATTGGCGACGGCAAGATTTTTGTCATGCCGCTGGAGCAGGTGATTCGTATCCGTACCGGTGAGACCGGCAAGGACGCAGTATAAGTGTCTTTGGCAAATATTGACCTGCTTCGGAGCGCTTGCCATGGTAAAGAAGTCGTACAAGCAGGTTCCGGGTCGAAGCCCGCCGTTGAACAGGAGGAAGTGCAACGATGACAACCTATATTGTGGTAGCCGACGCCGCGCGTGCGCGCATCTTCACCCGCGATGCGCTGAAGCTCGTTGAGCAGGAAAACCTGGTGAATGCCGAAGGACGGCTGCACGAGGGCGACTTGGTTACCGATAGTCCCGGCGCCTCGGTGCACGAGTCGTCGTCAAGCGCGGCGCGCTCGTCGGATGAAGGCTCGGCGCTGGAGAACGCCAGGGAAGTGTTTGCCAAGCAGGTTGCCGACCGCCTGTACTCGGCGCGTATCGATAACAGCATGGAAAAACTGGTGATCGTTGCCCCGGCCAAATTCCTGGGGCTGCTGCGCGAAAAGCTCGATGCCGCGACGCAAAAGCTGGTTATCCACACCTTGACCAAAAACTTCAGCAAGGCCGCCGTGGAAGATATTCAGGAGGCCGTGAGCGAGCTTCGTTAAATGCTTTTGTAAGATGGCACACTGGCCTTCAGTGATGGCTTAATCCTGTTGAGAGCAAGCAAGCTCAAGCGCCGCGCAGGTCCGACCGCGCGGCGCTTTTTCTTTGCTGCGGTTAGGCCGAGCAGCGCGCCTTTCAGCCTGCGCCTGCCTGTCGCATTCCGGCGGACGCGAAACGTTGCGCTCAGTGGTAAAGTAGGCCGCCAGAATGGCCGGCCTGGCGGTCGGCATCGTCATCGCTATTGTCAAAGAGGAGCCGCCATGAGCAAGTTCGCCAAGGCTGAAGTGCTGAGCGTTCATCACTGGAACGACACGCTGTTCAGCTTTCGCACCACCCGGGAGCCAAGCCTGCGTTTCAAGTCCGGTCAGTTTGTCATGATCGGGCTGGAGGTGGATGGCAAGCCGCTGGTGCGGGCCTATTCCATCGCCAGCCCGCACTATGAAGAGCACCTCGAATTTTTCAGCATCAAGGTGCAAAACGGTCCGCTGACCTCGCGCCTGCAGCACCTGGAAGTCGGCGACGAGATTCTGGTTGGCCGCAAGCCCACCGGCACCCTGGTCACCGACGACCTGCTGCCCGGGCGTAATCTCTACCTGCTCTCTACCGGTACCGGCCTGGCGCCTTACATGAGCCTGATTCAGGACCCGGACGTCTACGATCTGTACGACAAGATCGTGCTGGTGCACGGCGTGCGCTACGTTTCCGAGCTGGCCTACGCCGACTTCATCACCCAGGAGCTGCCCGAACACGAATACCTGGGGGAGGAAATCAGCGAAAAGCTGGTCTATTACCCCACCGTGACCCGGGAAGCCTTCCACACCCAGGGGCGGCTGACTGACCATATCAGAAGCGGCAAGCTCACCGCCGATGCCGGCCTGCCGCCACTCGATCCCAGCCAGGACCGCGCGATGATCTGCGGCAGCCCCGCCATGCTCGACGATACCAGCGCGTTGCTCGACGAGCTTGGCTTCAAGATTTCACCGCGCATGGGAGAACCCGGGGATTACGTCATCGAGCGGGCATTCGTGGAAAAGTAACGGCGCGGCAAAGTCGAGGCCGGAAAGAAAGTAGAGGGCGGAAAGCAAGCGGGAAAGAAAACGCCCCGCAGCCCCGCTAACGCGGAGCCTGCAGGGCGCTTGAGCAAAGCGGCGGAAAGCCTGCCGATCAGGCGTTCTGGTGGGCGGGAATGTCGCGATGATACTGCGGGCTCAGCTCGTGCAGCGAGTCGATGAACGCCGTGACGTGGTCCGGATCGGTGAACTGGCTGATGCCGTGGCCCAGGTTGAACACGTGGCCCGGTCCGTGGCCGTAGCTTTCCAGAATCCGCGCGACCTCGGCGCGAATGGCGCTGGGGCGGGCAAACAGCACGTTAGGGTCGAGGTTGCCCTGGAGCGCCACCCGGTGGCCCACGCGCTTGCGGGCGTCGGACAGCTCGGTGGACCAGTCCAGCCCCACGCCGTCGGCGCCGGCGGCGGAGATGTGCTCCAGCCACTGGCCGCCGTTCTTGGTGAACATGATCACCGGCACTCGGCGGCCGTCGTGCTCGCGGATCAGCCCGGAGATGATCTGCTCCATATAGCGTAGCGAGAACTCCAGGTAGGCCGGCGTGGAGAGCGCCCCGCCCCAGGTATCGAAAATCTGCACTGCCTGGGCCCCGGCGCGGATCTGGGCGTTGAGGTAGTCGGTCACCGCGTGGGCGAGCTTGTCGAGCAGCTGGTGCATGGCGTCCGGGGTGTCGTAGAGCATCGCCTTGACGTGGCGGAAGTCCTTGCTCGAGCTGCCTTCCACCATGTAGGTGGCCAGCGTCCAGGGGCTACCGGAAAAGCCGATCAGCGGCACCCGGCCGTTGAGCTCGCCGCGGATGGTGGACACCGCGCGCATGACGTAGTCCAGATCGCGCTCGGCGTCGGGAACCTTCAGCGCCTCGACCTCTTCGGGGGTGCGCACGGTCTTTTTGAACTTCGGCCCCTCGCCGGTCACGAAGTAAAGCCCCAGATCCATGGCATCGGGAATGGTGAGGATGTCCGAGAACAGGATCGCGGCATCCATCGGATAGCGTTCAAGAGGCTGCAGCGTTACTTCGCAGGCCAGGTCCTGATTGCGGCACAGGTCCATGAAGCTGCCCGCCTCGGCGCGCTTGGCGCGATACTCGGGCAGATAGCGGCCGGCCTGGCGCATCATCCATACCGGCGTGCGATCCACCGGCTGGCGCGCCAGCGCACGCAATAAACGATCGTTATGGAGCGGTGAAGCCTGAACGGCGGAAGCAGAAGTCATAGAATACAAGCTCTTGAAAAAATAGCCTGCCTGAGTGGCATGCCAAGGGTGTAAGATGGATTGTATGGCATGGAAGGTGTTTTGCTAAACTGGGGTGCCACCATCCGGCGCTCGTGTGGCCATGCGCCCTGTCGATGCCGTCCTGATTATACCCGTCCTGCGGCGCCGTTGCTGCCGCGGCAAGCGGCGGTGAAATACGCTGTCAAACCCGGCAAAGCTCACCTCGGCGCGCTTTCCGCCGGGATGTTCGACCATCGAGGTAACCTGTGACAATTCGCTTCATTGCCGCATCCCGGCTGCCCACCCCCTGGGCGACATTCACCATGCACGGTTTCGAGGATGAGGCCACGGGCAAAGATCACGTCGCGCTGACCCTGGGCGATGTGAGCAGCGACACGCCGGTACTCGGGCGGGTGCATTCGGAATGCCTGACCGGCGACGCGCTGTTTTCCATGCGCTGTGACTGCGGCTATCAGCTGCAGGAGGCGCTGAAGCGTATAGCCGGGGAAGGCCGCGGAGTGCTTCTCTACCTGCGCCAGGAAGGGCGCGGCATTGGCCTTCTGAACAAGATCCGTGCCTACCACCTTCAGGACGAAGGCGCCGATACCGTCGAGGCCAACGAGCGGCTGGGGTTCGGCGCCGACATGCGCCGTTACGACCTCTGCGTGCCGATGTTGGATCACCTGGGCGTGCAGGCGCTCAGGCTGATGACCAACAACCCGCGCAAGGTCGACGCGCTGACCCGGGACGGCGTCAACGTGACCGAGCGGGTGGCGCTGACCACGGGGCTCAATCCCCACAACGAAGGCTATCTCTCCACCAAGGCGGGCAAGCTTGGCCACATGATGGCGCTGGATGACTTCACGCCCGCCAGCGGCGTGGATATCGAGCGCAAGGGCTGATCCCGCGGCGCGCCGGGGTGCGGCTTAGCCGTTGCCTCGGGCTTTCTGTATCTGCTCGTAGGCGCTGCCGATCTCCGCGGTGCGCTCCTTGGCGACTTCGCGCATGCTCTCGGGCAGCCCCTTGGAGGCAAGCTTGTCGGGATGGTTTTCGCTCATCAGCTTGCGGTAGGCCTTTTTCACCTCGGCGTCGCTGGCGTCCTTGGAAACGCCAAGTACCTGGTAGGCATCCTCGAGCGAAGGTCCCTGGGGCGCCGCCGACTGGGCACCGCCGCGCAGCATGGCCTCTATCTGGGCAATTTCGGCCTCGGAACAGCCAAGCCCGCGCACCACGCGCATGATGACCTCGCGCTCGGCCGGGTGCAGCTCGCCGTCGGCGGCCACGGCGGTCAGCTGTACCTGCAAAAACAGCTGGCGCAGAGCCGGCTGACTGCCGGCCATCAGGCGCACCTTGGCCACTTCGGCGTCGAGGTCAAACGCTTCGCTCTTGCCCCGGTTGAAGTCGGCCCGGGCCTGGGCCCGCTGTTCTTCGCTCAGGCGCAGCTTGTCCCACAGCTGGCGCGAAGCCTCCAGTTCGTCTTCGGACACGCGGCCGTCGGCCTTGCACACGCAGCCCATTACCGCAAAGGTGGACGACAGGAACTGCTGCTGGGCTCCCAGCAGCTTGCCCACCATTTTTCGGCGCAGATACTTGACCAGCCAGTAGCCCAGCCCGCCGCCGATTAAAAGACCGAGCGGGCCGCCCAGCTGGTAGCCGATGAAGGCGCCGATCAGGGTAATTATCAACATGGCGTCTCTCTTGGGGTTGCGAAGTTAACGGATAGAGGAAAGCCGGGCCCCCGGGCGCTCATGCCCGCGCCGCCAGGCGCTGGCGAATAGCGTGTTCGATACCGGCGGCGTCGAGCCCGCAGTCGGCCAGAAGCTCCGCCGGCGTGCCGTGTTCCACAAAGGCGTCGGGCAGCCCCAGGTGCAATACCTCGGCGTCGATACGCTCGGCAGCCAGCAGCTCGCCGACCGCACTGCCCGCGCCGCCGGCCACCACGTTTTCCTCCAGCGTCACCAGCAGATCATGCTCGGCGGCGGCGTCAAGTACCGCGTGGCGGTCAAGGGGCTTCACCGAGCGCATGTTGACGTGGGTAGCGTCCAGCGTTTCGGCTACGTCGGCGGCCGCGCCGTTCATGCTGCCGAACGCCAGCAGGGCGATGCGCGGCCGCGCGTCGTCGCCGGCTTTACGGCGAACCTCTGCCTGACCGATGGCCATGGGCTCAAGATCTTCTGCCACGGCCACGCCGGGGCCGGTGCCGCGCGGGTAGCGCACCGCGGCCGGGCCGGGGTGATGATAGGCCGCGCTGAGCATGGCTCGGCATTCGGCTTCGTCCGCCGGGGCAAGGACAACCATCCCCGGCACGCAGCGCAAGAAGGACAGATCCATGCTGCCGTGATGAGTCGGGCCGTCTTCGCCCACCAGCCCGGCGCGGTCGATGGCGAAGGTCACGTCCAGCGCCTGTACCGACACGTCGTGAATCAGCTGGTCGTAGCCGCGCTGGAGAAAGGTGGAGTAGATGGCCACTACCGGTTTGGCCGCCTCGCAGGCCATGCCCGCGGCAAGCGTTATCGCATGCTGCTCGGCAATGGCCACGTCGAAATAGCGCTCGGGGTATTCCTTTGAAAAGCGCACCAGGTCCGAGCCTTCGCGCATGGCCGGTGTAATGCCGAGCAGGCGCGGATCGGCGGCCGCCATGTCGCACAGCCATTCGCCGAACACCGCGCAGTACTTGCGCTTGGCCGGTGCCGGCGGTGCAGGGCTGGCCTCGGCCCTGGCGGTGCTGCCGGGCTTTTCCAGCTTGGTGATGGCGTGATAGCCGATGGGGTCGGCCTCGGCGGGTAGAAAACCCTTGCCCTTGCAGGTCTTGATATGCAGGAACTGCGGGCCCTCAGCGCGGCTCAGGGTGTCAAGGGTCTGGATCAGGCCGTCCAGATCGTGGCCGTCCACCGGTCCTGTGTAGTTGAAGCCCATTTCTTCGAACAGCGTGGCCGGGCTGACCATGCCTTTCATGTGCTCTTCGGTGCGCCGGGCAATGTCCAGCGCGCCGGGCAGGTGCGAGAGTACCTTTTTGCTCTCTTCGCGCATCTTCAGAAAGGGCGCGCTGGAAAAGATCCGCGACAGGTACGTGGCCATCCCGCCGACGTTTTCCGAAATCGACATTGCGTTATCGTTGAGAATCACCAGCAGGTTGGCGTTGACGTGGCTGGCGTGGGCCAGCGCCTCGAACGCCATGCCCGCAGTCAGCGCGCCGTCGCCGATGATGGCGCAGACCCGGCGCGTATCGCCCCTGGCCCGGGCGGCCAGCGCCATGCCCAGCGCCGCGGAGATCGAGGTGCTGGAGTGGCCCACGCCGAAGGTGTCGTACTCGGACTCGGCTCGGCGGGGGAACGCGGCCAGGCCGCCGTGCTGGCGGATGCTCAGCATGGCCTCGCGTCGGCCGGTAAGCACCTTGTGCGGGTAGGCCTGGTGGCCGACGTCCCACACCAGCCGGTCGTGGGGCGTATGGTAAATGTGGTGTAGCGCCACGCTGAGCTCGACCACGCCCAGCCCCGCGCCGAAGTGGCCGCCGGAGACGCCTACGCTGTACAGCAGGTAGGCGCGCAGTTCATCAGCCAGCTGCGCAAGCTGATCGGCCGACATCGCGCGCAGGGCGGCGGGATGATCAAAGGTATCGAGCAACGGCGTAGCCGGGCGCTCACGGGGTATCTCGTCGAACAGCTTCATGGACATAGCTTAATGGTCGCGCTCGATGATGTAGTGGGCAAGGTCAGCGAGAGGCGCTGCAGGCTTGCCAAGGGGCGTCAGGGCAGCCACGGCGTCGTCGATCAGCGCCCGTGCCTTGTGTTGGGCGCCATCGAGTCCCAGCAGGCCGGGATAGGTGGGCTTGGCCCGGGCGGCATCGGCCCCGGCAGTCTTGCCCAGAACGGCGCTGTTACCGGTGACGTCGAGCACGTCGTCGTGTACCTGAAAGGCCAGACCGATGGCCCGAGCGTAGCGTCCAAGCGCTTCAAGGCGCGGGTCATCCTCGCAAACGGCCGTCAGTCCGCCCAGGCGCACCGAGGCTTCGATCAGCGCGCCGGTCTTGTGCGCGTGCATGGTTTCCAGCACGGCGGTATCAATGGACTGCCCCATGGCAGCCATATCCAGCGCCTGACCTGCCACCATGCCGTCGCGTCCGGCTGCGCTTGCCAGGATATGGATCAGCGCGCCCAGGCGCGGGTGGCCGTCAGCGGCGATGACCTCAAAGGCCAACGCCTGCAGCGCATCCCCGGCGAGAATGGCCGTGGCGTCGTCAAAGGCTCTGTGCACCGTGGGCTGGCCGCGGCGCAGATCGTCGTCGTCCATGGCCGGCAGATCGTCGTGAATCAGCGAATAGGCATGGATCAGCTCCACCGCAGCGGCCGGCGCATCCAGCGCCTGAGCGTCGGCGCCCAGCGCCTGACCGGCCAGGTAGACCAGCATTGGGCGCAGGCGTTTGCCGCCCATCAGCAGGCCGTGGCGCATCGCTGCCTCAAGCCGCGGCGAAGCGGCCGGGCGATTGTCAAACAGCGCGGTGAGCGTCGCATCCACGCGGGCGCTGCTGATATGACGATGCGCGTCGAGCGTCGTGGCGTGTACGGCTACCATGGCGGCGTCTCCTCACTGGGGGGTTCGTTATCCGCGTCGGCATCCGTTTCGGCGCCAGCATCCGACGGCTGGAACGGCGTAACGGAAAGTCCGCCGGCGTCGTTTTCGCTCAGCGCGCGCACCTTGAGCTCGGCGTCATCCAGACGCGTCTGGGCCCGACGCGCCAGGCCCACGCCCTGTTCAAACGCCGTGAGGGAGTCTTCGAGCGATAGCGTGCCGGACTCCAACCGTTCGACCAGCGCCTCGAGCTGCTCGATCGTAGTGGCAAAATCCTGCGTTGGCGATGGTGTATCACTCATGGGTGAAAGCCTGCTGAATCAACATGGAACAAAAACCGGAACCCGACGGCCAGGCCGGGAGTATACACCGACCACCCGGGGGCGCGTCTGCCCGCCCCGAATAATATGCGCGGGCTTCATGGGTCGGCCCCGGACTTTTCATCGGCCCGGGCCCCGCCCCTTCGGTGTGGCTGTGGTAATATGACGGCCCTTCACCCTGCACTGTCCCGTGCTTGTTCACGTATCGATACGCGGCGCGCGCCGTTCATAGAGGTTGATTCAGCCATGGCTAAAACATCCCTGGACAAGAGCAAAATCAAGATTCTGCTGCTTGAGGGAGTCCACCAGAGCGCGGTGGATAACTTCCATCACGCCGGTTATACCAATATCGAGCACCTGCCGACGTCCCTTGACGAAGAGACGCTGATCGAAAAGATCCGCGACGTGCATTTTATCGGTCTGCGGTCGCGCACGCAGCTCAACGAGCGAGTCTTTGCCGCGGCGAAAAAGCTCGTCGGCGTGGGCTGTTTTTGCATCGGCACCAACCAGGTGGATTTGGACGCCGCGCTCAAGCGCGGGATCGTGGTCTTCAACGCGCCGTATTCCAATACTCGTTCGGTGGCCGAGCTGGTGCTGGCCGAGGCGATCATGCTGCTGCGCGGCATCCCCGAAAAAACCGCCCGGGCTCACCAGGGCGGCTGGCTCAAGTCGGCGAAAAACTCTCACGAAGCCCGGGGCAAGACGCTGGGTATCGTCGGCTACGGCAGCATTGGCGCCCAGCTTTCCGTGCTCGCCGAGTCGCTGGGCTTGCACGTGCTGTATTACGACGTCATCGCCAAGCTGGGGATGGGCAATGCCACTCAGGTCGCAAGCCTTGAGGAGCTGCTCGGCCGCTCCGACGTGGTCAGCCTGCACGTGCCCGACGTTCCCTCCACCCGCTGGATGATCGGCAAGCGTGAAATTGACGCTCTCAAGCCCGGCGCCATTTTCATCAACGCCTCCCGGGGCAGCGTGGTCGAAATCGAGCCGCTGGCCGAAGCGCTCAAGGAGGGCCGCGTACACGGCGCCGCGGTGGACGTCTTTCCGGTGGAGCCCAAGAGCAACGACGACGAGTTCCAGAGCCCGCTGCGCGGCCTGGAAAACGTCATCCTCACCCCGCATATCGGCGGCTCTACCCTGGAAGCCCAGGAGAACATCGGCGTCGAGGTGTCCGAAAAGCTGATTACTTATTCGGATAACGGCACCACCGTGACCTCGGTCAACTTCCCCGAGGTGGCGCTGCCCGCCCACCCGGAAAAGCATCGCCTGCTGCATATTCACCACAACGTGCCCGGGGTGATGTCCGAGATCAACCGCGTGCTGTCGGAAAACGACATCAACATCTCCAGCCAGTACCTGCAGACCAACGAAGCCGTAGGCTACGTGGTCATGGACGTGGACAAGGCCTACAGCCAGCAGGCGCTGGAAGCGCTGCGCCAGGTCGAAAACACGCTGAAGGTTCGCGTGCTGTACTCGCCCTGACGCCGCGAGCGGTGGCGGCCACCATGGCCGCCTTGGCTTGACTCGGGTAAAATATGCGGGTTTTTCATCCAGGCCGCCCTTTACGCGGGCGAACTCCAGGAGATCCCATGAGCAATTCCCCCCAGGCCGCCGCGCCGGAGGCACAGGCCCCAATGGCGCAGACGGTCGTCGCCGCGCTATATAAGTTTGTTACTCTCGAGGACTATCAGGCCCTGCGCGAGCCCCTGCGCCAGACTATGCTGGACAACGCCGTGAAAGGCACGCTGCTGCTGGCGCGTGAAGGCATCAACGGCACCGTGGCCGGCCGCCGCGAGGGCATCGATGCGCTGCTTGCCTGGCTCACCGCCGACCCGCGCCTGGCGGATATCGACCACAAGGAATCGTACTGCGACGAGCCGCCGTTCTACCGCACCAAGGTTAAGCTCAAGAAAGAAATCGTCACCATGGGCGTTGGCGGCATCGACCCTAACGACACCGTGGGCACCTACGTCGAGCCCGAAGACTGGAACGACGTCATCAGCGACCCGGAAGTGCTGGTGATCGACACCCGCAACGACTACGAAGTGGAAATCGGCTCGTTCAAGGGCGCGGTAGACCCCAAAACCACCACCTTCCGCGAATTTCCCGACTACGTGCGCGAGCACTACGACCCCACCCGGCACAGGAAAGTCGCCATGTTTTGCACCGGCGGCATTCGCTGCGAAAAGGCGTCGAGCTTCATGCTCAAGGAGGGCTTTGACGAAGTGTTTCACCTCAAGGGCGGGGTGCTCAACTATCTGGAAAGGGTCCCCGAGGACGAGTCCCTGTGGCAGGGCGAGTGTTTCGTTTTCGATAACCGGGTGACCGTGCGACACGACCTGGCCGAGGGCGAGTTCGAGCAGTGCCATGCCTGCCGCCGGCCGGTTTCCGCCGAGGACATGCGCGATCCCGCCTATGAGCCGGGTATCAGCTGCCCGCACTGTATCGATTCGCTGCCGGAGAAAACCCGCGCCAGCGCTCGAGAGCGCCAGCGCCAGATCGAACTGGCCAAGTCCCGCGGCGAGCCTCATCCCATGGGGCGCAACCCGCGACAGAACCCGCGACAGAACAAGGGGCACAACGCAGCGCACCGCCGGGCGGACGAGGGCGACCCCGAGGCGAGCTCGGCCTGATAGCCTTGACGTACGGCGTCGACTTTTGTGGAAACTGTTTTCATGAAGGCGACAACGGCAGGCAAATCAGGTTACTCTGATGCTTTTGTCCCGCACCACTTTGATGCGGGGGCCTAGCCGCGCGTACGTTACGCCGGCTGTTGCGAGAGATTCAGGAGGAAGACGGGTGAGTGAGGTAAAGCGTCGATCTGCCGGCCGGCCGGCCGGCACGGGCAAGGCCAGCGGCGGCCATAGCCAGTCGCTGGTGCGCGGTCTCAAGCTGTTGGAGCATATTGCGTCCGTTCCCCAGGGGGTATCGCTGTCCGAGCTTGCCGATATGGCGGGGCTTGCGCCATCCACGACGCATCGTCTGCTGCAGGCGCTGCAAAGCCAGGGGTTTGTTTCCCCGGAAAACGAGCAGGGCCTGTGGCGCATCGACGTCAAGACGTTCCGCATCGGCAACAGCTTTCTGGAAGCGCGCGACTTTGTCGCTACCAGCCGCCCCTACCTGCGTCGCCTGACCAGTATCACCGGCGAGACGGCCAACCTGGGCATTCGCGACGGTGCGACAGCGGTATTTCTGGCCCAGCACGAGTCGCCTCAGATGATGCGCATGATCACCCGGCTGGGCTCGCGCGCGCCGCTGCACGCCTCGGGCGTGGGCAAGGCGCTGCTTGCCTGGACACCCGACGATGAACGTGGGCGGCTGCTCGAAGACCGCGAGCTTACCCGGGTGACCGACAACACCCTTTACACCACCGAGGCGCTGGAAGCGGAAATGGCGCGTATCCGCGCCCAGGGGTTTGCCTGCGACCGCGAAGAGCACGCTGTCGGACTGCACTGCGTGGCCGCCTGCGTACACGACGAGCGCGGCACGCCGCTGGCAGCAATTTCCGTGTCCGGGCCCATGGCGCGCATCCCCGAAGCCCGCCTGATGGAGCTTGGCGGGCTGGTTCAGGAAACGGCCGCCGACATTACCGCCCAGCTGGGTGGGGAGATACCCGGCTAGCCCGGAAAAGTGTCGGAAAAGATACTCTGGAGGCTCATGTTGCCGTTTCGTTTGTTGGTCGGTGCAGGCCATGTTTTTCTATCAGACGGTAGATCGTAACGCGCGAGACGCTAAGCTCCCGAGCTGTCGGATGGATCTTATAACGGTTGCGCTGCAGTGCCGAGATCAGCGCCTCACGCTCTGCCTGATTTCTGGCCTGACAAAGGGAATGGCTAATGGCTGGACGCTCACTGCATTTGAGCCCTAGATCTGCAGGTTGGATTAAACAGCTATCGGACATGACCATGGCTCGGCGAATACGGTTGAGCAGCTCTCTGATGTTACCCGGCCAGCGGTAGTCACGCATGGCTTGAAAGGCTTCACGGGAGAACCCCTTCAGCCGGCCGGGTTTTTCGCTGGAGAAACGCTCGAAGAAATAGCTTGCCAGGATTTCGATATCTTCCGGGTGTTCGCGCAAAGCCGGCACCGTGACCTGTAACACGTTTAGTCGATGGTAGAGATCTTCGCGGAATCGGCCTTCTTTAACGGCTTTCTCGAGATCAACATTAGTGGCAGCAAGAATGCGCACATCGACCGCTATTTCTTTCAACCCTCCTACCCGCTGGATTCGCTGAGTCTCTAGAAAACGTAGCAGATTAACTTGCTGATCCAGGGGCAGGTCTCCTATTTCGTCGAGAAACAGTGTGCCGCCATCAGCAGCTTCTATGCGGCCCACCTTGCGTTGAACTGCACCGGTAAAAGCGCCTTTTTCGTGGCCAAAGAGCTCCGACTGAATAAGCTGTTCCGGAAGCGCTCCGCAGTTAATAGCGTGAAATGTACGTGATGCACGCGATGACCTCTCATGGATGGCCAAAGCAGTCAGCTCTTTGCCTGTGCCCGACTCCCCGCTAATGAAAACCGGTGCATCTACCACAGCCACCTTGCGGATAGTTTGAAACAGTGTCCGCATGATCGGTGTGGTCCCCACCATCTCATACTCTCCGGTATCAGTGGACATAGCAGGCTCGCAGCGACGAGGCTGCTGTTTTTGCTGTTGCAGCTGCGCTAAGGCTGCCGAGCGCTGCATTAACCAGTCAAGCTGGTGACCCTCAACTGATGATTCCACAAAGCCGTGGCAGAGGGTGGTGATAAAACTGAGGTGGCGAGCGTCTTCAAGAGCATCATTAGGTAACACGGCAAGCCAAAGGCAATGATGTTGCAGCATCACGGCCTCTAGCTGGTCCAGCCGGGATGGCGTCATACCCTCGAGGAAAATCACTCCGACAGAGCACTTGCTAACCACCCGATAGCCATTATCAGCTAGCTGAAGTTGATTCATCTCCCACCCACGCAATTCGAGATCGGATATTAACCCTCTGTTTTTATTCACTGTTCCGGTAACGAACCAACAGCATCGGCTAATGCTCATATAATCTAACCTCGCTCTTGTTGTAGTCGTTATTCGTGTGGCGATTATTTTGTTTTTCCTATATTAGACAGGCTTTTGTAAGGATTGATGAGAATTTGCAAAGTATTAGATGAAGATGATCGTTAAGGCAAGCATTGCTATCCAATGAATATCCATGGGGAGGATTATGGTTGATTTTTTGCATCCATGAAACATATTTCGTTCAGTTTTATTTCGATATGTTGCTGTGCGTTCGAAGGTTTTATATAATTTTAATTTAGAGGTTGTTTTAAAAGTAGTTTCCTATAAATATGTGTAATTTAAATGGTACTTGCTTTGTTTTTATTTAAGCCCATGATTTTTTATATGTTTTTATTTTTTGAGTGATCCGGTACGTACACGATCGAGATTCTTGTCACTTTTATGTAGCAGTATATGGTTTTAGTCTTATGGCGGTGATAACAAAATCAAGGAGTTATGTAGTTGGCACGGTAGTTGCATTGTATTGGGTAAGAGCATGAATACGTTTGCGGAGACGCTGCCATGTACCCAACTCACAATACAGATCGCCATCAGGCAGCCTGCAATGCCGTGGAAGTGGCGGAGGTGGCAGGCAAGCGGCAGCAGCGGCTCTCCTGCTTCTCGGGAGGCACTCTGGCCGGGGCCTTTTTGGCGGCTTTTATGGGCGCGCTGGCGTTGACCGTGACATCCCCTGTAGCACAGGCAGACGAGACTGAAAGCTATCGAGCGGAAAATGCAGCCGGGCTGTTTGCCGAGCCGCTCTCTTCCAGGCAGGAAGACGTTGCTTCACAGCGCCTGAGCGATGCCATGCTCGAGCGGATCCGCGGTCGCTATGTTCAGGTCCGGACGCCGGACCATGACGCAGGCACTGAGATTAACAGCGTCATTCTCTGGGACGAGCGTCCGACGGGCGGTGGCGGTGCCGATACTCAGTCCTCTCTTAATAGCGGGACGGGTAACTGGCAAAGCAGCAGCGTAACCACAGGGCGGGAGCAATAGTCATGAAGTGTCTGAATATTAATCAAGTAGCAAGAGTGACTTTGTTGGCAGCCGCCATCGGTGGCCCGGGTGCCGTCGCTGCCGACTCCGCGTTGGAACATAAGCTCAAGCCCCGCGTGCGGCCTGGCGATATCGTTATCCAGCGTCAAGTGGAGGCAGCACCCATCAATCGTGTCGAGCGGCATGGAGGACCTATCACTTCTCGGGTCAACGTGAAGGAGACGGTTCAGCAGAAAATGAAAAGCAACGGTGTTAATGCCGTTTTGCTAACTGACGAGCGGGCTGCCGGTATTCGAGGAAGCGTGCAGAGCTCGCTGGGTTCTCTCAACCACACTTTGGATACGGATAACCAACGGGTGCACGGCAGAGCTATAGGCGGAGAGAGCCATCGCGCCGCCAGCAGTCTGGGGGGTGGCAGCGGTGGTAGTGGAGGCAGCGGTATTTCGGGTCAGGTGACGTCGGCCACGTCCAGAATGTCCGGAGCCATTGACCGGGCCCTCTCACCTTTTACAGGGAGGGACTGATCATGGCGAATACAAACACAGACGCCCTTAAGAAAAGCGTTACGGCAACAGCAGGCATTTTGTTGATAGCTGGCTTTATACAGACAGCTGCGGCGCAGGACCCGGCTATGCGCAATAGTACGGTGCTCAGCAGCCAGGCCCTGAGCGGGGTCAGCGGCGTCAGCACCACTAACATGGCGGCCGGCGACGGCAACCTGCAGAGCAACGCTGGCACGCTGGTAATCAGTAACATCGCCAGCTCGGCAAACAAGTTACAACAGCAGTCGAGGATCGAAGAGCGACTTATCGATCAACAAAACATAACGGAAATCAAGGGTGCCGCCTTTCAACAGTCAGAGGGTTGGCTGTCGATTAATCAGGCGGCTGGACAGGGCAATGCCCAGAGCAACTCTTTCGGGGTGGCGATGGGCATCTCGGCCAGCAATCTCAGCGATACCACGCTGCAGGGAGTGCAGGCCGACAGGCAAGGGCTGGCTGGTACCGATGAGCGTTCGCGACAGTCTTCAAGTCGGGTCGAAGTTGATTCGACAGCATTCGAAGGTGCCCGCGGCGTGATCCAGGTCAACCAGTCAGCCGGCACGGGGAACGCTACGAGCAACAGCTTTCGCATGAATATGGCGCTGAAGCCGTAGCGATATTCGCAAGGCAGTAAGAAGAACGATTCGGTTCATTCAGGAGAAAGATCATGAAAACTTTCCAAAAAGCTCCACTCGCACTGGCCGTTAGCGCACTGATGATGGCCCCCGTGGCCTTCGCAGAAGAAGGCGGTGATGGCTTCAGCGCTTCAAGCGACATCACATCCAACTTTATTAACAACATCGAGGTGGATCTGCGTCATAAGTCGCATACTCGAAAAGACTTCGATATCGACGTAAGCGTTAGCGATGAGGCCGAGCACTACTCTGGTGCCACCGTCGACAGCAAGCAGTTTATTGGCGGTAACGAGGTGGACAATACAGCCTCTGATAACGACGCTACGGTAGGCAGTAGTACTGGCCAAGGTGCTACGGGTAACGTGGGTATCAACGTGGCGGCCGGCGATAACAATGCGCAGGCTAATGACGCTGCACTGGCAACTTCCGACGCCATGGACGTGTTCGGGCAGTCAGCGGCTTACTCAGCGCAGCACGCTGCAGGCAATATCGCTAACAGTGCCGGTAGTCCTAACAATGCGACATTGGGCGGCGATTCGCTGAAAAATGCCAGCGGTAATATTGGAGTGAACGTAGCGGCTGGTTCCAGCAACGCCCAGCAGAACTCGCTGGCAGCTTCCAGTAATAATAATGCTGGCCATACCCGTGCCACCACTGGTGGCGTCCAGCAGACAACTGGCAACAGCACAACCAGCGGGCCTGTAACCGAGCTGGGCGAATCGGTCGCCGTAACCCTGGAAGGTTCGATGAATGGTGGTTACATCGGCGGGGGAGCTGGCGATTATGGCGGTACTTGGGAACAAACTAACGACGTTTACCCCGAGGTTTGGGGAACAGGCCAGGGCGTAGATACCAATCACAAGGAAGGTGGTGGTGCGGAATACCTGGGGCATATCGACTTCGATAATAAGAGCGATTCGGGTCAGGATGGACGCTTCAAAGGTGACCAGAGTGGCGATCTGGACTTCACGGAAGTCGGTACTATCGGCATGGCTGGCACTCTATCCGGCAGCGTGGCCACCACTACAATCGTCAGCATGGATAATTCGAACAACGCCACTATTGGCAGCAATGCCCTGCAGGGAGCCAGCGGTAACGTTGGCGTCAACGTGGCAGCGGGTACGAATAATCTGCAGCGCAACTCGCTGTCGATTGCCTCTTCCATGGGTGGTGGCAATGGCGAGTGATAGCTATTACCAACCAAGCATCTAATTGATGCAGCAATCACTCCCCGGCCTGCTTTTGCAGGCCGGGGCTTTGAACCTGATGTTTTCACTCCTGGAGGTTAGCCATGGAATCAGCAATCACTATAGCCCTTGGGCGTCGTATGCCATTGCTGATTCTCGGGCTTATCTTGACCGTTCTCTCCATTCCTTTTTCCCAGGCGGCCAGCGTGCGTCTGGGCAATGTGATGGCAGGAACGGTCATCAGCAAGGACGTACAGTCGATCCGCGAGCGTCGTTTTGAAAATCTGGTGGAGCAGCACACCGATTTTTCCTGCGGCGCAGCGTCGCTGGCTACCATTCTCAAATATGCCTACCAGCAGCCCGAAACCACTGAGCAGAATGTGCTTGCAGGTATGCTAGAGGTGTCGGACCCGGAAGTCGTGTTGGCAAAAGGTTTTTCATTGCTGGATCTGAAGAACTATGTACAGTCCCTGGGATATCGCGGTCGGGGATACGAGGTGGCGCCCGATACTTTGGACGCCGTGTCGATTCCGGTGATCGTGCTGCTTGATCTCGAGGGCTATAAGCACTTTGTGGTAGTAAAAAAAGCCAGCGGGGATCGAGTTTATATCGGTGACCCGGCACTGGGTAATCGGATTATGGAGCGTGATAAGTTCTTGGCTTCATGGAATGGCATTATCTTCGCTATCGTCGGCGAGGGGTTCGATCGGCAGACACCACTTCTTGATCCCCGTCAGCCGCTTACGGCGCACCGCATGCAGGATATTTTTGCGCCGGTACCCAAGCAGAAATTGCTTGATTTCGGTTTTCGACACGCGGATGTCTTTTAGCCTGGCCGGGGAGCTGGGGCTAAAAGGGTTCGCCAGTGCTCAGGGGACATCAATATGTTAAGGCTCAAGCGGAAACAAAACGGTAAGCAAAAGCACCGGAAGGCTCGTGGTGCAATGGCGCTAATGGTTGTTGCCACTGCTGGTTTGATGGCGGGCTCCGTTCAGGCAGAGGTGTCAGACTTCGCGAATTTCTCCGGGGAGCGCCAGCTCAGCGATGCCGAACTTGCACAGCTGCGCGGGCGTTTCGTCGACAAGGGGCAAGTCATGTTTTTCGGCGTGCAGATGTCCAGCGAATGGCATACCTCGGCGGGTGAGCGACTGCGCGCGGGAGGAACGTTGCGCGGCGATCTGAGCGGGGCGTCGCCGACGGTTAGCTTCGAGCCTCACCTGACCGTGGGTAATTCAACGAGCCTGCCGGGAACGTCTTCAGGCAACGGTGCCGTGGTGCGCGACGCCGGCACCGCTAACGCGCGCGGCGTGGTACAAAGCATTCAAGCTGGAGGTAGCTTCAACGCCGCGGCCAACGACCTGCAGATTGATATTCTCGAAGCCGCCGGGCGTGATGTGCCAGCAGATGGTACCGGCGCCAACAATATGCAGCGACGTTTACCGTCGGGGACACGTATGGCTGTCCGTAGCGGCGCCCGGGGAGTCGGCATCAACCTGCAGGTGCCGGGAATGGGCAGCGTGAGCCAGGCCATTGTGCCCAGCCGCGGGCTCAGGCAGTCGATCCAGCTCACCAGCGACGCTCAGCAGGTGCGCAATCTGACGCGGCTTCAGCTCTACATGGGCGATCGCGGCGCCAACGCCGGCATGCCGGGGCTGCGCAGCGCCGTTGAATCGGCGCGAGGCTTGCGCCGATGAAGGGATGTTAGTCCGTGCAAGACTGGTCTACACTGCGCGTAATCCGCCGTTACTTTCCTGCTACTGCCGCTAAAGTCAGGGCAATGGATAACTACGGCAACGACTAATAAAAAATACCGAGGAGAACCGTGTGGGTGATATAACAACGTTGACACGCAAGCGGGCATCAATTGCTTCTGTATTTTTTGTGCCGGTTGCGCTGGGAGCGGCAACGTTGGCGCAGGGACAGGTAAGCAGCGACGACGAGGTCGTCCGCGAAGCCAAGCCCAGCCGCAGTGTAGAGAACGTGCTGCGTGAGGAGCATGCGCTTTTCTCCGATCGCCTGACTCTTGAGCCTGGCATTAACTATTCCTATTCTGACCGTTCTCAGCTGGCGCTGCGGGGCTTTCTGGCGCTGGACGCCATCTTTCTCGGCGAGATTAACGTTGACAACGTCAAAAGCCACATCACTACCCTTGACCTCAGCACTCGCTATGGCCTGACTGACCGGCTGGAGTTGGGGCTTAATATACCAGTCGTTTACAGAAGCAGCACGTACCGCTCTACCGGGGTGGAGAGCGGGCCGGAGCTCAGTGAGCTAACCACCGATGATGGCGGACTGGGCGATATCAGCGCCTCGCTGTCCTACCGTCTGCTGCCTGAAACCCAGTCCCGCCCCGACGTGGTGATCAATCTGGGCGTTCGAGCGCCCACCGGTACTGATCCCTATGGTATAGCGACCAGGGAGGATCCTACCAACACCAACCTGGTCGTGCCCACTGAGCTGCCTACCGGCAACGGCGTTTGGGCGGTTACCACCGGTGCCTCATTGCTCAAGACTCTGGACCCGGCCATCGTCTTCACCAACCTGGGGTATACCTATAATATTGAGGAAAGTTTCGACGATATTTCGGCCTCGGAAGGCAAGCAGTCAGGCAAGGTCGATTTGGGCGATTCCATCCGCGCAGGTTTCGGCACTGCTTTCGCCCTTAACGAACGGCTGAGTCTGTCACTTTCTTATTCCCACGAATATATAAAGAAATCCAAGACTACCCGAGGCGGCGAGACCAACAAGGTGATCGGCAGTGACGCCAATGTGGGTGTGTTCAGCCTCGGCGGCACCTACGCGATGAGCGACAAAACTTCGATAGTCACCAGCCTGGGTATGGGGCTTACCGACGACGCCTCGGATATTAGCCTGACTTTCCGTATGCCATTCCAACCCTAGTTCCCTGCCTTTGTCTGCCCTGGGAGCCTGAAGGCGCAGTGAGCTGAAAGCTCGTGCGCCTCGGGCGTAATGCATATTGACCCGACAAAAGCTTGATTCTCCTTCAAAGACCAAAGATTATCGGCGCCAAGCTCGCCGCTATCAGCATTGAGCGATAGCGGCGACAGCGTATATTGGCTATGGCCAATAGCCAGAGTTTTTGATGCTAACCGAGGAGACAACGGTGTGACGCCATTACGACTGTTACCCAAGCTGGGGGCCTGGTTCAGCCTTTGGCTGCTGGCGATACTGCTGCTTGCCGCGCCGCTGACGGCCCAGGCACAGACAGCGCCGGACGCGGCCGCTGACGGCGGCGAGGCGAGCTATGCCACGCTTGCCAATCTGCTGGAGGACGATCAGTCGCGGGAGGAGCTGATCGAACTTTTGCGCCGGCAGGCCGGCGAGCTTTCCCAGAGCGAGCTGCAGCGCGAGCTTCCAAAGGACCTGCCGGAGAAGGCCGCCCAGGGCAGCGATATCGCCCCTGAAGAGGTGTCACTCCCGCGCCAGGTTGCGGAAGTCACCAGCCGCATCGTCAGCGATGTGGGAGAGCACTTCCAGCAGCTGGCCGTGCTCGGTCGTGGCCTGTTTAGCGGCGAAGGAACGGGGAGTTTCGATACCGCTGCCTTTGTCAGCGCGGCGATCAACCTGGGGCTGGTGATTGTTGCCACCTTTCTGCTGTTCATCGCCTGCCGCCGGCTGGCCAAGCCGCTTTTCACCCGCATCAGTAGCTGGTCGCGCCGGGGCGAGTATACGCCGGTGCTGCGGCTGGTGACTTGCGTGATCATTGCCGCGCTGATCGATGTGCTTATCGTGGCGCTGGCCTATGTCGGCGGCAACCTGATTGCGACTTTTGCGGTAGGCCAGACCGGCGATCTCTCTACCCGGGCGTCGCTGTTTTTGAACGCCTTTCTGGTGATCGAGCTGATCAAGGCCGGGGTGCGCATGCTGTTCTCGTCGCGCTATGAAGGTCTGCGCCTGCTGCCCATTGCGGCTTTTGAAGCCTCCTACTGGAACCGCTGGATCGCCCGGCTGGTGGGCATGGTGGGCTACGGGCTGATGGTGGCCGTACCTCTGGTCAACTATTACCTGGCCGCCACGCTGGGCGAGGCGCTGGGCACCCTGATCATGGTGGCGGCGTTTATCTATGCCGTGGCTGTGGTGCTGAAAAACCGCCTGCGCCTGCGTCAGAGCATCAGCGCCAGCGCGTCGCGGGCGACCCTGGCGCCCAGCCGCGTGGCGCTTCACCTGCTGGCGCGCACCTGGCACCTGCTGGCGCTGATTTATTTCACCGGCGTGTTTGTGATTACCCTGCTGCGTCCGGCCGAAGCGCTGCCGTTTGTGCTCTTTGCCACGCTGCAGACGCTGGGTGCCGTGGTGGCGGGACTTTTGCTTTCCTCGCTGTTGACCCAGACCATTGGCCGGCGCATTCATCTGTCGGCCGAGGTGAACCGCAAGCTGCCGATGCTGGAAAAGCGCCTCAACAGCTACGTGCCCACTGCGCTCAAGGTGCTGCGCGGCATCATTCTGGTGGTGGTCGTCATGGTGGTGCTGGATGCCTGGTACCTGTTTGACCTGGCCGCCTGGTATGCCTCCGAGCAGGGCATCGCTCTGGTGGGCAAGCTGATCCACGTGGCGATCATACTGGTGGTGGCGCTGGCGATATGGCTGGGGCTTGCCAGCTTCATCGAGCACAAGCTCAACCCCGATACCGGCAAAGGTGAGCCGACGGCTCGAGCCAGAACGCTTTTGAGCCTGTTTCGCAACGCGCTGATCATTACCATGATCACCATGACCGGCATGATCATTCTGGCCGAGATCGGTATCAACATCGGGCCGCTGATCGCCGGCGCCGGGGTGCTGGGGCTCGCCATCGGTTTTGGCGCGCAAAAGCTCGTCCAGGACGTGATCACCGGGGTGTTCATCCAGATTGAAAACGCCATGAACACCGGCGATGTGGTGGGCGCCGGCGGCGTTGTCGGCACGGCGGAGCGTTTCAGTATTCGTTCGGTGGGTATCCGCGATCTGTCAGGTACTTACCACATCGTGCCGTTTTCCAGCATCGATACGGTCTCCAACTACATGCGCGACTTCGCCTACCACGTCGAGGAGTACCGCATCGCCTACAAGGAGAGCATCGATCACGCCGTGGAGAAGCTTCAGCTGGCCTTCAGCGACCTGCAGGCAAGCGAGGAGCACGGGCCCAAGCTGCTTGAGGAGCTGACCGTGGCCGGCGTCACTTCGCTTGCCGACAGCTCGGTCAATATCCGCGTGATGATCATGACCACGCCGGGCGATCAGTGGGCCGTAGGGCGGGCTTACAACCGCCTGGTCAAGCTGCGCTTTGATGAAGCCGGTATCGAGATTCCGCAGCCGCACACCACGCTGTACTTCGGCGAACGCAAGGATGGCACCGCGCCGGCGGCCAATCTCCGCGTGGTCGAGTCCACCGCCGTGGAGCGCACCGGCCCCGAGCGCCGCGACGACCCGAGCCGCGGTATTCAGTCCGGCAAGGGCGCCGACTATCAGCGCCCTTCGGATGACGACGTGGAGTAGGCCGAGCGCCCCTCCCTGATCACAAGACAGGCAGAAACGCCAACGGGCCGCTAAAAAGCGGCCCGTTGGCGTTTATATCGACGCTATGATGCAGCGAGCGTTCGGGGTTAGTCGATGATGCCCTGCTCGCGCGCCATGGCGTAGGCCGACTTGGGGCCGTTCCACAGCGTCGGCAGCAGGATGAACGACACCGGCACGGCGGTGAGCACGATGAACTGCTGCAGCGCGTTGATCTGCCCGGCGCCCATTTCCAGCAGGATGCCTGCCATCAGCGCCATGGCAATACCCCAGAAGGCACGTACCTTGGGGCTCGGCTCGTCATGGCCGGCGCCGACCACGGCGATGGAGTAGCTCATGGAGTCACCGGTTGTCGCCACAAAGATGGTGGTCAGCACGAGAATCGCCAGCGCCATCCAGGTGCCGCCGGGCAGCGCCTGGGCCACGGTCAGCGTCGCTACGTCAAACTGATAGTTGCTCAGCGCTTCGGTCATGTCGATGACGCCGGTCAGCTGGTAGAACACGCCCGAGCCGCCCAGCAGGGTAAACCACACGGTGGTGGCAATGGGCGCGATCACCGCCACGGCGATGATCATCTCGCGGATGCTGCGGCCGCGGGAAATCCGCGCGACGAAAATCGCCATCAGCGGCGCGTAGCCGATGAACCAGGCGAAGAAGAACACCGTCCATCCCTGCATCCAGGCAGGCGACGCCGTCTCGGCGGTGACCGTGGCCATGGAGAAGAAATTGGTGATGTAGGAGCCTACGCCCGAGAGGTAAGAGTTGAAAAAGTAAAGCGTGGGGCCGAATAGCAGGATGACAGCGCCAATCGCCAGCGCCAGAAAAACGTTAAACCGGCTCAGAAACTGAATGCCGCGGTGAATCCCGGTCATTGCCGAGATCACGTAGATTAAGCCCAGCGCCACCAGCACGGCTACCTGTGTGGCGTAGCCGTCCGGCGCGCCGAACAGCTCGTGCAGGCCAAAGCTCACCTGAGTGGACAGAAAGCCGATGGGGCCTACCGTACCGGCCACCATGGAGATAACGCACAGGGCATCGATGACGCCGCCCAGCGGGCCACTCAGAAGGCGCTTGCCGAGTACCGGGTAGAGCAGCGTACGCGGCTGCAGCGGCTGGCCTTTCACATAGTGGGAGTGCGCCAGCACGATGGATGCCAGAGTGCCGAGCACCGCCCAGGCGAGAAAGCCCCAGTGGGTGAACGACTGCGCCAGCGCCCCGGCCACCGCATTCGGCGTACCCGGTTCGCTGTCCAGTACCGGCGGCGTGGTCAAAAAGTGAAACGCCGGCTCGCCCGCGGCAAAAAACACCCCGCCGCCGGCCAGCAGCGTACACAGGATGATCGATAGCCACTTGAAGGTGCTCATTTGCGGCGTGTCAAGGTTGCCGATTTTGGCCTTGGCGGCCGGGGTGACCGCCAGGCCAATGGCAATGAAGAAGGTCGCCAGCAGCAGGAACTGGAAGTATGAACCCAGCGTGATCGCCGTCCAGGCAAAGCCGGCGCTGACGCCGTTGGCGACCATGTCGAGATCGTAAAAAGACAGCAGCACGAAGGCGACGATAAAGCCGATGCTGAGAGTCAGCACCACCGGATCGCCCAGGGAGCGCACCCCCTTGGCAGGTTTCGTGGGGCGCGACGTGTGGGCAGACGTACTGTCCGCCGTGCTAGCAGCAGGATTAGGCATGCAGGTTACCACCGTTGAAGTTGGGAAGTGTGCGAATCGGGATGGGTTAGGGTAAAAGTGGAGTCAAACGAGAAAAAATGCCGGCTGATCAGGAAAATGGTTAAAAAAAAACGCCATTCAACGAATGGCGCAGATAAAAAGTGGAGCGAATGCTAGCACAGCTTCCGTAGCGGGTCGAATAAAGATGAAGTTGGCTTGCATGGGCCTAGTCGCGCCGCTGCCTGCCTCGAGGCTCGCTCATTAGCCCTTTGACCACGGCATAGCAGCAGGCCAGTAGCACCAGGGCAAACGGCAGCCCGGTGGAAATCACCATGGCCTGCAGCGCAGTCAGGCCGCCGCCGAGCAGTAGGGCAATGGCGATAGCGCCTTCAATGATGACCCAGAATACCCGCTGGGGCCGGGGTGCATCGACCTTGCCGCCGGCGGTGATGGCGTCGATCACCAGCGAGCCGGAGTCGGAGGTAGTGGTAAAAAAGACAATCACCAGCACGATGCCCAGAAGCGACGTAATCGAGGCCAGCGGCAGCTCGCTGAGCATGATAAATAGCTGAAGCTCTACTGCCGCCTCGCTCAGAGCATCAAACTGCTGGGTTACCAGTTGGTCGAGCGCGGTGTTGCCGAACGCGGTCATCCAGATGGCGGAGATGATCGAGGGCACCAGCAGCACTGCTATCAGGAACTCGCGTACGCTGCGTCCGCGACTGATACGCGCGACGAACATGCCCACCAGCGGCGCTACGCTGATCCACCAGGCCCAGTAGAATGCTGTCCAGCCCTGGCTGTAGTTAGCATCCGCGCGGCCGAACGGGGTGGAAAGCGCGGGCAGGTGGCGCGCATAAGTGCCGATATTGTCGAAAAAACCGGTGACGATGCCAAGCGTCGGCCCCACAATGACAACAAACAGCAGCAGCAGGAAAGCCAGCAGCATGTTGAACTGGGAGAGCCGCTGCACGCCCTTGTCCACCCCGGCGAGCACGGATAGCAGCGCCACCAGGGTAATACCCGAAATCAGCAGCACCATAGTGACGTTGCTATCGGGAATATCAAAAAGATAGCCGAGCCCGGCAGTAGCCTGGGAGGCCCCGATACCGAGCGACGTGGCCAGCCCGAAGAGGGTGGCGAACACGGCAAGGATATCCACTACGTGGCCTGGCCACCCCCATACGCGTTCGCCCATCAGCGGATAGAGCACCGAGCGCATGGTCAGCGGCAGCCCCTTGTTAAACGAGAAAAGTGCCAGTGCCAGGGCGCTGACCGCATAGATCGCCCAGGGGTGCAGCCCCCAGTGATAAATGGTGGCCGCCATGGCCAGCGAGGTGGCGGCGGTGGGATCGCCCTCGGCCCCGCCGAGCGGTGCCCAGTCGGTGCGCAGGCCGCTTTCGGCTACGCTGACGCCGCCAATGGAGGACGTAAAGTGGGTAACCGGCTCGGCCACGCCGTAAAAGATCAGCCCTATGCCCATGCCGGCAGCAAACAGCATCGAGGTCCAGCCGATAAAGCTGAAATCCGGACGAGCCTCGGGCCCGCCCAGTCGCACCCGGCCCAGCGGTGAGACAATCAGCCCCAGGCAGAGAATGACGAACACGTCGGCGCTGACCATGAAAAACCACGACAGGTTGCCGGTCAGCCAGCTGCGTAGCAGGGTAAAAAGCGGCTCGACTTCGTCCTGCAGGGCAAGGGTCAGGATGACGAAAAACAGCACGACCAGTGCCGAGATCGAAAACACCTTGCCATGCAGATCCACGTCTACCCCGAAGCGAGTGGTTTTGATGTTGTCCTGGCCGATTTGATAGTCGGTATCGATCAGCCGGGTCGGACCCTCGGGGGCGGGAACCCCCGCGGAGGAAGAAGCGTTATCCTGATGCGCCATAGATGCGTCCTGTTGCGAATATACAGCTAGCGTAGCCTATTCACGCCCTTGTGTTCTTTTATTGTGGGCTGGCGCTGGCGGAAAGCGCGTGACGGATGTTATACCGCCATTCCCTTATACTCCATCGATACAGGTCGAACCTCGGTCGAGGCGTGACTTTGACGAGATTGTCCTGAGCTAACTTCCTGAACAGTGAGGCCGATATGTCGTTACTTCGTGAGACGCCGCTGTCGATACTGGATCTGGCGCCCATCCGCCATGACGGCAGCGCCGGTGAAGCTTTTGACGACAGCGTGGCGCTGGCCCGAAAGGCCGATGCGCTGGGCTATAACCGCTACTGGCTGGCAGAGCACCACAACATCGACGGTATCGCCAGCGCGGCAACGTCGGTATTGATTGGCCACGTGGCCGGCCAGACGCAGCGTATTCGCGTGGGCAGCGGCGGCATCATGCTGCCCAACCACGCGCCGCTGGTGATTGCCGAACAGTTCGGCACCCTCGAAACCCTCTACCCCGGGCGGATCGACCTGGGCCTGGGGCGGGCTCCGGGCTCCGACGGCGCGACCATGCGTGCGCTGCGTCGGGACCCCTTCGCCGGGGTGGAGGATTTCCCCGAACGTCTCGAAGAGCTGCGCCGCTACCTGGGCACGCCGGGGCCGGAGCAGCGCATTCGTGCCGTGCCCGGCCAGGATACCCACGTGCCCCTCTGGCTGCTGGGTTCCAGCGGCTACAGCGCCCGGCTCGCCGGGCGATTGGGGCTGCCGTTTGCCTTTGCCGCGCAGTTTGCTCCCGGCTATCTGCTGGAAGCGCTGGCGCTATATCGTCGGGAGTTTCGCCCGTCGGAGGTGCTCGATGAGCCCTACGCCATGGTGGGCATGCCGGTCATCGTGGCCGAAAGCGACGCTTACGCCCACTACCTGAACACTACCGCCCAGCAGAAGTTTCTCAACCTGCACCGGGGGCGGAGTACCCGGACGCTGCCGCCGACGGAGTCGCTTGACTGGTCGCCCCGGGAGCAGGCCGCGGTAGCGCAGAATCTGGGCGCGGCGGTGGTCGGCGCTCCTGACGGCGTGCGCCAGGGGCTGGAGGAATTTCTTGAACAGACCGGCGCCAACGAGCTGATGGTGGTCACCGACGTTTATGCCCGAGAAGACCGCCTGCGCTCCGTCGAGCTTTTGGACGCGCTGCGGCGGTAACGACTCCTCACAGCGGATGATTTACACATTGTTTGGCCCTTTTGGCGCCGCCGGCGCGGAAACTCTGCGGCGCCGGCGCTGACTGATAGTTAACAGGTAACGAGAAGCGATGCGCTTCGCACCTGTAGCAGCAGTTGTTTTTTACTGGTGTGTCAGGCAAAGAGTAGAGGAGTAACACCCATGCGTTTATTTCCTTATGCCAAGAAGCAAAGCGTCCTTGCCATCCTGGCGGCGGGCGCGTTGAGCCTCGGTGGTATCGGGCTTGCCGGTGCAGATGAGCAAGCGGGATTTGATAGCGCCGACGATCAGGGCGCCATGGAGCAGCCGTCCGGCCAGGACGATCAGATCAGCAATTCCCGGCCCGAGCCGCCTGCCGATGCCGGGCAGGGCGCTCCGCCGGCCATGTCCGATGATGATGCCGGCGACCCCCAGGGCGATCAGGACGGCTTGCCGGGCAGCTACGACGAGCCGGATAGCGAGGCGGAAAGCGGCCAGCCCGGTGGCGCCGAACAAGGTGAAGGCGAAGAGGCAGCGTGGTAATGCGCAGCGCTTGATGGCTATCGACCATGGCTTGAAAAACGAGGGAGGCGGCACGCGGGCAGCGTGCCGCACTTTTTTTGGCTTCTCCGCCCAGGGCTATCGCAGTTGAGCGAACTGCCGGATAAGCGCCAATAGGTAGTCGTCGTTCCAGCCTGCTTGTTTCCGCTTGCCTTTCATTGAGCCCTTGGAAGGCTCCAGTTTGGCGACGTTAAGCGCCAGTCGACGTAGCAACGCCAGGTTTTCGGCACTGTGCCCACGCCGGCTCCGGTTCTGATCTTCCTGCATCGTGACGTCGAGCACCCAGTGAAGGTGATTCTCGATGCCCCAGTGCTGGCGTGTTACCTCAATGAGCTGATCTGGTGACAGCGCATCGCTCAGCAGGTAGTCGGCGGTCTCCTCTGTGGCCTGCTCAGCCAGCTCACGGCGGCGAGTGATGCGCCCCACGGCCTTCAGGCCTGGCCACTGATGGGCGCTCTGCAGCCAGTCAATATCGGTGATCACCGTCGCCTGGCGTGACTCGACACGGCCATGACCGCTGTCAACGTGGGGCTCACCGGCGCTTGCTGTCTCCATCATGAATTGAACGTCGTCGAGCAAAGCCCTCTGGTTGTCTTTGACCGCCAGGGCATAGTGCCCGCCTTCCTCCGTAATCTGCTGGGAAAGGGCCCGCTGGCAATGCATGGCGTCGGCCGTCACCGTCACGCCAGAGAGAGACAGAAGCTTGAGCAGCTCCGGTACCGCCGTGATCTCGTTGGATTTTTCATCGACGGCGCGCTGGCCCAACACCAGGCGCTGATCGGCGGCCCAGACGCTGACAAGGTGGAGCGGCGACTTCGCTGCCGCTCGATCGTAGGAGCGCCGGAGTGTCTTGCCATCCACCGCGACGACTCCTTCTACCTGTTCCGCGAAGCGTGACATGAAGGAGAGAAAATGGTCGTGAAAGGCCGCCGGATCCAGGTGGCGAAAGACCCGGCTGAACGTGTCATGGCTGGGGATACCATGGGGCAGCGACAGGAAACGGCGCAGGAACGCTTCCTTTGACTGCCCGAACAACGCCATATCTGAACAGTCCTCCGCCCCGCAGAGGACCGCACACAAGGCAATGAACAGGATCTCATCAAGCTCGTGACGGGCGTTGGTGCCCCTGGGATCGGGCAGATCAGAAAAGCAGCTGGTGACAGATGCCATATCACTCCTTGATGCCGGCACAGAAGGGATACTGGTCAGAGTGCCTATGACGTGGGCTGCGTGTCTATGGATGACTGCTTATCTAACTGCGATAGCCCTGCTTCTCCGCCGTAACGCGCAGATGAGATTCGCCAGGCGTGGTATCTTAAGCGCTTTTGCAAGGAGGTAGGCGTGCGTTTGATGGTGACGCTGCTGGCGCTGGCAGGGGTTGGCTACGCCGGGCTCTATATGTATTACGATGCCGGCCTGGCCCGGGCCACCGAGGCGCGGCTGAGCGAGCTGGGCCTTGACGCGGCGAGGGTAGAAAGCCTTGAGTTCAGCCCGCTCGCCCCGCTGCTGACCGAGGCCGAGGTCAGCGCCACCGTGACTTACAGCAGCTTCAAGGCCGACGTTACCTTGCACGTGGACGGCCATCCGCTGTTTACCGACGAGCTTTCGCTGGGGCTTGACGGCCTGAAGGGGCTGTCGCTGGAAATCGGCCCCGCCGGGGAAGGTCAGCGCTAGTAGCGGCGTATCTTCGTATTTTCTTCACAACTGCTTCCCGTGCCGGGGCAATGAGCGTGCTAAGATGAGGGTGAATTCACAAGAACGAGGTGTGCTATGCGCGCAACATCGGTTAATACGCTGAAAAAGACCGGCATGGTCACCGCTACGCTGGCGCTGACGCTGGGTCTTGCCGCCTGCTCCAACATGTCGGATCAGGACAGGAATACCGCCGTCGGTGCCGGCGCCGGTGCCGTGGGCGGTTCGGTACTGACCGGCGGCAGCACCGCGGGTACCGTGGGCGGTGCCGCGGTGGGCGGGGTTATCGGTCACGAAGTGGACGATGACGATTAAGGCATAAACGTCGGGCAAACGCTGAGCGCTGAACATATCGATGGAAAGTTTTAACGTATCAGCGTTTTTGCTGATCAACCGGTATGCCGGCCAACACGACCTGCTGGATATGTTTGCCATTGCCGCTGCCGAGGTAATGCCATACGTCTTCATGCTGGTACTGGCCACTCTGTGGTTCAGCCCCGAGCCGGCGCGTAAAAAAGCCAGCTTGAAAGCGGGCGGTGCCGTACTGCTGGGGCTTGGCGCCAGCTATGCGGTATCGCATTTTTATTTTCACCCGCGTCCTTTTGTCGGAAATCTGGGGCTGGGCCTGTTATCCCATGCTCCGGATGCCTCCTTCCCCTCGGATCATACGACGTTTCTGTTTGCGATTGCCTTTGTGCTGGCAATCGAGGTTCGCACCCGCACGATTGGCGCTGTGCTGCTCGGGCTTTCCGCCGTGGGGGGACTGGCCCGGGTGTTCGTCGGCGTACATTTTCCGCTGGATATTGCCGGTGCGGCGCTGTTCGGACTGGCGGCAGCAGCGTTAGTGCAGCTGTGTAACGATGGCTCAAGCCGGCCGGGCAGGATGCTGGATAGGCTGGCAAAAATTCGGCTTCCCGGCATGGAGCCCTAGGGTGTGTTAACAATCATTAGTTTCGTTTAAACTGATTTAGTATTCATAGATTTTGGTGGGCCATGAGTCGGTTGAAGTTACGCGATGATCAGTGGGAGCGAATCGAGCACCTGCTCCCCGGCAAAGCCTCAGACTGTGGGGTAACTGCCAAGGACAATCGCCTGTTCGTGGAAGCCGTGCTCTGGATCGCTCGGACCGGCGCCCCGTGGCGTGATCTTCCCGAATCTTTTGGGCGCTGGCACACCGTCTACATGCGGTATAACCGTTGGTCACGAAAGGGCGTTTGGCAGCGTATTTTTGACACAGTAGCCGACGATCCCGATCTAGAGCAGCTGATGATCGACGGTAGCATCGTCAGGGTGCACCAGCATGGAGCGTCAAAAAAAACACGCAAGACGTCGAAGCCATGGGCAAATCTCGAGGCGGATTGAGCACCAAAATTCATGCCGCAGTCGATGCGTTAGGTAACCCAGTACGATTGGTTCTCACACCGGGCCAGGCGTCGGAGTATGGTGCTGCTCCCGCTCTACTGGAAGGTTTTTCCCCGCAAGCGGTGCTGGGCGACAAGGGGTATGACTCCACTGCTCTGCGGGACATGATTCAGGCCGCAGGTGCCGAGCCGGTGATTCCTCCGAAAAAGAATCGTTTGGCGCGCATTGAAGTAGACTGGCACTGTTACCAAGATCGCAATCTGGTGGAGAGGTTCTTTCAGAAAATCAAGAAGTTCCGGCGGTTATCTACACGCTATGAGCGACTGGCAAGAAACTACCAGTCACTCCTCTGCCTCGTGTCAGCCGCCATATGGCTGGCCTAATTGTTAACGCCCCCTAGTTTCTCAGCCAGCCGTGAATCAGGTAGGGCTGAGCGCATCAGTTGTAGGGCCTGTTGACGTTTCACATTGGTAGCCATAAAAAGCCGCATGCCAAGGCCACCATGCTTTCGTAATTTCGTTTGAGCTTATCGTAGCGCGTCGCAATGGCGCGATACGGTTTCAATCGAGCAAAGGCATTCTCAACCAGATGCCGGTAGCGATATAACCCTCTGTCCAGATTGGCATTTCCTTTTTTCGAGTTACGCCTGCGTGGAATGACGGCAGCCATTCCTTTGGCTTCGACCTGCTCACGGATACGTTCACTGTCATAGCCTTTGTCAGCCACCAGCGCGTCACCTGCCGGCAAACCGTCAATCAATGCCTGGGCTTCCGTGCTGTCGTGCACTTCACCCCCGGTTATTCTGAAGGCGATCGGCAACCCATAAGCATCCACGGCCAAGTGGATCTTGCTGGTATTGCCTGCACGACTTTTGCCAATGGCTTCTGCATCTTCCGTGGCAGCCCCAGTGCTATCTTGGTGAGCCTTGACGTAGGAACCATCAATAAATAGCCACTCGACATCAGGATCTTCCACCAGAGAGATGAAAATCCTCATCAGCTTTCCACTCGCTGACCAGGCGTTGAAGCGCTTGTAGACCGTGTTCCAGGGGCCAAACGCCTCCGGTAGGTCCCGCCACGGGCAGCCGGTTCGCATCCGATAAAGGATGCCTTCCACCGTGGTACGCAGATCGGTCTTGTCATAAATACCTTGTTGAAGCAGGATAGATTTCAGCTTCGGCCAGTGTTCATCCGTGAGCATTTGTCGGGGCATGGCAGGCTTGCAGTTTGTTGGCTTAGGAACCTTTATTCTGTGAGCTTGCCCCTATCCTGCCAATACCCCTGCCATGAAACGTCAACAGACCCTAGAACATGAAAACGCCCCGCAAAAGCGGGGCGTTTTTGCAACGAGCGTGCCGGCGAGGCCGGGGCATTAAAAGCGGTAGCTGAGACCCACGCTGGCGGCATCAAAGGTGTAGTCGGACTTGTCCAGGTAGCGCATGTAGTCGGCACCCAGCGCCAGATTGGGCGCAATGTCCATCTCGGCGCCGGCGCCGTAGGAAACGTCGGAATCGCTGCCGCCGTAGTCAGCGTTTACCCGGCTGCCGCCTACCATGCCGTACAGGCGGGCCTGCGGCGTTACCGGCAGAATGCCCTTGGCGTAAATGCCTGCCAGGTAGTCAAGGTCGGCGTAGCCGTCGGAGCCGCCGGTGCCCAGCTGGCCTTCCAGAGCGAAGAATTCGTTGAATTTCATGCCGCCGTTGACCCGCAGGCCAACGTCGTTGCGGCTGCTGTGGTGATCCGGGTTGAGTTTCCAGAACATGGCATCGGCGCCAACGTAGGGCGTGGCCTGAGCCCGCTGCTGAGCCTGGGCGGTAGTGGCGAGGCCGGCAGCAAGGACGGCGGCGGTCAGGGTAGCAAGCGTCAGCTTTTTCATGGTGTCCTCCTTTCAGGAACACGGCGTTCGCAAAACGCGAAGCACAAAAGCAATGGCAGTGCAACTGGTTTGCGAACAGCGTTTTTTAACGTTCCTCAATTATCCGCCCGGCCAGCACAGAGTTCAAGCCGATAATGTGCAAAGTCGTGACAAGCCGGCATGCTGATGCCGGCGAAAAGGAGGCTGCGCTGCGTGAGGTCAGGCAGGAAGGCGACCGTATGCGCAGATTACACGATATCCAGCGGCTCCTTTTGCCCGGGCGGCGGAAACGCCGCGTCCAGACGGCGGCAGATATCGTTATCCAGCTCAACGCCAAGCGTCGCGGCGTTTTGCGCTACGTGTTTGGTCTGCGACGCCTTGGGAATGGCGATGATGTCGCGCCGGTCAGTATCGCCGGCGAAGTCCCGCGGGCGGATGGCCTAGGCCAGCAGCAGCTGAGCGGGGGTAATGTTCAGGTCAGCGGCGATGCTTTCCACCTCGGGGTTATCCAGCAGCCTGCGCCGCAGGCCACCGCCCTGAGCCAGGGGGCAGTAGCCCATGGCGGGCATGCCGTGATCGCGCATCCAGGGCAGCAGCGAGTGCTCGATGCCCCGGGAGCCCAGGTGGTAAAGCACCTGGTTGACCGCCCAGGCGTCGCCGCCGCTCAGGCTGTACAGGGTGGCGAGCTCATCCACGTCGAAGTTGGAAACGCCAAAGCGACGGATCTTGCCGTCGGCGCGCAGACGCTCGAAGGCCTCCAGGGTCTCGTCCAGCGGTATGCCGCCGGGCCAGTGCAGCAGGTAGAGGTCCAGATAGTCGGTATGCATTCG
Organism: Halomonas piscis; assembly: GCF_031886125.1. Lineage (NCBI taxonomy): Bacteria > Pseudomonadati > Pseudomonadota > Gammaproteobacteria > Oceanospirillales > Halomonadaceae > Halomonas > Halomonas piscis. Next base: position 434,374 of record NZ_CP119391.1, read on the forward strand.
CTCGAGGCTGGCCTCGCAGGCGGCAATGGCGCTGTCGCGCCCGGCATTCCAGGGAAACGCCTTGGACACCAGAAAGGCGTCGTCGCGGCGGCCGGCAAGGGCTTCGCCAACGACTTCTTCGGCGCCGCCGTTGCCGTACATTTCGGCGGTATCGACAAGCGTCAGGCCCTGGTCCAGGCCGTACTGCAGGGCGCGGACCTCATCTTCGCGGGGGCTCAGGTTTTCGCCCATGAACCAGGTGCCCTGGCCGATAGCGGGCAGTGTCACGGCAGGTTCATGCCGGGTGGCGGCCAGCTGAACGTGCGGCAGTGATGACATAGCGACTCTCCTTTAGCTTGTGCGTCCAGGCCGGTACCCGCGTTGCCGCAGGCATGCCGGATAATGAAAAAGCTTTCCATATTACCCACCGGCGGTGCAAGGACCCGACCGCGCTCGCCTGACAGCGGTTTTTGCTAGACTGGCGGGCGTTGTATTCGCTCTTGTTTTATTGACCCTTTGAGGATACCCCATGAGTCAGCTACCTCCTTGCCCCCTGTGCGGCTCAGAGTACACCTATGAAGACCAGCAGCTGCTGATCTGCCCCGAGTGCGCCCACGAATGGGTGGTCGATGGCGCGGTGGAAGACGAGCCCGACGCCCCGCTAAAAAGTGACGCCTACGGCAATATGCTCCAGGACGGCGACAGCGTCACCGTGATCAAGGACTTGAAGATCAAGGGCTCGTCAACGGTGGTCAAGGTCGGCACCAAGGCCAAGAACATCCGCCTGGTGGAAGGCGACCACGACATCGATTGCAAGATCGACGGCATCGGGCCGATGAAGCTCAAGTCCGAGTTTGTGAAAAAGGTCTGACGGCACGCGCTTTGTTAGCGCGCTAATTCATGGTATGTTTAGCCGACTAAGCAGATTGTCCCCTATCTGTTGCCTGCCAGGGCAGCAGAGGTAATTGAGTAGCGGCCTTCGCTACATCGGCGAATCGAGTTGATTCGCCGATTTTTTTCGCTTTCCTTTCCGCCCGTCAGAGAGAGTTCCATGACCCCGGAGCAGCGTTTTGCCCGCTGGGTGCGCGCGGCGATCGCGCTGTTTATCGTGATGTTTGTGTATTTTGTGCTGGCCGATAGCTGGATGCCGGCGACGCCCCAGGCCCGAGCCCTGCGCGACGTGGTGCGCGTGGCGCCCCGGGTCAGCGGCCAGGTGGTCGAGGTGAACGTGAGCAACAACGCTCGGGTGCATCGCGGCGCGGTGCTGTTTCGCGTTGACCCGGCGCCTTACCGGCTGGCGGTGGAGAAGGCTCGGCTGGCGCTGGCCCAGACGCGGCGCGATAACGCCCGGCTGGAGGCCGACCTGGCCGAGGCCAGAGCCAGCCTGACTCGGCAGCTGACCCTTGCCGACGAGCTCGAGCAGGAGCGCGCCCGGGCCGCCAAGCTGGTCAAGCGCGGCAGCATGTCGCGCCAGCGGTTCGATACCGCAAGCGCCGATGCCCGGGCGGGCAGGGCCGCGGCCCAGGCTGCCGAGGCCAGGGTGAATGCGCTTAAGGTGCAGCGCGGCCAAAGCGGCGAGGACAACTTGCAGCGGCGCAAGGCGCGCAATGCCCTGGCCGCCGCTCGGCTTGATTTGCGGCGCACAGCGGTACGCGCCGAGCAGGACGGCCATGTCAGCAACCTGCAGTTGGACGTGGGCGACAGCGTCAGCGCCGGCAAGCCGGTGATGGCAAGCGTGGGCGACCGGCTGGATATCGTCGCCGACTTTCGCGAGAAAAGTCTGCGTCACGTGGCTGCCGGCGACCGCGCCTGGGTGGCCTTTGATGCCCGCCCGGGCAAGGCCTACGCAGCCCGGATCACGTCGCTGGACGCCGGCGTGCGCGACGGCCAGATACCGCCCGACGGTAACCTGGCGCATATCCCCACCACCGACCGCTGGGTGCGCGATGCTCAGCGTCTGCGCACCCACTTGCGCCTGGAGACTCCGCCCGAGACGCTGCCGCCCACCGGTGCCCGGGCCACGGTGCAGCTGGCGCCGTCGGAACACCCTGTGGCCCACGCGCTCGCCCGGGCCCAGGTGTGGCTGTTGAGCTTTTCGCACCATGTCTACTAAGGCGGCTGGCGCCGGGGATGACCCGGGCCAGGCGACGCTGGATGAAAACGATCTGCGCCAGTGCCTGCGCGTGGCTTGCGGGGCGGCGCTGGGTTTTGTGATAAGCCAGCTGATGGACTGGAACTACGGCGTCTTCTTTACCGTATTTCCCATGTTTCTGCTGGGCATACTGCCGGTGCTCAACGGCCACGTGGTACGCCAGTTTCTGGGCAACGCGGTGGTCAACTGCGTGGAGGTCAGCCTGGTGGTGGGGCTCACCCAGCATCTGCCGCCGGTGATGCTGGGCTTTGCCTTCGGGCTGTTTTATACGCGCTTTCGGCTCATGGCCCGGGGGCCGTTTTTCCTCTTCGGCGCCAACGGGGTGCTGACGCTGAGCATCCTTTTGCACTTTGCCAGCTATCCTGAAGTAGACCTTGCCGATCTTTTCACCAGCAACGTGGTGGCAAGCGTGCTGGCCGTGGCCATCGCCGGGCTGATGCACGTGCTCTTCCCCGACGTGGCGCCGCGCCGGCCGCCGCCCAAAAGCGCGAAAACGCCTGCGCGCATTCGTCACGAGACCCTGATCGGGACGGTGACCGTGACGCTTTCCTTTGTGGTGTTCCAGGTCTTTGATCTGCGCGACTCGCTGTCGGCACAGATGTCCACGGTGCTGATTCTGTTTGCGCTGGGCTACCCCGGCGCGAAACTCTCCGCGCGCAAGCGGGTGGTGGGCACGCTTCTGGGCTGCAATCTGGCAGTGTTTGTTCAGCTGCTGCTGTATACCCAGAGCCAGCACTTTTTGCTGGTGGTGCTGGTGTACTGGGCGGGGCTGATGCTGTTTGCCCGGGCGCACATTCTCGAACGCGCAGGGTCCGGCGTGGGCTTTGGCGGGCTGACCACGCTTGGCATTCTGTTTGGCCAGTATTTGTCGCCCCATCAGGATCTGGTTTATAGCGCGGCTTACCGCTTCACTTCGATGTGCGTCGCCATGGCGCTGACGGTGCTGGTCATGGCGCTGCTGGATCGCTTGCTCAACGCCTGGGCACCCACCCGGGCATAGCCGACCTGAAGCGCCCTGTGAGGTCCGCAAGCGAGGAGGCGCTAACCCCCTACGCACCGCCGGTTGGACTTTGCCCCCGGGGGGCTGTAGGGTAGCAACATCCTCGGCACCTGCTTTTCCACCGCCGAGGCCTTTCCTCGAACGCCGTGACGGCGCTGCCCACGCGCAGTATCGCCTTCGGCCGTTTCGATTTTATGTCGGCTAACGTCATCGATAATAGGAGAGGGCAGCCATGCCATCCCACTATTCCGACGCCGGCCGTTGCATGCCGCGCCGCCCGCCGCCCCCTCCCCTTTTGGGGTAGCGTCTGAACGGCCGTCACCTGCACGCCGTGCGCTCTTTGCTGCCAACGCCGCGCTTCCTGGCAAGCCGGTAACGCCCCGTGCGCTGCGCGCATGATCGGGGCCCTGGCCCACGCACGCCCCATGCCGACATCGTTCCTTTGCTGTACCGATATCTATCCGCTGTACCCGCAAGAAGATAGTGCCTGTGGGTACGTGTGTGCCACCAACGGGGAGTTGCCCTTGAATAGCGAATCGTTATATCAGTTTTCCATCTGGACCGTGATGTTGCTGCTGCTGGCGTTTTACGGCGGCACCTATCTGTTGACGTTAGGCATCCGCAAGAAAAACGAGGATGCCGACGCCTTCATGGTATCCAACCACCGCATCGGCTTTGGTATCGGTGCGGCCAGCATGACCGCCACCTGGATATGGGCGGCTTCGTTTTACGCCGCGGCCACCTCGGGCTATCAGTACGGCGTTTCCGGCCCCATTCACTACGGACTCTGGGGCGCACTGATGATCTTGTTCATTTATCCGTTCGGCAAGCGTTTTCGCCGGCTCGCCCCTAACGCGGCGACACTGGGCGAGCTCATTCACGCTCGCCACGGCAGCTCCAGCCAGCTGATTCTGGCGATTTCCAACATCATGGGCAGCATCATCAGCCTGATGGTCAACTTTACCGCCGCCGGTGCGCTGGTGTCGGTGCTGTCGCCGCTGTCGTTTCAGGCCGGGGTGATCATTGCCGGCGTCGGCGTGCTCTTGTATACCCTGTGGTCGGGCTTTCGCGCCTCGGTGATTACCGACTTTTCCCAGCTGGTGGCGCTGATGGCCATCGCCGTGGTGATCATCCCCGCGGTATTCTTTGCCATGGGCGGCCCCACCGAGCTGGTCGCCGGGCTTGACAACCTCACGCCCGAGCAGGCCAATTTCTTCTCCGGCGAGGCGGTTCTCGAGCAGGGCGCGCCGTTCTTCGTCGCCGTGCTGGCCTACGCCATCGGTAACCAGACCATTTCCCAGCGCCTGTTTGCGGTCAACGAAGACCACATCAAGCCGACTTTTCTCACCGCTACCGTGGGCTACGGCGCGATTGTCATCGGCCTTGGCATGATTGGCCTGATGGCGCTGACCATCGGCATCGAGCCGATGAATGGCGACATGAACAACCTCATTCCGCAGATGGTCTCGGGCTACCTGCCGCCGGTGTTCATCGCCCTGTTCTTCATCCTGGTGATCGGTTCGCTTTCGTCCACCGCGGACTCTGATCTCTCGGCGCTTTCCGCGATCATGATGGCCGACGTCTACGGCAAGAATATCGCCAAGGGCAATGCCGACCCCGACCGCATGCTGCTGGTGGGCCGCTTGACCATGATCGTAGCGACCGTCGCAGCGATTATCTTTGCCAGCTTCTCGCTGGATATTCTGGTGATGCTGGTATTCGTTGGCGCGCTCTGGGGGGCGATCGTCTTCCCGGTGATTGCCAGCTGCTTCTGGGACCGCGTGACCAACAAGGCGTTTACCACCTCGGTGATCGTCGCCATGGTCATGTTCTCGCTGGCACGCTTTGAAGTGCTGCCTCTGGCCAGTGGTTTCGGCCTGATGTTCGAGCTGCTGGCAAGCATCGGCGGCGGCATCATCATCGGCCTGATGGCCTTCGGCTTTCTCGGGCGCATCGCCGGCGCGATTGCCGGCGTGCTGGCGCTGATTGGCATGCTGGTATTTGCCACCGGCTTTTTGCGCGAATACACCGTGCTGCTGGCTTCGCTCACGGCCTACGGAACCAGCACGCTGGTATGCGTGGTCATGAGTCTCGCCAGCAAGGAAGCGCCTTTCGATTTTGACCTTATTCGCCGGCGCGTGGGCGACTACGACGACGCTGCCGAGACGGAGAGCCTGGATACCGGCAGGCCGGTCGAGCCGCCGAAAACCGCCGGCCAGCCCGTGGCTCAGTCCTGAGCCGCGCCGTACCGTAGACATGAAAGGAGACGTATTGATGACCGCATTAATGGGCTTTTACGTACTGATCTGGCCGGCGCTCACCCTTGGCGTGCTGATTCTGATCTGCCGCGCGGTGATCCGCGATCGCCGCCAGGCGCAGAAGGAACGCCGCGACATGGTGTAGCAACGGCGTTTGCTGCAAGAAACGGCGCATGAAAAAAAGCCCGGCCCGCCGCTCGCGCGGCGGCCGGGCTTTTGCGTTGCCGGTCAGCTTCATAGTAGAGCAGACCGACTTCATGCAGCCGGCCGTACGTGCAGCTCGGGTATCGTCAGGCGGTGTGGTGCTCGATGAACTGTTTCAGCGCCACGGCGTTGTTGTGCGATTCGTCCTTGGCCGCATAGACCAGCGTCAGGGTTTTTCCTTGGCAGGCATCGAGCAGATCCGTCAGCGCCTGGCAAGCCTCGTCGCTGTGCTCCAGCTCGTGAAAAAACTTCTGGTAGAATCCCGCCCACAGCGAAGGGTCGTGGCCGAACCACTGGCGCAGTTCCCTGGAGGGCGCCAGCGCCTTTTGCCAGTCGTCGAGCTTGAGCGCCTGCTTGCTGACGCCGCGCGGCCACATGCCGTCCACAAGGACGCGATAGCCGTCGTCGTCGGCGGGCGCCTCATAGGCGCGCTTGCAGCGAATTGCCCGGGGTGCCTGGGATGCGTCAAGGGATAATGCGGGTGTTGGCATGGCCGTCTCCTTCAGTTCAGAAGCCTTGACAGCATAACACCGCCGCGGGCGGTGTATATCGCTTTTGCCATCGATAGGGTTCCGGTAAAGTGGCACGCCTTGGGCGCCTGCTTTAGGGGACGGCGGGCGCCGGCCGGTAGCCCGAACGGAGAAACGGAGAGGCGTTCTGTGAAGCTTTTGATTGTGGATGCCGGGCACTGCTTGAGCCTGGCGCTGGCGCGCGAAGCGGGGCGGCGCTCCGACACCTGGCTGGTGATCGAAGCCGCCACTCGGATTACGCCCGAGCGGCTTGACGAGGTCGCGCCGGATGCGGTGATCGTGCCGCCGCTGTCAAGTCCGCTGAGCCTGGCGCCGGCAGAGGTAACGGCCCACGCCAACGCCGTGGAGGCCTGCCTGGACGCCTGCCTCTCCCGGGACGTGGCGCTGGTCTGGTGCGTATCCGACCAGCTTTACGAAGACGGCCATAACGAACCCATCGATGAGCACCTGGTCCCCGAGCCCCGGGATACCAGCCTGCGCCGGCTGGTGCAGACCGGCGACCGTATCCGTGCGGAGTACCATCGCCATCTGATTGTCCGGTTGGGACCGCTCTTTGCTCTGGAAGGCAGCCACGCCTGGCTGGGAGAGACCATCGACAGCCTGGTGGCCGGCGACAACGTGCGCGCCGCCGAGGACGTGATTTTCTGCCCTACCTCGGCGGACGCCGTCGCCCTGGCGCTGATCGGCATGCTGCAGCAGCTGGGCTGCGGGGTCAGTGCCTGGGGCGCCTACCATCTGGCCGGCATCGAGCCGGTGAGTGCATTCGGCTTTACCTCGGTGGTGCGTACCCAGCTGGCAACGCACCTGGACGGGCGCGGCGAAACGCTGACGCTGGGCGAGGTTCAGGCGCTTAACCACCATCACGACGCCAAGCTCTATCGCGTGCTCAACTGTCGCCGGGTGCTGAAGGTGTTCGGCGTACATCAGAAGCCCTGGCGGCTGGAAGTTGAGCGCATGCTGGAGGCCTGGTGCCTGACACGGGATAACCCCGCAGAAGGCGGCGAGGAGGGCGCTTCGTGATCAAGGTGCTGCGCAGCGGCATTTTCTATGTCGGCTACTTTTCCGCGATGCTGGTGTGCGGCGTGCTGCTGCTGCCGATAGCGCCGTTTCTGCCGCTGTCCGGGCGCTACCGGCTGCTCAACCTCTACAATCATTTCCTGATCCGCTGGTTTCGCCTGGCCTGCGGGGTGCGCTACGACATTCGCGGCCGCGAACACCTGCCCGAGGGCGCCTGCGTGATCCAGGCGAACCACCAGTCCGAGTGGGAAACGGTATTTCTCCAGGTGATGATGCCGCCGGTGTGCACCGTGCTCAAGCGCGAGCTTTTGAATATCCCCATCTTTGGCTGGGGGCTGCGGCTGCTGCACCCCATCAGCCTCGACCGCTCGAAGCCGTCCCGGGCGCTGAAGCAGGTGCTCACCCAGGGCGTGACGCGGCTGCAAAGTGGGCTGTCGGTGCTGATTTTTCCCGAGGGAACCCGGGTAGATCCCGGATCGCGACGGCGCTACAACAAAAGCGGCAGCGTGATCGCCTGTCGCGCCGGGGTGCCGGTGCTGCCGGTGGCGCACAACGCCGGCGAGCGCTGGCCCGGGCGCCACTGGGTCAAGCAGCCGGGGGTGCTGCGGGTGCGCATCGGCGCGCCCATCGAGACGGCGGGGAAGACCCCGGACGCGGTAATGGCCGAGGTGGAAGCCTGGATCGAAGGCCAGCTCGACGAGATTTCCGACGTGGCTCGCCCGGCGCGTGCGTAGCCGGCGCCGCTCAGGCATGAAAAAACGGCACCTCGAAAGGTGCCGTTTTTGTGGGTGGCGCGGTGTGCCGGGGGAGCTAGGGTGTGTTAACAATCATTAGTTTCGTTTAAACTGATTTAGTATTCATAGATTTTGGTGGGCCATGAGTCGGTTGAAGTTACGCGATGATCAGTGGGAGCGAATCGAGCACCTGCTCCCCGGCAAAGCCTCAGACTGTGGGGTAACTGCCAAGGACAATCGCCTGTTCGTGGAAGCCGTGCTCTGGATCGCTCGGACCGGCGCCCCGTGGCGTGATCTTCCCGAATCTTTTGGGCGCTGGCACACCGTCTACATGCGGTATAACCGTTGGTCACGAAAAGGCGTTTGGCAGCGTATTTTTGACACAGTAGCCGACGATCCCGATCTAGAGCAGCTGATGATCGACGGTAGCATCGTCAGGGTGCACCAGCATGGAGCGTCAAAAAAAACACGCAAGACGTCGAAGCCATGGGCAAATCTCGAGGCGGATTGAGCACCAAAATTCATGCCGCAGTCGATGCGTTAGGTAACCCAGTACGATTGGTTCTCACACCGGGCCAGGCGTCGGAGTATGGTGCTGCTCCCGCTCTACTGGAAGGTTTTTCCCCGCAAGCGGTGCTGGGCGACAAGGGGTATGACTCCACTGCTCTGCGGGACATGATTCAGGCCGCAGGTGCCGAGCCGGTGATTCCTCCGAAAAAGAATCGTTTGGCGCGCATTGAAGTAGACTGGCACTGTTACCAAGATCGCAATCTGGTGGAGAGGTTCTTTCAGAAAATCAAGAAGTTCCGGCGGTTATCTACACGCTATGAGCGACTGGCAAGAAACTACCAGTCACTCCTCTGCCTCGTGTCAGCCGCCATATGGCTGGCCTAATTGTTAACGCCCCCTAGTCCTGCATGCGCTCAAACACCAGGCAGGCGTTGGTGCCGCCAAAGCCGAAGCTGTTGGTGAGCACGCGCTCAAGCTTCACGCCGTCCCGGCGCTCGGTGACGATGTCGAAGCCCTCGGCCTGCTCGTCAAGGTCGTCGATGTTGGCCGAGGCAGCGACGAATTCGTGCTCCATCATCAGCAGCGAGTAGATAGCTTCCTGCACGCCGGTGGCGCCCAGGGAATGGCCGGTCAGCGACTTGGTCGAGCTCATCGCCGGGGTGGTGTCGCCAAACACCTCGCGCACGGCCTTCAGCTCGGACACGTCGCCCACCGGCGTGGAAGTACCGTGGGTGTTGATGTAGTCGATACCGCCGTTGACCGTGGCCAGCGCCTGGCGCATGCAGCGCGTGGCGCCCTCGCCGGAAGGGGCGACCATGTCGACGCCGTCCGAGGTGGCGCCGTAGCCCACCAGTTCGCCGTAGATTTTGGCGCCCCGGGCGTGGGCGTGCTCCAGCTCTTCGAGCACCAGCATGCCGCCGCCGCCGGCGATGACGAAGCCGTCCCGGGCCTTGTCGTAGGCGCGCGAGGCTTTTTCCGGGGCGTCGTTGTAGCGGGTGGAAAGCGCGCCCATGGCGTCGAACAGGCAGGATAGCGTCCAGTGCTCTTCCTCGCCGCCGCCGGCAAAGACCACGTCCTGTTTGCCCAGCTGGATCTGCTCCATGGCGTTGCCGATGCAGTGCGCCGAGGTCGCGCAGGCCGACGAAATCGAGTAGTTGACGCCCTTGATTTCAAACGGCGTCGCCAGACAGGCCGACACCGTGCTGCCCATGGTGCGAGTGACGCGGTAAGGGCCTACGCGCCGCAGGCCGCGCTCGCGCAGCACGTCGGCGGCTTCCACCTGGTTGGAGCTCGACGCTCCGCCGGAACCGGCGATCAGCCCGGTGCGCTCGCTGGATACCTGTTCGGGAGCGAGGCCCGAGTCCTCGATGGCCTGGGCCATGGAGACGTAGGCGTAGGCCGCCGCGTCGCCCATGAAGCGGCGCAGCTTGCGGTCAATAAGCGCTTCCAGGTCGATATCGACGCTGCCGGCGACATGGCTGCGGAAGCCCAGATCGGCGTAGTCCTGCTTGAAGTTGATGCCGCTGCGTCCGCTTTTCAGCGCGTCCAACACCTGTTGCTGATCGTTGCCCAGGCACGACACGATGCCCAGGCCGGTGACTACCACTCGTCGCATGGGAGCCTCCTGTTAAAAGTTCGCGGTGGAGGTGAATAGGCCAACGCGCAAGTCATTAGCCTGGTAAATATCGCGTCCGTCGACGGCCACGGTGCCGTCGGCCATGCCCAGAATCAGGCGCCGCGTAATCACACGCTTGATGTTGATGCGATAGGTGACCTTTTGCGCGTCGGGCAAAATCTGACCGGAGAATTTGACTTCGCCGCAGCCCAGTGCCCGCCCGCGACCGGGGTGGCCAAGCCAGCCAAGATAAAAGCCGACCAGCTGCCACATGGCGTCCAGCCCCAGGCAGCCGGGCATCACCGGGTCGCCGGGGAAGTGGCAGTCAAAAAACCACAGGTCGGGACTGATATCCAGCTCGGCAATCAGCTCGCCCTTGTCGTGTTCGCCGCCGATCTCGCTGATGTGCGTAATGCGGTTGAGCATGAGCATATTGGGCGCCGGGAGTTGGGCGTTGCCCGGGCCGAACAGCTCGCCGCGCGAGCAGGCAAGCAGTTCGTCGCGATCAAAAGAGTGTTGCTTGGTCACTGAATTGTTCCGAGTGTCGAAATGATCAAGGGCCGCGTGCGGCTACCCGTGCCGAGGCGAGGTACCGGGGAGCGACCCGCAAGGCCCGCCTAGTTTACTTCCCGAAACCGCTGAATGCACGCGCGTTGCTGTTCAAAGGCGTACACGAGGGGGCGGCTTCAGGGCCGCTGCCGCGCCAGCAGAGCGCAGACAAGCCCCCAGGCCAGCGCCTCGGCGGGCACAAGCCAGGGGGCCAGCGTTACCCGGGCCAGCACGCTGCCGCCGTAGTAGGAAAGGGCGGCGCCCGCGGCGCCGCAGCACGTGGCCAGCCATGGATATGGCCATAGCCAGCTCAGTGAATGGCGCACCAGGGTGGCAAACAGCGGCCACAGCATCCATAGCCACAGCGGCAGCGGCCAGGCGTCGGGCATCGTGCCGTGGGCTCCGGGGCGGTGAAAGGTAAAGCCGCCGGCAAGCGTCAGGCCGCCGTCAATGAAAAGTCCCGCCAGGGCAAAGCCGACCACCAGCCGCCACTCCCCGGGGCCGGCCGTTCGCCACAGGTGCCAGCCAATCAGCGCCGGGCCTGCCACCAGGGCGACGCTAGAGCCGCCCAGCACGCAGACCAGCCAGCCGGCCTCGAAAGCCATGGCGTTGACGATCAGCCGGCGCGCCCGGGGCGTGAACGGCAAGGGTAGCGTCACGGCGCGCCGACGAGCGGCGCCGGTCGCGCCCCGGGCCTTGTCAGCAGCAGCTGGCAGGTGCCGATGGTGCGCTCGAGAAAGCCACCCTCGCAGTAGCAGAGATAGTAGCGCCACATGCGAATAAAGCGCTCGTCGTAGCCCAGCCGGCGCACCTGATCGAGGCTCGCCTCGAAGCGGTGGCGCCATTCGCGCAGGGTGCGCGCGTAGTGCGGGCCGATTTCGTCGAGATCGAGCACGTTGAGCGAGGTTTTCCGCGCCAGACTCGACACGATCGCCTGGTGGGAGGGTAGAAACCCGCCGGGAAAAATATAGCGCTTGATGAAATCCATTTCGCGCTTGGCGGCGTCAAAGCGCTGATCGCGGATGGTAATCGCCTGCAGCATGGCCTGGCCGTCGGCGGCGAGCAGGGCGTCGACTTTGGCTAGGTAGGTATCCAGATACTGATGGCCCACGGCCTCGATCATCTCCACCGAGACGATCCGGTCGTAGGTGCCGGTGAGGTCCCGATAGTCTTCCTTGAGCAGCGTGATGCGCTCGCCCAGGCCCTCTTCCTCGATGCGCTTGGCAGTGTGGGCGTACTGCTCTCCGGAAATCGTGGTGGTTGTCACCCGGCAACCCCGGGTTTGGGCGGCGTGAATGGCAAGCCCGCCCCAGCCGGTGCCGATTTCCAACAGGTGATGCTCGGGCCCCACGCCGAGCTTGTCGAGCATCCGGTCGAGCTTGTGGGTCGAGGCCTCTTCCAGGCTGGCCGCCGGATGCGGAAACACCGCGCTTGAGTACATTCGGTGGCGGCGGTCGAGAAACAGCGCAAACAGGTCGTTGCCGATATCGTAGTGGGCGGCCGCGTTGCGCCGGGAGCCCCGGGCCGAGTTGCGCTGCAGCCCGTAGGCGGCGGTGAGCAGCCAGCGGGCGAGCCGGGCGCTGCCGTTTTCCACGCGCGCGTTGACCGCATCGAGGTTCAGCGCGAAAAGCCGCACCAGCGCCACCAGGTCGTCGGTGTCCCAGTCGCCGTCCATGTAGGCTTCGCCCGCGCCCACGGTGCCGCCCAGCGCCATGCGCTGCCAGGCGCGGGGGTGGCGGATGACCACCGTGGCCGCCAGCGAGCCGCCCTGGCCCAGCTGCCGGCGGTCGCCGCTCTCCACAAGCGTGATGGTGCCGCCGGTAAAACGATCAAGCTGGGCGAGCAGGCGCGGCCTGAGCCAGCGTGCAAGGCGTGGGCGCGGGGAAGCCTGGCAGGGGGCAGGACAGGAGTTGGCACTCGTCATGGCGGTGTCTCCCGGTGGCTGTCTGGATGGTCATAAACGGGCATTTTCTTGCGCCACAGCTTGAACGCCTGAAGGAAAATACCGGCGAGCGTCTTCAGGCTCATCCCCGGCTGGCGGGCCAGCGTAGCGACAAGCGCGTCCCGGGTGGCCGGCGTGCCGTCAAGCGTCAGGGTGGCGTCGAAGTGGCAGCGCTCGCCGCCGTTCTCGCCGTCGGCGGCGCGGTTTTCCATGTGCATCAGCAAACGCTCGCCCGGGGTGTTGAAGCGCCAGCGGTAGGTCATGGCCATGGGGTTGAACGGCGAGACGTGCATGGCCTTGGCAAAGTGCGCGGCGTGGCTGTGGCGGCTGCCGTCCACCTCGGCGACGTAGCAGACGCGCTCTCGCCAGGGCATGTTGGTCACCTCGCCAAGAATCGCTGCCGGCCGATCGTCGCGGTCGAAGGCGTAGTAGAAGGTAACGGGGTTGAACACCGTGCCCAGCACACGCAGCTGGGTCAGCATGCAGATGCGCCCGTCCGGGGCGTGGCCCAGCGTTGCGGTCAGGCGCCTTCGCACGGCGTCGGCAAGCGGCATATCCACAGGCCCCAGATAGTCTTCGCGGCGGAAGCGTGCCGGCGCCGGGCGCCGAGCGCTGAAGCCCGGCACGCCGTCGAAAAGTCCCGGGAGTTCGTCAAGGTCCAGCCACAGCATCCACACCCGGTAGCTGAACTCGTGCGCTTTGGGCACAAAGCGCCGGTGGCGCAGCGTGCCCCGATACACCCGCGAACGTACGGGCAAAGCCGACGGCGCAGCGATGTGGCTGCTTTCAGGGTGCCGGCTCATCCCATATCTCCCGGCCCGGCGTCGGGCAGCAAGTGATGGGCGGGTATCGCCGTGGGCGGCGCCGGCGGCGCGGCAGGCTCGTCGCAGCCGAGCTTTCGCGCCACGCGCAGCGCGCTCCACACGCCGTCCTCGTGAAAGCCGTTGCGCCAGTAGGCGCCGCAAAAATGGGTACGGCCGTGGCTGGTCCGGGCGCCACAGATCTCGTCGTGGCGGGCCTGGGCAGCCTGGCCGTCCAGGGTGAAGCGCGGATGGGCGTAGGTGAAGCGGCCAAGGACTGTGGTCGGGTCGATGCTTTGGCTGTCGTTGAGCGTGACGCAGAAGGTGGTGTCGGCGTGAAGGCGCTGGAGGATGTTCATGTTGTAGGTCACCGATACCGCATCGCCGGCGTCGCGCCGGTCCAGCCGATAGTTCCAGCTGGCCCAGGCCCGGCGGCGGCGGGGCAAAAGCCGGGTGTCGGTGTGCAGCACCACCTCGTTGTCCTGATAGGGCATGGCCCCGAGCACCTCGCGCTCGGCGGCGGTGGCATCGGCGCCGAGAATAGCGAGCGTCTGGTCGGCGTGGCACCCAAATACCACCCGGTCAAAACGCTCGCGCCCGCCGTGAGTCTCAAGCTCCACGCCGGTGGCGTCCCGGGTGACGGCGGCCACCGGTGCGTTAAGGCGGATGCGCTCGGCGTAGGGCGCGGTGAGCGCGGGAATATACGCCCGGGAGCCCCCCGCCACGGTGTACCACTGGGGCCGGTTGACGAGGTTCAACAGCCCGTGGTTGCGGAAAAAACGTACGAAAAACGCCAGCGGAAAGCCGCGCAGATCGTCAAGGCTTGCCGACCAGATGGCCGCGCCCATGGGCAGCAGGTAGCGGCGCTGAAACGCCTCGCCGTAGCCCTGGCGGTCCAGGTAGTCACCCAGCGTCATGCCATCCGCCAGCCGGCCGGCCTGAAGGTCCCGCGTCGCCCGGCGGTTGAAGCGCACGATGTCGGCCAAGAGCCGGTAGAAGCCCGGCGAGACCAGGTTGCGCCGCTGGGCAAACAGCGAGCCCGGGGTATGGCCGTTGTACTCGAAGTCGCGCTCGGTTTCGTGCACCGAAAAGCTCATCTCGGTGGGCTGGGTGGCCACGCCCAGCGTCTCCAGCAGACGGGTGAAGTGCGGGTAGGTCCAGTCGTTGAAGACGATAAAGCCGGTGTCCACGGCGTGGCGCTCGCCACCGGCGGTGACGTCTACCGTGGCGGTATGCCCGCCAAGGCGCGGGGCGGCTTCGAACAGCGTGACCTCGTGGCGGGCGGACAGGTAAAAGGCCTCCGCCATGCCGCTGATGCCGCCGCCGATCACGGCGATGCGCTGGCTGCCGGGAACGCTCATGCGGCGTCCTCTTGCTGGGGGTCGCGCACCAGGCGCCGGCCCACGGCAAAGCGCAGCGCCGGGGGCAGAATGCCCAGCAGCTTGACGATCAAGGTAAAGCGCTTGGGGAAGTGGATGTCCTTGCGGCCGTGATAAAGCCCCTTGAGGATGGCGTCCGCCGCCTGGTCGACGCTGACCTGCATGGGCATGGGGAAGTCGTTTTGCGCGGTGAGCGGAGTGTCGACAAAGCCCGGATGGATAACGCTGACGCCGATCGTCTCCGGGGAAAGGTCCAGCCGCAGGGCTTCCATGAAGTAGCTTACCGCCGCCTTGGATGCGCCGTAGGCCTCGGCCCGGGGCAGCGCCATATAGGCCGAGGCGCTCGAAGTCACCGCCAGCCGTGCGGGTCGGCCTTCGCGGCGCGCAGCGCGCAACAGCGGCAGTGCAGCCTCCACGCAGTACAGGGTGCCGTTAAGATTGGGGGTAAGCACCCGCTCGACCAGCGCCACGTCGAACGCCCGGACGTCAAGATACTCGCAGGTGCCGGCGTTGAACAGCGCCAGGTCGAGTCCGCCCAGTTCGGCTTCGATACGTTTCCCGGCGGCCTGGACGGCGTCGCGGTCGCTGATGTCCAGCGGCAGAACAGCAGCGTTGTCAAAGCCCTTGCACAGGGCAGCCAGTTTGTCCTGGCGGCGGGCGCTGAGCACCACGCGATGGCCTTCCGCCATCAGCCGCTGGGCCAGCGCCTTGCCGATGCCCGACGTCGCGCCGGTCAGCCAGATGCGTTGGGGAGTGTTCCAGGTGCCCATGTGTCGCTCCTTTGCTGTTTGTCGGCTAGCGGCTCGCCCGACGCTTGAGCCAGCGAACGGCGCGGCCCAGTAGCGGTACGTGCTCGTACAGCATGGCGCCGGCGTCGAAGTAGTCACGGTGGCGCCTGACCCGGCCGTCCTCGGCAAACTCGAGCCGGGTACAGCCCTCGACGCTGATTCTGTGTCCGCCGTTAAGCCGCGGGTGGGCAAAGTGCATGGTCCAGGTCACAAAGGCCGTGTCGCCGTCCTGCTGGGTATCGTGATAGTCAAAGCGGCAGTCGCGAACGTTTTCGTACATGCCGGCAAAGTAGGCCTCAAGCGCCTGGATGCCCTCGATGCGATGCAGCGGATCGGTGAACACCACGTCTTGAGTATATACATCGTACAGGCTTTTTGTACAATCTTTGTCAAGATTATTGAAGAAGGCGCAGAACGCCTCCAGCGTCGCGTCGTGGGGCATGGATGTCTCCGTATGGACAAGGCAGGCGTGTTGAGATAAGGCGTCATCGCGCGGAGCGAAGCGACGCGGCGATCTCCTTGTGTGCCGCATGCATAGCGCTGAGATTGCTTCGCTGCGCTCGCAATGATCCGGATACCCACAGGCCGCAGGCCTGCCCGCGTGGGTCAGCCCAGCGCCTTGAAGGCGGCAAGCGCTCGCTGGCGGGCGGCTTTGTGCTCGACGATGGGCCTGGGATAGCCGAGCCTGCCGCGCTCGGCAGCGGGCGGGTTGTGGCGCGCCCGGGGGGGAAGCGGGGCTAGCTCGGGGACCCAGTGGGCGATGAACTCGGCGTCCGGGTCGAAGCGGGTGGACTGGGTGGTGGGGTTGAAGAGGCGAAAGTAGGGCACGGCGTCGGTGCCGGTGGAGGCCGCCCACTGCCAGCCGCCGTTGTTGGCGGCGAACTCGCCGTCGACCAGGTGGCGCAGAAAGAACGCCTCGCCGCGTCGCCAGTCGATGAGCAGATGCTTGGCCAGAAACATCGCCGTGACCATGCGCAGGCGGTTGTGCATCCAGCCGGTAGCAACCAGCTGGCGCATGCCGGCGTCCACCAGCGGGTAGCCGGTACGGCCTTCGCACCAGGCGGCGAAGCCTTCATCGTCGTCGCGCCACTCAAGGGCCAGAGTGCCTTGTTTGAACGGCTGATAGCGGCACACCCGGGGAAAGCCCGCCGCCACGTGCTGATAGAACTCGCGCCAGACCAGCTCGTTGACCCAGGCGGCAAGCCCGGCGTCGCCTTCGTTGAGCTGGCCGTCGTTTTCCGCCATGACGGCGTTCAGGCACTGGCGGTACGAGATCATCCCCAGCGCCAGATAGGGCGAGAGTTCGCTGGTGCCGTGCACGCCGGGAAAATCCCGCTGCTCAAGGTAGTGCCGGCTGCGATAGCGCAGAAAGTGGCCCAGGCGGTCGGCGGCGGCTTCCCCGGCGGGCCACTGGTGGCCGACAATGGCCTCGTCGGCCAGCGCGGCGTCCAGCGCCGGCAGCGGCTCGCTGGGGATGCCGGGCAGCGTCTGGGCGGGCGGTGCGTCGGCAAGTGCCAGGCGCTCGGCGGTGATATGGCGGTGCCATGCCTTGGCAAAGGGGGTGAAGACGCCGTAGTAGTCGCCCTTGCCGGTAAGCAGCTCACCCGGGGCAAAGGCCACGGCGTCGTGGTGGCCGTGGGAGCCAAGCCCCGCGGCGCTGAAGGCGGCCTGGACGGCGGCATCCCGGCGACGCTCGTTGAGCGGGTACTCGCGGTTGAAATGCAGCGTCTCGGCGTGGTGCTCACGGGCAAGCGCAAGCAGCGTCCGCGGGGCAGCGTCAAAATCGGCTATGCCGCGCTGGAGCAGAGGGATATTCAGTTCGCCGAGCGCCTCGGCGAGTGCGGCCACGCCGCGTCGCCAGAAATCGATCTTGTTGGCGCCGTGGCCGTGGGCCTGCCACTGGGCCGGGCTGTGCAGAAACACGGCAAGCACCGGCCCTCTGGCCGCCGCGGCGGCCAGGGCGCGGTTGTCGTTGAGGCGTAAATCGCTGCGGAACCAAACCAGCTGCAGAGCCATGTCAACCTCCGGGGGATTATGTGAGCGCAGAGCTGACGGGTTTATAACACCCCGGATTCGCGCAGCAGCGGGCGCAGCTTTGCCACGGCTCGGGGCAGGTCGTCCCCCAGCTGGTGGATACGCTCGTCATGGGGTTCCTCGGGAGCCGGCCCGCACAGGCCCACCGGCACGTTCGGCGAGGCGCTATCCGGCAGCGTCAGGGCAGCGGCGGGGAGGCGGCCGCCGGCAAACAGCACCATGGAGGCGTGCAGCCGCGATACCGCGCGGGGCAGGGCGTCCAGCGGCAGCCCCTGGTCGAACAGCTGCACGCGATAGCCCTGTTCGCTGGCCAGCAGCGCGGCCAGCAGCACCCACAGCGGCCCGGGCTCACCCGGGCGCGGCGTGAGCAGCACCAGCGGCCCCCGGGTGGCCTGGTTGGCGTAGTGCAGGCGGATGCCGACCTGGCTGCGCAGCAGGGCTTCGAACGCGCGGCGGGCGGCGGCGTCCGGCGCCTCCTGCCAGCGCGCCTCGAGCGCGTTGATCACCGGCTGCCAGAGCTCGCTGATCGCGGTGCCCAGCGGGTAGAGCGCCAGGCTCTGGTGGTAGAGGATCTCCAGCCGCTGGGTGTTCAGCGCCTCGACCAGAGTGATCAGCTGCCGGCGCTGGCTGTCCCAGTCGTCGCTGGTGGGGGCGGGCGTTTCCACGGCTTCCGGCTGGTTGATCAGATCGGCCACTTGGCTGACCGGCACGCCGCGATTGAGCCACTGCAGAATGCGCTCGATGCGGGTGATATCGTCCTGGGCGTAGAGGCGGTGACCCTTGGGCGTGCGCTGGGGCCGGATCAGGCCGTAGCGGCGCTCCCAGGCGCGCAGGGTGACCGAGTTCACCCCCGTCAGCCGAGAGACCTCCCGGATGGGGTACAGCGGAGTATCGGGTGGATGGGTCGCCTGATTGCTCATGGCCGCCTGTGCCTCTTGGATGCCTGGGTGATGGTGCTGCCGGCGTCTGCCGCGGCACGCGCCGTTTCTTCGGCGTGTCTTATACACGCTGTCGTTGTACAACTTTTGGGCCCCGAGCACAACCCGCAGGGGGTTGCCTGAGCGCGGCCGAGGCCGGCGTTGTTCGGACATTGTACCTCTAGCAGCCGAGCTTTGCTGTCCCGCCGTGTATAACTTCTCGGCGCCTGGCGGCGCGCGTTCTCATCCGCGCCGTGCGCGGCGGAAAAGAATAAAAAGCATGGACAGGTTAGCTATACTGTACATATTTAGTACAGTTGAAGGGGAGGCAAGCCAGGGCTATCGCAGCTGGAGAAACGGGCCCTTGGCGACGGTATCGAGCGATTTGTCGACTATAAAAAGGAGCCTGTCATGCGTGTATTGATAACGGGCGGTAGCGGTTTTGTCGGTCGGCGGCTGTGCGAAAGCCTGGCGCGCCAGGGATACGAGCTGCAGGTGGTATCGCGCTCGCCGGAAAAGGCCCGAGCGGTGCTTCCCGAGGGCTGCGACGTGCGCGAGAAGGCAACGGCCTTTGCCGACGCACCGCCGGAGGCGCTGGTCAACCTGGCGGGGGAATCCATTGCCGCCAAGCGCTGGAGCGAGGCGCAGAAGCGCGAGATGGTCGATTCGCGCCTGCGCGCCACCGGCGATCTTCTGGCGCTGTGCGAGGCCCTGCGTGAGGCCGGCGAGGCGCTGCCCCGGGTGCTGGTGTCGGGCTCGGCCATGGGCTATTACGGTGCCCAGAAACAAAGCGGCGAGGGCGATACCGCGGTGACCGAAGAAACGCCGCCCAACGACGAGTTTGCCCACCGGCTGTGCGCACGCTGGGAGGCCGCCGCCGGCGATATCGAGGCGCTCGGGGTGCGCACGGCGATCGTGCGTATCGGGCTGGTGCTGGGTGAAGGCGGCGGCACCCTGGAGAAAATGCTGCCGCCGTTCAAGTTCGGGCTGGGCGGGCGCTTCGGCAGCGGCCGGCAGTTCATGCCCTGGATCCACCGCGACGATCTGGTCGAGGCCATTATCTTTCTGCTCGAGCATGACTCGGCCAGCGGCGCGTATAACGCCAGCGCTCCGCATCCGGTGACCAACGCCGAGTTTGCCCGGACGCTGGCGGGCACTCTCAACCGCCCGGCGGTGCTGCCGGTGCCGGCCTTTGTCCTCAAGGCAGGGCTTGGCGAGATGTCGCGGCTTTTGCTCACCGGGGCGGACATGCGCCCGGAGCGTCTGCAGCAGGCGGGCTTTACCTTCCGCTATAAAACGCTGGATCGGGCGCTGGAGGCGATTCTCGCTCCCGAGCGTTAGCCCTCGGCATCCACGGTGATGATCACCCGCACGGCGTCCAGGCGCAGGCGGGTGGCTTCGATGGCCTCGCTCAGCGCGGCGCGCTCGGCGGCCAGGGCGTCAAGCTCGGCGTCGCGCACGGCGGGGTTGTGCTCCGCGAGCGCCCGGAGGCGAGCGAGTTCGCCGCCCAGCTGTTCGCGCATGCGGGTCTCGGCGGCCTCCACAATGGTGGGAAGCTCGCGTTCGGCTTCGCTTTCGCCCTGTGTCAGCAGGCCGCGCAGCTTGTCGTGGTGGTTCTTGATCAAATCCCGGGCCAGCGCCTTGTTGACCTTCTGCAGGTTTTTACCCAGGCCGGTAAAGGAGATCTTGTCGGTAAGATTGGCGCCGGATTCGTCGAGCAGCACTCGCACCGCCGTGGGCGGCAGAAAACGATTCAGATGGAGGTGCCCGGGCGCCGGGCAGTGGGTGCGAAACACCAGCTCGGCCATCAGCCGCCCGCCGGGGATGGCGGCGTGGCCGAGCAGCGCCAGGGCGGTGTTGCCCATGGTGCCGTCGACGATGCGGCCCATCATCTCGCGCAGCAGCGGGTGCTCCCAGGAAAGCTGCTGGACGTCGTCCCGGGCAAGCGCCAGGTCGCGCCGGTAGGTGGCGGTAAAGCCGTCCTCGCCCTTGGCCAGCCCCGGCAGACCGTCGAGCATCTGGGGGCCGGGCTTGAGGTGCATCAGGCCGCTGCCCAGGTCCTTGCTGTCGACGCCGAAGATATCCAGCGCGCGGTCCACGTAGCGCGGCAGGGCGCGGTCGTCGTCGAGCTCGCGTACGGCCTCGATGATGCGCTCGGCGCGCTCCGGGCGGCAGGCGTTGAGCTCCAGCAGGCGGTTGCGCCCGGCGTCGCGCTCGGCCAGTTTGGCGGTGAACATGGCCCGGGTGTCACCGATGATGTCGTCGAGGGCCTCGTCGTCCAGCAGGGCATCGGCCAGCGTATCGCCGAAGGTCTCGAACAGCTCGCTGCCCACGCCGTGAGGGGCGCTGAAGGCGTCCATGCCCTCGTCGTACCAGCGCATCAGCCGCGCGCCGGGGCTGTCCTCGAACAGCGGCACGTGAAGCTCGATGGCGTGGCGCTGGCCGATACGGTCGAGCCGGCCGATGCGCTGCTCCAGCTGATCCGGGTGCTGGGGCATGTCGAACATCACCAGGTGGCGGCAGAACTGGAAGTTGCGCCCTTCGGAGCCGATTTCCGAGCACACCAGCACCTGGCAGCCGTCTTCCTCGTCGGCGAAGGCCGCCGCGGCGCGGTCGCGTTCGAGCAGCGAAAGGTCCTCGTGAAATACCGGGGCGTGGTAGCCGCCCAGCACGCGCAGCGCTTCGGCCAGGCCCTCGGCGGTTTCCCGGTGATGGGCGATGACCAGCACTTTCTCGCCGGCAAAGCCGTCTTCGCCGTCGTCGCTCAGACGCTCCAAAAGCCAGCTGACCCGCGGGTCGATGTGCCACCAGTCCTCGGCGTTGAGCGGGTCGCTTTCGAGCGCCCGATACATGGCGTCGGGGTAGATCAGCACGTCCGGGTGATCAAGCCCGGTTTCGATCAGCAGCTCGTCGAGGTAGTCCTCGTCCCGGGCGAGGCGGCGCAGCACCCGGCGGTAGGCCGACGGCAGCGCCAGGGTGGCGGTGTGCAGGCGGCGCTCGGGAAAGCCGCCGACGTGGCGCCGGCTGTTGCGAAACATCACCCGGCCGGTGCCGTGGCGGTCCAACAGCGCCTCGCGCAGCCGCGCCCGGGCGCTGTCCTGCTGCTCGGCGCCGGCTTCGGGGTTGGCAAGCACGGCCAGCAGCGCACGGCTTTCGTGATCGTCGATCACCACTTCGACTCGCGCTTTGGCGTCGTCGCTTTCGGCGACGCTGTCCAGCGCGTCGATGGCGGCGGCCACCTCGGCGTAGTGGCGTTCCTCTTCCCGGAAGCGCTCCAGGTCGTGATAGCGCTCGGGGTCGAGCAGACGCAGCCGGGCAAAGTGGCTGGCAACCCCCATCTGCTCCGGCGTGGCGGTGAGCAGCAAAAGCGCGTCGATGTCGGCAGCGAGCGACTCCACGCACTGATAGCCCGGGCCGCTGGCCTCCTCGCTCCAGTCCAGGTGGTGGGCCTCGTCGACGATCAGCAGATCAAAACGCGCGGCAAGCGCCTGGCGCTGGCGCGCCGGGTTGGCGAACAGCCAGTCCTGGCTGGCGAGAATGAGCTGGCCGCTGTCGAAAGGGTTGCCCTCGCCCATGCCTTCTTCCAGGGCGCTGCTCTGGCTTTCGTCGAGCAGGGTGACGTCGAGGGCAAAGCGGCGCAGAAGCTCCACCAGCCACTGGTGGGTCAGGCTGTCGGGCACCAGGATCAGCGCGCGTTCGGCGCGGCCGGTGAGCAGCAGGCGGTGCAGGATCAGCCCCGCTTCGATGGTCTTGCCCAGCCCCACCTCGTCGGCCAGCAGCACCCGCGGGGCGTGGCGGCGGGCGACTTCGTCGGCGATGTAAAGCTGGTGGGGGATGAGATCGATGCGCGGGCCGGCAAAGCCCAGCGCCGGGTGCTTTTCGGTGCGCTGATAGTGGTGCAGGGTGCGAAAGCGCAGGTCGAACCAGTCGTTGCGGTCCACTTGGCCGGTGAGCACCCGGTCCCGGGCCTGATCGAACCGCATGGCATCGGCGAGCTTGGTTTCGGGCAGTTCGCAGGGCTCGCCGTTGGCGTCTGTGCCCTGATAGATGATCAGCCCCTGGCGTTCGCGGCTGGCGTCCACGGTCATCTGCCAGCCGTCGGCGGCGGTGATGCGATCGCCGGCGCCGAAGGCAACCCGGGTCAGCGGTGCCTGGCGGGTATTGTAGGTGCGGGTTTCCTGGCTTTCGCTGAACAGGATGGTCACGCTTCGGGCGTCGCAGTTGAGTACGGTGCCAAGCCCGAGCTCGGCTTCGCCGTCGCTGATCCAGCGCTGGCCGGGGGAGAAATCGCTCATGGTGCCTCGGAGGATGCGGTCAATCGGGACAAACGCCGTCGGTGGGGAAGGCGCCGGCGTCTCAAGGGCGAGGGATTCTAACGCAAAGCGCAGACGGGATTAAGATGCCGTGCGGCTTGCGCCCTGGGGCGTATCGGTCAGCGGCCGAGCCAGGCGGCCAGAGTGGCCCGGTCGAGCTCGCCGAGGTGGCGTTTGACCACCTCGCCGCGGGCGTCGAGCAGCAGAGTCAGCGGCAGCCGCGTGGCGCCAACGGCGGCCATCAGCCGCTGCTGGGGGTCGCGCAGGGCGATAGCGAAGGCAAGCGCCGGAGAGCCAGGTTCCGGGTTGTCCAGATAGCGCACGGCGGGAAGCAGGTCTTCTCCCTGGTTGACGCTGGCTACGCGCACGTCGCCATGCCCGCTGAGCTCGGCCAGCCGCGCCATGTCCCGGCGGCAGGGCGGACAGTCAGTGGCCCAGAGGTGGACGAGGATCGGCGTGTTGCGCTTGTGGCCGGCGATCCGAGGCAGTTCGGCAAGCGCTACGGCGTTGCCGTCGAGGTCTTCCAGGGTGATATCGGGTAGCCTCGCCGGGCCGGAAAGGGTGGCGGGCAGCAGCAGGGGGGCAAGCGTCAGGCCCAGCCCGCCGGCGCTCAGTATCAGCAGTGCCGCGCGCAAAGGCCCCTGCCACCGACCGTTACTCGTCGCGTGTCTCAGCGCATAGCCCAGCCCGCCTGCCAGCAGCGCCAGGGCGGCAGCAAGCGCGTAGAGGCGCGGCAACGGCATCAGCAGTGGTCCCAGGGCAGCGGCGTTCATCAGATTTTGCGCGGGATACCCGGTACTTTCAGTGCCGGGAGGGATAGCGCGTCGCCCACAGGGCGACCTGTTACGCCACCGTCTGCCCCGCTCCTCCCTTTGGTTGAATGGATGAGGTGAGGCGGTAGCCGTAGCCATCACCGCGTTGGATCAGCAAGCAGTGCTTGTGCGAGATGCCTTGCACCGCCCCCTGCTCGGTCTGAATGTTGAAGCGGCCGGTTTTACGCACAGCGACACGGCCCGTATGGATGCCGGCCTTCTTGCCGGTGGGCACGATGGCTTTCACCATGTCGCCGGTCTGAAAACCGTGTACCTGCTTCTGCCGCATCAGATAGCCACGCGGGAAACCGTGCCGGGTCAATCGGGTGCGTTGATAGCTGCCGCGTCCGGTGGCCTTGATCGTCAGCGTCGGCACCTGCCAATGGTGCAGGGCGTCCATTGGGCCGACGCAGGCGGCGTCGAGGGCATGGGTCTTGGGAATGCCGAGGCGCTGGCGGTTGTACTTGGTGCGCCCGCCGCTACCTGCTGTCACCGGCAGACCGGTGGCCTTGAGAGCACCGAACAGCACCCAACGGGTCGCGTTGACGGCGCTGGCATCCCGCAACGGGCGCTTGAGCTCACGTTGCACGCGCTCCTGTCGAGCATCCGCCGACAGGTTGTTAGCCTTGAGTCGCTTCTTGAGCCCCTTGTCGGTGGTGAAGAAAGTGTCCAGCGTGCCGTTGCCCTTGCCCTGGTTGCAGGCGTGGCAGGCCAGCGTCAGGTTACTGACGCGGTGCGAGCCACCGTGAGCACGAGGTACCACATTGTTGAAGCGTGGCGCCCGGTAGCGCAGGTTCTGACGGCGACGAAAGGCTCGGCGCTGCTCCAGCGCCTTGCGAATCTGAAAGCCACGATGGACAAGCTCGATCAGGCACAGCAGGTGACGATCCTCGGCATCCTCGCGCACTAACGCCAGCCCGGTGGTCTTGCTGCCGGGGTCGATGCCGAGTCGCAGCGGCTGGGTGTCACCCTCCACCCGATCCTTGAGCCGGATCGTGAACGGATAGCGCTTATGCACCACAGCGCGACCGCGTTCCCGCAACAACCGGGCGCGCTTCTCGCTGCACGGCATCAGGGGCCGTTTCTGTTTGTCCAATACGAAAACCGCCATGCGATTTTCTCCTGTGTTAATGCCCTTACGGGCCTGGTGTCGCGGATCGTTCGATCCGTCTCCCCTCGGGCATGTCGATAACCGGCTCCTGCCTGACGGCAGCGATCAAGACCTTCGGCGTTTTACCTTGCGCCAGCATGATCCTGACCTTCCAGAGCCCGCCGCTGAGGAAGCACGGCGGGGTGGGTCTTGGCGACCTGTTACCAACGTAGCGGGTTGACTACCGCTTTCCCTGGTCAGCCGGGCTTGCTTTCACAAGCCTCTCCCTTCGGGGAGAGGTAGCTGACGCGTACTGTCCGTAAAGCGCCCGGCAAGCGGTACAATGGACCGACCATACCATGGGATAGCGACAATCGGAGGCGCTAATGGCTCGGCCAACCTACGACCCCTTGCGGGCGCTGGCGATCGGCACCCAGGCGGCGGGGCTCATCGCCATCATCATGCTGGAGACCGTGCTGGGCGACGGTGCCCGGCCGTGGCAGGGAGTGACGCTTTTGCTGATGCTGGCCGCCGCGCTGAGTATTGCCGCGGTGCGGCTTTACCGGCACAAGCGCGCGCTGCGCGAGCGGGACCGTCGCCGGGCGCTTATGGAGGAGGAAGAGCCCTAGCCGCTCGGTGCCGGTGCCCGGGTAAAAAAAAGCCCGCCGAAAAGGCGGGCCGGTTCATGCACAGCGGGCGGCTCGCGCAGCGCGGTGCCCTACTTGCCCTTGTTGGCGCGCTTGCGCTCGTTCTCGGTGAGGTGTTTCTTGCGCAGACGCAGGTGGTTGGGGGTGATCTCCACCAGCTCGTCGTCGTCGAGGAACTCGATGGCCTGCTCCAGGGTGAAGCGCACCGGCGGCACCAGATCAAGGCTTTCGTCGGCGCCGGAGGAGCGCATGTTGTCGAGCTTCTTGGCCTTGGTGGGGTTGACGGTCATGTCGTCGGCGCGGTTGTTGATGCCGACCAGCATGCCTTCGTAAACCTCGGTGCCGTGCTCGACGATGAGCTTGCCGCGGTCCTGCAGGGCATAGAGCGCGTAGGCCAGCGCCTTGCCGGTGGTCATGGAGACCAGCACGCCGTTGCGCCGCTCGATGGCGGCGTCGGGGCGCAGCGGGCCATAGTGGTCAAAGCGGCTGGTGAGGATGCCGGTGCCCGACGTCAGCGTCATGAACTGGCCACGAAAGCCGATGAGCCCACGGGCGGGGATAATGAAATCCACCCGCACGCGGCCCTTGCCGTCGGGGTGCATGTTGGTCATCTCGCCCTTGCGATAGCCAAGCTCCTCCATGATGGCGCCCTGGTGCTGCTCTTCGCAGTCGATGATGACTTCCTCGTAGGGCTCCTGCTGCTCGCCGTCGATCTCGCGGATGATGACTTCGGGGCGGCCCACGGCGATCTCGAAGCCTTCCCGACGCATGGCTTCGAGCAGCACCGAGAGGTGCAGTTCGCCGCGGCCGGAGACAGTGAACTTCTCCGGGGTCTCGCCTTCTTCCACGCGCAGCGCCACGTTGTGGATCAGCTCCTGCTCCAGGCGGTCCTTGATGTTGCGGCTGGTGATGTACTTGCCGTCCTTGCCGGCAAACGGCGAATCGTTGACCTGAAAGGTCATCGACACCGTGGGTTCGTCAACGGTCAGCGCGGGCAGCGCCTCGGCGGAGGCCGGGTCGCACAGGGTATCGGAGATGGCGAGGTTGTCGATGCCGGTGATGCAGATGATGTCGCCGGCGGTGGCCTCGTCGGTCTGCACCCGCTCAAGGCCCATGTGGGTCATGACCTGGCCGATCTTGCCCCGGCGCTCCTGGCCTTCCTTGCTGATCACGGTGATCTGCTGGTTGGGCTTGACGCTGCCGCGCACGATGCGGCCAAGGCCGATGACGCCGACGTAGCTCGAGTAGTCCAGCGCCGAGATCTGCATCTGGAAGGGGCCGTCAACTTCCACCTTGGGCGGCTCGACGATATCCACGATGGCATGGAACATCGGCGTCATGTCGTCGGTCAGCTCTTCCGGCTCCGGGCCGGCGACGCCGTCTAGCGCCGAGCAGTAGATAATGGGGAAGTCGAGCTGCTCTTCGCTGGCGCCGAGGTTGTCGAACAGATCGAATATCTGGTCGATGACCCAGTCCGGGCGCGCCCCGGGGCGGTCGATCTTGTTGACGACCACAATGGGCTTGAGCCCCTGGTCAAACGCCTTCTGGGTGACAAAGCGGGTCTGCGGCATGGGGCCGTCCACGGCGTCCACCAGCAGCAGTACCGAATCCACCATGGACATGACGCGCTCGACCTCGCCGCCGAAGTCGGCGTGGCCGGGAGTGTCGACGATGTTGATGTGGTAGTCGGTGCCGTCTTCACTCTGCCACTGGATGGCGGTGTTCTTGGCCAGAATGGTGATGCCGCGCTCTTTTTCCTGGTCGCTGGAGTCCATCACCCGATCCTGGCCTGCGGCCTTGCGGTCCAGCGTGCCGGACTGGCTCAGGAGCTTGTCGACCAGGGTAGTCTTGCCGTGGTCGACATGGGCGATGATGGCGATGTTGCGAAGATTCTCGATCACGAAGCGATCCTGCTTGAAAATATAGGCCCGGCATTATAGGGGCTGGGGGCGCACGGCGGCCAGCGTTGTATTTGCCGGTGCCGGTGCCGGTGGCACGCGCACGGGGCCGGCGCTAAGCTTTTCGCCGCTGCGCGGCATCCGGTAAGATAGCCGTTTTCCCGGGGCAGGGCAGGGTCATGACCATCGGCAATCTGATGCGTTTGTTGAGCGACGGCGAGATACATTCCGGCGAGCAGCTGGGTGAGGCGCTGGGGATTTCCCGGGCGGCCGTGTGGAAACAGCTGAAAAAGCTTGAGACTGCCGGCGTCGAGGTGAGCGCGGTCAAGGGGCGCGGGTATCAGCTGGCGCAGCCGCTGACGCCGCTGGACGGCGCGCGGATCGTTTCGCACCTGCCGGCCGAGGCCCGGCGCCGGCTGGCTCGGCTGCTGGTGGAGGACACGCTGCCGTCGAGCAACGACTATCTCCGTCAGCGCTTTTCCCAAGGGGCCGGCCACGGTGAGGTCTGCCTGGTGGAGCAGCAGTCCGCCGGCCGCGGCCGGCGCGGACGCGCCTGGCTGACCCCCTGGGGGCAGAGCCTGATGCTATCGATAGGCTGGCGCTTTGACAGCGGCGTGGCGGCGCTGGAGGGGCTCAGCCTGGCAATCGGCGTCGTCGTCTCCCGAGTGCTCGAGCGTTACGGCGCCCGGCCTCAGCTCAAGTGGCCCAACGATATCTTGCTGGCGACGCCCGAGGGCGCCCTGGCCAAGCTGGCCGGCATCCTGGTGGAGGTGACCGGCGACGCTGCCGGCCCCTGCGAGGTGGTGCTCGGCGTCGGCATGAACCTTTTCCTGCCCGAGTCCGCGCGTGACGCCATCGGCCAGCCGGTGGCGGTGCTTGCCGACGCCTGCCCCGGGGTCGATCGCAACGCTTTGGCCGCTGAGGTGGTGGCGGGGCTGCTGGAGATGCTGGATACCTTCGAGACAGAAGGCTTTGCCGCCTGGCAGGCGGAATGGAACCGGCGCCATGCCTATGCCGGCCACTCCGTCGACGTGCTGGTGGGCAACGACCAAAGCATCGCGGTGGCCGGCGAGGTCGACAGCAACGGCAACCTCTGGGTAAGCGAGAACGGCACGGAGCGACCTCTGGCCGGCGGGGAAATCAGCGTGCGCGGGCGGCCATGATTCTCGATCTGGATATCGGCAACACGCTGTCCAAGTGGCGGCTGAAGGATACCGAAAGTAGCGAGATCCGCTCTCGCGGGGCGGTGTGGACCCGGGAAGAGTGGCGCCCGGGGGCGGACATCCCTGATCTCGACGTGGTGGAAGCGGTCCGCATCTCAAGCGTCGCCCGACGGGAGGTGCTGAACGACACCGTGGCGCTGCTGCGTACCCGGGTGCCCCGCGTTTATGTCGGGTGCTCCACTCGGGAGGCGCTGGGGGTAACCAACGGCTACGACGAGCCCTGGCGGCTGGGCGTGGATCGCTGGCTCGGCGCGCTTGCCGGCTACCAGCTGGCCGGCGGCTGCTGCGCGGTGGACTGCGGCAGCGCCATTACCGTGGACTTTGTGCTGCCCGGCGGCGCCCACGCCGGCGGCTATATCGTGCCCGGGCTGCGGCTGATGAAGGAGAGCCTGAGGCTTGGTACCCGCAACGTCGCCATTGACCCCGAGGGTGAAGAGGACACCCTGCTGACCCCGGGGCGCACCACCGTGGATGCGGTCAATCACGGTATTTATGTGGCGGCCATCAGCGCCGTGCAGCGTATTTACAGCGAAGTGTGCGACCAGCACGGCGTGGCGCTGCCGATGCTTCTCACCGGCGGCGATGCCCGGGTGGTGTCGCGCGGGGTGGCCGTGCCCCATGCGGTATGGCCGGACATGGTCTACGGCGGACTCGAGGCCTGCTTTCCGCTGACGCTGGCCGAGCGTGCCGGGCGGATGTCCGGGGCGCCTGACGTGCCGGCAAGTCCGGCGCTGGAAAAAATCCGCGCGGGCCTTGCATTCTCGATGCTGCTTTGACAGAATGCAGCGCGTTCCGGGGCAGAAGGGTGTCGCCGAGCGGTGCTGCCGACGAGCAGCAATCCGGCTTGACACGGCTCTGGAAGGCGGTAGAATGCGCCGCCAGTGATGGAGGGATACCCAAGTGGCCAAAGGGAGCAGACTGTAAATCTGCCGCGAAAGCTTCGAAGGTTCGAATCCTTCTCCCTCCACCAGCTTTACAGGACTGGCAGCCACAAGTTGCCAAGCGGGCAGCGGCAAGGCGCCGTGAAGGACAGCGGCGAAGCGACACGCAGCTCGGTGCGGGCCAAGGTTGATGCAGGCCCGGTTGATGCGGGCATAGTTCAATGGTAGAACCTCAGCCTTCCAAGCTGATGATGCGGGTTCGATCCCCGCTGCCCGCTCCAGTTCATGTAACGTTTGCTCATGTAGCTCAGGGGTAGAGCACACCCTTGGTAAGGGTGAGGTCGACGGTTCAATTCCGTCCATGAGCTCCACATTGCGAGAAGGCGAGCCAGGCTCGCTTTTTTTGTCTCCATCGTCGAGAAGTGCTTGGCGATGCGAGGGTGCAAAGGTTGTCAGGCGGAAAATTATTCGCTAACATGACGGCCGCTGTTGCATGGCATCGCAATGATCGCCGCAGCAGTGACGATACAGGCCAGTGGCTCAATTGGCAGAGCAGCGGTCTCCAAAACCGCAGGTTGGGGGTTCGAGTCCCTCCTGGCCTGCCAGCTTTCCCCAAGTTGGCGTGCCTTTCCCGAATTCCTTTATCGTTTGCCGCACTCCCGAGGAGTCTCGTTTTTATGAAGCCTAATTCTGTAAAACATGGCGCCGAGGCGAAGTCATCGCGTCATGACGGGCTCAAATGGGCGGCGGTAGTCGCGCTGTTGGCAGTGGCGGTAGTGGCCAACACCTATTTTGCCGGTATCGGTCTTTTGTATCGCGTGCTGGGCGTCGTGGCCCTGTGCCTGCTTGCCGGCGCCGTTGCGCTGACCACGACCAAGGGGCGTAGCCTTGTCACTCTGGCGCGCGAGTCCAAGAAAGAAATACAGCGCGTTGTCTGGCCCACCCGGCCGGAAACCGTGCAGACAACCGCAATCGTGCTGGTCGCCGTCATGGTGGTTGGCCTGTTGCTGTGGTTAATTGACACGCTTCTCAGCTGGGCGATGTCCGGCGTGATCGGTTAGGAGTCTTCATGTCCAAGCGTTGGTACGTCGTTCACGCATATTCCGGTTTTGAAAAGCATGTCCTGCGCTCGCTTGCCGAGCGCGTGAAGCTGTATCAGGTCGAGGATCTTTTTGGCGAGATCCTCGTGCCCACCGAAGAAGTCGTCGAAATGCGTGACGGCAAGCGCCGCAAGAGCGAGCGCAAGTTCTATCCCGGCTACGTGCTGGTCGAGATGGAAATGACCGACGAGACCTGGCATCTGGTCAACGAAACGCCCCGGGTCATGGGCTTTATCGGCGGCACCAAGGAGAAGCCCGCGCCGATCACCAACGCCGAGGCGGAAGCTATTCTGCGCCGGGTGAAAGACGGCACCGACAAGCCGCGGCCCAAGACCATGTTCGAGCCGGGCCAGTCCGTGCGCGTGATCGACGGTCCCTTCGCCGACTTCAACGGCGTGGTCGAAGAGGTCAACTACGAAAAGAGCCGCCTGCAGGTGAGCGTGCTGATATTTGGCCGGGCGACGCCCGTCGAGCTGGAGTTTGCCCAGGTCGAAAAAGAGTAGTCGCAGCGTCCTGTTTTGCAGGAAACTGTTTTTAAAGCGCTGCATGTTTAGCGCTGCATGTTTAGACAGTTTTGTTGTGCAGGTCGCGGTGTTCGCGGCCTGTTGTCACCGGGGAGCCGCAAGGCGCTATCACCCATCTGGAGTAAAGCATGGCCAAGAAAGTACAGGCTTATATCAAACTGCAGGTCGCTGCAGGCAAAGCCAACCCGAGTCCGCCGGTTGGCCCCGCGCTGGGTCAGCACGGCGTCAATATCATGGAGTTCTGCAAGGCGTTCAACGCCGAGACCCAGGATATCGAGCCCGGTCTGCCCACGCCCGTGGTCATTACCGTGTACTCCGACCGCAGCTTCACGTTCGTCACCAAGACGCCGCCGGCTGCCGTGCTGCTGAAGAAAGCGGCAGGCGTGCAGACAGGCTCCGGCGAGCCGAACAAGGCCAAGGTCGGCAGCGTGACCCGCGAACAGCTCGAAGAGATTGCCCAGAGCAAGGAGCCGGATCTGACGGCTGCCGATCTCGACGCCGCCGTGCGTACCATCGCCGGTAGTGCCCGCAGCATGGGCCTCAACGTGGAGGGTCTGTAACCATGGCGAAGCTAAGCAAGCGCGCGCAGCAGATTCGCGAAAAAGTCGATTCCAGCAAGGCCTATTCCGTTGACGAGGCAGTGGCGCTGCTCGCCGAGCTGTCCACCGTCAATTTCAAGGAGTCCGTGGACGTTGCCGTGAACCTCGGCGTTGACCCGCGCAAATCCGATCAGGTCGTGCGCGGCGCCACCGTCATGCCCAACGGCACCGGCAAGGACGTGCGCGTTGCCGTCTTTACCCAGGGCGCCAACGAGCAGGCGGCGAAGGACGCCGGTGCCGACATCGTCGGCATGGACGACCTGGCAGCCCAGGTCAAGGACGGCCAGCTCGACTTTGACGTGGTGATCGCCTCGCCGGACGCCATGCGCGTTGTCGGCCAGCTGGGTCAGATTCTTGGCCCGCGCGGCCTGATGCCCAACCCCAAGGTCGGCACGGTTACCCCGGACGTGGCCACGGCGGTCAAGAACGCCAAGGCCGGCCAGGTACGCTTTCGTACCGACAAGAACGGCATCATTCACACCACCCTTGGCAAGGTCGACTTTGACGCCGACGCGATCAGGGGCAACCTTGATGCCCTGATCTCGGATCTGAAAAAGCTCAAGCCGAGCACGTCCAAGGGTATCTATTTCAAGAAGATGACGCTGTCCACGACCATGGGCCCGGGTCTGACCGTCGACCACACGGCGCTGGTCTAAGCGCCCGCCAGGCGCTGCCGTGAAGGCAGCGCTGTCGCGGACATCGTTGTAGCAGTCAAAGCCGTCACAGGCTTCAAGCAAGACTTTGCGGTCTCCGTGCCAGGCGCGGTGCACCGTCAAAGACCGCAGGTGCCGCTGCCT
The DNA here is from genome assembly GCF_031886125.1 of Halomonas piscis. Classification (NCBI taxonomy): domain Bacteria; kingdom Pseudomonadati; phylum Pseudomonadota; class Gammaproteobacteria; order Oceanospirillales; family Halomonadaceae; genus Halomonas; species Halomonas piscis. The sequence continues at coordinate 466,666 of NZ_CP119391.1, forward strand.
GCTCAGGCAGGGGAGCGGCTTAATGGACAAAGCCTGCGTAGATGGTGTTGCCGCCAGTCAGTAAGACGTCAAGCGATTGTGGGAAAGCCCCGGCATCGCGTTGCGCTTTCTGGTGAGCACCATCCCAAGGCTCTCCGCCCGCGGGCGGGGAGAGATGGTAACTCGGAAGCGGAAGCTTCCGGCACGAAGGAGTGATCACTGTGCCACTAGCACTTGAAGGCAAGAAAGCGATTGTTGCCGAAGTCAGTGAAGCGGCCAAGGACGCACTCTCCGTCGTTGTTGCCGATTCTCGCGGCGTGTCGGTCGACAAGATGACCGACCTGCGCAAGCAGGCTCGCGAGAATGGCGTGCAGATCCGTGTTGTGCGCAACACCCTGGCACGCCGCGCCCTGACAGGCACTCAGTGGGAGTGTCTGAACGAGACTTTTGTCGGCCCGACCCTGCTGGCGTTTTCCAACGAACACCCCGGCGCCGCCGCGCGTCTGTTCAAGGAATTCACCAAGACGGCCCCGAGCTTCGAAGTCAAGGCGCTGGCCTACGAAGGCGAGTTCATCCCGGCCGCCGACATTGACCGTCTGGCAAGTCTACCGACCCACGACGAGGCTATTGCCAAGCTGATGTCGGTGATGAAGGAAGCCTCCGCCGGCAAACTGGTTCGTACTCTGGATGCCCTGCGCACCCAGAAAGAAGAGGCGGCGTAAGCTCTCTTCTGCCGCGCTACCGGGGTATGTTCCGGGCGGCACGAACCCGGCAAAACTTTTGGGTTTCGCCCTTGCGAGACTCCCGCAACGTTTAGGAATGAAACAATGGCACTGAGCAAAGACGATATCATCAACGCCGTCGCCGACATGTCCGTCATGGAAGTCGCCGAGCTGATCGAAGCAATGGAAGAGAAGTTTGGCGTAACGGCGGCGGCTGCCGTCGTCGCCGGACCTGGCGGCGGTGAAGCCGAAGCCGAGGAAGAGCAGACCGAGTTCGACCTGGTGCTGACCGGCGCCGGCGACAAGAAGGTCAACGTGATCAAGGCCGTTCGCGAGATCACAGGCCTCGGCCTGAAGGAAGCCAAGGGTGCCGTTGACGGCGCACCGGCGACCCTCAAGGAAGGCATGTCCAAGGAAGACGCAGAAGAAGCGAAGACCAAGCTGGAAGACGCTGGCGCCTCCGTCGAGCTCAAGTGATCTTGATGCCGGCGGCTTTGCGCGCTGCGTAAGCTTCCGCGGCTGGCGGCGGGATACTCCCGCTGCCGGCCTTTTTCTGTTGCTGAGATGCTGCCATAATAGGACGTTTCGCCGCTGATTGGCCTGTAGCCGGCACTGAGCTCGGGTCTGTGCCTGCAGCATGGAACGTCATCCACGGCAGGAAAACAGCAGCAGATGCGTTGAGAAACGCAACGACATAGAGATTTTTGACGGCGAGCTACCCGTAAAGGAGCTTGCTGTCTGCGTCTGAAACGCCCGCGGGGCAGATGACCACGCATCGGCCACCCATGGTGAACAAGCTGGGGAATACAGATGGCTTACTCATACACTGAGAAAAAACGCATCCGCAAGGATTTCGGCAAACTGCCCCAAGTGATGGATGTGCCCTACTTGCTGGCCATCCAGCTGGATTCCTACTACGACTTTCTCCAGCAGGATCGTTCGCCCGACGAGCGTTTCGAAGTCGGACTGCACGCGGCCTTCAAGTCCGTGTTTCCGATCGAGAGCCTCTCCGGTAACGCGGCGCTTGAGTACGTCAGCTACCGTTTCGGCACGCCGGCGTTCGATGTCAAGGAGTGTCAGCTGCGCGGCGTGACCTATTCCGCCCCGCTGCGCGTGAAGGTTCGCTTGATCATCTATGATCGCGACTCTTCGAACAAGGCAATCAAGGATATCAAGGAGCAGGAAGTCTACATGGGGGAAATCCCCCTGATGACCGAGAACGGTACCTTCGTGATCAACGGTACCGAGCGCGTCATCGTCTCCCAGCTCCACCGCTCCCCGGGCGTGTTCTTCGACCATGACAAGGGCAAGAGCCACTCCTCGGGCAAGCTTTTGTATTCCGCTCGGGTGATTCCGTACCGCGGCTCCTGGCTCGACTTCGAGTTCGACCCCAAGGACAACGTCTTTGTGCGCATTGATCGTCGCCGCAAGCTGCCGGCGTCGGTACTGCTGCGTGCGCTGGGGATGAGCACCGAGGAAATTCTCGACGAGTTCTTTGACACCAGCGTGTTCCATGTCGAGAAACACGGCTTCTCCGTGGAGCTGGTGCCCGCTCGCCTGCGCGGCGAGACCGCCACCTTCGATATCAAGGACGGCGAGGGCAACGTCATCGTCGAAGAAGGGCGCCGGGTGACTCAGAAGCACATCCGCCAGCTGGAAAAGGCAGGGATGGAGCGTCTGGAAGTGCCCATGGAGTACCTGTTCGGCAAGGTGCTGGCCAAGGATCAGATCGACGCCAACACCGGCGAGCTGATCTGCCCGTGCAACACCGAAATCACCCCGGAGCTGCTTGAGCAGATCGGCCAGGGCGGCATTACCCGGATCGAGACGCTTTACACCAACGATCTCGACTGCGGCTCGTTCATCTCCGACACCCTGAAGCTGGACACTACCGGCTCGCGCCTCGAGGCGCTGGTGGAAATCTATCGCATGATGCGTCCCGGCGAGCCGCCCACCAAGGAAGCCGCCGAGACGCTGTTCCACAACCTGTTCTTTTCCGAGGACCGCTACGACCTCTCGGGCGTCGGCCGCATGAAGTTCAACCGTCGCCTGCGCCGGGAGTCCGATACCGGCTCCGGCGTGCTCGACCGCGACGACATTCTGGGCGTACTGCGCGAGCTGATCAGCATCCGTAACGGCTTCGGCGACGTTGACGACATCGATCACCTGGGCAACCGCCGCATCCGCTGCGTCGGCGAAATGGCCGAAAACCAGTTCCGCGTGGGCCTGGTGCGCGTCGAGCGCGCGGTGCGCGAGCGCCTGTCCATGGCCGAAAGCGAAGGCCTGATGCCCCAGGATCTGATCAACGCCAAGCCGGTAGCGGCGGCGGTGAAGGAGTTCTTCGGCTCCAGCCAGCTGTCCCAGTTCATGGACCAGAACAACCCGCTGTCCGAGGTGACCCACAAGCGCCGGGTCTCGGCGCTTGGGCCGGGCGGTCTGACCCGGGAGCGCGCGGGCTTCGAGGTGCGCGACGTCCACGCCACGCACTACGGTCGCCTGTGCCCGATCGAGACGCCGGAAGGCCCCAACATCGGGCTGATCAACTCGCTGGCCACCTACAGCCACACCAACAACTACGGTTTCCTCGAGACGCCGTACCGCAAGGTCGTGGACTGCCAGGTCACCGACGAGGTGGTGCATCTCTCCGCCATCGAGGAAGGCGACTACGTGATCGCCCAGGCATCGGCCGCAGTGGACGAAAAAGGTCGGCTGAATGACGATCTGGTCCAGGCGCGCCACAAGGGCGAGACCACCTTCATGCGCCCCGAGCAGATCACGCTGATGGACGTCTCGCCGCGCCAGGTGGTGTCGGTAGCCGCCGCGCTGATCCCGTTCCTCGAGCACGACGACGCCAACCGCGCCCTGATGGGGGCCAACATGCAGCGCCAGGCGGTGCCGACCCTGCGCGCCGACAAGCCGCTGGTGGGCACCGGCATGGAGCGCTTCGTCGCCCGTGACTCCGGCGTCTGCGAAGTGGCGCGCCGCGGCGGCATCATCGACTCCGTCGACGCCCGCCGGGTGGTGGTACGGGTCAACGAGGACGAGATCATCGGCGGCGAAGCCGGCGTGGATATCTACAACCTGACCAAGTACGTGCGCTCGAACCAGAATACCTGCATGAACCAGCGCCCCATCGTGCAAACCGGCGACCGCGTCGCCGTGGGCGATATTCTGGCCGACGGCCCCTCCGTGGACATGGGCGATCTGGCGCTGGGCCAGAACATGCGCATGGCGTTCATGCCGTGGAACGGCTACAACTTCGAGGACTCCATCCTCATTTCCGAGCGGGTGGCCCAGGAAGATCGCTTTACCACCATCCACATCCAGGAGCTGACCTGCGTGTCGCGGGACACCAAGCTGGGGCCGGAGGAGATTACCGCGGATATCCCCAACGTCGGCGAGTCGGCGCTGTCCAAGCTGGACGAGGCCGGGGTGGTCTACATCGGTGCCGAAGTCGATCCGGGCGATATCCTCGTGGGCAAGGTCACGCCCAAGGGCGAGACCCAGCTGACGCCGGAAGAAAAGCTGCTGCGCGCCATCTTCGGCGAGAAAGCGTCCGATGTGAAAGATACCTCGCTGCGCGCGCCCACGGGCATGAACGGTACGGTCATCGACGTTCAGGTTTTCACGCGGGACGGCGTGGAGAAGGACTCCCGGGCGCTCTCCATCGAGGAAACGCAGCTGGACGAAGTCCGCCGCGATCTCCAGGAAACCTACCGCATCGCCGAGGAGGCCACTTACGAGCGCCTCAAGCGCACGCTGAGCGGACAAACCGTCAACGGCGGTCCGAAGCTCAAGAAGGGCGACGTGCTGGATGACGCCTACCTGGACGCGCTGCCGCGTCAGGACTGGTTCAAGCTGCGCATGCAGGACGAGGCCCACAACGAGCTTCTGGCCCAGGCCGACGAGCAGCTCGAGAATCGGCGCAAGGAAATGGACGAGCGCTTTGAAGACAAGAAGCGCAAGCTCACCCAGGGCGACGACCTGGCGCCGGGCGTGCTCAAGATCGTCAAGATCTACATGGCGGTGAAGCGTCGCATTCAGCCGGGCGACAAGATGGCCGGCCGTCACGGCAACAAGGGCGTGATTTCCGAAATCATGCCGGTGGAAGACATGCCGTTCGACGAGCAGGGCGAGCCGGTGGACGTGGTGTTGAACCCGCTGGGCGTGCCGTCGCGGATGAACGTGGGGCAGATCCTGGAAACCCACCTGGGCATGGCCGCGCGCGGACTCGGGATCAAGGTCGACCACATGCTGCGCGACGCCCGAGAGACCCAGGTGGCGGAAATCCGCGACTTTCTGGGTCAGGTGTACAACACCGAGTCCACCCTGAAGGTTGAGGATCTGTCCCAGCTGACCGACGATGAGGTCATTGCGCTGGCGAAAAACCTCAAGGACGGCGTCCCCATGGCCACGGCGGTATTCGACGGCGCCGAGGAGCCCGAGATCAAGCACCTGCTGCGTCTGGCGGACGTGCCGGACTCCGGCCAGCTGACGCTTTACGACGGGCGGACCGGCGAGGCCTTCGATCGCCCGGTGACCGTAGGCTACATGTACGTGCTGAAGCTCAACCACCTGGTTGATGACAAGATGCACGCGCGCTCCACCGGTTCCTATTCGCTGGTGACCCAGCAGCCGCTGGGCGGCAAGGCGCAGTTCGGTGGCCAGCGCTTCGGCGAGATGGAAGTGTGGGCGCTTGAGGCCTACGGCGCGGCCTACACGCTGCAGGAGATGCTCACCGTCAAGTCGGATGACGTCGAAGGGCGCACCAAGATGTACAAGAATATCGTTGACGGCGACCACACCATGCAGGCAGGCATGCCGGAATCCTTCAACGTGCTGGTGAAGGAAATCCGCTCGCTGGGCATCGATATCGAGTTAGAGAGCTAGGAGCCCCCAATGAAAGATTTGGTGAAAGTCCTCAAATCGCAATTACAGTCCGAAGAGTTCGACGCGATCAAGATTACCCTGGCGTCGCCGGACATGATTCGCTCCTGGTCCTTCGGTGAGGTGAAAAAGCCCGAGACCATCAACTACCGCACCTTCAAGCCGGAGCGGGATGGTCTGTTCTGCGCCAAGATTTTTGGCCCGGTGAAGGATTACGAGTGCCTGTGCGGCAAGTACAAGCGCATGAAGCACCGCGGTATCATCTGCGAAAAGTGCGGCGTGGAAGTGACCAAGGCCGCCGTGCGCCGGGAGCGCATGGGCCACATCGAGCTGGCCTCGCCGGTGGCGCACATCTGGTTTCTGAAATCGCTGCCGTCGCGCATCGGCATGTTCCTCGACATGACCCTGCGCGACATCGAGCGGGTGCTGTACTTCGAGTCGTTCGTGGTCATCGATCCGGGCATGACCACGCTGGAGCGCGGCCAGCTGCTCAACGACGAGCAGTACTTCGAGGCGCTCGAGGAGTTCGGTGACGACTTCGATGCCCGCATGGGCGCCGAGGCCGTCCAGGAGCTGCTCAAGGACATCGACCTGGAAGAGGAGATCAACCAGCTGCGCGAAGAGATTCCGCAGACCAACTCCGAAACCAAGATCAAGAAGCTGTCCAAGCGCCTGAAGCTGCTGGAGGCTTTCCACCATTCCGGCAATGCGCCGGAATGGATGGTCATGGGGGCGCTGCCGGTGCTGCCGCCGGACCTGCGTCCGCTGGTACCGCTGGACGGCGGCCGCTTTGCCACCTCGGATCTCAACGATCTGTATCGCCGGGTGATCAACCGCAACAACCGCCTCAAGCGCCTGCTGGATCTCAGCGCGCCGGACATCATCGTGCGCAACGAGAAGCGCATGCTCCAGGAAGCGGTAGATGCGCTCTTGGACAACGGCCGTCGCGGCCGGGCGATCACCGGCTCCAACAAGCGTCCGCTGAAGTCGCTCGCCGACATGATCAAGGGCAAGCAGGGCCGCTTCCGGCAGAACCTGCTGGGCAAGCGCGTGGACTATTCCGGCCGCTCGGTCATCACCGTGGGCCCGACCCTGCGCCTGCACCAGTGCGGCCTGCCCAAGAAGATGGCGCTGGAGCTGTTCAAGCCGTTCATCTATTCCAAGCTGCAGTCGCTGGGCTACGCCTCCACGATCAAGGCGGCCAAGAAGATGGTCGAGCGCGAGACCGCCGAGGTGTGGGACATCCTCGCCGACGTCATCCGCGAGCATCCGGTGCTGCTCAACCGCGCACCGACGCTGCACCGCCTGGGCATCCAGGGGTTCGAGCCGCTGCTCATCGAAGGCAAGGCCATCCAGCTACACCCGCTGGTGTGCGCCGCCTACAACGCCGACTTTGACGGCGACCAGATGGCCGTGCACGTGCCGCTGACGCTGGAAGCCCAGCTTGAGGCCCGGGCCATGATGATGGCCACCAACAACGTGCTCTCGCCGGCCAACGGCGAGCCGATCATTGTGCCGTCCCAGGACGTGGTGCTGGGGCTTTACTACATGACCCGCGAGAAGATCAACGCCAAGGGCGAAGGCATGATCTTCACCGACCTCAACGAGGTGGAGCGGGCCTTCGGCACTCAGTCGGTATCGCTTCACGCGCGCATCAAGGTGCGCCTGGACGAGGTCGACGTCGACGAAGAGACCGGCGAGAAAACCACCCACCGGCGGATCGAGGACACCACCGTGGGCCGGGCGCTGCTGTTCCGCATCCTGCCCGAAGGCGTGCCCTTCGAGCTGATCGATCAGCCGATGAAGAAAAAGGCCATCTCGACACTGATCAACGAAGTGTACCGCCGTGCGGGCCTCAAGCCCACGGTGATCTTTGCCGACCAGCTAATGTACACCGGCTTTCGCATGGCGACCTGGTCCGGCGCCTCGATTGGGGTCAACGACTTCGTAATCCCCGCGGCCAAGGCGGAAATCGTTGCCGACGCCGAAGGCGAGGTCAAGGAGATCGAGGATCAGTTCTCCTCGGGCCTGGTCACCGCCGGCGAGAAGTACAACAAGGTCATCGATATCTGGGCCCGGGCCAACGACCAGGTGGCCAAGGCGATGATGACCGGTATCTCGAAAGAGAACGTTATTGACCGTGAGGGTAACGAGGTCGAGCAGGACTCGTTCAACAGCGTGTTCATCATGGCCGACTCCGGCGCCCGGGGCAGCGCGGCCCAGATCCGCCAGCTGGCGGGCATGCGCGGCCTCATGGCCAAGCCCGACGGCTCGATCATCGAAACGCCGATCATCGCCAACTTCCGTGAAGGCCTGAACGTACTGCAGTACTTCATTTCCACCCACGGCGCGCGGAAAGGGCTTGCCGACACTGCGCTCAAGACCGCCAACTCGGGCTATCTGACCCGTCGTCTGGTGGACGTGGCTCAGGATCTGGTGGTTACCGAAGCCGACTGCGACACCGAAAACGGCATGACCCTGCACCCCATCATCGAAGGGGGCGATATCATCGTGCCGCTGTCCCAGCGCGTGCTGGGCCGCGTGGTCGCGCAAGACGTGATCGATCCGCGCACCGAGGAAGTGCTGATCCCGCGCAACACCCTGCTGGACGAAGCCTGGTGCGCGGCGCTGGAGACCATGGGCGTGGACGAGATCATCGTCCGCTCGACCATCACCTGCGACACTAACCACGGCGTGTGCTCGGCGTGCTACGGCCGCGACCTTGCCCGGGGCCATCAGGTCAACGTCGGCGAATCGGTGGGCGTCATCGCTGCCCAGTCCATCGGCGAGCCGGGTACCCAGCTGACCATGCGGACCTTCCACATCGGCGGCGCGGCCTCGAGGGCCTCGGCCATCGATAGCGTCCAGGTCAAGCACGGCGGCAGCGTGCGGCTGCACAACATCAAGCACGTGGAGCGCGCCGACGGCAAGCTGGTGGTGGTCTCGCGCTCCAGCGCCCTGGCCGTCGCCGACGATCACGGCCGCGAGCGCGAGTACTACAAGCTGCCTTACGGCGCCGTACTCGACGTGCGCGACGGCGACGAAGTCGACGCCGGCGCCACCGTGGCCAAGTGGGATCCGCACACCCACCCCATCGTCGCCGAAATGGAAGGCCAGGCGCAGTTCGTCGACCTCGACGAAGGCGTCACCATGCACCGCACGGTGGACGAGATGACCGGGCTGTCTTCCATCGAGGTGATCGAGTCGGCGTCGCGGCCCCTGTCCGGCCGCGACAAGCGGCCGATGATCATGCTCAAGGACGAAGCCGGCGAGTACGTGGCAATTTCCGGCTCGAACACGCCGGTACAGTATCCGCTGCCGGGCAAGTCGGTGATCTCCGTGGACGACGGCGCGCACATCGGCGTGGGCGAAGTCGTTGCCCGCATTCCGGTCGAGGCGTCGGGCAACAAGGACATCACCGGCGGTCTGCCCCGGGTGGCCGATCTGTTCGAGGCGCGCAAACCCAAGGAATCGGCGATTCTCGCCGAGATCACCGGCATGGTCAGCTTCGGCCGGGAAACCAAGGGCAAGCGCCGCCTGACCATCACTCCGGAAGACGGCGATCCGTTCGAGATGCTGATTCCCAAGTGGCGCCAGATCGCGGTGTTCGAGGGCGAAACCGTGCAGAAGGGCGAGGTGATTTCCGACGGCCCCAGCAACCCCCACGACATTCTGCGGCTGCTGGGCGTGGCGGCGCTGGCCAAGTACATCACCGCCGAGGTGCAGGACGTCTACCGCCTGCAGGGCGTGGGCATCAACGACAAGCACATCGAGGTGATCGTGCGCCAGATGCTGCGCAAGGTGGAAATCACCGACGCCGGCGATTCGGACTTTATCACCGGCGACCAGGCCGAGCTGGTGCGCGTGCTCGAACAGAACGCACGCCTTGAGCAGGATGGCAAGTTCCCGGCCAAGTACCAGCGTCTGCTGCTGGGTATCACCAAGGCCAGCCTTGCCACCGAGTCGTTCATCTCGGCGGCGTCGTTCCAGGAAACGACCCGCGTGCTGACCGAAGCGGCGGTGACCGGCAAGCGCGACTACCTGCGCGGCCTGAAGGAAAACGTGGTGGTGGGTCGCTTGATTCCGGCCGGTACCGGGCTGACGCACCACGCCGAGCGCCGTCGCCAGCGCGACAGCGACGAGCGGCTGCTCAAGCCGTCGGCAACGGATGTCGAGCAGGAGCTCGGCGCCCAGCTGACCGCGCTGGATGACGACGAGGACCTCTAAGCAAGACGCCGTGCCGGCGCGGCGCCGTGGGGCAAAGCCCCGCAGCGCTTGACGCCGTGCCGGCCCGGCCATTAGAATGCGCCACCTTTAACAGTGGGGCGGGTATGCCCGAATCCGCTGTTGAAAACCAGGCAACCATTGGAGTCAGCTACTTACTATGGCAACGATCAATCAGCTAGTGCGCAAGCCGCGCAAGCGCCCCGTCACCAAGAATGACGTGCCGGCGCTGCAAGGCTGCCCGCAAAAGCGGGGCGTATGCACCCGCGTTTACACCACCACCCCGAAAAAGCCCAACTCGGCCCTGCGCAAGGTGTGCCGTGTGCGCCTGACCAACGGCTATGAAGTGGCTTCCTACATCGGCGGTGAGGGACACAACCTCCAGGAACACTCCGTGGTTCTGATCCGCGGCGGTCGTGTCAAGGACTTGCCGGGTGTGCGCTATCACACCGTACGCGGCGCGCTTGATACCTCCGGCGTGCAGAACCGCCGTCAGGGCCGTTCCAAGTACGGCACCAAGCGCCCGAAGGCCTAAGCGCTTCGCGTTTGAACGCCGGGCAGCGGCTTGACGCTGCCGCACAGAGATATTGAAGAACCTATGTTCAAAAACGGTCTGATAAGAGTAAGGTCGGGCGGTGCCGGCAGTCAGGTGCGAGTCCCGAGTTTACCTGAAGGATCCTTGATAGAGGGCTTATCATGCCTAGAAGGAAGATTGTAGCGAAGCGCGAGATCCTGCCGGATCCGAAGTTCAAGAGCGAACGTCTGGCAAAGTTCATGAACCACCTGATGATCAGCGGCAAGAAGTCCGTAGCTGAGCGTATCGTCTATGGTGCGTTGGACAAGGTTGCCGATCGTAACAAGGAAGAGCCGCTGGAGACCTTCGAAAAGGCGCTGGAAGCCATCCAGCCCATGGTCGAGGTCAAGTCGCGCCGCGTTGGCGGTGCGACCTATCAGGTGCCGGTAGAGGTTCGCCCTTCACGCCGTAGCGCGCTGGCCATGCGCTGGCTGGCCGACGCGGCGCGTCGTCGCGGTGAGAAAACCATGGTTCAGCGTCTCGCCGGCGAGATTCTGGACGCCTCCGAAGGCAAGGGCTCCGCTGTGAAGAAGCGGGAGGACGTACATCGCATGGCAGAAGCCAACAAGGCTTTCTCTCACTTCCGCTTCTGATAGCGGCGCTAAGCGACCCCTGCCGGTTTCGCGTTTTGAGGGCCTGCGCCGCTGCTGTTTTCGGCAGCGGCGACAAGTGCCCCTAGGCGTCGCTAGCTGGACCCATGAGCACTGCCAACAAACGGGAGTTACCACCGTGGCACGCAAGACTCCACTAAATCGCTACCGCAACCTGGGTATCGTCGCCCACGTCGATGCCGGTAAAACCACCACCACCGAACGCGTGCTGTTTTACACCGGCATCAACCACAAGCTGGGTGAAACGCACGAAGGCGCATCGACCACCGACTGGATGTCCCAGGAGCAGGAGCGGGGTATCACCATCACCTCCGCTGCCGTGACGACATTCTGGCGCGGCATGAGCCACCAGTTCGATGAGCACCGCATCAACATCATCGACACTCCGGGGCACGTGGACTTCACCATCGAAGTCGAGCGTTCTCTGCGCGTGCTGGACTGCGCGGTCGTCGTCCTGTGCGGCAGCTCCGGCGTTCAGCCCCAGACCGAAACCGTCTGGCGCCAAGCCGACAAGTACGAAGTGCCGCGCCTGGTGTTCGTCAACAAGATGGACCGCACCGGCGCCGACTTCTTCAACGTGGTCGACCAGCTGGGCGACCGCCTGGGCGCCCACGCCGTGCCGATCCAGATCAACTGGGGCATCGAAGAGAACTTCAAGGGCGTCATCGACCTGATCGAGATGAAGGCCATTCTCTGGAGCCAGGACAATTTCGGCGCCTCCTACGAGCTGCTGGACATTCCCGCCGAGCTCCAGGAGACCGCCGAAAAGTACCGCGAGCAGATGGTCGAAGCCGCTGCCGAAGCCTCTGAAGAGCTGATGGACAAGTACCTTGAAGAGGGCGAGCTGTCCAACGCCGAAATCAAGGCCGGTCTGCGTCGTCGTACCCTCGACAACGAGATTGTGCTGGTGACCTGCGGCTCGGCGTTCAAGAACAAGGGCGTTCAGGCCGTGCTCGACGCGGTTGTCGACTACCTGCCGTCGCCCACCGAGGTCAAGGCCATCGAAGGCGAGCTCGACGACAAGGACGGCACCATCGAAACGCGCGAAGCCGACGACAAGGCTCCGTTCTCGGCGCTGGCGTTCAAGATTGCCACCGACCCCTTCGTGGGAACGCTGACGTTCATTCGTGTCTACTCCGGCGTGCTCAACTCCGGCGACAGCGTGTTCAACTCCGTGCGCGACAAGAAGGAGCGCATCGGTCGTCTGGTGCAGATGCACGCCAACTCCCGCGAGGAGATCAAGGAGATCCGCGCCGGTGACATCGCCGCCTGTATCGGCCTGAAGGACGTTACCACCGGTGACACGCTGTGCGATGCCAACCACAAGATCATCCTTGAGCGCATGGAGTTCCCCGACCCGGTGATTTCGGTCGCCGTGGAGCCCAAGTCCAAGGCCGACCAGGAAAAAATGAGCACGGCGCTGGGCAAGCTGGCTCAGGAAGACCCGTCCTTCCAGGTCAAGACCGACGAAGAGACCGCTCAGACCATCATTTCAGGGATGGGCGAGCTGCACCTGGATATCATCGTTGACCGCCTGCGTCGCGAGTTCAAGGTCGATGCCAATATCGGCAAGCCCCAGGTGGCCTACCGCGAAACCATTCGCGGCAGCGTTGAACAGGAAGGCAAGTTCATCCGCCAGTCCGGCGGCCGCGGCCAGTACGGCCACGTGCTCATGCGCATCGAGCCTCTCACCAGCGAAGAGAAGGGCGAGGGCGACGATGAAATCTTCTTCAAGTTCAACTCCGAAATCGTTGGCGGCGTGGTTCCCAAGGAATACGTGCCTGCCGTCGAGAAAGGGGCCTATGAGCAGCTGCAGAACGGCGTTATCGCGGGCTACCCGATGATTGACGTCAAGGTCACGCTGTTTGATGGTTCCTACCATGACGTGGACTCCAACGAGACCGCGTTCAAGATTGCCTCTTCCATGGCAATCAAAGAAGGTGCCAGAAAGGCCAAGGCCGTGCTGCTGGAACCGGTGATGAAGGTCGAGGTCGTGACCCCCGAGGAATTCATGGGTGACGTCATGGGCGACCTGAACCGTCGTCGCGGTCTGGTGCAGGGCATGGATGACACATCCGCTGGTAAAGTCATCCGCGCCACGGTGCCGCTGGGCGAGATGTTCGGTTACGCAACCGACCTGCGCTCTCAAACCCAGGGCCGTGCAAGCTACTCCATGGAGTTTGCGCAGTACGACGAGGCGCCCTCCAGCATCGTAGAAGCCGTCATCAACCAAAACGGTTAACCGTTAGCTAACGTAAAGAGGTTATAGCAGTGGCTAAGGAAAAATTCGAACGTTCCAAAGCGCACATCAACGTCGGTACCATCGGTCACGTCGACCACGGTAAAACCACGCTGACAGCCGCTCTGACTCGCGTTTCCGCCGAAGTGTTCGGCGGCGACTGGAGCGAGTTCGCGGCCATCGACAACGCGCCCGAAGAGCGCGAGCGCGGCATCACCATCGCCACGTCTCACGTCGAGTATCAGTCGGAAGAAAAGCACTACGCGCACGTTGACTGCCCGGGGCACGCCGACTACGTCAAGAACATGATCACCGGTGCGGCCCAGATGGACGGCGCGATCCTGGTCTGCTCCGCCGCTGACGGTCCGATGCCGCAGACCCGCGAGCACATCCTGCTGTCTCGCCAGGTCGGCGTTCCGTACATCGTCGTGTTTCTCAACAAGGCCGACATGGTCGACGACGAAGAGCTCCTCGAGCTTGTCGAAATGGAAGTGCGCGAGCTGCTCAACGAGTACGACTTCCCGGGCGACGACACGCCGATCATTACCGGCTCTGCGCTGATGGCGCTGGAAGGCAAGGACGACAACGGCATGGGTACCACCGCCGTTGCCAACCTGATCAAGGCCATGGACGAGTACATTCCGGAGCCGGAGCGTGCCATCGACCAGCCGTTCCTGATGCCGATCGAGGACGTGTTCTCCATCTCCGGCCGCGGTACCGTGGTAACAGGCCGCGTCGAGCGTGGCGTCGTCAAGGCCGGCGAAGACGTGGAAATCGTGGGTATCCGCGAGACCGCCAAGACCACCGTTACCGGCGTGGAAATGTTCCGCAAGCTGCTCGACGAAGGGCGTGCCGGCGAGAACATCGGTGCGCTGCTGCGCGGCACCAAGCGTGACGACGTCGAGCGTGGCCAGGTACTGGCCAAGACCGGCACCATCACGCCGCACACCGAGTTCGAAGCCGAGGTCTACGTGCTGTCCAAGGAAGAAGGCGGTCGCCATACCCCGTTCTTCAAGGGCTATCGTCCGCAGTTCTACTTCCGTACCACCGACATCACCGGTACCTGTGAACTGCCGGAAGGCGTGGAAATGGTCATGCCGGGCGACAACGTCAAGATGACGGTCAGCCTGATCGCACCGGTTGCCATGGACGACGGTCTGCGCTTTGCGATCCGCGAAGGCGGCCGCACCGTCGGTGCCGGCGTCGTCGCCAAGATCCTCAAGTAAGCACCCCTGTTATCGGGGTCAAGGGGGCTCGTCGAGCCCCCTTTCTTCGCACTGGCGAGAAGTGTTTGACACCTCCCGTCTGCGTGCCTATAATGCGCATCCTTTGAATGCGTGGGTAGACGGCTCGCGCCGTCGACATCCATTGGAGTTTAGGGCAAATGCAGAACCAGAAGATTCGCATTCGGTTGAAAGCGTTCGACCATCGCCTGATTGACCAGTCCACCGCGGAAATCGTTGATACCGCCAAGCGTACTGGTGCCCAGGTTCGCGGGCCTATCCCGCTGCCGACCAATCGCGAGCGCTATACCGTGCTGACCTCGCCGCACGTCAACAAGGACGCGCGCGACCAGCTCGAGATCCGTACGCACAAGCGCGTGCTCGACATTGTCGAGCCGACTGAAAAAACAGTTGATGCGTTGATGAAGCTCGACCTCGCCGCCGGCGTCGACGTGCAGATCAAGCTCGACTAATCACACTAGACACTTGCGGCCCAGCGTTCGCCCGGTACTTTTTTTGTGGGGTGATCAGCAGCCGCCGCGCCGTGAGGCGCCATACAATGTGCTAGTGGAATGCTCTGGAAAGGGCAGCCATAGCGGGTGATAGCCCCGTACACTATAGGAGAACTGAGAATGACTATCGGTTTGGTCGGTAAGAAGGCCGGGATGACCCGTGTCTTCACCGAAGACGGCGCCTCAGTGCCCGTAACCGTTATTGAGGTTGAGCCTAATCGCGTCACGCGCGTCAAGTCCGTCGAGTCCGACGGCTACGCCGCGATTCAGGTTACAACCGGCTCCCGCAAAGCCAAGCACCTCAGCCGCGCGCAAGCTGGTCAGTTTGCCAAGGCAGGTGTCGAGGCTGGCCGTTCGCTGATGGAGTTTCGCCTGGCAGAAGGCGAGGAAGCTCCGGAAGTCGGCGGCGAACTCACCGTATCCCTCTTCGAAGCTGGTCAGATGATCGACGTGACCGGCACCTCCAAGGGTAAAGGATTCCAGGGCGGCGTTAAGCGCTGGAACTTCAACACCCAGGACTCTACCCACGGCAACTCGCTGGCTCACCGCGCGCCGGGTTCCATCGGCATGTGCCAGACGCCGGGTCGCGTATTCAAGGGCAAAAAGATGGCCGGTCAGATGGGTAACGCCCGCTGCACCGTGCAGAGCCTTGAGCTTGTCCGTGTCGATGCCGAGCGCAATCTGCTGCTAATCAAGGGCGCCGTTCCGGGAGCAACCGGCAGCGACGTGATCGTACGCAGTGCCGTGAAAGCTGGCTGAAGAGGATAATACCCATGAATCTGAATCTTGCTGCAGGCGCGGGTACTGTCGAAGTCGCCGACGCCACCTTTGGCAAAGAATTCAACGAGGCGCTGGTTCATCAGGTTGTCACGGCGTATCTCGCCAGCGGCCGCCAGGGAACCCGTGCGCAGAAGAACCGCTCTGACGTGCGCGGCGGCGGCAAGAAGCCGTGGCGTCAGAAGGGCACCGGCCGTGCTCGTGCGGGCACCATTCGCTCGCCGATCTGGCGCAGCGGCGGCGTGACCTTTGCAGCGCGTCCCCAGGACCACTCGCAGAAGGTCAACCGCAAGATGTACCGCGCGGCGATGCGTTCGATTCTGTCCGAGCTTGTGCGCCAGGAGCGCCTGGTCGTCGTGGAAGAGTTCGCCGTGGATGCGCCGAAGACCAAACAGGTCGCTGCCAAGCTCAAGGAGCTTGAGCTCGACAAGACGCTGATCGTCACCGAAGAGGTGGATGAGAAGCTCTATCTGGCCGCGCGCAACCTGCCTCACGTTGACGTGGTGGACGTTACCGCCGCTGACCCGGTGAGCCTGGTTGCCTTCGACAAGGTGCTGGTCACCGTCTCCGCCCTGCGTAAATTCGAGGAGAAGCTGGCATGAACCAGGAACGCGTATTCAAGGTTCTGCTCGGGCCGCACGTGACCGAAAAGGCCGCGATGGCAGCAGAGCGCAATCAGTACGTTTTCAAGGTGGCAAACGACGCCACCAAGCCTGAAATCAAGAAGGCCGTCGAGGCGCTGTTCGAAAAGAAGGTGGACGGTGTTCAGGTGCTGAACGTCAAGGGCAAGACCAAGCGTACGGCACACGGCATGGGTCTGCGTAAAGGGTACCGCAAGGCGTATGTAACCCTGGCCGCGGGCGAAACGCTCGAAGACTTCGCTGGCGCCGAATAAGGGCAGGAGTACGGACAATGGCAATCGTCAAGACCAAACCCACATCCTCCGGTCGTCGCCACGTCATCAAGGTCGTGAGCGCCGAGCTTTACAAGGGCCGCGCCTATGCGCCGCTTTTGGAAAAGCAGTCCAAGACCGGCGGTCGTAACAACAACGGGCGTATCACCAGTCGTCATATCGGCGGTGGTCACCGTCATCACTATCGGCTGATCGACTTCAAGCGCACCAAGGATGGCGTTCCCGCCACCGTCGAGCGCATCGAGTACGATCCGAACCGTAGTGCCCACATTGCGCTGTTGAAGTATGCCGACGGTGAGCGTCGCTACATCCTGGCACCCCGCGGCGTCAAGGTCGGCGACGTGCTGGAATCCGGTGTCAACGCGCCCATTCGCAAGGGCAACGCCCTGCCGCTGCGCAACATCCCGCTGGGCTCCGCCGTTCACGGCGTCGAGCTCAAGCCGGGCAAGGGCGCGCAGATGGTGCGCAGCGCCGGCACCAGCGCCCAGCTGGTCGCCCGCGAAGGCAACTACGTCACCCTGCGCCTGCGCTCCGGCGAAACGCGCAAGGTGCTGGCCGAGTGCCGGGCCACCCTGGGTCAGGTGGGCAACTCCGAGCACAGCCTGCGTCAACTTGGCAAGGCCGGTGCGAAGCGCTGGAGAGGCAAGCGTTCGGCTGTTCGCGGTGTCGCCATGAACCCGATCGACCACCCGCACGGCGGTGGTGAGGGTCGCTCAAGCGGCGGTCGTCACCCGGTCACTCCGTGGGGCGTGCCGACCAAGGGCTACAAGACCCGCAAGAACAAGCGCACCGACGCACTCATCGTTCGTCGCCGCAAGGCCAAGTAACAGACATTAAGGGGTAACGGCTGTGCCACGTTCACTGAAGAAAGGTCCCTTCGTTGACCTTCATCTTTTGAAGAAGGTCGAGACTGCAGCGGAAAAGAACGACCGTAAACCGATCAAGACCTGGTCGCGTCGTTCCATGGTTCTGCCCAACATGGTAGGCCTGACCATTGCAGTTCATAACGGTCGCCAACACGTCCCGGTGCACGTTTCCGAGGAAATGGTCGGCCATAAACTGGGCGAATTTGCTGCCACCCGTCTTTATCGCGGGCACGTGGCGGACAAGAAAGCCAAACGGTAAGCCAGAGAGGATTAGAGATGGAAGTCACAGCTAAGCTGCGTGGCGCTCGGTTATCCGCCCAGAAGGCCCGTTTGGTGGCTGACCAGGTGCGGAACAAGCCGGTCGACGAGGCGCTCGACCTGCTGGCCTTCTCGCCGAAGAAGGCAGCCACGCTGGTCCAGAAGGTGCTGCAGTCCGCCATTGCAAACGCGGAAGAAAACAACGGCATGGATATCGACGAGCTGCGTGTCTCGACCATCTGCGTCGATGAGGGCATGACGCTCAAGCGTATCAAGCCGCGTGCCAAGGGCCGCGCGGACCGTATCTTGAAGCGCACCTGCCACATCACCGTCAAGGTAGCCGAGAAGTAGGAGTCGACCAGATGGGTCAGAAAGTCAATCCAATAGGTATGCGGCTGGGCATCGTCAAGGACCATGCGTCCGTCTGGTATGCCGAGCGCGGCGCCTATGCCGACAAGCTCAACAACGATCTCGAAGTGCGTCGTTTCCTGGACGAGCGTTTGAAAAACGCCTCCGTGAGCAACGTGACTATCGAGCGTCCGGCAAACAACGCCCGCATCACCATTCATACTGCCCGCCCGGGCATCGTGATCGGCAAGAAGGGCGAGGACGTTGATCGTCTGCGCCGGGAGCTTGCCGAGATGATGGGCGTGCCGGTTCATGTGAACATCGAAGAGGTTCGCAAGCCGGAGCTGGACGCCAAGCTGGTCGCGGCCAACGTCGCCGGTCAGCTCGAGCGCCGGGTCATGTTCCGTCGCGCCATGAAGCGCGCGGTGCAAAACTCCATGCGCCTGGGCGCCGGCGGCATCCGCATCCAGCTGTCGGGTCGTCTGGGCGGTGCCGAAATCGCCCGGACCGAATGGTACCGCGAAGGTCGCGTACCGCTGCACACGCTGCGCGCGGACATCGACTTCGCCACTTACGAAGCTCATACCACCTACGGCATCATCGGTGTCAAAGTGTGGATCTTCAAGGGCGAGATCCTCGGCGGTATCGAGGAAGTGCGTGCCAAGGCCAAGCAGTCGGCCGGCAATGCGCCCAAGAAGAAAGGTTCCAGGTAAGGGGAGAGCGAATCGATGTTACAACCCAAGCGTTTAAAATTCCGCAAGGTGCAGAAAGGCCGTAACCGTGGTCTCGCGCATCGCGGAAGCCGGATCAGCTTCGGGGAATACGGTTTGAAGTCCACCGGTCGTGGCCGCGTCACCGCGCGCCAGATCGAGGCCGGCCGTCGTGCGATCACGCGCCACGTCAAGCGTGGCGGCAAGATCTGGATCCGCGTCTTCCCCGACAAGCCGATTTCCAAAAAGCCGCTCGAAGTTCGTATGGGCAAGGGTAAGGGCTCTGTCGAGTACTGGGTTGCCCAGATCCAGCCGGGTCGGGTGCTCTACGAGATTGAAGGCGTGTCCGAAGAGCTTGCGCGCGAAGCGTTTGAGCTTGCCGCCCAGAAAATGCCCGTATCCACCACCTTTGCGAAACGGACGGTGATGTGATGAAAGTCCAGGAAATCCGTGAAAAATCCGTCGGAGAACTCAAGGACCAGCTTCTTGAGCTCCTCCGCGAGCAGTTCAACCTGCGCATGCAGAAGGCCACCGGCCAGCTGAGCCAGACTCATCTGCTCAAGCAGGTCCGTCGGGACATTGCCCGCGTGAAGACTGTGCTCAACGAGAAGGCAGGTGACTGAGATGGCCGAAGAAAAGAAAACCCGCACGCTCACCGGCACGGTCGTGAGCGACAAGATGGACAAGTCCATCGTGGTGATGATCGAGCGCCGTGAGCGTCACCCGATCTACGAAAAATACGTCAAGCGCTCCACTAAACTGCACGCCCACGACGAAACCAACCAGGCCAGGGCCGGTGATACGGTATCCATCAGGGAATGCCGTCCGCTGTCCAGGAAAAAGTCCTGGGCGCTGATCGAAGTGGTCGAGCAGGCCAAGGGCTAGTTCCTGCGGCTGTTCAATCAGTGCAGTCAGATTAGGTTTGGAGAAAACCGATGATTCAGACTCAGACAATGCTGAATGTCGCTGACAACAGCGGAGCGCGCCGGGTGCAGTGCATCAAGGTGCTGGGCGGTTCGCATCGCCGCTACGCCCGCGTCGGTGACATTATCAAGATCTCAGTACGAGAAGCGATTCCGCGCGGCAAGGTCAAGAAAGGCCAAGTCATGAAGGCAGTCGTTGTGCGTACCAAAAGCGGCATCCGTCGTCCCGACGGTTCGCTGATCCGTTTCGATGGAAATGCGGCGGTTCTGTTGCAAAACACCAACGAACAGCCGGTCGGCACGCGTATTTTCGGGCCGGTCACTCGTGAGCTGCGTAATGAAAAGTTCATGAAGATCATTTCCTTGGCGCCTGAAGTGCTGTAAGGAGCGAGGCGGATATGCAAAAGATCAAACGTGACGATGAAGTCATCGTCCTCGCCGGAAAGGACAAGGGCAAGCGCGGCACCGTCAAGCGGGTAATGGAAAACCGTTTCGTGGTGTCCGGTGTGAACATGATCAAGCGTCACACCAGGCCAAATCCCATGGCGGGCAATCAGGGCGGTATCGTCGAGCGCGAGGCTCCGATTCACGCGTCCAACGTAGCCATCTTCAATTCGGAGACCGGTAAGGCGGATCGTGTCGGCTTCCAAGTAAAGGAAGACGGTACCAAGGTACGTATCTACAAGTCGACGCAAGCGCAGATCGACGCCTAACGTGTCGGGGTAAAAATGGCGAACTTGAAAGAACGTTATCAAAACGAGGTGGTGGGCCAGCTCCAGGAGGAGTTCAGCTACGCCAACGTAATGCAGGTGCCCCAGATCACAAAGGTGACTCTGAACATGGGCATCGGCGACGCGGTCAGCGACAAGAAACTGATCGACAATGCCATCAGCGATCTGGAAAAGCTTTCCGGACAAAAGCCGCTGATCACCAAGGCGCGCAAGTCCGTTGCAGGCTTCAAGGTGCGCGAAGGCTGGCCGATCGGTATCAAGGTCACGCTGCGTGCCGAGCGCATGTGGGACTTTCTGGACCGTCTGGTGAACATCGCGATCCCGCGTGTGCGTGACTTCCGTGGTCTCAACCCGAAGTCGTTCGACGGTCGTGGCAACTACTCCATGGGGGTGAGTGAACAGATCATCTTCCCGGAAATCGAGTATGATAAAATCGATCGCATCCGGGGGATGGACGTCACCATCACCACTACTGCCAATACCGACGAGGAAGGCCGGGCGCTGCTGCGCGCGATGCGCTTCCCGTTCAAGAGATAAGGTTGAGAACATGGCAAAGAAAAGCATGGTAGAGCGTGAGAAGAAGCGCGCCAGGCTGGTCGAGAAGTACGCGGCCAGGCGTGCCGAGCTCAAGGCAATTACCGTTGATGTAAACGCTTCTGACGAAGAGCGCTTCGAGGCGCAGCTCAAGCTGCAGCAGCTGCCGCGGGACTCGAGCCCGGTACGCCAGCGCAACCGCTGCCGCGTCACCGGACGTCCGCACGGGGTTTACAACAAGTTCGGCCTCGGCCGCAACAAGCTGCGTGAAGCCGCCATGAGTGGCTACGTCCCGGGACTCAAGAAGTCCAGCTGGTAAGGGCCACGTAGAATCATCAGGAGCGCACATTAAATGAGCATGCAAGACACTCTGGCGGATATGTTCACCCGTATCCGCAATGCGCAGATGGCCACCCTGGAGACGGTAAAGCTGCCGTCCTCCAGGCTCAAAGTGGAAGTGGCCCGCGTGCTGAAAGAAGAGGGCTACATCGCCGATTACGCGGTGGCTGGCGACAGCAAGCCCGAGCTGACCCTTTCCCTCAAGTACTTTGAGGGCAAGCCGGTTATCGACCACATCCAGCGGGCTTCCAAGCCGTCCCTGCGTAGCTACAAGGGCAAGGACAACATGCCCAAGGTGGCCGACGGTCTGGGTATCGCGATCGTCACTACCTCAAGCGGGGTGATGACCGATCGCGCCGCGCGCCAGGCGGGTGTCGGTGGTGAAGTCATCTGCACCGTATTCTAGGAGGCTGGAATGTCCCGCATAGCGAAATATCCGGTTACACTGCCCGCCGGCGTCGAGGTCAACATTGACGCCGACCAGCTGACCGCCAAGGGCGGCCAGGGCACGCTGTCCATGGTGGTTCATCCCGACGTGGTGATCCATCAGGAAGAGGGCAAGCTGACTTTCGCCCCGAGCGAGTCGGCCAAGAGCTGGGCGATGGCCGGCACCACCCGTGCACTGGTACAGAACCTGGTCACGGGCGTAACCGAGGGCTTTACCAAGACCCTCGAAATTGTTGGCGTCGGTTACCGTGCGCAAGTCAAGGGCCAGACGCTCAATCTTTCACTGGGCTTCTCGCACCCGGTCGACTACGAACTGCCTGAGGGTGTGACGGCGGAAACGCCCAAGAACACCGTGATCGTGCTGAAAAGCGCGGACAAGCAGAAGCTCGGCCATGCCGCTGCGGAGATCCGCGCCTTCCGTCCGCCGGAGCCGTACAAGGGCAAGGGTGTCCGGTACGCCGACGAGCAGGTGCGTCGCAAAGAAGCCAAGAAGAAGTAAGGCAGGGTTATGAACGCGAAGAAAGAATCCCGTCTCCGTCGTGCCCGCCGCGCTCGTGCCAAGATCCGCGAGCTAGGCGCGTTCCGCCTGTGCGTCAACCGTACGCCTCGCCACATCTACGCGCAGGTTATCTCGCCGGACGGTGGCAAGGTGCTGGCCAGCGCATCGACGCTGGACAAGGCGCTGCGCGAGGGGGCGACCGGCAACGTCGAGGCCGCCACGAAAGTCGGCGCCCTGATTGCCGAGCGCTCAAAGGAAGCAGGCATCACCCAGGTAGCCTTCGATCGTGCCGGTTTCAAGTTTCACGGCCGCGTCAAGGCTTTGGCCGACGCCGCTCGTGAAGGCGGCCTGGAATTCTAAAGGGTTTTACGATGGCGAAGAACGAACAGCAAAACGGTGATCTGCAGGAAAAGCTCGTGCAGGTCAACCGTGTCGCCAAGGTGGTCAAGGGGGGCCGTGTGTTCGGCTTTACCGCCCTGACCGTCGTCGGCGACGGCAACGGCCGTATCGGTTTTGGTCGCGGCAAGGCGCGCGAAGTGCCGGTGGCGATTCAGAAAGCGATGGACCAGGCGCGTCGCAACATGGTCAGGGTCCGGCTCGCTGGCCAGACGCTGCAGTATCCGGTGAAAGCCCGTCACGGCGCTTCCAAGGTATACATGCAGCCGGCCACCGAAGGTACCGGCATCATCGCCGGCGGCGCGATGCGCTCCGTGCTTGAGCTTGCCGGCGTCCACGACGTCCTGGCCAAGTGCTACGGCTCCACCAATCCGATCAACGTAGTGCGGGCAACGGTCAACGGCCTGGCGTCCATGCACTCGCCGGAAGACGTGGCGGCCAAGCGCGGCCTGCCAGTCGAAGCGATCACGGGGTAATTCAACATGGCAGCTTTGATCAAGGTTACCCAGGTCCGTAGCACCATCGGCGTTTTGACCAAGCACAAGGCCACGATCAACGGCCTGGGTTTGCGCCGCATCGGTCATACGGTTGAGCTGGAAGACACCCCCGCCGTTCGCGGCATGATCCGCAAGGTCAACTACCTTGTGCGTGTAGAGGGAGAGTAATCCATGAAACTTAACAGCCTGAGCCCCGCAGCGGGCTCCAAGCACGCCGACAAGCGCGTGGGGCGTGGTATCGGCTCCGGTCTGGGTAAAACCGGCGGCCGCGGCCACAAGGGCCTCAAGTCGCGCAGCGGCGGCAGCGTAATGCCGGGCTTCGAGGGCGGTCAGATGCCCTTGCAGCGCCGCCTGCCGAAATTCGGCTTTACCTCGGCCAAGTCGCTCTCCTTTGAAGAAGTGCGCCTGACCGAGCTTGCCCGGGTCGCCGGTGACGAGGTCACCCTGGAGACCCTGAAGCAGGCCAACGTGCTGAAGAATGCCACGCGCTACGCGAAAATCATTCTTTCCGGCGAACTGAACAAGGCGGTTACCGTCCGCGGGATCAAGGTCACCAAGGGTGCCCGGGCCGCGATCGAAGCCGCCGGCGGCAAGGTAGAGGACTAAATGGCCAAGTCAGGAAACATGCCGGCGATGGGTAGCGGACTGAGTGAACTCTGGGCGCGCTTGCGCTTCGTGCTTCTCGCCATCGTGGTGTACCGTATCGGTGCCCATATCCCCATCCCCGGTATCAATCCTGACCAGCTTGCTGCCTTGTTCAAGGAGCAGCAGGGCACCATTCTCGGCATGTTCAACATGTTTTCGGGGGGTGCGCTGGAGCGCATGAGTGTTCTCGCCCTGGGCATCATGCCCTATATTTCGGCGTCGATCATCATGCAGCTGATGACAGCGGTTTCGCCTCACCTCGAGCAGCTCAAGAAGGAAGGTGAAGCCGGCCGCCGCAAGATCAGCCAGTACACCCGTTACGGTACGGTGATACTGGCCTTTATTCAGGCCATCGGCATGTCGGTGGGCCTGGCGAGCCAAGGCATTGCCTATAGCGCTGATATCAGCTTCTATTTCACTGCGGTTATCACCTTTGTGGCCGGCGCGACGTTCATGATGTGGCTGGGCGAGCAGATCACCGAAAAGGGTATCGGCAACGGCATTTCGCTGCTGATTTTCTCGGGGATCGTCGCCGGGCTGCCAAGCGCCGTGGGACAGGCGTTCGAGCTTGCCCGCAACGAGGGGGCATGGAACGTGCTGCCGCTGTTGGCGCTGTCGGCGCTGGGCGTTGCCACCGTGGCGTTTGTGGTCTTCATCGAGCGCGGCCAGCGCCGCCTCAAGGTGAACTATCCGCGTCGCCAGGTCGGCAACAAGATGTATGCAGGCCAGAGCAGCTATCTGCCGCTGAAGGTGAACATGGCCGGCGTTATCCCGGCGATCTTTGCCTCCAGCATCCTGCTTTTCCCCGCGTCCATCGGCCAGTGGGTGGGTGCCGGCGAGGGCATGGAATGGCTGCAGCGCGCGTCCCAGGCCCTGGGGCCGGGCCAGCCGCTTTACATCTTGCTTTTTGGCCTCGCGGTGGTATTCTTCTGCTTCTTTTACACAGCGCTGGTCTTCAACCCGAAGGATGTGGCTGACAACCTCAAAAAGTCAGGCGCTTTCCTGCCGGGCATTCGCCCCGGCGAGCAGACGGCTCGCTATATCGACAAGGTCATGACGCGTCTGACCCTGTTCGGTGCTTTATATATTACCGCAGTTTCCCTGATGCCCCAGTTCCTCATCGTGGCGTGGAACGTGCCGTTCTTCTTTGGCGGTACCTCGCTTCTGATCGTGGTCGTGGTGATCATGGACTTCATGGCCCAGGTGCAGTCGCATCTCATGTCGCATCAATATGACTCGGTGATGAAGAAGTCCAACCTGAAAGGCTACGGCAGCGGCGGCATCATGCGCTAAGGCGCGTCGCAGCCGTTTTGGACGCAGCCGCATTGGAGAAAGAACGATGAAAGTTCGAGCTTCCGTAAAAAAGATGTGCCGTAATTGCAAGATCATTCGTCGCAACGGCGCCGTGCGCGTCATTTGCAGCGAACCGCGGCACAAGCAGCGCCAGGGGTAACCCCCAAGCTGCATTCAAGCGGGTGCCGGCATACCCCTATACGCGAGCCATTGCATGGCCGCGTTCAAAGGGGTATGCTGTTGCGCCTTTTAACGATGAACAACGAGCAAGCCGCTCACATTTCGGAGTAAGCTGATGGCCCGTATTGCAGGCGTCAATATCCCGGACAACAAGCATGCGGCGATCTCGCTGACCTATATCTTCGGGATCGGCCGGACTCGCGCGCAGGACATCTGTACCGCCGCGGGTATCGCGCCGACTGCCAAGATCCAGGAGCTGTCTTCTGAAGAAGTCGACACCCTGCGGTCCGAAGTTGGCAAGTACACCGTAGAAGGCGACCTTCGCCGTGACGTTACGCTTAACATCAAGCGTCTCATGGATCTGGGTTGCTACCGTGGTCTGCGTCATCGTCGCAGTCTTCCGCTGCGTGGTCAGCGGACCAAGACTAACGCGCGTACCCGCAAGGGCCCGCGTAAGCCGATCCGCAAATAACACGCACGTTCTGGCGTAAAGACAGGAAGAAACATCAACATGGCTAACCCGCGTACTAACCGCAAGAAGGTTAAAAAGCAGGTAGTGGACGCCGTTGCGCATATCCACGCCTCTTTTAACAACACGATCGTGACGATCACAGACCGCCAGGGCAACGCCCTTTCCTGGGCGACCGCCGGTGGTTCGGGTTTTCGTGGTTCTCGCAAGAGCACCCCGTTCGCTGCTCAAGTAGCAAGTGAACGTGCAGCAAACGCTGCAGCCGAGTATGGTGTGAAAAACGTCGACGTGCTGGTCAAGGGCCCAGGACCCGGCCGTGAATCCGCCGTGCGCGCACTGAACGCCGCTGGTTTCCGTGTGCAAAGCATCACCGACGCGACGCCCATCCCCCACAATGGCTGCCGTCCGCCGAAGAAACGCCGCGTTTAAGGAGACAGATTCATGGCTCGTTATACTGGACCCAAATGTAAACTGTCTCGTCGTGAGGGTACCGACCTCTTCCTCAAGAGTGGCGTCACCCCCTTCGAGAAGAAGTGTAAATCCGAGCAAATTCCGGGTATGCACGGCCAGCGCCGTCAGCGTCTTTCCGACTACGGCTTGCAGCTTCGCGAGAAGCAGAAAGTACGTCGCATGTACGGCGTACTCGAAAATCAGTTCCGCAACTACTACAAGCACGCGGCTCGCCTCAAGGGCGCGACCGGCGAGGTGCTGTTGCAGCTGCTGGAAACCCGACTGGACAACGTCGTCTACCGCATGGGCTTTGGCGCCACGCGCGCGGAAGCGCGCCAGCTGGTGAGCCACAAGGCGATCGCCGTGAACGGCAAGACCGTCAACATTGCCTCCTATCAGGTGAAGGCCGGCGACGTGGTTTCCGTTCGCGAAAAGGCGAAGAACCAGGCTCGCATCCAGAACGCGCTGGCCATTTCGGCCAACCGCGGCGATGTGGAGTGGATCGAAACCGACGCCAAGAAGATGGAAGGCACTTTCAAGGCTCTGCCTGAACGCGGTGACCTGTCTGCCGACATCAACGAAAACCTGATCGTCGAGCTGTACTCGAAGTAAGCGCGGTGCCCCATTGCACGCGCTCGTTGCCCGGGCCGGCGCCTTGCGCGCGCTGCTCGGGCGGTCGAGTACCACCTAACCGTTTGGCAGCCTGAAAGGTGTTCTTATGCAGCGTTCAGTGACAGAGTTTCTCCGTCCCCGCGATATCAAGGTCGAAGAAATCAACGCACATCACGCCAAGATCGTGCTCGAGCCGTTTGAGCGCGGGTTTGGCCACACCCTGGGGAACGCGCTGCGCCGCATTCTGCTCTCGTCCATGCCCGGCGCCGCCGTGGTAGAGGCCGAGATCAAGGGCGTCGAGCACGAGTACAGCGCGCTGGAAGGGGTGCAGGAAGATGTCATCGAGATCCTCCTGAATCTGAAAGATGTCGCGATCAAGATGCACAGCCGGGAAGAGGCGGTGCTCTCGCTGAACAAGCAGGGCCCGGCCGTCGTCACCGCTGGCGACATTGCGCTTGATCACAGCGTCGACATCGTCAACCCGGATCACGTCATCGCCCACGTCAACGAAGGGGCGGAGCTGGACATTCAGCTCAAGGTGGCGCTGGGACGTGGCTACGAGCCGGCCGACGTGCGCGACTCCGACGAAGAGACCCGCGCCATTGGCCGCCTGCAGCTGGATGCCACTTTCAGCCCGGTGCGCCGGGTTTCCTACGCGGTCGAGGCAGCCCGTGTCGAGCAGCGTACCGACCTCGACAAGCTGATCATCGACCTGGAAACCGACGGCACCCTGGATCCGGAAGAGGCTATCCGCCGCAGCGCGACCATCCTGCAGGAGCAGCTGGCCGCCTTCGTCGATCTGGAAGCCGACAAAGAGCAGGAAGTCGAGGAAGAAGAGGATCAGGTGGATCCGACTCTTCTGCGCCCCGTAGACGATCTTGAGCTGACCGTCCGCAGCGCCAACTGCTTGAAAGCCGAAAACATCTACTACATCGGTGACCTGATTCAGCGCACCGAAGTGGAGCTGTTGAAAACACCCAACCTCGGCAAAAAGTCCTTGAACGAAATCAAGGATGTTCTAGCAGCGCGCGGCTTGTCGCTGGGCATGCGGCTGGAAAACTGGCCGCCCGCTAGCCTGAAGGACGACAAGACCTCCGCGTGAGCGTCGCCTCAAGTCCCAGTTTGGTAAGGAATCACAACCATGCGTCATCGTAAGAGTGGTCGTCATTTGAACCGCACCAGCTCGCACCGCAAGGCCATGTTCAAGAACATGTCGGCCTCGCTGGTCGAGCACGAAATCATCAAGACAACCCTGCCCAAGGCCAAGGAGCTGCGTCGCGTCATCGAGCCGCTGATCACTCTGGCCAAGCAGGACAGCGTCGCCAACCGCCGTCTGGCGTTTGCCCGCACTCGGTCGAAAGACACCGTGGGCAAACTGTTTGGCGAGCTGGGCCCGCGCTACGCCGAGCGTCCGGGCGGCTATGTCCGTATCCTCAAGTGCGGCTACCGCCCCGGCGACAACGCGCCCATGGCGTACGTCGAGCTGGTCGATCGCCCCGCCGTAGAGGCCGCCGCAGACGAATAACGTGCGGCGCTTGCCCTGCCGCAAGCGCAAACCGGCCGGACTTTCCCCTGTCAATTGCGCAGGGTGGATTGTCCGGCCGGTTTTTTTGCGTTTAGATACAGTAATTGCCCGGTTATTGCACCGTTGATACGGCGGCTTGTCATTGACGCCGGCCTGCTTTTGTATCAACACCGTCTGCGCCAACGTTGGAGGGAACTTCCATGCCATACGCGCCGCTTTTTGCTTCGTCTGCCCGCTGCTGCCGACCCGGACGCAGGGCTTTGGCTTTCGTGGTGATGTTCGCGGCGCTGCTTGCCGCCACGCTGGTGACCGAGGCAAGGGCGGAGAACCCGCGCTATGCCGGCATCGTGGTCGATATGGACAACGGCGAGGTGCTGTATGCGGAAAACGCCGACGCCCGCCGCTATCCCGCTTCGCTGGCCAAGATGATGACCCTTTATTTGACGTTCGAAGCGCTGGTGAACAACGACCTGGCCCTGGATCAGCCGCTGCCGGTGTCCGGGACAGCCGCCGCCATGCCGGCGTCCAAACTGTGGCTGGCCAAGGGCAGCACCATCACCGTGGACAAGGCCATCCGCGCGCTGACGGTAAAATCCGCCAACGACGTGGCGGTGGTGCTGGCCGAGGCGCTGGGCGGCAGCGAAGCCGCCTTTGCCCGGCAGATGACGCAAAAGGCCCGTGAGCTGGGCATGCACGACACCACCTTCCGCAACGCCTCGGGCCTGCCCGACGATCAGCAGGCGACTACCGCCCGGGATCTGCTTACCCTGGCGGTCCACGTCATGCAGGACTTCCCCCAGTACTACCATTATTTCGGCCTGCAGACCTTTGCCTACCGCGGCAAGACCCACACCAGCCACAACCGGCTGGTGAAAAACTACCCGGGTGCCGACGGCCTCAAGACCGGCTTTATTCGCGCCTCGGGCTTCAACGTCGCGACCACCGCCGTGCACGACGGCCGGCGCATGGTCGGCATCGTCATGGGCGGCTTCAGCTCCCAGTCCCGGGATGCTCACATGACGGATCTGCTCGACCGCAGCTTTGCCCGGTCGACGCTGCGCGACCGCGGCACCTGGCTTGCCGATACGCGCTTTTCCCGGGAGTTCATGGCCTTTGGCGGGCTGATCTCCCCCGACGAGCCGACCCCGACCAACCCGAGGACGCAGCGGCCGATGCTCGCCGCCGTGGATACGGTAGAGGCCAGGGCGCCGGCCGCCGCGCCCCGCGCAGAAGAGAGCCGGCCCGCGTTTGAGTCCGAGCCCGCGCCGGCCGCCGAGCCGGCGGCTGACAGAGAGGACCCGCTCGAGCCGTTGATGGCCGACGCCACCCCCGCCGTGGGCGACGCTGCCGGTGGCTGGGGCATCCAGGTGGGCGCGTTCAGCGAACAGGCCAATGCCCGCCGGCTGGCCAACCAGGCCGCCAACCAGCTTTCCGGCGGCGTCAGCGGCGAGGTTTCGATCGGCGCGCTCGACGGTCCCGAGCAGGTGTTTCGCGCGCGGCTGGTCGCGCTGGGCAAATCCCAGGCGCGTCAGGCCTGCCAGCGGCTGAAGGCCAGCGGCATGGACTGCATGGTGGTCAACGCCAGCCTGTAACGGCGCAGAATGGGTCAGCGGCGGCAGCCTTGTTCGACGGCATGGTTCAGCGACAGGGCTCGGCAGCGTTAAGCGGCACGGTTCAACGGAAAGGAGGGCGTTATGTCACCCTCGCTCAGAGGCATCGGCTATATGTGTACCGGCGTGTTGTTTCTGGCGCTGGGCGATGCCGTCTCCAAATGGCTGGGCGAGGTGCATTCGCCGCTGGAGATTGTCTTCTTCCGTAACGTGGTCGCCGTGCCGCTGATTGCCATGCTGGCGTATTTTGGCGGCGGGCTGCGTACCCTGGGTACGCGGCGGCCCGGCGTGCACCTGCTGCGCGGGCTGATCTATACCGGCACCATGGGCTTTTTCGTGCTGGGGCTGACGCTTCTGCCGCTGGCCGAGGCCACGGCCATTGCTTTTGTGGCGCCGCTGTTTGTCACCCTTTTGTCGGTGCCGCTTCTGGGCGAGCGGATTGCGCCGCCGGTGATGGCCGCCTCGCTGGTAGGCTTTGTGGGGGTGCTCATCGTGGTGCGCCCGGGGGGCGATGCGTTCAACGCCGGCGCGCTTTCCATGGTGGCCGCGGCGGTTTGCTATGCGCTGACCATGATCACCGCCCGCCGCTACGGCGGGCGGGAGCACTTCTGGGCGCTGGTGTTTTACATTGCGCTGGTCCCGGCGCTGCTTACCGCGGCCACGCTGCCCTGGGTCTGGGTCACGCCCCACCCCTGGCACTGGCTTGGCTTTCTGGCCTCCGGGGTATTCGGCGTGGGGGCCGCGGGCTTCATCACGCTGGCGTTTCGCTATGCGCCGGCGGCCATTGCCGCGCCGTTCGACTACACCGCGCTGCTCTGGGCGGTGCTGCTGGGCTGGTGGTTCTGGGGGGAGCTGCCGGATGTCTGGGTGCTGGTCGGCAGCGTACTGATCATCTCAAGCGGCCTGGCCATTGCCTACCACGACCGCCGCACCAGCCTGAGCCGTCGCCCCACCTAGGGCGCTTTCGGCGCCGCCTGCCACCTTTGGGCAAGGGCCTGGGCTGCCTCCCGGGGCGAGGGCTGGCCGCAAATGGCCGAGACCACCGCCATGCCCCGGGCGCCGCTCTGCTTGACTGCCTCGGCGTGTTCCGCCTTGACCCCGCCAATGGCAACCCCGGGCATGGGGCAGGCCTCGACCAGCGCCGCCAGGCCCTCAAAGCCGATGGGCGCCGAGTGGTCGGCCTTGCTCTGCGTGGCAAACACCGGGCCAAAGCCGACGTAGTCGAGCAGCTCAAGCGGCGCTTTTGTCAGCTGTTCGGCGTTGTGGATCGAAAGCCCGATGATGGCCTCTTCGCCCATGGCCTCTCGGGCATCGCGCACGGCGGTGTCGCTCTGGCCCACGTGCAGGCCGTCAGCGCCGCTTTCCAGGGCGACGTTAAGGCGATCATTGATGATCAGCGGCACGTACCGGCCGGTCAGCTCGGCGTGGTCGTCCAGCGCGTCTTTCAGGCGCCGGGCCAGCTCGATCATGGCCTCGTCGGAGGCGAGCTTGTCGCGCAGCTGGACGATAGTCGCCCCGCCGGCCACGGCCTCTTCCACGGTGTGTTCCACGCCGGCCTCGCTGCACAGGTCAGTATCGGTGACCAAATAAACGGACAAGTCAAATTCCATCGCGATTCTCCAGCGAAAGGTGGTGGTCAAGGTCGTCCGGGGTCAGCTGGTAAAGCGCATCCAGAAACGCCGGGGTAAAGCTGCCGGGCCCCGAGGCCTTGGCAGCGGCGCGCTCCCCGGCTACGGCGAAGCAGCCAAAGGCCGCGCTGGCGGCGGCGAAACGGCTGTCGGGCGTGGCGTCGGCCACGCCCAGAAACGCCGCCACCGTAGCGGAAAGCCCGCAGCCAAGCGTGGTAATGCGCGGCATCAGCGCGTGCCCGCCGTAGACGCGGGCGAGGCGTTCGCCGTCGGTGATCAGATCCACCTCGCCGCTGACGCCGACCAGGCAGCCCTGGCGGCGGGCCAGCTCGACGGCGGCATCGCGCGCCTCGGCGGTGCTGGCGGTGCTGTCGGCGCCGCGCCCGGGGGTGGCCATGCCGTTCAGGCATAAAATTTCCGAGGCGTTGCCGCGAATCAGCGCGGGCGAGCGCTCCATCAGCTCGGCGCACAGGCGCTGGCGGTAGGCGGTGGCGCCCACGGCCACCGGGTCGAGTACCCAGGGCGTGGCGCTGTCGCAGGCGACGCGGGTGGTCGCGAGCATGCCGTCGGCGAAATCCGGGCTGACCGTGCCGATGTTGATCGACAGCGCATCGGCCAGGGCGGTGAACTCCCCGGCTTCTTCCCGGGCGTGGAGCATCGCCGGGGAGGCGCCCACGGCGAGCAAAATATTGGCGCTCGAGTTCATCGCCACAAAGTTGGTAATGCAGTGCACCAGCGGCGTGTGCGCCTGCAGGGCCTGCAGGTAGCCGCCGGGGGCGGGTAACGTCATCTGGCTCTCCCGTGGGGTGGCTGTCAGGGAAGGATACCTGAAGGGCGCGACAGTCATCGACAAAAAAGCATGCCGCGAGGGCCGCGGCATGCTTTTGTCAGGCTTGTTTTTTCAGGGCAAAAACGCCTTCCGGCGATGCGCTGGCGACCCCGGGGAGGCAGCTATCCTGCTCAGGTTTTCTTGTCGCCCGCCAGGTTCAGGCGCAGTGCAATCGCCGTGGTCTGGGAGAGATTGGCCACTTCCAGCGCGTGCATCGTCATTTCGGTTTCCAGATGCTGGAAGGCGGCCGGATCCTCCTGGCGCAGTTTTTGCAGCGTGTTCTCGGTATGCTCTTTCTCGCCCAGATGATCCTTTGCGGCCTTGCGCAGCGCAGTACCTTGCTCCCCGGCTGCCAGCTCATGGAAAGCATCGTCTTCCAGGCCGTTGTTCAGGATGGTGATTTCCATGCCTTGTCTCCTTGGTTGTCGATACGGTTGCTGCGTAAACGGGCGGTCAATGCCCGATCAGGACTCTGGCTCCACCTGGGCCTTGTAGTGCGCGGGCACGCTACCCACTTGCGGCTGATAGCCCGGGTCATGCACCACCAGGCGTATGTCGCTTTCATCGCTGAGGCGATGGATGAGTACGTCGCCCTTGACGATTTCCTCGATGGCTTCGACGACGACGCTTGACCCTTCCACAGTGCCTTGCACCGGGCCGAGCACCTCGCCGGACTGCTTTTCAACCAGCAGAGTATCGTTGTGCTGAGTATCGGTTGGCATCCTCTTCCTCCTGTTATTGGCACGATAAAGCAGAGCATCCTGAGCCGGGGGCGTCAACCTGCCTTGTTCGCATTGCATCATTTTTCGCTTTTGCGATCGAGAGGGGAAGTGGCCGGTCGGCAAACCCTTCTTTTTTGGCTATGTTAGGGCTACATCAGCGCAAACTACATGATTGGAGGTGGCCGTATGGCAAATCAAGACGCAGTGCTGGGCGAGGAGTATCCTCACAAGGTAACGGCGGAATACGACAACCAGTCAGAGGCCGACCGGGCGGTCAAGGCGCTGGCGGATCAGGCCGGGGTACCGCCCGCCCAGGTCAGGCTCGTCAAGCCCCACGGCAGCGACGAGATGGCGCGCCAGGTGGAGCCGGAGTCGCGAGGCGTAAGGCAGTCGCTGATCAAGTCGCACGTGAGGCTCGGGCTGGCGGGGCTGATCCTGGGGGTGGCGCTTGCCGGGGTGCTGGTTGTCTTCGGGCCGACGGCCACCCAGTCAAGCCCGCTGATGACGTTTATTGCCCTGGGGTTCTTGTGTACGGTGCTGGCGCTGCTGCTGGCCGGGGCGATTTCGATGCGCCCGGACCATGACCGCGTGCTGAACAGGACGCGGGCGGCGACGGAGGCCGGCCAGTGGACGGTAGTGGTGCACTGCGCCGACGCCGAGCAGAGAGAGCGGGTAAAGGACACCATCGGCCATAGCGCGCAAACGCTTTAGACGCCGCCTCTCAACCAGCCTGTTTTTTCGATGACGCTAAAGGAGAAAACGCATGTCGTTTCACGGTGAGTCGCAGCCGGGCGCAGTCCCCACGCCGCCCGAGACGGAAGGATTCCGCTTCAACCACAGCATGCTGCGCGTCAAGGATCCCGAGCGCGCGCTGGCGTTTTATTCCGGCGTGCTGGGCATGCAGGTGATGCGCCGGCTGGATTTCGCAGAGATGAATTTCTCGCTGTATTTCCTCGCCCACGTGGACGACGCGAGCCGCGTGCCCGAAGACGTGGAGGCGCGCACCGCCTGGACCTTCAGCCAGACCGGTATCCTTGAGCTGACCCACAACTGGGGTACCGAAAACGAGGAAGACTTTGCCTACCACGACGGCAACGCCGAACCCCAGGGTTTCGGCCACATCTGCATCAGCGTGCCCAACCTCGAGGCCGCCCAGGCGTGGTTCGACGCCCACGACGTCACCTTCGTCAAGCGCGCCGACCAGGGCAAGATGAAGGACGTTGTCTTCATCAAGGACCCCGATGGCTACTGGATCGAAATCGTCCAGGCCGACCGCATGGCCGCCAAGGGCGACTAACCCCGCGGTCGGCTGCTCGAGGCTCAGTTCGCCAGCGCCCGGTGCAGCACCCGGGCGTTGTGGCGCATCATGCCAATATAGCTTGCCGCCTCGCCTTCGCTTGCCAGGGCATCGGCGTACAGCGTGCCGGCGATGGGAAGGCCGCTTTCTTCGGCGAGCTGGTCAATGGTATTGGGGCTGGTCATGTTCTCGTAGAACAGCGCGCGCACGTTTTGCGTCTCGATCACCTCGATCAGTTCCGCCATGCGCGCGGCGCTGGGGGCGGCGCTGGTGGCAAGCCCCTGCGGCGCCAGAAAGCGCAGCCCGTAGCCCTGCGCAAAATAGCCAAAGGAGGCGTGGCCGGTGATCACCGCGGTATCGTCGGCGATGGCTTCAAGCCTCTGGCGTATGTCGGCGTCGGCTTCGTCCAGCCGCGCCAGGTAGTCGTCGGCGTTGGCGCGGTAGGCGGCGGCGTTATCGCCGTCGGCCTTCACCAGGGCATCGCGGATATTGGCCACGTAGGTTTTTGCCCGCTCCATGTCCTGCCAGGCGTGGGGGTCGGCGCCGCCGTGGTCATGGCCGGCGTGCTTCAGCGGCTCGATACCCTCGGTAGCGACGACTTTCCTGCCCTGATAGTCGCTGGTTTTCAGCAGCCGCTCCATCCAGCCCTCAAAGTTCAGCCCGTTGAACACGACCAGATCCGCCCGGGAAAGCGTGCGCACATCGCCGGGGCTCGGCGAGTAGCTGTGAGCGTCGCTGTCCGTGCCGATCAGCGACGTTACCTCTACGTGCTCGCCGCCCACCTGCCTGGCCATGTCGGCAAGGATGGAAAAGCTCGCCACGACCCTCACCTCCGCGGCCGCCGCGGCAGGCGGGAGAAGGGCAAGCGTAGCGAATAGCGTGGCCGATAGCGCCAGCGCAAGGGCGTGGCGAAAAGCAGACGTCAAACGCATGGGGGCTTCCTCCCGTCAGTCCCGCGCGAGCGGCTCGGCCCGGCGACGAAAGCGCGCCGCCAGGCTGTGGTAGCGGCCAAACAGCGCCGAGAAAAAATACCCCGCCCCGGCCAGCAGGATAATGCTCGGCCCGGACGGCAGATCCAAATGGTAGGAGAGCAAAAGCCCCCCGGTGCTGGCCATCATCGCCAGCACCACGGCGATGCCCATCAGCCCCTCCAGCCGCTGGCTCCAGAAGCGTGCCGACGTGGCCGGGAGCATCATCAGGCCCACCGCCATCAGCGTGCCGAGCGTCTGAAAGCCCGCCGTGAGATTGAGCACCAAAAGGCCCAGGAACACGCTGTGCACCCAGCCGCTGCGCCGGCTCTGGCCGCGCAGAAACAGCGGATCCAGGCACTCCACCACCAACGCGCGGAAGATCACCGAAAGCGTTAGCACAATGGCGCTGCTGATCGCCGCGATCAGCAAAAGCGCGGTGGAGTTGATCGCCAGTACCGAGCCGAACAGCACGTGAGTCAGGTCCACGCTGCTGCCGCCGAGCGAAATCAGCATGACCCCGGCGGCCAGCGAAATAATGAAGAAGCTGGCCATGGCCGCGTCTTCGCGCTGGCCGCCCATTCGCGATACGGCCCCGGCCAAAAGTGCCATGGCCAGGCCGAACAATACCCCGCCCAGGCTCATCATCGGCAGCGAAAAGCCGGCCAGCAAAAAGCCCAGCGCCACCCCGGGCAGAATCGCATGGGCCATGGCGTCGCCGATCAAACTCATGCCGCGCAGCACCAGAAACACCCCCAGCGGCGGAGCGGCCAGCGACAGCGCCAGCCCGCCGACCACCGCCCGGCGCATGAAGCCATAGTCGAACGGCGCCACCAGCCAGGCGTGCAGTAGATCAATCATGGGACACCCCCGCGCTGAGGTGGGCGGAGGCGGTGGGCGCGGCAATGGCGTCAGGCGACAACCACTCGCCGCCGCCGTCGCGCAGCAGCAGCACGCTATCGGCCAGGCGCTTCAGGTGCTCCATGTCGTGAAGCACCACGATCACCGTGGCGCCGTCATCGGCCATCCGGCGCACAATGGGAATCAGAATATCCACCGTCTCGCCGTCGACGTTGGCGAACGGCTCGTCGAGCAGCAAAAGCTTGGCCTCCTGCATCAGCGTCCGGCCGATCAGCGCGCGCTGGCGCTGGCCGCCGGAAAGCTCCCCCAGCGGCCGGTGCGCCACGCCGGAAATCCCCAGCCGCGCCATGATCTCCC
Source organism: Halomonas piscis (assembly GCF_031886125.1). Taxonomy (NCBI): domain Bacteria; kingdom Pseudomonadati; phylum Pseudomonadota; class Gammaproteobacteria; order Oceanospirillales; family Halomonadaceae; genus Halomonas; species Halomonas piscis. The sequence goes on from NZ_CP119391.1 coordinate 503,321, forward strand.
GGCCCCGGCGGTAGTGCGCCGCGCAGTAGCCCTTAAGCGCCCCGTGGCTGGGCCAGGTGCCGGTCATCACCAGCTCCTCCACGCTCATGGGAAACGACAGATCCAGCGCCAGCTGCTGGGGCAGCCAGGCCCGCCGCGCCCTGGGCACCGTGCAATGCACCTTGCCCGCAAAGGGTCGCAGCTCGCCCATCAGCGCCTTGATCAGAGTGCTTTTGCCTGCCCCGTTGGCGCCGATCAGCGCCGTCACCGCGCCGTCGGCGATGACGCCGCTGACCCCCTCCAGCACGCTGCGCTGCCCCTGGGCCAGATGCAGGTTGTCCAGCCGAAGCGCCGATTCTTGCGCCATTACAGCCACCCCGTCGCCCAGGCCACCAGCGCCCACAGCGCCAAAAGCGGCAGAGCGCACAGCAAAAGCCGCCGCCCCGCCGACAGCGACATCAGGGAAAAGTGGCAAGGCCCCTCGCGGTTATGCCGGTGGGTGTGCTGTTGAGGGCTTGAGCGGTGCGCAGGCATGGCGCCTCCCGACTGTGGCGCATGAAAACGGCGTGAAAAAGGAGAAGTGTTATAACATAACAAAACGCAGCGAGGGAATTGTCCAGCGGCTTTTCTCTCGCCCCGCAGCCGTACCCACGGCGAAAGCATGATACGCATCAATGGTCGGGGATGAAGGGAAGTGCTTAGATGGAGGGAACTACGCGACAGCAGGGATGCATCAATGCCGTATTTTTTATATTGGGGTAAAGCTGCCTCTGACGATGGTAAAGCCGAGTGCCATTTGCTGCCTTATCACAGCCTGGACGTCGCCGCCGTAGGCTGGTGTTTGCTGGCACCGGACACAGAGCTAACTCGGCAGCTGGCGGCTCGGCTGGGGCTTGAGCCAGAAGCGTTGCGCCAACTGCTGGTTTTCTGGCTCGGGGTTCATGATCTGGGCAAGTTCTCTCGGGCGTTTCAGGGGCTTTTTCAGCCATCGCGTACTGGACTGGTGCCGATAGTGAACGCACCCGCCTACACCGAACGGCATGACTGTTTGGGGGCTGTGCTTTGGCAGGAAAACTGGATCGAATGGCTCAGGGACGGCACCTTGCAATGGCCATCCGGCCGGTTGGGGCGTGAACAACGCCATCAGCTCAGCGAGACACTGAGTATTTTATCCACGCCTTTCTTCGGCCATCACGGCAAGCCGGTAGAAAGCGGCCAGTGCCGAGGCGAGCAGTTTTTCATCAGTGATGACGTAGTCGATGATACCGAGGCCGCTCGGCAGTTTATTGCCGACTGGGCAGATATTGTCTCGCCGGTTTGGGCCGTGGATAAGCTGACGTCTCCCGAATGGCGGGGCGCGCTACAAGCGTTAAGCTGGACCGTTGCCGGCTGGGCCACGCTCAGCGACTGGCTGGGCTCCAGCCGCGAGTATTTCCCGTATTGCCAGAAGCGCGTGCCGCTAGCGGAGTATTGGCCACTGGCGCTATCCCGCGCCAGGGCCGTGCTTGAAGGAACAGGCTTTGCATCACGGCCCCAGGCACTACCGTACCGGGGCATGGATAGCTGGTTTGGCGGTGCCACTATAACGCCAACTCCTTTGCAAAAAGCGGCAGAAGAGCTGGTGCTTTCCGACGGTCCCCAGCTGTGCATTCTTGAAGACGTGACTGGGGCAGGCAAGACTGAAGCTGCCGGTATTCTCACTCAGCGGCTGTTAGTCGCCGGGCACGGTGACGGCCTGTATTTTGCGTTACCCACCATGGCGACATCCAACGCCATGTATTCCCGAATGGGCAAGCTGCATCGCCACTTTTTTACCGCGGATTCTTCGCCCTCGCTGGTGCTGTCCCACGGTGCTCGGGATCTCAACGATGAATTCATGGGCTCGCTGGAAGGTGCCCAGCCCGAAGACGGCGAATACGCCGCCAACGACATGACCGCTTCCAGCCGGTGTAACCGCTGGCTTGCCGACTCGCGTAAAAAAGCGCTGCTGGCGGATGTGGGCGTGGGAACGATCGACCAGGTGCTGATGGCGCTGCTGCCTTTCAGGCATCAGTCGCTCCGACTTTACGGACTGGCGCGCAAGGTGCTGGTGGTCGATGAGGTACATGCGTACGACCATTACATGCAGGGACTGCTGGGGCAGCTATTGACCCACCACGCCCGTCAGGGCGGTAGCGCCATTTTGCTGACGGCCACTCTGCCATTGCGCATGCGTGATGAGCTGCTGAAAGCTTGGCAAGAAGGCCTGAACGCCGAGCCACAAGGCTCGCGCAAGCAAGAATTCCCGCTATTGACTCATGCCGGTATTCACGGCGTTACCGAAACGCCGCTGGCCACGCGGCCGGAAGTCGTTCGCTCCGTGAATATCGGCTGGCTAACCGATGAAGAACAGTGCGTGGACTCAGTGCTGGCAGCGGTCGAGAGAGGAGAGTGCGTCGCCTGGGTGCGTAACACGGTCGATGATGCCATTCGGGCTTTTGAGGCTATCGAAAAACGCCACCCGGATGCTGCTCGTTGCCTGCTGTTTCACAGCCGGTTTGCCATGTGCGACCGCCAGCGTATTGAGGCTGATGTCATCCAGCGCCTGGGCAAGCACTCCACGCCGGATACTCGCCGCGGCCAGGTGCTCATCAGTACCCAGGTATTTCAGGAATCCCTGGATTGCGACGTGGATCTGATGATCAGCGATATCGCGCCGATTGACCTGCTGATTCAGCGCGCCGGTCGTTTGCAGCGCCATGCGCGTGGCCCACGTAGAAAGCCGCTATTGCAGGTTCTGGCACCTGAATGGACCGAAGTACCGGATGCCGAATGGCTACAGCGGGTGCTACCGGGGACTCAGGCGGTATATCGCGATACGTCGCTCATCTGGCTGACCCAGCGCGTGTTGCGTGAGACCGGCGTGTTGCGGATGCCGAATGACGCGCGCCATTTGCTGGAAAGCGTTTATGGAGCCGTTATTGATTTGGTGCCCGATGCGCTGCAGGACGCGCGCTTTGAGCAAAAGGGCATGCAGAAAATGGCGGCTTCCATGGCCAACTTCAACGCGCTCAGGCTTGAAGACGGCTATGTCAGCGGCCATCAGTGGCAGGAAGAGCAGGAAATCGGCACGCGCCTGATTGACGAGCCGACGGTCAACGTCGCGCTGCTGACGCGCACTGCGGAAGACGGACTGCAACTTTGGGCTGGCGGCGAGCGCCACGCAGCTATGCTGAGCCAGGCCAAGCTGCGCCAGAGTCAGGCGGAAAAGTTAGCCATGCCTCCAGCGCGCTATCAGCCGCAGTGGGAAGCATTACAGGAGCAACACAAGGCGCTGCACTACACGCGCCCCTGGCTGGTTGAAGCGGATGAAAGCTGTACTTACGACCAGAAATGGGGGTTGCGCCTGGGAGTCTAGGCGACTGATTCAGCAGGGAAAGCCCCGCTGGCGCGGGGAGCGGATACAAGAACTGTTCTGAACAGGTCCAACGCCGCGGCTGCGGCGAACCGCGGCAGATTATCCCCTCAGTTGACAGCCAGCGCAAAATCCGAGCATACTCGCTACATAAATAAAAAGATCTGTTATGAACCTTAATAAAAAAGGTGTGACTATGAACCTGCTTAACGGTGCGCGCTGGCTGCCTTGCCTGATGCGCGATGGCTCGGTGGAGTACCGGCCGCCAGCGGATATGGCCCATCCGGACGTGATTAACCTGGCTTGCCCTCGGGCAGATTTTCAGGCGGGGGCCTATCAGTTCCTGCTGGGCCTTTTGCAAACAGCGCTGCCGCTTGCCGATCACGGCGAGTGGCTGGACTACCTGATTGAGCCGCCCAGACCAGACACGCTACAGAAAGCGTTTGCGCCGCTGGAAAGCGCCTTTGAGCTGGACGGTGACGGCCCGCGCTTTATGCAGGATCTGGACCCGCTGGATGACGTCAAGGACACCTCCGTCAGTGCCCTGCTGATTGACTCTCCCGGTGCAAGCACCATTACGAAAAATATAGACTTGTTCGTCAAGCGAGGGCGCGTGGATGCGATGTGCGAGGCCTGCGCGGCGCTGGCGCTGTTTACCATGCAGGTGAACGCCCCGGCCGGTGGGGCCGGCATTCGAGTAGGGTTAAGGGGCGGCGGGCCGCTGACCACGCTGGTGATGCCGGAGTCCGCCGATGCAACCTTGTGGCAGCGCCTGTGGCTCAACGTGCTTCCCTCGAGCAGGCTGGTCCAGCAAGGGCAGCGCTGGACCGAGCCGCGTTCTGACGATCCCGACCTATTTTTCTGGATAGCCGATACCCGCATCAGCGATAAAAAGGGCACCGAAGTATTGCCCGAACATGTGCATCCCTTGCATGCCTACTGGTCAGTGCCTCGTCGTTTTCGGCTGCTGATTGAGCCGGATAAATGTTCGTGTGACCTGTGCGGGCGCGAAACCGATCGGATAGTGCGGCAGGTGCGCGGTAAAAAGCAGGGTGCCAATTACGATGGCCCTTGGCAGCACCCGCTGACGCCGTACCGGCGTGACCCCAAAAAGCCGGCAGAGCTTCCCCTGTCACAAAAAGGCCAGCCAAGCGGGCTGGGCTACCGCCACTGGCCGGGCCTTGTGCTGAATGATCCTGAAGGCAGCGGCACAATGCCCGCTGCCGTAGTGCTGGACTACATCAACCACAAACAAAAGCTGGTCGACGAAGAGCGCCGCTGGGGCGAAGACGTACAGGCGCTGCTAAAGCAGATGCGTCTATGGATCTCCGGTTATGACCTGGATAAGGGAAAGACGCGCGGCTGGTACAGCGTGGAGATGCCGCTGGTGGAGCTGCCTGAATCGAGCCAGGACATCCTGCGGGAATGGGTTCAGCAGTTGACCGGGCTTGCCCAGCAGGTGGCCAGCGCCACACGCAATCAGATCAAGGCTGCGTGGTTCAAGCGTCTTGCCGATGCCAAGGGCGACATGAGTCAGGTCGACAAGCAGTTTTTCTCGGCCACCCACGATGCCTTTTTCCATACGGTGTCACGCCTGACTGCCATCTTGCAGGAAAAAGCAGAGACGACTGTCATGCCGGCGGACATTGCCCAGAGTTGGTATTTGGTGCTGCGCCGCGAAGCGCTCGCGCTATTTGACGATCAGGCGCTGAGCGGTGCCCAGGAAAACATGAACTGGCAGCGTGCGACGGATGCCCGCCGCCAGCTGCAAGGCTTTTTAAGTGGGAGAAGCAAAGGCAGCAAGGCCGTCAAGGATTTCATCAGCCAGCACGGTTTTGCGCCAACGGCCCAAACAGAGAAGTCACCGTTAACCCAAGGAGGTGCGGCATGAGTGAAGCATCCGAAGCCGATAGCTCACAGGAATGGCTTGTTGTCGATGATCAGGAGCTCAAGTCGCTGGCGGCACTGTCGCTTGATGAAGCCGTTGCCGTGCGCCGCTGGTGGCAGCGGCTTGCGCTTTCACCGGTGGAGCTTAAACAGCTGACGCCCCAGCCAGGATTACCCCGAGGCGTGCGAGCCGCCCTGCGCCGCTGCGATACGCCCGATGCCGCGCTGCTGACTCAGGCCTTTCGCGAGCTGTGGCACCTACTGCCAGAGGCCACGGTTGAGTCGCCCTTTATTGAGGCTCAGCTGGAAAAATGGAGCTGTATCGCGCTGGTGCTAGCCGAGCTGCGCAACGAAACGCCGGGTAAAGCTCTGGCCGCGCGACTTGGGCAACAAGCATCTACCGGCAAGCCCATCATGAGCGAGCTGCGCTTCCAGCAAATCCTCACCTGCCGCACGCCGGAAGAGCTGGTGCAGCGGCTAAGGCGCGCGCTGGCGCTGGCCGGACGCAGCGAGATGAGCGCCGTTCGGCTGGCCGACGTTGTTGCTTTGTGGTGGCGGGAGTATAGCGGCGAGATTTCGGCGCGGCCGACTCATCGCTTCGGCTTCATGCTGGCCAACGACTATTTCGGCGCTGCGGCGAGCTATCGCCATGAAGACACGTAATCCGCTGCCGCGGTGAAGCACCATGACGTTATTTTTTTATTTTACAGGAAGGGAATCATGAGCCACTTCATCCAACTCCACCTGCTGACCTCCTACCCGCCGGCCAACCTGAACCGGGACGATCTGGGCCGCCCTAAAACCGCGCTGATGGGCGGAGCCAAGCGGCTACGGGTGTCTTCGCAGAGCCTCAAGCGCACCTGGCGCACCTCTAATCTGTTCGAAGAGGCGCTGGCCGGCCATGTGGGTACCCGTACCAAGCGGCTAGGCAAGGAAGTTTACGATCAGCTGACCAAGCAGGGCGTCAAGGAAAAAACCGCTATCGCCAGCGCAGAAAAAATTGCCGGCGTATTCGGCAAGCTGCGCAAGGTAGGCAAGGGCGAAGCCCACGAGTTTGAAATCGAGCAGCTGGTACACGTCGGGCCGGAAGAGCGGGAAGCGGTCAATCAGCTAATTACCACCCTGGCGGCTGAAAATCGTGAGCCGGAAGACAGCGAGCTCAAGCTTTTGCGCCACAGGCCCGCCGCGGCAGACGTAGCGCTGTTTGGCCGCATGCTGGCCGCCGTGCCCGAATACAACGTGGATGCCGCGTGCCAAGTAGCTCATGCGATTACCGTGCATGCCGCCGAGGTGGAAGATGACTACTTCACCGCCGTGGATGACTTGAACATGGGCGACGAAGACCGCGGCGCGGCCCACATCGGCGAAGCTGGCTTCGGTGCCGGGCTGTTTTATACCTATCTCTGCATTGATCGCCGCCAGCTGGTCGAAAACCTGAACAATAACCAAGAGCTGGCTGACAAGGCGATTGCCGCTCTGGTCGAAGCAGCGGTGAAAACCTCACCCAAGGGCAAGCAGAACAGCTTTGGCTCGCGGGCGCATGCGAGCTACGTGCTGGCCGAGAAGGGTAATCAGCAGCCGCGCTCGCTTTCCATGGCGTATCTGCGCCCGGTCAACGGGCAGGATCAGTCCCTGGATGCCATCCAGCGGCTTGAGGTCCAGGCCCAGGCGTTTGATAACGCTTACGGTGACGGCGCTGACAGCCGGTTTGTTGTGTCCGCCGAGCCTGCCTATAGCGCTCCGCAACTGTCCGGTGACGTAACGCAGGGAAGCCTCGATGAGCTGCTCGCTTTTCTGCGTGACCAGTAACGCGAGGCTGATATGACGGACTATCTGGTATTTCGGCTATACGCCCCCCTGGCAAGCTGGGGGGAGGCCGCCGTGGGAGAGACCCGACCCACGGCCTCCTATCCGGGCAAAAGCGCACTGCTGGGGCTGGTGGGCGCGGCGCTGGGCATTCGCCGTGATGACGATGCCGGGCAAAAAGCCCTGCGCGAAGGCCTGGCATTCGGGGTAAAGCAGCGCTCTTCGGGCACGTTGATGCGTGACTACCACACGGTGCAGGTGCCGCCGGCAAAAGCGAAGGTGCGCTACAGCACCCGCAAGGACGAGTTGAGCATCCCGAAGGGGGATCTCAACACGATTCTTTCGGCGCGGGATTACCGTTGCGACGGGCTCTGGAACGTCGCGTGCTGGCTCAAGCCCGGTGCAGCCTGGACACTGGCGGAGCTTCGCCAGGCGCTGGAAAGGCCGTATTTTTGTCTCTATCTCGGGCGCAAGGCTTGCCCGCCGGCAGTGCCGCTGTCGCCGATAGTTGTTGCCTGTGAAACGCTGAAAGATGCGCTGGACAGCGAGTTTCCCCCGCTGAACGGCCGCAGCGACGCCGGTGAAAAAGCGTTACGGCCCTCGAAGCGTGCCCTGTACGCTTGGGAAGGAGAGATCCATCGCCTTGACGGTAGCGCCGAGGGCGTAGAGCACAACGATATTTGGGACATGCCGCTTAACCGCCGCCGCTGGCAGTTTGGCCCCAGGCTCGAGTATCGGCGAGTCATGCAAGACAAGGAGGGCCGCTAATGTATCTTTCGCGCGTCAAGGTCGATTTGAACGCTCTCTCCCGCACTATGCTGTTCAATGTCATGGCCGGGGAGGCTTATAGCGCTCACCAGCTTTTGTGGCAGCTGTTTCCCGAGCATGTTGGAGAACGCCCGTTTCTGTTTCGTCAGGAAATGGACGAAACCGAGCATGAGGCGATACCCAAGGGACTGCCGCTTTTTTATGTACTGTCATCGAGGGAGCCGGTGCCGGTTGAAGGGTTGTTAAGCGTAGACAGCAAGCCGTTTGCTCCCGCATTGCAGCCGGGTGACCGGCTAGCGTTTCGGCTGCGTGCCAATCCGACAATCGCCAAGGCGGAAAAAGGCAAGCGTGGGCATCGAGCCGATGTCTTGATGGCCGCCAAAAAGCCGTTTTCACGCGAACAGCGCAAAAGCGTGGAATGCCGGCAAGCCATGGACGATGCGGCCCGTGCCTGGCTCACGCAGCGTGCCGAAAGTGCCGGCTTTACCCTGCCCGTGGAGCCCGAGCTGGGAGCCTATCGTCAGCATGTGCTGAACAAGGGCAGCGGCCAGCGCGTGCAGTTTTCAACGGTAGACTATGAAGGCCTGCTGGAGGTGCAGGATCCTGTCGTTTTCAAGCATACGCTGGCCAACGGGCTGGGCCGGGCCAAGGCGTTTGGTTGCGGGCTTTTCTTACTTCGTCGCCCTTAGCCAGGGGAGGGCAGTATGGGCTTTATACCGCTTAAGCCCATTCCTGAAAAAGATCGCATGTCGATGATTTTTATCGGGATGGGGCAGATTGACGTACGCGACGGCGCCTTTGTCGTGATTGACGAAGTCAACGGCGAGCGTATGCACATTCCGGTGGGTTCGGTGGCCTGTTTGCTGCTGGAGCCGGGAACGCGCATTTCTCACGCCGCTGTCAAACTGGCGGCAACGGTTGGCACGCTATTAATTTGGGTCGGTGACGCAGGTGTGCGCCTCTATAGCACCGGTCAGCCAGGAGGCGCACGGTCAGACAAGTTGTTATATCAGGCCAAGCTGGCGCTGGATGATTCACTGCGACTGAAAGTTGTACGCAAAATGTTCGAGCTGCGCTTTGGCGAAGAGCCGCCGTCCCGACGCAGCGTTGAGCAGCTACGCGGCCTGGAAGGTGCACGAGTACGCAAAACCTACCAGTTGCTGGCCAGACAGTACGGCGTCAAATGGAATGGGCGTCGCTATAACCCGACGGAATGGGGCGCATCCGACGTGCCCAACCAGTGCCTGTCGGCGGCGACTGCCTGCCTCTACGGCATTACTGAAGCGGCAATTCTGGCCGCCGGCTATGCGCCAGCCATGGGCTTTTTGCATACCGGCAAGCCGCTCAGCTTTGTCTACGATATTGCCGATATCGTGAAGTTTGAAACCGTAGTGCCGGCGGCGTTTCGCGTAGCCGCGCGCAACCCGCCCATGCCGGAGCGCGAGGTGCGCATTGCCTGCCGCGATGCGTTCAAGCAGGCGCGCTTACTTCAGCGTTTGATTCCGATGATCGAAGACGTTTTGAGTGCCGGCGATATCGAACCGCCGCCGCCCCCGCCTGAAGCCGTACCACCTGCCATTCCCGAGCCGCCTTCCATAGGCGATGCCGGCCATCGGAGCTGATGCTATGGCCATGCTGGTTGTTGTAACCGAAGCTGTACCTCCCCGCATGCGCGGCCGCTTGGCCATTTGGCTTTTGGAAGTGCGAGCCGGTGTCTACGTGGGCGATGTCAGCAAGAGAATTCGAGAAATGATATGGGAGCAAGTGCAGGCACTCGCCGAAGACGGCAACGTGGTGATGGCCTGGGCCAGCTCCCACGAATCAGGCTTCGAGTTTCAGACGTACGGCCGTAATAGGCGCCAACCCATTGATTATGATGGGTTAAGGCTGGTGCGCTTTCTCCCCGAGGAGCATAACTAGCTGTTTTAAATGGATCTTTAATAATTCAGCTTCTTGAAAAAGAGGGCAAAATAGCCGGTGGAATTTCCTTCGGTTGTTTTTCCCTTGCAAAACAAATGTCTATAATTAGTCCGGTCCCCGCACCCGCGGGGCTGATCCGATGCTGGCCGACATTGAGCGTAAGCACGGTCACCGGTCCCCGCACCCGCGGGGCTGATCCGGTGTGGTGCTGGTGTTTGCGGCGGCGGGCACCCCGGTCCCCGCACCCGCGGGGCTGATCCGATAGAAATAGGCGTTTGCAGGCTGACCAGTTCCCGGTCCCCGCACCCGCGGGGCTGATCCGGCGGGAAACACCACGCTCTGCCCCAACACCTCCCGGTCCCCGCACCCGCGGGGCTGATCCGCTGGATGGTGTCGGTGAAAACAGAATCACGGTCCGGTCCCCGCACCCGCGGGGCTGATCCGGGCGCGGTGATCGTGCCAGAGCGCGACTATGCCCGGTCCCCGCACCCGCGGGGCTGATCCGGCGCTTTGCTCGTCGTTTGTACGATTTCTCGCCCGGTCCCCGCACCCGCGGGGCTGATCCGAACGCGGCATGCTCGATCTCGGCGCGGGCCTGCCGGTCCCCGCACCCGCGGGGCTGATCCGAGATCCAGCGCCTTGGTCGCCGCCGTGAAAGCCCGGTCCCCGCACCCGCGGGGCTGATCCGATCATTTCCTCAAACACAAACGGGTTGATGTTCCGGTCCCCGCACCCGCGGGGCTGATCCGATCTACCAGGGCAAGGTGCGCCCGGTGGTTGACCGGTCCCCGCACCCGCGGGGCTGATCCGTACGAGACCGCCAAGCTGGACGAGGAGTAACCCCGGTCCCCGCACCCGCGGGGCTGATCCGAGAGGGTCCACAGGGAGAGGCCGGTTCTATGGCCGGTCCCCGCACCCGCGGGGCTGATCCGATCACCGGTCAGGTCACGTTCATGGGCACCGACCGGTCCCCGCACCCGCGGGGCTGATCCGCGCGCCATTGGCCACCGCAGCATCAATAAACGCCGGTCCCCGCACCCGCGGGGCTGATCCGTCGCTACCATGCTCGATGCGCGACACCCTGCACCGGTCCCCGCACCCGCGGGGCTGATCCGCAGGAGCCCATCCATACCAGCACCGGCCTGACCCGGTCCCCGCACCCGCGGGGCTGATCCAGGTATCCCCCGTGTGACCACCATTGGCGGTACCCGGTCCCCGCACCCGCGGGGCTGATCCGAGAGGGTCCACAGGGAGAGGCCGGTTCTATGGCCGGTCCCCGCACCCGCGGGGCTGATCCGATCACCGGTCAGGTCACGTTCATGGGCACCGACCGGTCCCCGCACCCGCGGGGCTGATCCGCGCGCCATTGGCCACCGCAGCATCAATAAACGCCGGTCCCCGCACCCGCGGGGCTGATCCGTCGCTACCATGCTCGATGCGCGACACCCTGCACCGGTCCCCGCACCCGCGGGGCTGATCCGCAGGAGCCCATCCATACCAGCACCGGCCTGACCCGGTCCCCGCACCCGCGGGGCTGATCCGGGGTAGGCTCAGGCTGGCCTATAGCTGAAACCCCGGTCCCCGCACCCGCGGGGCTGATCCGGGGTAGGCTCAGGCTGGCCTATAGCTGAAACCCCGGTCCCCGCACCCGCGGGGCTGATCCGGCTTAACCGTCACGCTGAACGGGCTCCCAGCCCCGGTCCCCGCACCCGCGGGGCTGATCCGTTGACTCAGGCCGTCAAGGTGGGCTCGGCAACCCGGTCCCCGCACCCGCGGGGCTGATCCGTAGGTCTGGGAAGCGAAGTCGAGGAGCATGGACCGGTCCCCGCACCCGCGGGGCTGATCCGATCGCCCGCATGGAGGCCACCCAATGAGCATCCCGGTCCCCGCACCCGCGGGGCTGATCCGCATGATTCCATTGTGGAGACGGGCGCTGCTGCCCGGTCCCCGCACCCGCGGGGCTGATCCGCACCGGCTCGACCATAGGCGGGCTGGCCGGCACCGGTCCCCGCACCCGCGGGGCTGATCCGCGCCAGCCCTTGCCGTCCAGCGTCACCACGTCCCGGTCCCCGCACCCGCGGGGCTGATCCGCAGTGAGGTGAGGAGCGGGTCGGGGCGGGCGTTCCGGTCCCCGCACCCGCGGGGCTGATCCGCGAAGAGTGCTCAGTCGTGCCGATAAATAGCGCCGGTCCCCGCACCCGCGGGGCTGATCCGGCTGACACGGTAGAGAGCGAGACCGAGTATCACCGGTCCCCGCACCCGCGGGGCTGATCCGATGACGCCCCCGCTTGGGCGGCGGGGGATTACCCGGTCCCCGCACCCGCGGGGCTGATCCGCGACGCACCTGGTCGGAATGCGTGAGGCGTTCCCGGTCCCCGCACCCGCGGGGCTGATCCGCTGCTCGATCATGCTGCTGTCTCCTTTGCTGTCCGGTCCCCGCACCCGCGGGGCTGATCCGGGATTTTCCGTCAGCAAGTCGTTAACGGTGCTCCGGTCCCCGCACCCGCGGGGCTGATCCGTGATCGTCTCCGAGCACGCGGAGACTCGCCGCCCGGTCCCCGCACCCGCGGGGCTGATCCGCTATATTGCGCCGTGCTGGCGCGGGGACTGAACCGGTCCCCGCACCCGCGGGGCTGATCCGTGGCCGCTGCTTTTGCTGCCCATAAATATGCGCCGGTCCCCGCACCCGCGGGGCTGATCCGCTATATTGCGCCGTGCTGGCGCGGGGACTGAACCGGTCCCCGCACCCGCGGGGCTGATCCGCGCAGGAAACCGCTACAATCGGCTATACGGGCCTGGTCCCCGCACTCGTGGGGATGGACCGTTGTACGACAGCGGCGGCGCGGTATGCTTGTCTCGATCCTCGCGCTTGCGGGGGTAGCCCGTTTCTATCCACACGGCCAGGGCGGGTCGCGAAGAAGATCCCTGCATTTGCGGGGTAACAGTTAGTTAGTGCGATTTTGTTGCGTTAGCTCCCACGTGCAATTTTTTTGAGCACCTGAAACAATGTCTGCGTTTTTGCCGCCTGAACATGTATGGGGCGCTCGGTGGCGGTGTGCTGCAAAATAGTCATCGTCTGCCCGTGGCACCGCGCCCGGCGGCTCTTTTTCAAGCTAAGTGATGCTTATCCGGAGACAATAATGTCAGCCAAGACGCTCGCCCTGATCGAAGAGCACGATGTGATATGGATCGATCTGCGCTTTACCGACACCCTCGGCAAGGAGCAGCATGTGACCATTCCGGCGCGTGACGTGGACGAAGATTTTTTTGAAGACGGCCAGATGTTCGACGGCTCATCGATGGCCGGCTGGAAGGGCATCAACGAGTCCGACATGGTGCTGCGCCCGGAAGACGGCACGGCCTACCTGGACCCGTTCACCGAAGATACCACCCTGGTGCTGCGCTGCGACATTATCGAGCCGGCCACCATGCAGGGGTACGACCGCGACCCGCGCTCCATCGCCAAGCGCGCCGAGGCATACCTTCAGTCCACCGGCCTTGGCGATACGGCGTTTTTCGGCCCGGAGCCGGAGTTTTTCATCTTTGACGAGGTGCACTGGAAAACCGACATCCAGGGCTCAATGTACAAGATCACCTCGGAAGAGGCGGCATGGTCGGCCGATCACGCGATCGAAGGCGGTAACCTGGGCCATCGTCCGCGGGTGAAGGGCGGCTACTTTCCCGTACCGCCGGTGGACAGCTTCCACGATATCCGCGGCGCCATGTGCAACACTCTGGAGTCCATCGGCCAGGGCGTGGAAGTTCACCACCACGAGGTGGGCACTGCCGGGCAGAACGAGATCGGCGTCAAGTTCAACACCCTGGTGAAGAAGGCCGACGAAGTTCAGGAACTGAAGTATGTGATCCACAACGTGGCCCACGCCTACGGCCGGACCGCCACCTTCATGCCCAAGCCGCTGGTGGGCGATAACGGCTCGGGCATGCACGTGCACCAGTCGTTCTGGAAAGATGGCGACAACCAGTTTGCCGGGGACGAGTACGCCGGGCTTTCGGAGATGGCGCTTTATTATATCGGCGGCATCATCAAGCACGCCCGGGCGCTGAACGCTTTCACCAACGCGGCGACCAACTCCTACAAGCGGCTGGTGCCGGGCTTTGAGGCGCCGGTGATGCTGGCCTACAGCGCGCGCAATCGTTCGGCCTCGATCCGCATCCCCTACACCGCCAACCCCAAGGGCAAGCGGGTGGAGCTGCGCTTCCCCGACCCCACGGCCAACCCCTACCTGTGCTTTGCAGCGATGCTGATGGCGGGGATCGACGGCATCAAGAACCAGATCCACCCCGGCGATGCCATGGACAAGAACCTCTACGACCTGCCGCCGGAAGAAGGCAAGCAGGTGCCCACCGTGGCCACCAGCCTGGAGCAGGCGCTGGAAGCGCTGGATGAAGACCGGGCTTTTCTGACCGAGGGCGGGGTGTTTAGCGACGGCATGATCGATGCCTATATCGCTCTCAAGAGTGAGGATGTGGACTACCTGCGCATGACTACCCATCCCGTGGAGTTCGAGCTGTACTATAGCTGTTAAGTGATTGACTGCAGCTGTTAAGGTTTGCCGACCGTCGGCTGATGACGCGCCTGCCCGCTGGGCAGGCGCTTTTGTTTGAGGTGAGACAATCATTTGAGGTAGGGACGCAATGAGGCAGCAGCGAGTCGGGTGGCTTGTGGGCATGCTGATGGCGGCGCTTGCCTGGGGGCCGCTTCAGGCGCAAACGGTGTACCGAGTGGTGGACGAGGCGGGCAACGTGACGTTCACCGACGACGCCGACAGCGGCGGCCGCGAGGTAACGCTCAAGCCGCTGCAGGGCGTCAGCGCCTCGACGCCGGAAAAGCCCTCGGCCGAGCCATCGCCGGGCGCACCGTTCATGCCTTACGACCGCTTTGTGATCGCTCGGCCGGCCAGCACGGCGACCCTGCCCGCCGCGCCGTTTCCGGTAGAGGTGGAGGTGCGCCCGGCGCTGCGCGACGACCACCGGGTCCGCCTGCTGGTGGACGGCAGCCTGAGCCAGTCGGCGCTGCGCAGCGACGCGTTCTGGGTGCCGCGGCTGGCACCCGGCGAACACCGCCTGCAGGCCGAGCTGCTGGATGCCCGGCAGCGCGTTCGCCACCGCACGCCGGAGCTCGAGGTGCGCGTGGCGCCGGGCGGCTAGCCGGTATCCAGCCGCTCCATGAAGCCGGCCTTCGGCGCGGGAGAGGCTTCGAGCATATAGAGCGCATCGGCAAGCCCGGGGGTCTGCGGCCGGCAGCTATCGGCGGGTACCGGCAGCAGCGTCATCTGGTGATGCACGCCGCGTTTGTCGAGCTGGTGGGCCACGCCGTCGCGGTGCTGCATGTGCCCTCTGCCCATGATGCCCACGGCCAGCTTGCCACCGGCGCTGGCCCGGGCAAGGGCGTCAGCCATGGCGGTATCCCAGGCAAGCTGGGCGCGCAGAAAGGTGGTAAACGGCCGCTCCAGCGGGTGGGCGTCGTAAACCGCGCGCAGGCGCTGGCGATAGGCCGGGCTGGGGGCCGCCGGCGGGGCAATGCCGTGGCGCTCGGCAGGAGGCACGGCGTCAAAGCCTTCGTCAGCGAGCCGGCGGCGAAGCTCGGGGGCAATATTCAGCGCCACCAGCGGAATGCGGTTCATCCGCGCGAAGTGGAAGATCGGCAGGTACATGGCCGCCTCAAAGCCCCAGGTCTCGTCCCAGCGGCTTTGGCGCAGCAGTTCGTCCTCGCTCAGCTCGCCGTTGACCCAGGCATCGAGCGCCGGCTGGGCGCGGCGGGGCAGCATCTCAAGCCCGATCACTATGTCGTCGCGGTGGGCGGCAAGCCCGGCCAGGGTATGGAGTTCGAAGCGATGATCGGCCATCTGGTCATGACGCTCGCCGATCAGCACCACGTCCTGGGCGGCGGCTCGGGCCATGACCCGGGAGGCCTCGGTGACGCTACCGTGCTGCCACCAGTCGCCCGGTGCCAGGCAGCCCTCGGCAAGGGCGGGTGGGGTAAGGGCCGCGAGCATGAGCCCCAGCGTGAAAAGGCGTAGTCGGCGCATGGCGCGTCCTTGGAATAAAAGGCGAAGCCGGGTCACTCGCAGCCGGCAAGCGCCTGGCAGTGATGCAGGAAGCGTTCGAAATCGTCGAGGATGATCGACAGGCTTGCGTGCAGGCGGTGGTCGTCGTCGAGCAGCCGCAGCGACAGGCGCTGCTCCCGGGCATAGTCGATCACCGGCCCGGGAGCCACGACGTCGTCCTGCCAGCCGTGGACAAGGTGGCAGACGCGGGCCTTGAGCACCGGTGAGGTTTCCGGGTAGGCGGCTATGCCCAGCGCCGGCGCCAGCAGGAAGCAGCCCAGCACGGCGTGTTCGGCCCCCAGCATGGCGCTGACCCAGCCGCCAAGGCTGGACCCGGCCATGACGCAGCGGGCGGGGTCGTCGCCGCGCTCGGCAAGGGTTTGGCGCAGGTGTTCCAGGCGATCGCGAGGATCGGGCTGCTGGCGGTAGTCCATGACCACCGTGTCGACGTTGTCGAGCCGCTCGGCAACGCCCTTGAGGGCCTGTACCTTGAGGGCGCCGGGCCCGCTTTCCAGGCCGTGGGAGAGATAAACGGTAATCATGGTCGCTCCGCAGTGAAACCCGATGAGCCGAGTGCCGGCGACAAAGCCGCCGGCGCGTTGTTCAGCCTTGCCCAAACCCTAGCGGGTTCGTCGAGAGCTGCCAAGCAGTCCGGGCAAGGCCCGGCAGGCCTAGGCGTTGTCGGCTTCGGCGTTGTCGGCTTCGAAGTCGCGCAACAGCTGGTTGCCGCGGCTCACGGCGTCATCCGTGGCTTCTTCGCCGTTCTTGTCGCCGTCCATGACGGCTTTCATTTCTTCGATGATGACCTGGCGGATCTCCATGAAGTTGCCAAGGCGTGTGCCCCTGGCGTTGTCCGTGGGCGGCTTTTGTGTCAGCTGCTCGAAGGCCACCGAGGCACCGGGGTTGGCCTTGTAGAACCCCTGCTCTTCGCCCTGTTTTCGGGCGGCCTGGGTAATGGGCAGGTAGCCGGTTTTCTGATGCCACTTGGCCTGCACGCCAGGCTTTGACAAATAGTCGAAAAAGGCCGCGACGGCGTCGTATTCCGCGTCGCTGTGGCCGCGCATGACCCACAGCGACGAGCCGCCGAGGATGGCGTTTTGCGGGGCGCCTTCCACGTCGTCGTAATAGGGTTGCCGGGCGTAGCCAACGTCAAAGCTGGCGTTGTTTGCCACGTCGGCCCGGGCCGCCGAGGAGCCAAGCAGCATGGCGCAGGCCTGGGCGTAAAACATCGGCTCGGCGTTGGAACCTTCATCGGCGCCGCTCCAGCGGAAGACGTCGCTACCCTGCCAGATGTGGAGATTGTCCCAGTGGCGCGCCACCGTCTCGTTGTTGAACTCAAGCTTGGCGTCCAGCCCGCCAAAGCCGTTTTGCTGCGTGGCCAGCGCCAGGTTGTGCACGGCGGAGAGGTTTTCCAGCAGGGTCCAGCTGGGTTTGGCGGCGGTAAAGCCGCATTCGGCGGCGCCCGAGTTGGTAATGGCCGTCGCGGCCTGGGCCACCCCGTACCAGGTGGTGGGCGGCTCGTCCGGATCGAGCTCCGCTTCTTTGAACACGTCGCGGTTGTAATACATGATCGGCGTGGAGACGTTCAGCGGGAACGACGGCATGCGCCCCTGGGCGTCGCGGTAATAGGCCACAATCGCCGGGAGGAAGGCCTCTGTATCGAGGGGCTCGCCGTGTTCCTCCATCAGCTCATGCAGCGGGTAAATGATGTTCTCGTCGTTTTGCATCATGGTGCCCGTGCCCGCATCGGGCACCTGAAGAATATGCGGCTGGCCGTCGCCACGAATGGCCTCAATGGCCTTGGTGACGGCCTTGTTGCCGGCGCCGCGAAAGCTGGTGATCACGCGGTAGTCTTCCTGGGAGCGGTTAAACTCCTGGGCCATTTCCTCAAGAATGGTGCCACGCTTGCCGTTCATGGCGTGCCACCACTGGATATCGGTCGCGGCCTGGGCCGGCAGGCTGACACAGGCGAAAACGAGCCCGGCGGTAGCGGCAGAAAGCAAGAAGCGGGGCATGGGTAATCCTGTTGGTTTGTGTCGATCGCAATGGGTGCCAAGGCGTGCCGAAGCAGTAATTCCTGAGTAGTGTAGGCGATATTGTGCCGGGTGCGAAAAGAAAGCAGCCGGTAGCGGCCGGCGTAGGCGCACCGAGGCGCGAATGGTAGGCTCTGGCGAAGACATTGGGCTAACCGGAGTGAGGCATGCAGCAGGCAGTGGCGTTGCTTGAGGACCTGGTGGCGTTCGATACCACGTCGCACCGTTCCAACCTGGCGCTGATCGAGTACGTCGAGGCGTACCTGGCGCGCTACGGCGTGTCCGCCGAGCGGGTGACGAGCCCCTGCGGGGAAAAGGCCAACCTCATGGCGCGCATCGGCCCCGACGCGCCGGGCGGGGTGATGCTGTCCGGCCATACCGACGTGGTGCCCGTCGCAGGCCAGCCGTGGTCGAGCGACCCTTTCACGCTGCGCGCAGGCGGCGGCGAGCGGCTTTACGGGCGCGGCACCTGCGATATGAAAGGCTTTATTGCCTGCGTGCTGTCCCGGGTGCCCGATTGGACAAGGGCCGAACTCGAGCGGCCGATTTATCTGGCGTTTTCCTACGATGAAGAAGTCGGCTGCGTGGGGGCGCCGGCGCTGATCGCAGGCTTCATGCAGCGCTACCCCCAGGCGTCAGGCGTTCACGTCATTGTCGGCGAGCCGACGGCCATGCGGCCGGTAGTGGCGCAGAAGGGCGCCACCAACCTGCGCACCACGGTCACCGGGCAGGAGGCGCACAGCAGCCAGGTGGATCAGGGCGTGTCGGCGGTTCACGTGGCCGCCCGGCTGGTGACCTTTATCGAGGACACCATGGCCGAGCTGGTGGCGGAAGGCCGGGTGGATGACGCCTTCAACGTGGCGCATTCCAGCCTGCACGTGGGCAGGATACAGGGCGGCACCGCGATCAACATTACCGCCCGGGAGTGCACCTTCGAGTGGGAGATTCGCCATTTGCCAAGCGATACCTTCGAGGCGCTTTACCAACGCTTCGAGGCGCGCTGCGAGGCGTTGATCCGCGAGACAGAAGCGGCCGGCAAGCCGCTGGCGATCGACACGAAGGCGCTCAACGTGACCGTGCCCGGGCTTGCCGACCGCGACAACCGCCGGGTGCTGGCGCTGGTCGAGGCTCACCTGCCCGAGGCCTGCGGGCGCCACGCCGTGGCTTACGCCACCGAGGCGGGACAGTTTCAGGAAGCGGGGCTCGAGACGCTGATTCTGGGCCCGGGCAGCATCGCCCAGGCCCACCAGCCCGATGAGTACGTCCAAAAGGAGCAGCTCGCCGCCTGCCTGGACTTTCTGGGGCGCATGGGCCGGGCGCTGGAACAGAAAGACGAAACCGGTGGCGAGACATGAGCCGGGGTGGCGTTCCCGCTGCGGCGACCTGGTATCTCTATCTGCTGGAGTGCCGGCGCGGCACCTACGTCGGCATTACCAACGATTTGTGCCGACGCTACCGCGCCCACTGCGCCGGCAAGGGTGCGCGCTATACCCGGGCCAATCCGCCGGTGGCGCTGCTGGGCGCCCAGCCCTTCGCCGGGCGCGCTGCGGCCAGCCGGGCCGAATACGCGCTCAAGCAGCAGAGCCCCGCCGCCAAGCGCCGCTGGGCGCAGCGCTGGCAGGCGCCGGCGCTGACGGCTACCGGCTGCGGAGTAGATGACAATAGCGCCTGAATCGGGCAGGCTAGGGTGCTTGCATGGCCTCATGTCCATGGCAGCGTTAATGGCAAAGGAGAGCAGGCAGGTGGCAGTTTACGGTGGGATACAGGCCCACGAGCTGGGCT
Organism: Halomonas piscis; assembly: GCF_031886125.1. Taxonomy (NCBI): domain Bacteria; kingdom Pseudomonadati; phylum Pseudomonadota; class Gammaproteobacteria; order Oceanospirillales; family Halomonadaceae; genus Halomonas; species Halomonas piscis. The sequence goes on from NZ_CP119391.1 coordinate 522,958, forward strand.
ATTGGCTGACCGCGTTGACCAACGCGGCCTACGACCCGCGCCGTCCGCTGGCCAACGTTCACGGCGGCTGTGCCCGGGCACGCACGGCGCGTCAGGACCTGCTGGATATTGCCGGCTGCTATCGCAGCAACCAGTACAGTGCCGAAGAGGCCGCGGCCGCGCTCTCCCGCTGGTGCTTGCACTATCTGGACAAGGCCGAGTGGTACCGTCTCACCGGCGAACGTCGCGACCCGTCCGCGGCCGATTCCGGCGACGCCTCCCCCGCGCCGCCCGGACGTCACCGTGCAGGCTAGCCACCGCGCTGCGCTACGCCATGTTTTAATCACACGCCATATTATGGTTACTGCACGTCTATCATGACGGCAGCGAGTCCGAGTAGCGGCACCGTCACCGGCATCGTTACCGTCAACTGTCACTATCAGGGAGTCTCTCGCATGGCGGCCACCTACCGCGCGCCGGAACAGGTCATTACTTCGCTTCTGGATACCGACTGGTACAAGCTCACCATGATGCAGGGGGTGCATCACAAATATGCCAACGCCAACGTCGTGTGGGAGTTTCGCTGCCGCAACGCCGAGGACTTGAGCCCCTACCTCAGCGAGATACGCGCCCAGGTGGAAAGCCTGCGCTCGCTGTCGCTGACGCCGGCCGAGTCCGACTATCTGGGCAGCTTTGTCTATATGTCGCCGGATTTCATCCGTTTTCTCGAGCTGTATCGCTTTTGCCCCGAGTACGTTTCCATCTACATGGAAGGCAGCGATCTGTGCATCATCATCGATGGTCCCTGGACGCACAGCATCCTGTTCGAGATCGTGATCCTGGCGATTATCAGCGAAGTGCGTAACCAGGTGCTCTATCCCCAGGCCTCCGTGGATCAGGCGGTAACCCGGCTGCGCGGCAAGTTTGCCGCTCTGCGCCGGGATTACACGCCGGCCCAGCTGGAAAACTTCCGCCTGGCGGACTTCGGCACTCGCCGGCGACTGTCCCAGCCGGTGCAGGAGGCCGTGGTCGAGGTGCTGGCCGAGGAGTTTCCCGGCCGGTTCGTGGGTACCAGCAATGTGGACCTCGCCCGGCGCTACGACCTTGCGCCCATGGGCACCATGGCCCACGAATGGGTCATGGCTCACCAGCAGCTGGGCAGCCGGCTGGTAGACAGCCAGCGCGCCGCCATGGAGTCCTGGGTGCAGGAGTATCGCGGGCATCTGGGCATTGCGCTGACCGACACCGTGACGCTGGATGCCTTCCTCGAGGATTTTGATCTCTACTTTGCCAAGCTGTTCGACGGCCTGCGCCACGACAGCGGTGACCCGTTCGAGTTTGCCGAGAAATGCATCCGCCACTACGAAGCGCTGGGAATCGACCCCAAAACCAAAACGCTGATTTTCAGCGACGGGCTGACGTTCGATAGCGCCATGGCGATCAAGGAAAAGCTGGAGGGGCGTATTTCTACCAGCTTCGGCATCGGCACCAATCTGACCTGCGATCTTCCCGGCGTTACGCCCATGAATATCGTCATCAAGATGGTCTCGTGCAACGGCCAGCCGGTGGCCAAGATCACCGACGAGCCGGGCAAGGCCGCCACTCATGATCCGGAATACGTTCACTACTTGAAAAGCGTGTTCAACGTAACGGAGTAGTTCCCGCTCCCCCATTCATCGACAAAAAGGCAAAGTGTTACATGGCCGATCATATTCGAGTCGCCATCGCCGGCTACGGCAACCTCGGGCGCGGCGTTGAAGCCGCTCTTGCGCAAAACCCCGACATGCGGCTGGTAGGCGTATTCAGCCGCCGGGACTCGGCAAGCGTTACGCCGCTGGACAGCCAGGTGCCGGTGTACCCCATGAGCGAGATAGAAACCTTCGCAGACGACATCGATGTCATGGTGCTTTGCGGCGGCTCCAAGACCGATCTGCCCGAGCAGGGGCCGTACCTGGCGCAGTTTTTCACCACCGTGGACAGCTTCGACACCCACGCCACGGTGAACGACTACCACGCCGCGCTGGATACGCCGGCCAGAAAGGCCGGCACCGTTGCCTTGATGTCAGTGGGCTGGGACCCGGGCCTGTTCTCGCTCAACCGCGCCTTCGGCGAAGCCGTGCTGGCCGAGGGCGAAACCTATTCCTTCTGGGGCAAGGGACTGAGCCAGGGGCATTCCCAGGCGGTGCGCAGCGTGGACGGCGTGAAAAAGGGCGTGCAGTACACCCTGCCTTCCGAAGACGCCATCGCTCGGGTGCGCCGCGGCGAGCAGCCCGAGCTCAGCACCCGGGAAAAGCACGTGCGCGAGTGCTACGTGGTGCTGGAAGACGGCGCCGACGCCGACACCGTGCGCGACACCATCGTCAATATGCCCCACTACTTCGCCGACTACGACACCGAAGTTCACTTCATCGACGACGAGACCTTCGCCCGGGATCACAGCGCCATGCCCCACGGCGGCTTTGTGATTCGCAGCGGCGTGACCGGCGACGGCAACAAGCAGTCGATCGAATATTCGCTTGCGCTTGGCAGCAACCCCGAGTTCACCGCCAGCGCGCTGGTGGCCTACGCCCGCGCGGCGTATCGCCTGGCCCAGCGCGGCGAGAGCGGCGCCCGCACGGTATTCGACGTGGCCCCGGGCCTGCTGTCGCCCAAAGACCCCGCCCAGCTGCGTAAAGAGCTGCTGTAGGAAAAATGGCCGCCAGCTAGCGAGCCGGCCGGCATCGTCAGGCGGTGCCGGCCGCAAGAGAACGGCGGATGCCGGGTGTAACAATCGGGCACAAAAAAAGGCCTACGCCGTGGCGTAAGCCCTTTTTCAATGTTTGGTCGGAATAGCAGGATTCGAACCTACGACCTCTGCCTCCCGAAGGCAGCGCTCTACCAAGCTGAGCTATATTCCGAGGCGTTGTCGGCCGTGGCCGTCAACTGGTGGCAGATCATACGCCGCCTGCGGCGGTGTTTCAAGCCTTTTTTGGCCGTGCGGCGCTGTGCGGTCAGGTCTGGCGTTCGATGGCGGCGCGGGCGAGCGTTTCCATGGTGTCGCGGAACTCGCTTTCCGGCAGGGCGGCCAGCTGGGCCAGGGCCTTTTCGGCCATCGTTTCGGCGCGCGCTCGGGTGTAGTCCAGCGCGCCGGTAGCGCGCACGATCTCGAGCACGGCGTCGAGCTGGTCGAGCCCGCCCTTGCGGATCGCCTGGCGGATCAGCTTGGCCTGCTCCGGAGTGCCCTTTTCCATGGCGCGCAACAGCGGCAGGGTAGGCTTGCCTTCGGCGAGATCGTCGCCGACGTTCTTGCCCATGGCGTCGGCGTCGCCCTGGTAGTCGAGCAGGTCGTCCACCAGCTGGAAGGCGAGCCCCAGGTAGCGACCGTAAAGCTTGAGCGCTTCCTCCTGCTCCGGGGTGGCGTCGGCGATGATGGCGCCGGTCTGCGAGGCGGCTTCGAACAGCTGGGCGGTCTTGCCCTGGATGGTGGCGAAGTAGTCGTCTTCGCTCACCGAGGGGTTGCCGATGTTGGTCAGCTGGCGAACTTCGCCCTCGGCGATGATGCAGGTGGCGGCGGAGAGAATTTCCATGATCCGCATGGAGCCCACGTCGACCATCATCTGGAACGAGCGCGAGTAGAGAAAGTCCCCCACCAGCACCGAAGGCGCGTTGCCCCAGGCGTCGTTGGCGGTCTGCTTGCCCCGGCGCAGGTGCGACTCGTCCACCACGTCGTCGTGCAGAAGCGTCGAGGTGTGCATGAACTCGATCAGCGTGGCGAGCGTCACGTGCTTGTCGCCGGCATAGCCCAGGGAGCGCGCGGCCAGCAGTACCAGCAGCGGGCGCAGGCGCTTGCCGCCGCTGTCGATGATGTAGCCGCTGATGGCCTCGACCAGCGGCACCCGGGAGCTCAGCTGCTGAACGATGGTGCGGTTGACCGCGGCAAAGTCATCGGCCACCGCGGCGTGCAGCGGCGATGAACTGGCAGGCGTGGAAGCTGGGGTGTCAGTGGTCATGGGGTCCATTCATCGCGGCAGAGGTGAAGGCGGGCGCGCGGCTCATGCAGGTGGCAGCATGAAGGTAATGAACGGCACACGCCGGGGGTCGATGCTTGATAACGATGCTTATGCTATGGGGGTGCCGGGTGGTCGTCAAGGTAACGGCCCGCCGCGGTTGATCTTGATCGGCGGTTGTGCGCCCGCGCGGGGGTCGCTATAATACGCGGCCGCTTGTCATGCTCCCTGTCAGATGGCTGCCAAAAGGGGCGCCACTCGCCGCAGGTCGATTGTGCGCGTATCGAACAAGAGCCAGGCGCGATGAGCGCGGCGGCGCCGGTCGTCGCCACTAGAATCCGTTCCGGAGAGAGACATGTACGCAGTAATCAAGAGCGGTGGCAAACAGTACCGCGTTCAGGAAGGCCAGACGCTCAAGCTCGAGAAGCTGGAAATTCCCACCGGCGAAACCATCGAATTTGACCAGGTGATGCTGGTGGCCGACGGTGATGACATCCAGGTTGGCGCGCCGCTGCTCAGCGGTGCCAAGGTGGCGGCGGAGATCGTCGATCACGGCCGCGGAGACAAGGTCAAGATCATCAAGTTTCGCCGCCGCAAGCACAGCATGACCCGCCAGGGCCATCGCCAGTGGTACACTGAAGTCAAGATCACCGGAATTACCGCGTAAGCGGTTGTTTCCCTGCTAGGAGGTATTAACCATGGCACACAAAAAAGCCGCCGGTTCCACGCGTAACGGTCGCGACAGTGAATCCAAGCGCCTTGGCGTGAAGCTCTTTGGTGGCCAGGCGGCAACGCCGGGCAACATCATCGTGCGCCAGCGCGGCACCAAGTTTCATGCCGGCACCGGCGTGGGCATCGGCAAGGATCACACCCTGTTCGCACTGAACGAAGGCGTGATCAAGTTCGAGACCAAGGGTCCGAAGAACCGCAAGTTCGTGAGCGTCGTGTCCGCGTAAGCAAAGCCGCTGCCACGAACGACGGCAAAGAACGACAGGCCCCGCCACGGCGGGGCTTTTTTGTCTGCGCTCCCCGGGTTGAGCCGGGCAGCGGTTGCAGCACAGCGCAGGTCGCAACAAAATGCACAGGGGTGCTCGAGGGCATCCAGCGATGTAAACGGCGGCGAGAGCGGCCAGGAGCAACAACCATGCAATTTCTCGACGAAGCCTCGGTGATTGTCGAGGCGGGAAATGGCGGCAACGGCTGTCTGAGCTTTCGCCGCGAAAAATACGTGCCCAAGGGCGGGCCGGACGGCGGCGACGGCGGTCACGGCGGCAGCGTCCATCTGATCGGCGACGACTCGCTGAATACCCTGATCGATTTCAAGTACCAGCGCTTTTACAAGGCGGAAAACGGCCGCCCCGGCCAGGGCCGTCAGATGAGCGGCCGCGCCGGCAACGACCTGCACGTCAAGGTGCCGGTGGGCACCACGGTGATCGACGAAGACACCCTGGAGGTGATCGCCGACGTCACCGAGGGCGGCCAGGTGGTGCTGGTGGCCGCAGGCGGCCGCCGGGGGCTGGGCAATATCCACTTCAAGTCGTCCACCAACCGCGCGCCGCGCCGGACCACGCCGGGTACCGACGGCGAGCGGCGCAACCTGCGCTTTGAAATGAAAGTGATGGCCGACGTGGGCCTTCTGGGCCTGCCCAACGCGGGCAAGTCCACGCTGATCCGCGCGGTGTCTGCAGCCAAGCCCAAGGTGGCCAACTATCCGTTCACGACGCTGGTGCCCAACCTCGGGGTGGTCAAGCTCGGCCCGCAGGAACACTTCGTCATGGCCGACATCCCCGGGCTGATCGAAGGCGCCTCGGAAGGGGCCGGGCTGGGGCTGCGCTTTCTCAAGCATCTCACGCGTACCCGCCTGCTGCTCCACGTGGTGGACGTCGCGCCCTTTGATGACACCGACCCGGTGGCGTCGGCCAAAGCCATCGCCCGGGAGCTTGCCGAGTTTTCTCCGGCGCTTGCCGAGCGTCCGCGCTGGCTGGTGCTCAACAAGTTCGACCTGCTGCCCGAGGACGAGCGCGAGGCCCGGGCTCGGGAAATCGTCGAGGCGCTCGGCTGGGAAGGACCGGTATATTCCCTCTCGGCCCTCAGCCAGGACGGAACCCTGCCGCTGGTTCAGGCGGTGTACCGCTGGCTCGAAGAGCAGCAGCGCCTGGAGCACGAGGACGAAGCCGCCTACGCCGAGGAGCAAGCCATGCGCCGGCGCATGGAGGAAGAAGCCGTGGCGCGCACCGAGGCTCGCCTGGGCCGCAAGCGCAAGCCCCGGGACGAAGACGGTGACGACGACGACTTTGACGACGATGACTACGACGTGGAAGTGGAATACGCGCCCTGACGCGGCGCTTTCAACGCCGGGTGAGCGGCAAGGAGCTATGCTGTGAGCAATGAGCAGGAGCCGGGGCGCGAGGCGCTATCCCGAGGGCACCGGGTGGTGGTGAAAATCGGCAGTTCGCTTCTGACCAATGACGGCCGCGGGCTGGATGAAGCCGCCATCGGCGGCTGGGTGGATCAGATTGCCACGCTGCATCGGCGCGGCGTGGAAGTGGTGCTGGTATCGTCCGGCGCGGTGGCGGCGGGCATGCTGCGGCTGGGCTGGCAGGCGCGCCCCAACGAAGTGCACGAGCTTCAAGCCGCCGCTGCCGTGGGGCAGAACGGGCTGACCCAGAGCTACGAACAGCACTTTGCCCGCCACGATATTCTCACCGCGCAGATCCTGCTTACCCACGACGACCTGTCCAACCGCAAGCGCTATCTGAACGCGCTGTCGGCCCTGCGCACCCTGGTGGCAATGCGCGTGGTGCCGGTGATCAACGAAAACGACACCGTGGTCACCGACGAAATCCGCTTTGGCGATAACGACACCCTGGGCGCGCTGGTGGCCAACCTGCTGGAAGCCGACGCGCTCTTGCTGCTCACCGATCAGGAGGGGCTGTTCGACGCCGACCCGCGGCATAATCCTGACGCTGCGCTGATTGCCGAAGGCCGCGCCGACGATCCGCGGCTGGCAGCGGTGGCCGGCGACGGCGGTGCGCTGGGGCGCGGCGGCATGAGCACCAAGGTGCGCGCGGCCAGGCTGGCCGCCCGCTCCGGCGCGGTGACGGTGATCGCCGGCGGCCGCCAGCCGAACGTGCTGACCCGGCTGATGGACGGCGAAACCCTGGGGACGCTGTTGCGCCCGGGGCAGGCGCCGCTGGCCGCGCGCAAGCGCTGGCTGGCCGGGCAGCTCCAGGTGCGCGGCACGCTGACGCTGGATGCCGGGGCGGTCAAGGTGCTGCTCGAGCGTGGGTCGAGCCTTCTGGCGGTGGGCGTGCGCCGGGTGCAGGGCTCCTTCCGCCGAGGCGACGTGGTGGCCTGCGTGGACGAGCAGGGCACGCTGGTCGCCAAGGGGCTTGCCAACTACGGCGCCGACGAGGCGCGCAAGCTCGCCGGCCAGCCCAGCCACCAGATCGAGGCGCTTTTGGGCTACGTCGAGGCGCGCTCGCTGATCCACCGGGATAACCTGGTGGTCATACGCCCGACGCAGTAGCTTTTCCGCTCAGCCGGCCGGCGGCAGCGGGATCTGCCGCGGCCAGTCGTCGGGGACGATGAATACCCGCCGGGTCTCGCCCCCGGGCGGCAGATAAAGCATCAGCTGCTGCGCCACCGGCGCTTTTTGCAGCCGGGCAAGCGCAGCGTCCGCGGCCTGGCGAAGCGGGACAAAGGAGGCAAACGGCGGCGGGGCCAGCCAGCAGGGCTTGGGCAGCCGGGTGCCCAGGGCAGAGGGCGGCAGAGTGGCGGCGAGCGCCGGCCAGTCCCGGGCGTAGCACCAGAGCCCGCGGTAGTGCTCGGGGGTGCTGCCGGCAGGCGCCGGCAGCGTCGCGTGAAAGGGGTAGAACAATACGCCCGGCATGGCGAACTGCGCGCCGGGCGGGGTCAAGGCTTCGCCGGCGTCTCTGGGGGCGAGCCAGTGGCGCAGCGCTCGGCGCGCCGCCGGGGTGGCGGAAAACGCCAGCTGCCGGCGCGCCATGTGGCTGCTCTTGAGCGCCAGGCTGTCAAAGCCCCCGGGGCCGATCCATCGGCTCTGGCCTGCTGCCGCGCCCGGGCCTTCGGGCAGCCCCAGGTAGAACTTGATCGCCACTTCCAGGTGGATCGGCGTCGGGTCCCGGCGGGTGCGATAGATCATGTCCATTTCGCCCAGGGTGTGGCGCCGCTCCGCCACCCGCACGCCGTGGGCCAGCAGCCGCGTCTGCGGCGCGTGGTCGAGCAGGTAATGCCAGAGCCTTTCGTGGTAGTGCCCCAGGCGCGCCAGGCGTAGCCGCGACCACTGCGCCTCGCCGGCCCGGGGCGTCTGCTGCGCCAGCCAGCCGCTTAGCGCCGCGGAGGTGGCAAGCCCCAGCGCGTCGCCGTCCGGCCGCCCGGGATAGCCGGCCAGAGTCACCAGGTCCGGCGCCCGGCACAGCCAGGCCAGGTCGCGCAGCGCCGGGGCGGCAAGCGTCTCGGCGACGCCTTCAAGGCAGGCCGGCGCCGAGAGCGGGGCGCTGTCTGAACCTGTTGCGCTTTCTCCTGTCAACTGGGCTCCTTTCTTTTTAACCTCAGCTTTTCAACGTCAGCTTGTTAATACGGCTTTCAACACCGGGGATGTGCCATGTCGTTTTCTCCAGCGGAAACTGCCCCGCCGCCGGGTGCGCCGGCCTTCGACCACGCCGACGAGAGCGCCTTGCCCGACGTGCTGGTCGGCCCGCTGCTGCGCCGGATATCCCCCCGCCGCTGGGTGATGTGGCTGGTCACCTGCCGGCCGCTTGATCTGATATTGACGCTCGCCCCGCGCGGTGGCAAATCTCGTCGTATTTCCCTGACGGACCAGCCGCGCCTGGCGATCGGCCGCCACGCCTTCCTATACCTGGTGGACGTCGCTCTGGACGAGCCGCTGCCCCGGGACACGCTGATCGACTATGACGTCGGCATCTGCCATGGCGACGGCAGCCAAAGCGGCATTGCCCAGTGGGCCCCCTGGCTTTGCCATGCCGGGGCGGCGATGCCAAGCGTGGTGATCGCCTCGAGCCACCGCCGGCTGATGCACGGCTCGTGCCGCAAGCCCCACCACCCGGTGGCCGATGGCCTGGTGCGCGGGGACGACTGGCTGGCCGACGACGTGGACGATCCGGCTCGGCGCCCGGCCTGGCTGTTGATGACCGGCGATCAGATCTACGCCGACGACGTCGCCGGACCCATGCTGTGCCACATTCACGCGCTGATTGCGCGGCTGGGCCTGTGGGACGAAACCCTGAGCGGCGCGACGCTGCCGGACAGCCCGGCGCTTTACGCCGCCGACAGCACCTACTACCACCGCGACCTTCTGCTGCCGGACGTGGAGAGCAGCGCGGCGCTGCGCAAGGGGTTTTTCGGCGGCGCCAGAAAGCCGGTGTTTACCACCGCCAACGCGCACAACCACCTGATGACGCTGGGCGAAATACTCGCCATGTACTGCCTGGCGTGGTCGCCGACGCCCTGGCAGCTGGCAGCGTGCGGGATGCCCGCGCTGGAGGAAGAGGACGCTGCGCGCTATCGCCGGGAGAGCGAGGCGGTCGACGGCTTTCGCGACGGCCTTGGCCAGTGCGCCCGGCTGATGGCCCACCTGCCGACGCTGATGATTTTCGACGACCACGACGTCACCGACGACTGGAACCTCCACGCCGACTGGGAGCACAACGCCTACGGCCATGCGTTTTCCCGGCGGATCATCGGCAACGCCCTGGTGGCCTATCTATTGTGCCAGGGCTGGGGCAACGACCCCGACGGCACGGCACCGCTGGTGAACCAGACCCGCGAGCTGCTGGGCAACGCCGCGGCGTCGGGCGGCTGGCTGGATCCCGGCCGCCAGGATGCGCTGATCGACGCGCTGCTGGCGTTCGAGGGCTACGCCTATCAGGTGGACGAGGCCACGCCGCCGCTGATCGTGCTGGACACCCGCACGCGGCGCTGGCGCAGCGAGCGCCACCCCAAGCGCCCCTCGGGGCTGATGGACTGGGAGGCGCTGACAGAGCTGCAGCAGATGCTGTTGGACGCCCCGGGGGCGGTGATCATCTCGCCGACGCCGATGTTCGGCGTCAAGCTGATCGAGACCGTGCAGCAGGTGTTCACCTGGCTTGGCAAGCCCCTGATGGTGGACGCCGAAAACTGGATGGCCCACCGCGGCGCGGCCAGCGTGCTGCTCAATATCTGGCGGCATTCGCGCACCCCGGGCAACTACGTGATCCTCTCCGGCGACGTCCACTATTCCTTCGCCTACGACATTGTGCTGCGCCACCGGCAGCGCTCGCCGCGGCTGTGGCAAATCACCTCCAGCGGCATCAAGAATACCTTCCCCGACACGCTGCTGGACGTGTTCGACCGGCTCAACCGCTGGCTGTATGCGCCCTGGTCGCCGCTGAATATCCTCACCAAGCGCCGCCGGCTGCGCATCTATCCCCGCGTTCCCGACCGCGGCAATGCCGGCGAGCGGCTGTGGAACGCAAGCGGCCTGGGGCTGGTCACGCTGGACGATCAGGGCCGCCCGGCGCGCATCACCCAGCTCGACACCCGCGGCGACGAAGTGCATTTTCCGCCGCCTTAGCGCCAGGGCTGCTACGCTTGGCGTACGGCACGTCTTTTGCCGGCCACCTCTTGCTTCCCGCTCTGCCCGCGACATCGGAGACCCGCCGTCAGCTACCTCTCCCTGAAGGGAGAGGCTTGTGAAAGCAAGCCCGGCTGACCAGGGAAAGCGGTAGTCAACCCGCTACGTTGGTAACAGGTCGCCAAGACCCACCCCGCCGTGCTTCCTCAGCGGCGGGCTCTGGAAGGTCAGGATCATGCTGGCGCAAGGTAAAACGCCGAAGGTCTTGATCGCTGCCGTCAGGCAGGAGCCGGTTATCGACATTCCCGAGGGGAGACGGATCGAACGATCCGCGACACCAGGCCCGTAAGGGCATTAACACAGGAGAAAATCGCATGGCGGTTTTCGTATTGGACAAACAGAAACGGCCCCTGATGCCGTGCAGCGAGAAGCGCGCCCGGTTGTTGCGGGAACGCGGTCGCGCTGTGGTGCATAAGCGCTATCCGTTCACGATCCGGCTCAAGGATCGGGTGGAGGGTGACACCCAGCCGCTGCGACTCGGCATCGACCCCGGCAGCAAGACCACCGGGCTGGCGTTAGTGCGCGAGGATGCCGAGGATCGTCACGTGCTGTGCCTGTTCGAGCTTGTCCATCGTGGCTTTCAGATTCGCAAGGCGCTGGAGCAGCGCCGAGCCTTTCGTCGCCGTCGTCGCCGTCAGAACCTGCGCTACCGGGCGCCACGCTTCAACAACCGCACCCGACCCAAGGGCTGGCTGGCTCCCAGCCTGCGGCACCGTGTCGATACCATCACGGCTTGGGTGAACCGGCTGACTCGTCTGGCGCCGGTCACTGCCATCAGTCAGGAGTTGGTGCGCTTCGATACGCAGAAGCTGGACAACCCGGAGATCAGCGGTGTCGAGTACCAGCAGGGCTCGCTGCTCGGCTACGAGGTGCGCGAATACCTGCTGGAAAAGTGGGGGCGCGAGTGCGCCTACTGTGGTGATACCGACACCCCACTGGACGTCGAGCATGTGGTACCTCGTGCTCACGGTGGCTCGCACCGCGTCAGTAACCTGACGCTGGCCTGCCACGCCTGCAACCAGGGCAAGGGCAACGGCACGCTGGACACTTTCTTCACCACCGACAAGGGGCTCAAGAAGCGACTCAAGGCTAACAACCTGTCGGCGGATGCTCGACAGGAGCGCGTGCAATGTGAGCTCAAGCGCCCGCTGCGGGATGCCAGCGCCGTCAACGCGACCCGTTGGGTGCTGTTCGGTGCTCTCAAGGCCACCGGTCTGCCGGTGACAGCAGGTAGCGGCGGGCGCACCAAGTACAACCGCCAGCGCCTCGGCATTCCCAAGACCCACGCCCTGGACGCCGCCTGCGTCGGCCCAATGGACGCCCTGCACCATTGGCAGGTGCCGACGCTGACGATCAAGGCCACCGGACGCGGCAGCTATCAACGCACCCGATTGACCCGGCACGGTTTCCCGCGTGGCTATCTGATGCGGCAGAAGCAGGTGCACGGTTTTCAGACCGGCGACATGGTGAAAGCCATCGTGCCCACCGGCAAGAAGGCCGGCATCCATACGGGCCGTGTCGCTGTGCGTAAAACCGGCCGCTTCAACATTCAGACCGAGCAGGGGGCAGTGCAAGGTATCTCGCACAAGCACTGCTTGCTGATCCAACGCGGTGATGGCTACGGCTACCGCCTCACCTCATCCATTCAACCAAAGGGAGGAGCGGGGCAGACGGTGGCGTAACAGGTCGCCCTGCGGGCGACGCGCTATCCCTTCCGGCACTGAAAGTACCGGGTATCCCGCGCAAAATCTGATGATTCGCCTTCACCATCTGGAAAAGTCCCGCTCTCACCGCATCCTCTGGCTGCTGGAAGCCCTTGAGCTCGACTACGAACTGGTGGAATATCCGCGTAGCGCCGACGGGCTGGCGCCGGAGTCGCTCAGGCGCGTGCATCCGCTGGGCGCCTCGCCGGTGATCACCGACGGCGAGCAGACCCTGGCCGAATCCGGCGCGATCATCGAGTCTCTGCTGGCGCGCTACGGTGAGGGCCGCTGCCAGCCCGCGGCGGACGACGCCGCCGGCTGGGTGAACTACCGCTACTGGCTGCACTACGCCGAGGGGTCGCTGATGCCGCTTCTGGTCATGCGGCTGGTTTTCGGCCAGCTGCCCGCGCAGTCGCCGTGGCCGGTTCGCCCCGTGGCCAAAGGCATCGACAAGGCCGTCAACCAGCGTTTTCTGGGACCCCGGCTCGAACGGCACCTGGCCCTGATCGAGGCGCACCTGGCCCGCCACGGCGAGTTTGCGCCGGGCTGGCCAAGCGGGGCGGATATCCAGATGAGCTTTCCGCTGCAAACGCTCGGTCTGACGCGTTCGCTGGACGGCTACCCGGCAATTACCGCCTTTCTTCAGCGAGTCGAGGAGGACGCGGCCTGGCAGCGCGTGGTCGAGCGTGCCGGGCCGGTTAGCCTGCCCGGCTGACGCCGGGCAGAGGAGGGTGGCGGGAAGCTTTCCGCCGCCGGGCTAGCCGGCGAAGCTGCCGGCGTTGATCCACAGGTGCAAGAGGATGCTGACGACATAGCCGAGGAAAATGGCCGGCATCCAGCGCAGGTGGCCCATGAAGGTGTAGGCGCCGCGCGCCTGCCCCATGACCGCCACGCCCGCCGCCGAGCCGATCGACAGAAGGCTGCCGCCGACGCCCGCGGTCATTTCCGCCGCCGGGCTAGCCGGCGAAGCTGCCGGCGTTGATCCACAGGTGCAAGAGGATGCTGACGACATAGCCGAGGAAAATGGCCGGCATCCAGCGCAGGTGGCCCATGAAGGTGTAGGCGCCGCGCGCCTGCCCCATGACCGCCACGCCCGCCGCCGAGCCGATCGACAGAAGGCTGCCGCCGACGCCCGCGGTCAGGGTGATCAGCAGCCAGTGACCCTGGGACATGTCCGGCTCCATGGTCAGCACCGCAAACATCACCGGGATGTTGTCCACCAGAGCGGAGAGCGCGCCCAGGGTGACGTTGGCCGAGGTGGCGTCCCAGCCGCCGTACAGAGCCTCGGAAAGCAGGCTCAGGTAGCCCATGAAGCCAAGCCCGCCGACGCACATCACTACGCCGTAGAAGAACAGCAGCGTATCCCATTCGCTGCGCGCCACCCGGCTGAAGATATCGAACGGCACTACGCTGCCCAGCTGGGCGAGCTTTTTCTGGTCGCCCCGGCGGCTGTAGCGTTCGCGCTTGCGCTCAAGCGAGCGCGGCAGGCTCTGGCGCAGGAAGTAGCCGAAAAACTGCAGGTAGCCAAGCCCGGTCATCATGCCCAGCACCGGCGGCAGCCCCAGCAGCATGTGGCAGGTAACGGCGGTGGCGATGGTCAGCAGGAACAGCAGCACGATGCGCCGGGCGCCGCGCTTGAGCCAGACGTCTTCCTGGATGCTCGACGGTTTGTCGCTTTTGATGAACAGGCTCATGATGATCGCGGGAATCAGGAAGTTGGCCAGCGCCGGGAAGAAGAGGGCAAAAAACGTATGGAACTCCACGATGCCCGCCTGCCACACCATCAGCGTGGTGATATCGCCGAACGGGCTGAAAGCGCCGCCGGCGTTGGCGGCCACCACCACGTTGATGCAGGCCAGGTTGATGAAGCGCTTGTCGCCTTCGGCCACCTTGGTGATGACGGCGCACATCAAAAGCGCCGTGGTCAGGTTGTCGGCTACCGGCGAGAGCACGAAGGCAAGCCCTCCGGTCAGCCAGAACAGCGAGCGATAGCTGAAGCCCTTGAGCAGCATCCACGAGCGCAGCTTGTCGAACACCCGGCGCTCTTCCATGGCGTTGATGTAGGTCATCGCCACCAGCAAAAACAGCATCAGCTCGGTAAATTCCAGCAGCGTGGTGCGAAACGCCTGCTCGGAGGCCGCGGACATGCCGTTATTGACGTACACCCAGCCGATCAGCGCCCAGATGATCCCCGCGGCCACCAGCACCGGCTTGGACTTGCGCATGTGTAACTTTTCTTCGGCGATGACCAGCATGTACGCCAGGACAAACACGGCGATGGCCAGCATGCCCACGCGGGTCTCGGTCAGGTCGAGCGCGCCGTTCATGGCGTGGCCGGGCAGGCTGACAAGAAGCAGGGGGATAGTCAGCAAAAAAAGCCAGCGGCGAAAAAATCGCGGCTGGCCGGATGCTGCGTATAGCTTGGGCATGATGACGGTTTCCTTAGGCGTGGTCGTCAAAGAGGAGGGGTGAATAAGTAAATCGGCATTTTACCAGTTCGCGGAGGGGCGCTATATAGAACAAAAGTGAGGCAGATCAGGGAAGCGTCAATTTTCCTGCCGTGCCAGTTTTTCCCGCCGAGCCCGTTCTTCCTGCTGAGAGGGATAGAAAAGCCCAGGCCGGGCGATGGAGGCTGGCGGCAATGAAGCTGAGGTTTTGTCGCGCATGCTAGCCAGCCTATAAAGCGCGTGATAGACTGCGCCATCCTCTCAGACATGCCCGTATCGACAGGTGGCCAAGCGGCCCTGTCGACCTTTTTGGCGAACGGCGGTCTGCAAGCCTCGCAGGCCGGCCGTGTCGCGGATGTCACGTCGCTACAAAGCGGCAACTATCGCGTTAAACCGTTGTCGTTGAACGGCAACCCTATTTCTCCAAGGAGATACCCAGTGGCGAACAGCAAGCAAGCCCGCAAGCGCGCCCTTCAGGCCGAGAAGCGTCGTGCCCTGAGATCCAGCCAGCGCACCATGGTCCGCACTTACGTCAAGCGCGTGCTCAAGGCCGTTGAAACCGGCGACCACGCCAGGTCCATGGAAGAGTTCCAGAAGGCGCAGCCGATCATCGACCGCATCGCCGACAAGGATGCGCTGTCCAAGAAAAAGGCCGCGCGCCTGAAAAGCCGCTTGAACAAGCGCGTCAAGGCACTGGCGGCGTAAGCCGGCAGACGCCTGAAAAAAACCGGCTGCGGCCGGTTTTTTTATGTCTGACCCGCCGGCGGATGCGTTCGGCGGGCGGCGCAATCGGCGTGGAACAAAAGCCATGAGCACGCAAACATCGGCAGACGACAAGACTTCACCGCCGGCGCGCAAGGGGCTGATGGGCTCGGGGCTGATGGTCAGCACCATGACCATGCTCTCCCGGGTCATGGGGCTTGTGCGCGACGTGGTCATCGCCACGCTGCTGGGCGCCGGCAGCGGGGCGGATGCGTTTTTTGTCGCCTTCAAGATCCCCAACTTTCTGCGCCGGCTGTTCGCCGAAGGGGCGTTCAACCAGGCGTTTGTGCCGGTGCTGTCGGAATACTCCGCCCGGCGCGCCCGAGAGGAGGTGCGCGAGCTTTTGAACGCGACCGCCGGCAGCCTGGGGGCGGCGCTTGCGCTGCTCACCGCGGTCGCCGTCCTTGCCGCGCCCTGGCTTGCCTGGCTGTTTGCCCCGGGCTTTGGCCGCGACCCGGAAAAGCTGGCGCTGACGGTGGACATGCTGCGGCTGACGTTTCCCTATCTGCTGCTGATTTCGCTGACGGCGTTTGCCGGCAGCGTGCTCAACACCTGGGGGCGCTTTGCGGTGCCGGCGTTCACCCCGGTGCTGCTCAACCTCTCGCTGATCGGCGCGGCGCTGTTCTTGACCCCGCTGATGGAGGTGCCGGCCATGGCGCTGGCCTGGGGGGTGCTCATTGCCGGGGCCGTGCAGCTGACCTTTCAGGTGCCGTTTCTAGCGCGGCTGGGACTTTTGCCGGCCCCCTGGCCGAACTTTGCCCACGACGGCGTCAAGCGCATCCTGAAGCTGATGGCGCCGGCGCTTTTTGGCGTCTCGGTCGCCCAGATCAACCTGCTGCTGGATACGGTGCTCGCCTCCCTGTTGGCGGGGGGCAGCGTGTCCTGGCTTTATTATTCCGACCGCCTGGTGGAGCTGCCGCTGGGCGTGTTCGGCGTGGCCATCGGCACGGTGATTCTGCCGGCGCTCTCCCGCCGCCATGCCGAGCAGTCAACGGCGCATTTTTCCGCCATGCTCGACTGGGCCGTGCGCATGGTGCTGCTGCTGGGGCTGCCGGCGGCGCTGGCGCTTGCCGTGCTTGCCGAGCCCTTGTTGATTACGCTGTTCCACTATGGCGCCATGACCGAGCAGGACATTCACATGGCGGCCATGAGTCTGCGAGCCTATGCGCTGGGGCTGCCGGCGTTCATGCTGATCAAGGTGCTGGCGCCGGGTTTTTTTGCCCGGCAGGATACCAAGACGCCGGTCAAGGTGGGCATGGTCGCCATGGTGGCCAATATGGGCTTCAACCTGGCGTTGATCTGGCCGCTGGCCCACGCCGGGCTGGCGCTGGCCACGTCGCTGTCCGCGTTTCTGAACGCCGGGCTGCTGGCCTTTTTGCTGCGCCGTCAGAACGTGCTGGTGCTCCAGCCCGGCTGGGGGCGCTTTGCCGCTCAGCTGCTTGGCGGATGCGCGCTGATGGTGGCGGTGCTCGGGCTGCTGGTGCCCGGCGTGGCGGCCTGGTTTGACGCCGAGCTTGGCTGGCGAGCGGCCTGGGTGGCGCTGCTGGTGGCAGCCGGGGCCGGCGCCTACTTTGCCTGGCTGGGGCTTTTGGGGCTGCGGCCCGGGCATCTGCGCATGGGCGGCTAGCCGCGGGGCCTACAAGGCGGCGCGCGGTGCGTTATAATCTCCGATTTGGGCGCCGGAAAGCGTATTCGGCAACGATCAAGGGCTTGAGTGGTATGCGCGTCA
The DNA here is from genome assembly GCF_031886125.1 of Halomonas piscis. Taxonomy (NCBI): domain Bacteria; kingdom Pseudomonadati; phylum Pseudomonadota; class Gammaproteobacteria; order Oceanospirillales; family Halomonadaceae; genus Halomonas; species Halomonas piscis. Next base: position 540,219 of record NZ_CP119391.1, read on the forward strand.
TACGAGGTTTGCACAATTTACAGGCGTCCCACCGGGGTTGCGTGGCAACCATCGGCAACTTCGACGGCGTGCACCGCGGCCATCAGGCCATTTTGCAGCAGTGCCGCGAGCACGCCGCGCGCCTGGGCGTGCCCCTGGCCGTGGTGGTGTTCGAGCCCCAGCCGCGCGAGTACTTTGCCGGAGACCAGGCGCCGCCGCGGCTGACCCGGCTGCGCGAAAAGGTGCGCCTGCTGCGCCGCCACGGCGTCGACCAGGTGCTCTGCCTGCCGTTCAACGAGGCGCTGCGCAGCCTCACCGGGCGCGAGTTCATCGACCGGGTGCTGCTCGCCGGCCTCGGCGTGCGCCACCTGGTCGTGGGCGACGACTTTCGCTTTGGCTGCGACCGCCAGGGCGACTTCGCCCTGCTGGAAACCGTGGGCCAGGCGTGCGGCTTTGGCGTCGAGCATACTCGCAGCTTCGAAATAGAGAACGAGCGCGTCTCCAGCACCCGGGTGCGCACCCTGCTTGCCAGCGGCAACTTCTGCGCCGCCGCTCGGCTGCTGGGTCGGCCCTATACCCTGGACGGGCGAATCGTGCGCGACCAGCAGCTGGGCCGCACCATCGGCGCGCCCACGGCCAATCTTCCGCTGCTGCCGCGCCCGCTTGCGCTGCGCGGCGTGTTTGCCGTGGTGGCCGAGCGGGAAAACGGCGAGCGCTACCGGGGCGTGGCCAACGTCGGCTTTCGCCCCACGGTGGGCAGCACCCGGCCGATGCTTGAAGTCCATCTGTTTGACTTCAGCGACGATCTCTACGGCCAGCGGATGACGGTTTACCCCTGTGCGCGGCTGCGCGGCGAGGTCAAGTTCAACGACTTTGCCGCGCTCAAGGAGCAGATCGCTCGGGATCAGGTGAGCGCCCGGCGCTACCTTGCCGCTGCCGCCATCGATGACGACAGCGCGCTACCCCTGGCCTCGGCCCCGCTCGGCGGCGAAGCGGCCGGCTCCCACTCTCCCCCTTTTGATTCTTCCTCGGCGGGTAGTGCCGCCGACGCTAACGACGGCTGACCGGACTATGGATTACAAGCACACGCTAAACCTGCCTGAAACCGATTTTCCCATGCGCGGCATGCTGCCCAAGCGCGAGCCGGGGCGCGTGTCGCAGTGGCAGGACCTGGGCATTTACCAGCGCCTGCGCCAGGCGCGCGCGGGCAAGCCGCTGTTCGTGCTCCACGACGGCCCTCCCTACGCCAACGGCAGCATTCATATCGGTCACGCCGTCAACAAGATCCTCAAGGACATCGTCGTCAAGTCCAAGAACCTCGCCGGCTTCGACGCCCCCTACGTGCCGGGCTGGGACTGCCACGGCCTGCCCATCGAGCACAAGGTGGAAACCACCCACGGCAAGCATCTGGAACCGGCTCACGCCCGGGAGCTGTGCCGGGAGTACGCCAGCGCCCAGATCGAGACCCAGCTGACGGACTTTGTCCGCCTGGGCGTCGTCGGCGACTGGGACAACCCCTACCGCTCCATGGACTACGCCAACGAAGCCGGCGAGATCCGCGCGCTGGGCGCCATGGTCGAGGCCGGCTACGTGTTCAAGGGGCTCAAGCCGGTGAACTGGTGCTTCGACTGCGGCTCGGCGCTGGCCGAAGCCGAGGTCGAGTACGCCGACAAGCAGTCCGACGCCATCGACGTGGCCTTTCCCGTCGAGGACGACGCCGGGCTCGCCGCCGCCTTCGGCCTGAGCGAGCTTGGCAAGCCCGCGGCCGTGGCCATCTGGACCACCACGCCCTGGACCATTCCCGCCAACCAGGCGCTCAACGTCCACCCGGACTTCACCTACGCCCTGGTGGACGTGGGCGAACGCCTGCTGATGGTCGCCGAAGAGCTGGTGGAAAGCTGCCTCGAGCGCTTTGGCCTGGAGGGCAAGGCCATCGCCACCGCCCGGGGCGCCTCGCTTGAGCGGATCCGCTTTCGCCACCCGCTCTACGCGCGGTCATCGCCTCTGTATCTTGCCGACTACGTCGAGTGCGAAGAAGGCAGCACCGGCATCGTGCACTCCTCGCCGGCCTACGGGGTGGACGACTTCAACACCTGCCGGGACTACGGCATGGACTTCGACGACATGCTCAACCCGGTGCAGGGCAACGGCGTCTACGCCGACGATCTCGAGTTTTTCGGCGGCGAGATGATCTGGAAGGCCAACCCCCACATCGTCGACAAGCTGCGCGAAAAAGGCGCGCTGCTGGCCCACATCCCCATCACCCACAGCTACATGCACTGCTGGCGGCACAAGACGCCGGTGATCTACCGCGCCACCGCCCAGTGGTTTGTGGGCATGGACCTTGCCGGCCGTGACGGCAAGACCCTGCGCGAGAGGGCGCTCGAAGGCGTCGACGCCACGCGGTTCACCCCAAGCTGGGGCCAGGCGCGGCTGCACGCCATGATCGCCAACCGCCCGGACTGGTGCATCTCCCGCCAGCGCAACTGGGGCGTGCCGCTGCCGCTGTTTTTGCACCGCCAGACCGGCGAGCTGCACCCGCGCACCGTGGCGCTCATCGAAGAGGCCGCCAAGCGAGTGGAGCAGGGCGGCATCGACGCCTGGTTCAACCTCGAGCCTGCCGAGCTTCTGGGCGTTGAAGCCGACGACTACGAGAAGGTCACCGACACTCTCGACGTCTGGTTCGACTCCGGCACCACCCACCGCCACGTGATGCGCGGCTCGCACCCCCACGGGCACGAGACCGGCCCCCGGGCGGATCTTTACCTGGAAGGCTCGGACCAGCACCGCGGCTGGTTTCACTCCTCGCTTCTGACCGGCTGCGCCATCGACGGCCAGCCGCCGTACCGCGAGCTTCTGACCCACGGCTTCACCGTGGACGCCAAGGGCCGCAAGATGTCCAAGTCCACCGGCAACGTGGTGGCCCCCCAGCAGGTCATGGACAAGCTGGGGGCGGACATTCTGCGCCTCTGGGTGGCCTCCACCGACTATTCCGGCGAAATGGCCGTGTCGGACGAAATCCTCAAGCGCACCGCCGACGTCTACCGCCGCATCCGCAACACCTCGCGCTTTCTGCTCGCCAACCTCACCGGGTTCGAGCCCGCCGCAGACGCCGTGCCCTTTGCTGACATGCTGGCGCTGGACCGCTGGGTGGTGGACCGCGCGGCGCAGCTGCAGGCGCGCATCGAGACGGCCTACGAGGAGTACCGTTTCCTCGACGTCTACCAGCAGGTGCACAACTTCTGCGCCGGCGAGCTGGGCGGTTTCTATCTCGACGTGATCAAGGATCGCCAGTACACCACCCAGGCGGACTCGCTCGCCCGGCGCAGCGCCCAGACGGCGCTTTACCGCGTGGTCGAGGCGCTGTGCCGCTGGGTCGCGCCGATCCTTTCGTTCACCGCCGAGGAAATCCATGAGCACATCCCCGGCGAGCGCGGCGACAGCGTGCTGCTGGAAGAGTACTATGCCGGCCTTTCCACGCTCGACGCCGACTCCGAGATGGGCCGGGCTTTCTGGGCCGAGCTCCTCGACGTCAAGAACGCGGTGAACAAGTGCCTGGAAGACGCGCGCAACGCCAAGATCATCAAGGGCAGCCTGGCCGCCGAGGTCACGCTCTACGTGGACGACGCGCTCCACGCCACCCTGGCTCGGCTGGGCGACGAGCTGCGCTTTGTCATGCTCACCAGCGAAGTGCATTTGCGCCCCCTGGCAAAGGCCGAGCAGGCCGAGGCCACCGACATGGACGGCCTGAAAGTCGCGGTCAGCGCCAGCCCTCACGCCAAGTGCGAGCGCTGCTGGCACCACCGCCCAGACGTGGGCAGCCACCCCGGGCACACCGACCTCTGCGGGCGCTGCATCGCCAACCTGCCCGAGGGCGAAGGTGAGATTCGCCGCTATGCCTGAGGCCCACCGCAACCACGCTCAGGCAGCGCCCATGGGCCGCGCCATGCACAGACCCCTGCGCTGGCTGTGGCTGGCGCTGGCCGTGGTGGTGCTGGACCTGGCCACCAAGTATGCCGCCAGCCACCTGCTGGGCTACGCCGAGCCGGTGAAGGTGCTGCCGTTTTTCAACCTGACGCTGGTGCACAACACCGGGGCGGCGTTCAGCTTTCTGGCAAGCCACCCGGGCTGGCAGCGCTGGCTGTTCGCCGCCATCGCCGTGGCCGCCTGTATCGGGCTCGGCGTGTGGCTTGCGCGCCTGAAGGCCGACGAGAAACGCCTGGCCTGCGCGCTTGCGCTGATCATCGGCGGGGCGCTGGGCAACCTTTTTGACCGGGTGGTGCACGGCTACGTGGTGGACTTTCTCTCCTTCCACGCCGCCGGCTGGTACTATCCGGCGTTTAACGTCGCCGATATCGCCATTACGCTGGGGGCCATCGGCCTGATCTGGGAGTCGATCCTGGGCGATCGCCGACGCCGCATCCAACAAGCGAGGCACTAAATGAGTGACGACCGTAACCGGGCGGGCCACGACCCTGCCAGCCACGCCTATACCGTTGGCGAGGGCATGGAAGTAACCCTGCACTTCACGCTCAAGCTGGAAGACGAAACCGTGGTGGATTCCACCCGGGACAAGGACCCGGCCACCTTCGAGTTCGGCGACGGCAATCTGCCGCCGGGGTTCGAGCACCCGCTCAAGGGCCTGGAAGCGGGGGCGCGCGAGCGTTTCACCATTCCTCCCGAGCACGCCTTCGGCCAGCACAACGAGCAGAACATCCAGTTTCTCAAGCGCGACGACTTCGGCGACCAGGAGCCCGAAGAGGGGCTGATGTTTTCCTTTGCCGACAAGGCGGGAACCGAGCTGCCCGGCGTGGTCAAAGAGGTAGAGGGCGACCGCGTGGAGGTCGACTTCAACCACCCGCTGGCCGGGCGCACCTTGACCTTCGAGGTGGAAGTCATCAACGTAAGGCCTGCAACGACCCATTGAGCCTCTCAAGGAGGCGCTCGGTTTGACCCCCGAAGCGGCGCTAATGCGCCGACGGCGTTATTGATACAGTTTTTTTACCGATGAGTTTTCATCAAGGCGAGACCATGCAAACTGATTCCGTGCAGAGTCATCCGGTACAGACCGGCGCGGCAGAGGCGCAGCCGGTGGCCATCAAGCTGGCCAATCCGCGCGGCTTTTGTGCCGGCGTGGATCGGGCCATCGACATCGTCAATCGGGCGCTGGACGTGTTCGGCCCGCCCATCTACGTGCGCCACGAGGTAGTGCACAACCGCTTCGTGGTGGAAACCCTGCGCGAGCGCGGCGCGGTGTTCGTCGAGGAGCTCGACGAGGTGCCCGACGACGTCATCGTCATCTTCTCCGCTCACGGCGTTTCCCGCGCCGTGCAGCAGGACGCCGAGCGCCGGGGGCTCAAGGTCTTCGACGCCACCTGCCCGCTGGTGACCAAGGTGCACATGGAAGTGCTGCGCTACGCCAAGCGCGGCCGCGAGTGCGTGCTCATCGGGCACCACGGCCACCCCGAGGTGGAAGGCACCATGGGGCGCTACGATACCTCCCACGGCGGGCAGATCTACCTGGTGGAAAACGAGGAAGACGTGGCAAGCCTCAAGGTGAAGAACCCCGAACACCTGGCGTTTGTGACCCAAACCACGCTGTCCATGGACGATACCGCCCGGGTGATCGATGCCCTGCGCGAGCGCTTCCCCGACATTCAGGGCCCGCGCAAGAACGACATCTGCTACGCCACCCAGAACCGTCAGGACGCGGTGCGCGACCTGGCCGCCGAAAGCGGCCTGGTGCTGGTGGTGGGTAGCCCCAACAGCTCCAACTCCAACCGCCTGCGCGAGCTTTCCGAGCGCATGGGCACGCCGGCCCACTTGATCGACAACGCCGCGCAGATCGACCCCGACTGGCTCGGCGGCATCGAACGGATCGGCGTGACCGCCGGCGCCAGCGCCCCGGAAGTGCTGGTCAAGGGCGTGATCGAGCGTCTGCAGGAGCTCGGCGCCAGCCTGCCCGAGGAGCTCGCCGGCCGCGAGGAGGACATCACCTTCTCCATGCCCCGGGAGCTGCGCGAAGAGGTCATTGCCAAGGGCTGAAGCCGGGCAGATGCAATGCGCCGCGGCTTGGGACATACTGACAGCGTATAAGCCGACCGCAGGGAGCCGTTATCGTGCTTTATCGCTCCGCTTTTTCCCGCGCTGGCCGTCCGGATGACGGCCAGCGCGGCTTCACTCTGATCGAAGCGCTGGTGGCGCTGGCCATCGTCGGCATTCTGGCGGCGATCGCCTATCCCTCCTATACCTCCTACATTGAGCGCAGCCAGCGTGCTGAGGCCCAAACGGTGATGATGGATATCGCTCGTCGGCTGGAGCGCTGCTATACCGACAGTTACAGCTATCAAAACTGCGACTCGGCCACAAAAAAGGCCAATGAAGCGACAAGCGCGCTATACACCAAGTTTGAAACGTCACCCACAGCCAGTGAGTACAGGATTATCGCCACAGGCGGCACCCGCGCCAAAGACGGCTGTGCAATCCTGAAGCTTGAAAGCAGCGGCAAACGTCTTCCGGATGATGATCCCGAGCGTGATACAGAGTGCTGGTAATGCGGCGAGCGCGCGGCTTTACCCTGATCGAGCTTTTGGTCGCCCTGGCCGTGGCGATACTGCTGATCACGGTGGCGGTGCCCGGCTTTACCGGCCTGCTCGCCCGCCAGCAGGTCGCGGCCGACGTAAACCAGATAGCATCGGCGTTTCAGCTCGCCCGCAGCGAGGCGATCAAGCAGCGTCGCGAAGTGCAGGTAAGCGTGGAAGTGCAGCCGAATGAGCGCGGCTGGACGATAGAGGTTCGGGAAGGCGACACGCTGGTCAGGCGCGTGACGGGGGGCGGCAAGAACGTTAGTTTTACCCCTGATGAGGTGGAGGTAACGTATGGCCCCCTGGGAATGGCGGAAGGCAAAGGCTGTCCGTGCGAGCTGGCTATTGAGCCTGTCGGTAGCGGGGCAGGAGAGCCACGCATCATCAAGATCAGCAAGGCCGGCGGGTTGACAATAGAGGACGACAAAGATGCCTAGGCAGGGTGGCTTTACATTGATCGAAGCGCTGGTGGCGCTGGCCATTCTCGCCTTCGGGCTGATGGGAGCTGCCGCCCTGCAGCTGAAGGCCCTGCACAGCGCCACCCGCAGCTACCAGCACTCGGTAGCCACCCTGGCCGCGGTGGATGCCCAGGAACGGCTGTGGGAAGGGCTCAGAAGCGCTGACGGCTGTACGGCCGACAAGCTGGGCTTCTCCGGCGTAAAAACGGATTGGAAAACGCGCTGGGAACGCGATACGCCGGCCAATCCCCTGCGCAACGCCAATTTGAATATCGCCTCAAATAGTTGCACCTACACGATTACCGTGACGCTGGACAACACCGAAGACGACGATGGCTACGGCAGCGTGACCTATACTGTGCGCCTGCCGAGCAAAACGTGAGGTGCCAGATGCCCATATCCCGCCAGGCCGGTTTTACTCTCATCGAGCTGATGGTCGCCCTGCTGATCGGCAGCCTGATCGTGCTGGGCGCGGGGGCGCTGTTCCTTATCACCCTGCAAACCTTCAACAAGGTAGATGAGCTGAGCCGCAAGCAGGAAGCGGTGATTTTTGCTGCCCATACGTTGAGTGCGAGGATACGGCAGAATAAAGAAGGTGGAGATTCGCGCTATGAGTTGAAGTGCGAGATTGGGTCGGAAGGTCAGTGCAAATGTACATTGAGCGATGAAGCCAGAAAAGGCCAGCCGCTGATCACGTTCGATCGCCCGCTGGAAAGCATCGAACCCTCGGAGGAAGACTGCGCGGTGGAGAATCCTGCCTGGTCGCAGAACGTCGTTGAAATTCCCCTACCGCTGGAAAAAAACGGTGAGTCGATCACGTTCCATGTTACCAAGCGAGAGTGGGTATTGACGGAGTATCTCTCCGGCGCTGGCGAAAATCCCGATACTTCTGACGACGACGACGACGACGATTGATCGGATGAATATGGAATAGCCAAGGTGCTATAAGGGCGGGTAGGCAATGCATAAGCAAAAAGGTGCGGCGCTGGTGGTGGTGCTGGCGCTGCTGGCCGGCGCAATGATCGTCGGTGTTTCCGGGATGCAGGGATCGTTGATCAACGAACGCCTGGCGGGTAATTATCGTGCTTCCGTCTTGGCACAGATGGCCGCAGAGTCGGGAGCAGCAAAAGCATATTTTGCCGACATGAAAAAAGCTCCACGGGTTGGGCCGTGTGAAAAATTTCGAGAAAAAGTGATTGATAAAAAAGCCCGAAGTTCTAGCGACTATTTTTCTCTTCCTAAGAAAAACAAAATATCTTTAGGTTATTATGCTTTTAATTGCGTGGATAATGAAAAAGAAAGGAAGGTTGTTGTTGGTCAGGTAAAATCCCAGAGTATGGATAAAAATAACATTAACGAATATGTGGCCTCTTTTGCTTACACGGTTAGGGTGCCGTCTGATGATAATGCCGATATTACTGTGGTAAGCGGCGAAGAGGGTGTCGAGCTGGAAGGTAGTGCGAAAGTTGTAGGTAACATAAAAACTTTGGGTGAGGTGGAGCTTGATGGTAACTCCAGCGTAGAGGGCAATGTGGAGTCTGGTGACGAAGACGGTGTCGAGCTTGAGGGTAGCTCCAGCATTAGCGGTAATGTGAAAACCCCAGGCAATGTTGAAATTAGCGGCGGTTCAAAAGTGGGTGGTGAGATTGAAGCGGGTGGCGATATTGAGGTGCCCGACCGGTGGAATGATGACGATATAAATAAAAAAGAAGGCGACGGCAATATTGACTATGATGGTTTCATTTCTTCATCTGGACTTCCCGATGTCAGAAGCCTATATAAACTGGTTGACAAGCATACAAGGAAATTAAAGAGCCCAATTTATGGGTATGATGAAATAGAGGTGGGGGATTATCCGCGCGTTGATGGCTACTTTGAAGACGAAGGGCTCAAGGTTTTTAATAAAAAAAGTAGTAAAAAAGAACTGTTAGTGGAGGGCGATAAACTAGATGTGTCTTATATTCCTTGCCTAGATGGGGAGGCCACGGTGGTGCGTATCGAAGATTTTGATCAATATAACGGGATTCTTGAGGTTAAAACCAATACCGTGCTTGTAGTCGACGATGATTTCACCTTGGGCGATGGTGGCGGAAAAAGCCTTGTGTTTTCTGGCGAGGAGGCCGCTTTAACGGTATTTGTGACCGGTGAGGTAGAGCTGCATAGCGCGTTGGATATGCGCGGCGACAGTGTCATTAATGAAAACGGTCAGCCCCGCTTGGTAATTTACGCCTTGGGTGATGAAGATGACGATGATGGCGGAGATGTTGAGATTAGCGGTAGTGCGCACGTCGTGGCTAAGATCTATGCACCACAATCTAAGATAGAAATTGAGGGTTCAAGCACTCTGACGGGGGCCATTTGGGGCAACGAAGTGGAGCTCAGTGGCTCTTCAAGCTTCACCGCAGCGGGGTCTTTGACGAGCTGCACTGGCGGCTCAGCATCAGCGGGCGGCGGTACAAGTGGTGGCGGGACAGGCGAAGGTTTTTGGTGGCATTAGACTCAGCTGATGAGTCGTAGTGCAGGCCGTGCGCTTATAGCGGCGTGGCCAACTGTGTGATAATAGCCGCCTGACCTTGCTGAAGAAGTGCGTAACCATGACCGATTCACCCAAAACCCGCGTGCTGACCGGCATTACCACCACCGGCACGCCCCATCTTGGCAACTACGTGGGCGCCATCAAGCCCGCGATTGAGGCAAGCCAGAATCCCGACGTGCAGACGTTCTACTTTCTGGCCGACTACCACGCCCTGATCAAATGCCAGGACCCCAGGCGCGTGCAGCAGTCGCGGTTGGAAATCGCCGCCACCTGGCTGGCCCTGGGGCTGGATACCGACAACGCCGTCTTTTATCGCCAGTCCGACATCCGCGAAATCCCCGAGCTCACCTGGATGCTCTCCTGCGTTTCGGCCAAGGGGCTGATGAACCGCGCCCACGCCTACAAGGCGGCGGTAGCCGAGAACCAGGAGGCCGGCAGCCAGGACGCCGACAAGGGCATCACCATGGGCCTTTTTGGCTACCCGGTGCTGATGGCGGCGGACATCCTGATGTTTAACGCCAACCGCGTGCCGGTGGGCCGCGATCAGATCCAGCACATCGAGATGGCACGGGATATCGCCGGGCGCTTCAACCACCTTTACAAGGGCGAGTATTTTGCCCTGCCCGAGGCGGCGGTGGACGAAAGCGTCGAGGTGCTGGGCGGGCTCGACGGACGCAAGATGTCCAAAAGCTATAACAACACCATTCCGCTGTTCGTCTCCGAGAAGAAGCTGCAGAAGCTGGTGCGCAAGATCAAGACCAACTCCCTCGAGCCCGGCGAACCCAAGGACCCCGCCAGCTGCACGCTGTTCCAGATCTACGCGGCCTTTGCCACGGCGGAGGAAGCCGCCGCCATGCGCAAGCGCTACGCCGAAGGCATCGGCTGGGGCGACGCCAAGAACGCGGTGTTCGAGCACCTCAACGCTCACCTGAGCGGCCCCCGGGAGCGCTATAATGCGCTGATGGAAGACCCCGGCCACATCGAGGCGGTGCTCGAGCAGGGCGCCGAGCGCGCCCGGGAAGAGGCCGCCGTGACCATGGACAGGCTGCGCCACGCCGTGGGGCTTGGCCGCTTTATCTGACGCTTGCTCGATTCATCACTGCTCAGTCAATCACTGTTCCATCCACAATGGTGCAGTCAATAACGGGACGAACGCGATGAGTGACGCTTTTGAGGGCGAAGCGCCGCCGCCGGTAGCGCGCTACCGCATTGCCGGGCTGGCAACGGCCGCGGTGATGCTGGGCAGCGTGCTGCTCGGCGCGCTGTTTGCCGCCAATATCGGTCTTTTGCTGATTGTCGGCGGGCTCTTTGGCGCGGTGCTCTACCACGCCGCCTTCGGCTTTACCTCGGCCTGGCGGGTGCTGATCACCCGGCGCCGGGGGCGCGGGCTGCGCGCACAAATGCTGATGCTGGCCGTCGCCGTGGTGCTGTTTTTCCCCGCGCTGGGGGCGGGCAGCCTGAACGGCATGGCGGTGGAGGGCTTTGTGGCCCCGCTGGGTATCTCGGTGCTGGTGGGCGCCTTTCTGTTCGGTCTGGGGATGCAGCTGGGCGGCGGCTGCGCCTCGGGCACGCTGTTCACCGCCGGCGGTGGCAACGCCCGCATGCTGATCACGTTGGTGTTTTTCATCGTCGGCTCGGTGATCGGCACCGCGCACTTTAGCTTCTGGACGGAGCTGCCGGCGCTGCCGCCGGTGTCGCTTGTCAACGTCGGCGGCGCCTACGGCGGCATGGCGATCAGCCTTTTGCTGTTCGCCGCCATTGCCGCGGTCACGGTGGTGCTCGAAAAGCGCCGCTACGGCGAGCTGGAACGCGCCGCCCCGGCGCCGCGCCGCGGGTTTGGCCGGCTGCTGGCCGGCCCCTGGCCTTTGCTCGCGGGGGCGGTAGCGCTGGCGCTGTTGAACTTTGCCACCCTCGCCCTTGCCGGGCGGCCCTGGGGCATTACCTCGGCGTTGGCGCTGTGGGGGGCCAAGGGCTTTTCGCTGCTGGGGGGCGACGTTACCCAGTGGGGCTACTGGCAGTCGCCGGGCAACGCCGCTGCCCTGGAGGCAAGCGTCTGGGGCGATATCACCACGGTGATGAACGTCGGCATCATGCTCGGCGCGCTGGCGGCGGCGAACCTTGCCGGGCGCTTTGCGCCCAACTTTCGCATTCCGCTGCGCTCGTTGGCGGCGGCGGTGATCGGCGGCCTGCTGCTGGGTTACGGCGCGCGGCTGGCCTTTGGCTGCAACATCGGCGCCTATTTCAGCGGCATTGCCTCGGGCAGCCTGCACGGCTGGCTGTGGCTGTTAGCCGCCTTTGCCGGCAATATGCTGGGGGTTAGGCTGCGCCCGCTGTTCTTCACCGGCGAGGCGGCACGGCGACCCGTGGCCAAGACGTCTTAGCCTGGCACCATAGGCTATGCCAACTGAGGATGACGCCGGTTTTTGCGTCGCCGGCGTGTTACATTGAACAAGACTGTTTTCAAAAACGTTTTCCACAATCGGTTTCACAGCCGGTATTCAAGACTGGTGGGCCGCTCCGGCCAGGGGCGTGGCAACGCGCCCTGGCCGCCACTGCCGGCCGCAACGGTTAGTCGATTCATCTGGTAGAGAGTAGCCATGACCACGAGCAAGCGCCCATTATATATCCCCTACGCCGGCCCCGCCCTGCTGGAAATGCCGCTGCTGAACAAGGGCAGTGCGTTTACCGGGGAAGAACGCGTGGCCTTTAACCTCATCGGGCTTCTGCCCCAGGACCGGGAGACCATCGAGGATCAGGTGGAACGCGCCTATCGCCAGTATCAGCAGTGCAACAGCGATCTGGAGCGTCACATCTATCTGCGCGCCATCCAGGACGACAACGAGACGCTGTATTTCCGCCTGGTCTCGGAGCATCTGGAAGAAATGCTGCCGATCATCTACACCCCCACGGTGGGCAAGGCGTGCCAGGAGTTTTCCAACATCTACCGCAACCACCGGGGGCTGTTCATCAACTACCCCGACCGCGACTACATGGACGACATCCTGCGCAGCGCGACCAAGGAAAAGATCAAGGTCATCGTGGTGACCGACGGCGAGCGTATCCTGGGGCTTGGCGACCAGGGCATCGGCGGCATGGGCATTCCCATCGGCAAGCTGGCCCTTTATACCGCCTGCGGCGGCATCAGCCCGGCCTATACAATGCCGATCACCCTGGACGTGGGCACCAACAACCAGGCGCTGCTCGACGACCCCATGTACATGGGCTGGCGCCACAAGCGCGTGAGCCAGGAAGAGTACGACGCCTTCATGGACCAGTTCGTCGCCGCGGTGAAGCGTCGCTGGCCCAACGCCCTGGTCCAGTTCGAGGACTTCGCCCAGGCCAATGCCGTGCCGCTTCTGGAGCGCTACCGCGACGAGCTGTGCTGCTTCAACGACGACGTTCAGGGCACCGCCTCGGTCGTGGTCGGCACGCTGATGGCCGCCTGTCAGGCGCGCCAGCAGACGCTTGCCGACCAGCGCATCGTGTTTGTCGGCGGCGGCTCCGCCGGCTGCGGCATCGCCGAGCAGGTCATCGTCGCCATGCAGGCCCAGGGGATGAGCGAAGAAAAGGCCCGGGAGCGGGTCTACATGGTCGACCGCGACGGTCTGATGACCACCGACCAGGACTGGCACCGGGACTTCCAGCGCCGGCTGGCCCACGACCCCTCGGTAGCCGCCGAATGGCAGGGCCAGGGGCTCGACGAAACCGTCGCCCAGGTCAAGCCGACCGTACTGATCGGCGTCTGCGGGCAGAAGGGCATCTTCACCGAGCGTGTGGTGCGCACCATGCACGAACACTGCGAAAACCCGGTGATCTTTCCGCTGTCCAACCCCACCTCCCAGGCGGAAGCAGTGCCCGAAGACCTTCTGGAGTGGACCAACGGCGCCGCCCTGGTGGCGACCGGCAGCCCCTTCGAGCCGGTGGTGCACAACGGCCGCAGCATTCCCATTGCCCAGTGCAACAACGCCTATATTTTCCCCGGCATCGGCCTTGGCGTGGTCTCGGCCAACGCCTCCAAGGTCACCGACGAGATGCTGATGAGCGCCTCAAGGGCGCTGGCCCGGGAAGCGCCGCTGGTCAAGGAGGGCAAGGGCGCGCTGCTGCCGGCGCTGTCGCGCATCCGCGAGATCAGCATGGCGATCGCCTTCGAGGTCGCCGCCCAGGCCCAGCACGACGGCGTGGCGCTGAAAACCGACGGCAACCGGCTGCGCGAGGCCATTGCGCGCAACTGCTGGGAACCCGAGTACCGCACGTACCGGCGTAGCGCCATCTAGGCGCTTTGCCGCTCAAGGACAAAAAAAGCCCCGCAGGCCAGGCCTGCGGGGCTTTTGCGTGACGGCGTTGGCGGTTTAGGCCGCGCCGATCATCTTGCGCAGCACGTAGTGCAGGATGCCGCCGTGGCGGTAGTAGGCCAGCTCGTTGTCGGTGTCGATGCGGCACTTGGCGTCGAGCTTGTGCTCCTTGCCGTCAGCGGTCTTGATGGTGACCTTGACGTCGCCGCCCGGGGTCAGCTCGGAGAGCCCCTCAATGGAGACCTCTTCGTCGCCGGTCAGGCCCAGCGCCTTGCGGTCCTGCCCCTCGGGGAACTGCAGCGGTACCACGCCCATGCCGATCAGGTTGGAGCGGTGGATGCGCTCGTAGGACTCGGCGATCACGGCGCGCACGCCCAACAGGCGCGTGCCCTTGGCCGCCCAGTCCCGGGAAGAGCCGGTGCCGTACTCCTTGCCGGCGATGACCACCAGCGGCGTGCCTTCCTCCTGGTACTTCATGGCGGCGTCGTAAATCGCCATCTGCTCGCCGGTGGGCACGTGGCGGGTCTCGCCGCCGACCACGCCGTCGAGCATTTCGTTTTGAATGCGCACGTTGGCGAAGGTGCCGCGCATCATCACTTCGTGGTTGCCGCGCCGGGAGCCGTAGGAGTTGAAGTCCACCGGCTTGATGCCGTGATCCTGCAGGTAGCGTCCGGCAGGGCTGTCGGGCTTGATGGCGCCGGCCGGCGAGATGTGGTCGGTGGTGACCGAGTCGCCGAGCATCGCCAGCACCCGGGCGTTTTTCACGTCTTCGATGGCCTCGGGCTCGCGCTTCATGCCGTCAAAGAAGGGCGGATGCTGGATGTAGGTGGAGTCGGGCCATTCGTAGACCTGGCTCTGGGGCACGTCGATGGCCTTCCAGGTCTCGTCGCCTTCGAACACCGCCGAGTATTCCTTGTGGAACATCTCGGTGTTGACCTGCTCTACGGCCCTGGCGATCTCGGCCTGGCTGGGCCAGATGTCCTTGAGATACACCGGGTTGCCGTCGCTGTCCTTGCCCAGCGGCTCTTCGCTCAGGTCGACCTGGACGTTGCCGGCCAGCGCGTAGGCAACGACCAGGGGCGGCGAGGCCAGCCAGTTGGTCTTGACCTGGGGATGGATGCGGCCTTCGAAGTTGCGGTTGCCCGAAAGCACCGAGGCGACGGTCAGGTCGCCGTCGTTGACGGCCTTTTCGATCTCGTCGGGCAGCGGGCCGGAGTTGCCGATACAGGTGGTGCAGCCGTAGCCCACCAGGTTGAAGCCCAGGGCGTCCAGGTCGTCGTTGAGCCCGGCGGCGGCGAGATAGTCGGTGACCACCTTGGAGCCGGGCGCCAGCGAGGTCTTCACCCACGGCTGTGTGGCCAGGCCCTTCTCCCGCGCGTTGCGCGCCAGCAGCCCGGCGGCCATCATCACGCTGGGGTTGGAGGTGTTGGTGCACGAGGTGATGGCGGCGATGACCACAGCGCCCGGGTTGAGCTTGAACTCCTGGCCGCGGTAGTTCACCGGCTGGCTTTCGGGCTCTTCGTAGCTGCGCTCCACGCCCACGGCGGTCTGGCCGCCTTCGGAAAACAGGCGTCCTTTCTCTTCGGACCCGTTGCGCTGGACGCCGGGCTTGGTTTCTCTGGTTTTCCTTTCCTCTTCGAGGATCCGCTCGAAGGTTTTCTTCATGTCGCCAAGCGCCACGCGGTCCTGGGGACGCTTGGGGCCGGCGAGGCTGGCCTCCACGTCGCCCATGTCCAGCGCCAGGGTGTCGCTGAAGATCGGCTCCGCGCCGGGCTCGCGCCACAGCCCCTGCTCCTTGGCGTAGGCCTCGACCAGCTCGATCTGCTCGTCGTCGCGGCCGGTCAGGCGCAGGTAGCGCAGGGTTTCTTCGTCCACCGGGAAGAAGCCGCAGGTGGCGCCAAACTCCGGCGACATGTTGGCGATGGTGGCGCGGTCGGCCAGGGGCAGATCTTTCAGGCCGTCGCCGTAGAACTCGACGAACTTGCCCACCACGCCCTTGTCGCGCAGCATCTGGGTCACGGTCAGCACCAGGTCCGTGGCGGTGATGCCTTCGCGCAGCTTGCCGTCGAGCTTGAAGCCGACGACTTCGGGAATCAGCATGGATACCGGCTGGCCGAGCATCGCGGCTTCGGCCTCAATACCGCCCACGCCCCAGCCGAGAATGCCCAGGCCGTTGATCATGGTGGTGTGGGAGTCGGTGCCCACCAGGGTGTCGGGGAAGGCATAAGTCTTGCCGTCGACCTCCTTGGACCAGACGGTCTTGCCCAGGTATTCCAGATTGACCTGGTGGCAGATACCGGTGCCCGGCGGCACGACGCGGAAGTTGTCAAAGGCGTGCTGGCCCCAGCGCAGAAACTCGTAGCGCTCGCGGTTGCGCTTCATTTCGATTTCCACGTTGTCGGTAAAGGCCTGGGGGTTGCCGAACTCGTCCACCATCACCGAGTGGTCGATGACCAGATCCACCGGCGAGAGCGGGTTGATACGTGCCGGGTCGTCGCCGAGCGCCTGTACTGCGTTGCGCATGGAGGCCAGGTCGACCACGCCGGGCACGCCGGTGAAGTCCTGCATCAGCACCCGGGCAGGGCGGTAGCCGATCTCGCGGCTGGACTTGCCTTCTTTCTGCCAGTCGACCAGTGCCTGAAGGTCGTCGGCCTCGACGCTTTCGTCGTCGGCGAAGCGCAGCTGGTTTTCGAGTAGAATCTTGAGCGTCTTGGGCAGGCGGTCGATGTTGCCCAGCGCCTCAGCTGCCTTGGGAAGGCTGTAGTAATGATACGTCTGGCTGCCGACATCGAGTGTCTGGCGCGTATCGGGTATCTTGCTCATGCCTTTCTCCTCTGCTGACTAGACCACGGATAGCCCGGCGCGACGGCCGTTGTTCTTCTTTAGCGGCTTTCCTTTAGTATGGCTCATCCTAGCCATAGTAGATGGGTGCTGACGAGGCCGGTTTCAAGGATCTACGCCCAATGGCTAAGGTCCGGCCGGCCCTGGCCTTGCGTATCTGCCGCGCCGGGCGCACCCTGCACGGGCCCGGCGCACAGCGCGCGGGCCGGCTCATGCCACCGCTTGGCTCATGGCTTTGTTGGACTCATTACCCTGTTGACGAAGAAAGGTGTTTTCATGGAAACGCGGCACGAACGTTTGATCATTCTCGGCTCCGGCCCGGCCGGCTATACGGCGGCGGTGTACGCGGCGCGTGCCAACCTGGAGCCGCTGCTGATTACCGGCATGCAGGCCGGCGGGCAGCTGACGACCACCACCGACGTGGACAACTGGCCGGGGGACGCCGAGGGCGTGCAGGGCCCGGCGCTGATGGAGCGCATGAAGGTCCACGCCGAGCGTTTCGATACCGAGGTGCTGTTTGACCACATCAACGAGGTGAGCCTGGGCAAGCGTCCCTTCACCCTCACCGGCGACAACGGCGTTTACACCTGCGATGCGCTGATCATCGCCACCGGCGCCAGCGCCCGCTATCTGGGCCTGCCCTCGGAGCAGCAGTTCATGGGCCAGGGGGTCTCGGCCTGTGCCACCTGCGACGGGTTTTTCTATCGCAACAAGGAAGTCATCGTGGTGGGCGGCGGCAACACCGCCGTGGAAGAGGCGCTGTACCTGACCAACATTGCCTCGAAGGTCACCCTGGTGCACCGCCGTGACTCCCTGCGGGCGGAAAAAATTCTCCAGGACAAGCTGTTCGAGAAAGCCGCCGAAGGCAAGGTGGTGCTGGAGTGGAACTACGTCCTGGACGAGGTGCTGGGCGACAGCACCGGCGTTACCGGCGCGCGGCTCAAGTCCACCCGGGACGACAGCACCAAGGAGCTGGTCGTCCCGGGCGTGTTCATCGCCATCGGCCATAGCCCCAACACCGACATGTTCGCAGGCCAGCTGGCCATGAACGACGGCTATATCGAGGTAACCTCGGGGCTTAACGGCAACGCCACCGCCACCAGCGTGCCCGGGGTGTTCGCCTCGGGCGACGTCATGGATCACGTCTATCGCCAGGCCGTCACCTCCGCCGGCAGCGGCTGCATGGCGGCACTCGACGCCGAGCGCTATCTGGAAGGCCTGGCCTGAGCCACTGCCTGCCCGCTCAGGAGGCGGCGCAGCCATCGGGGGTATGAGTCACTCGGATGCGCCCCAGCTGGCTGAGCACCAGGGTGTTATTGCCGCCGGAGGTCACGTTGCCCGCCGGGCACACGGTAAAGGTGCCGTTGTGCCCGCTGCTGTGGCCCAGCGGACTGAAGCGCACGCGCCGCCAGCCGCGGTTGTAGGTAATGCGGGCATCGCTATCCGGCAGCGCGCGCACGATGCGCTCCGCGGGCAGCGGCGCGCGGGTGTCGCCGGTGACGACCAGCAGGGTGCGGCTCCAGTCGAGGCCGCAGGCGTTGGCGCTGCCGGCCCGGGGGCAGACGAAGACGCGCTCGCTGCGGGTGATGGCCGTATGTCGGGCCAGGGTCAGCGCGCTTTGCAGCTGGCTTAGCGCCGCCCGCTGGGCGCTGCGCTCCGTCAGGCCGCGCATGTGCGGATAGCCCACGCTTGCCAGCAGCGCGACCAGCGCGAGCGCCACCAGCAGTTCGAGTAGTGTTGTGCCCCGCTGCGCGCTCGCTGCCATGGCGCGTCTCCTCTATGGCTACGGTGCCTGTGTCCACGATGCCTGTGTTCACGATGGCAGGGTTCCCGACGCCGGGCGCTTTGCCGCCGGCGCGTGCCGAACGTGGGACTATGGCCATCAAGCTAGAAGCGTGAAGACGGGCGGGCGTAAGACAAAGCGGACAGGGGCGGTAGGATATTGCCAGGTGCCCGCAGGCGGCGGAGGCGGGTCGGGAGGTTCAGGACGGAAGCGCAGCGGCGGTTCAGGAGGTCTTGTCCTGCTCGGCGAGGAAACGATCGCGGTGGGCGGGGCAGCAGAACCATTCGGCGCGTTCGCGCAGGGCTTCACTTTCCGGCACGTGGACGTCGCACCAGCGGCAGCGCACCATCTGCCCGCCTTCGTGGCGACGCTCGCGCTCAAGGCGCGCCTCGCGTTCGAGCTTCCATTCGCGGTAGATGCCGTAAAGCTTCAGGCCGGCGAAAAATATGACGCCAAAAAGAATCAGCCGAATGATCAAGAGGTTCATCCTTAGTGTCTCCCGAGAATCGTGCGCGGCTGGCCTTTGCCAGCCGGCAGTGCTTGCGGGACAATGCCACAAGACGCCGTATAAAAACAGCGGTATACACCTGAGCCGGGGCCGCATTCGGCGCTGTTTGCGCTCGGCTTTCCGGTTCACACGACTTCGGATTTTCAAGAGATGTCAACGCCCATGCAAGATTTGACGCTGGTGATGGCGCAGTTCGACCCCCTGGTGGGAGATATTCCGGGTAACGCCGCCCGGGCCGTCGAGGCCGTGCGCGAGGCGCGCATCGAGCACGGGGCGGATATCGTCGTTTTCCCCGAGCTGTTTCTGTCCGGCTATCCGCCCGAGGATCTGCTGCTGCGCCCCTCGCTGGAGGCCCGCCTGCGCGAGGCTCGGGCCGTCATGGCGGAGAAGGTGTCCCCGGACGTCATGGTGATCATGGGCTATCCCGGCGTGCGCGAAGGCAAGCGCTACAACCTGGCCGGCGTGCTTTACAACGGCCAGTGGGAAGCCGAGTACGCCAAGCAGGTACTGCCCAACTACCAGGTGTTCGACGAGCAGCGCTACTTCACGCCCGGGGAGACACCCCTGGTTTACGAGCACCGGGGCGTGTCGCTTGGTCTTTTAATCGGGGAGGATGTGTGGGACGAAGCGCCGCTGGAGGCCGCGCGTGACGCCGGCGCCGAGGTGATCGTCACCCTCAACGCCTCGCCCTACCATCGGCAAAAGCCCGCCGAGCGCCTGCGCCTGATGGAGGCCCGCGCCGCCCGGGCGCAGTGCCCGCTGGTGTACGTCAACGCCATTGGCGGCCAGGACGAGCTGGTGTTCGACGGCGGCTCCTGCTGCCTGAACGGCGAAGGCGAGCTTGCCGTGCTGGCGCCGTACTGGCAGCCGGGGCTGATGCCGGTGGCGCTGCGCCAGCAAAGCGCCAGCCGCTGGACGGTGATGTCCGGCGAGATCGAGCCCGACGTCGAGCCTGAAGAGAGCCTTTACTGCGCGCTGGTGACCGGGCTTCGCGACTACGTCAACAAAAGCGGGTTTGACGGCGTGGTGCTGGGGCTTTCCGGCGGCATCGACTCGGCGCTTTCATTGACCATCGCCGTGGATGCGCTGGGACCCCAGCGGGTGCAGGCGGTGATGATGCCGTATCGCTACACCGCCGAGATCTCCCGGGAGGACGCCGCCCGGCAGGCCGAAATGCTCGGCGTGCACTACGACGTCATGCCCATCGAGCCCATGGTGGAAGCCTTCATGACCTCGCTTGCCGAGGTGTTCGAGGGCACCGAGCGCGACACCACCGAAGAAAACCTGCAGGCGCGCTGCCGCGGGGTGCTGCTGATGGCCATGTCCAACAAGAAAGGGCTGATGGTGCTGGCAAGCGGCAACAAGAGCGAAATCGCCGTGGGCTATACCACGCTTTACGGCGACATGGTGGGCGGCTACAACGCCATCAAGGATGTCTACAAGACCTGGGTTTACCGCCTGGCGCGCTGGCGCAACACCCAGTCCCCGGCGATTCCCGAACGGGTCATCGAGCGCCCGCCGTCGGCGGAGCTGGCGCCGGATCAGCAGGACAGCGACTCGCTGCCCGACTACGACGTCCTCGACGCCATTCTCGAGCGCTATATCGAGGGCGACATGAGCGCCGAGGCGATTATCGCTCTGGGCTTTGAGCGCGACGACGTCTATCAGGTGGTCAAGCTGGTGGACCGCTGCGAGTACAAGCGCCGCCAGGCGCCGGTGGGCGTACGCGTGACGCCCCGGGGCTTCGGCCGCGACCGGCGCTACCCGCTGGTCAACGGCTGGCAGCCCGGCGACTGAAGAAGCCCGCCTTTCAGCAAGTGGCGGGCTAGGTGGTGGGAGCTGAATTTATTCGGCGAAGGTTTCGCCACAGGGCCCGCCAGGCCCCCACAGGCATTAATGCCTGGGCTTGAACGCGCCGTTTTTCAGCTGGTCGTGATCCGGCGCGTTCTCCTTGAGCACCTGGAGCACTTCACGGGCACGGTCGTTCATGCCCAGCCCCTGGTAGCCTTCCACCATGGTGGCCAGGGCATCGGGGCCGGCGCTGGATTCGGGGTAGTTTTCCAGCACCCAGCGGCCGCGCTTCACCGCCGCGACAAAGGCGCCCCGGCGCAGGTAGTAATCGGCGACGTGCAGCTCGTGGCGGGCCAGCAGGTCGCGCAGGTAGACCACGCGCTGGCGGGCATCCGGGGCGTAGTCGCTTTGCGGATAGCGGGTGAGCAGGTCGCGAAAGTCGTTGTAGGCGTCCCGGGTGGCGCCGAGGTCCCGCTTGGATATGTCGATCACGCGCATCCGCTCGAGGCTGAAGCGCCCGGCCTGCCAGGCGGCCAGGCCGCGCAGGTAGTAGGCGTAGTCGGCCTGGGGGTGGTCAGGGTGCAGGCGCACGAAGCGGCTCGCCGCGGCGCGCGCTTCTTCCCATTTGCCGCTTTCGTAGTAGGCGTAGATCAGCTCCAGCTGGGCCTGCTCGGCGTGCTTGCCAAACGGGTAGCGCGAATCCAGCGCTTCCAGCCGCTCGATGGCGGTGGTGTAGAGGCTGCGGTCGAGTGCGTCCCGGGCGAGCTCGTAGAGTTCGCGCTCACCGGTGTTGGCGTATTTTCCCTCGTCAGCGAAGGGGTCGGTATCGTTACTGGCACAGCCGGCGAGTAGCGTAAGGCTGAGCGCGACGGCGCCAAGCCGGGTCGCTGCGGAAAAAGCGCGCATGAAGTTCCTCGTGACAATCAAGCCGTGATCGCCGAAATGCGGCGATGGCCGTGGTAGAATGGACGCAGTTGATACACTATAAAACACCTCGAGGCAAAACGCAGGCATCGCCGACGTGCTCGGGGCAAGGAATCCTTATGACCCGCACCGTTGACGCCACCGCGCGCGTGCCGACCGGCCTGGCCGGTGCCCGGCTGGACCAGGCGGCGGCCGAGCTGTTCAGCGACTATTCCCGCGAGCGCCTGAAAGCCTGGATCAACCGCGGCGAGCTGACCGTGGACGGCGCCCGGGCCAGGCCCAAGAATCGCCTGGTGGGCGACGAAACCCTGGCGCTTTTTGCCACCCTGGAAGAGGAGCAGCGCTTCGTCGCCCAGGACATTCCGCTGGACCTGGTGTTCGAAGACGACCACCTGCTGGTCGTCAACAAGCCCGCGGGGATGGTGGTCCATCCCGCCGCCGGCAACCCCGACGGCACGCTGCTCAACGCGCTCTTGCATCACCACCCGCCGATTGCCGACGTGCCCCGGGCGGGGATCGTCCACCGCCTGGACAAGGACACGTCGGGGCTGTTGATGGTGGCCAAGACGCTGGCCGCGCAAACCGCGCTGGTCGAACAGCTCCAGGCGCGCACGGTATCTCGCCAGTACGATGCCGTGGTGATCGGCACGCCGGTGGCCGGCGGCACCGTGGATGCGCCCATCGGCCGCCACCCCAGGGACCGCAAACGCCAGGCGGTGAACGCCTCGGGCAAGCCGGCGGTCACGCACTTTCGCGTGGTCGAGCGCTTTCGCGCCCACACCCACGTGCGCTGCCGGCTGGAAACCGGGCGGACCCACCAGATCCGCGTGCATCTGGCCCACGCCCGCTACCCGCTGATCGGTGACGCGCTGTACGGCGGCCGGCCCAAGCTGCCCCCGGGCGCGGCGGAGCCGCTCAAGGAGATCCTGCGCGAGTTTCCCCGCCAGGCGCTACACGCCCGCCGGCTGGGGTTTGTGCACCCCGAAAGCGGCCAGGAAGTCTCCTTCCGCGCGCCGCTGCCGGATGAGCTGCTGATGCTCCTCGACTACCTGCGCGAAGACCACGAGACCATGCGATGAGCCGGGAGAGCACGAGATGAGCGACGCGCCGGATCTGACTCCGACCTTGATCACCCCCGACTGGCCGGCTCCGGCCAACGTCCATGCCTTTGCTACCACCCGGGAGACCGGCCCCAGCCAGGGCGCCTTTGCCGCCTTCAACGTCGCGACCCACGTCGGCGACAACGCCGATCACGTTGCCCTGTGCCGGCGTCTGCTGGCCAGGCAAACCGGCGACGAACGGCCGTTTCTGTGGCTCAACCAGACCCACGGCGCCCGGGTGCAGCAGCACTATCCCCGGCGCACCGCGCTGCAAAGCGAGATCCCCGAGGCCGACGCCGCCGTGGCCGACAGCGCCGACTACGCCTGCGTGGTGCTCACCGCCGACTGCCTGCCGGTGTTTTTCTGCAACCGCACCGGCACCCGGGTGGCCGTGGCCCATGCCGGCTGGCGCGGGCTTGCCGGCGGCGTGCTGGAAGCCACGGTGGCGGCGCTCAACACCCCGACAGAAGAAATCATCGCCTGGCTGGGGCCGGCGATTTCCAACGCCCAGTTCGAGGTCGGACCCGAAGTCTTCGACGCCTTCGTCGCCGTGCACCCCGAGGCCGAAGACGCCTTCGACCTGAGCCCCTACCGGCTGGGCCACTACATGGCCGACCTTTACCGGCTGGCCCGGCTGCGCCTCGAGCGACTGGGCATCGATGAGGTCAGCGGCGGGCACTTCTGCACCGCCAGCGAGTCGCGTTTTTACTCCTACCGCCGCGACAACGGCCAGACCGGGCGGATGGCAAGCGTCATCTGGCTGGACTGACGAGCGCCCGACGCCTTCCACTTGAAACGCGTCCCCCCCGGCGCCATCTCTCTAGGCAAACGACACCGCCGGACGGCGTTCCGCCCGGCGGCCTGATGATCAAGAGGATGGCCGGCGCGCCGAGTGCCGAGTACCAAGTACGCTTGGCCGCCTTGCCATGCCGGGAGGAATACCGTTCATGCGATTCGACAAGTTTACTGCCAGACTGCAAAACGCCATTGCCGATGCCCAGTCGCTGGCCGTGGGGCAGGGCCATAACCAGATAGCGCCGGCGCACCTGCTGATGACGCTGGTGGACAGCGCCGATACCGGGATGAAGTCGCTGGTGGAAAAGGCCGGCGGCAACGCTTCCACCCTGCGCGACACCCTGAGCCGCCAGGTGGATGACCTGCCCCGGGTCAGCCAGTTCGACGGCGACGTGCAGCCGTCCAAGGAGCTGATCAAGCTTTTCAACCTCACCGACCGCGAGGCCCAGAAGCGCGGCGATCAGTTCATCGCCTCGGAGCTGGTGCTGCTGGCCGCTCTGGAGAGCGGTGGCGACGCGGCGCGCGCGCTCAAGCAGGCGGGCATCGGACGCCGGGCGCTGGAAACCGCCATCGACGACGTGCGCGGCGGCGAAAACGTCACCGACCCCAACGCCGAGGAGTCCCGGGAGGCGCTGGAAAAGTACACCCAGGACCTGACCCAGCGGGCCCTGGACGGCAAGCTCGATCCGGTGATCGGCCGGGACGACGAGATCCGCCGCACCATTCAGGTGCTCCAGCGGCGCACCAAGAACAACCCGGTGCTCATCGGCGACCCCGGCGTGGGCAAGACTGCCATCGTCGAGGGATTGGCCAGCCGCATTGTCAACGGCGAAGTGCCCGAAGGGCTCAAGGACAAGCGCGTGCTGGCGCTGGACCTGGGGGCGCTGCTGGCCGGGGCCAAGTTCCGCGGCGAGTTCGAGGAGCGGCTGAAGGCCGTGCTCAAGGAGCTGTCCGAGGAAGAGGGTCGCATCATCCTCTTTATCGACGAGCTGCACACCATGGTCGGGGCGGGCAAGGCCGAAGGTTCGATGGATGCCGGCAACATGCTCAAGCCCGCCCTGGCTCGGGGCGAGCTGCACTGCGTGGGCGCCACCACCCTGGACGAGTATCGCCAGAACATCGAAAAGGACGCCGCGCTCGAGCGCCGTTTCCAGAAGGTGCTGGTGGACGAGCCGGACGAAGAGGATACCGTGGCGATTCTGCGCGGGCTCAAGGAGCGCTACGAAGTCCACCACGGAGTGGATATCACCGACTCGGCGATCATCGCCGCGGCCAAGCTTTCCACCCGCTACATCACCGATCGCAAGCTGCCCGACAAGGCCATCGACCTGGTGGACGAGGCCGCGTCGCGCATTCGCATGGAGCTGGACTCCATGCCCGAGGAGATGGATCGGCTCGACCGCCGGCTGATCCAGCTCAAGATGGAGCGCGAGGCGCTGAAGAAGGAAACCGACGCCGCCTCGCAAAAGCGCCTGGAAGCACTGGAAGAAGAGATCCACGAGCTTGAGCGCGAGTACGCCGACCTCGACGAAATCTGGAAGGCGGAAAAGGCCAGCATCCAGGGTGCGGCGCAGTTCAAGGCCGAGCTGGAACAGGCCCGGCTGGACCTGGAGCAGGCCCGGCGCCAGGGCGATTTGGGGCGGATGTCGGAAATCCAGTACGGCACCATTCCCGAGCTCGAGCGCAAGGTGGCCGAAAGCAGCGAAAGCGAAGAGGCCGATACCGCTACCCATCAGCTCTTGCGCTCCAACGTCACCGAGGAAGAAATCGCCGAGGTGGTATCGCGCTGGACGGGCATTCCCGTGGCCAAGATGCTCGAGGGCGAGCGCGAAAAGCTGTTGCGCATGGAAGACGCCCTGCACGAGCGGGTGATCGGCCAGGCCGAGGCGGTGCAGGCGGTGTCCAACGCCGTGCGCCGCTCCCGGGCCGGGCTTGCCGACCCGCACCGGCCCAACGGCTCGTTTCTCTTCCTTGGCCCCACCGGGGTGGGCAAGACCGAGCTGTGCAAGGCGCTTGCCACCTTCCTCTTCGATACCGAAGAGGCCATGGTGCGGGTGGACATGTCCGAGTTCATGGAAAAGCACTCCGTGGCCCGGCTGATCGGCGCGCCCCCGGGCTACGTGGGCTACGAGGAGGGCGGCTACCTCACCGAGGCCGTGCGCCGCAAGCCCTATTCGGTGCTGCTCCTCGACGAGGTGGAGAAGGCCCACGCGGACGTGTTCAACATTCTGCTCCAGGTGCTGGAAGACGGCCGACTCACCGACGGCCAGGGCCGCACGGTGGACTTTCGCAACACCGTGATCGTGATGACCTCGAACCTGGGCTCGGACATTATCCAGCGCATGGGCGGCGACCAGAGCGATACGGAAAGCGGCGATTACGAGACCATGCGCAGCGCAGTCATGGAGGTCGTGGGCAGCCATTTCCGCCCGGAGCTTGTCAACCGCATCGACGAAGTGGTGGTCTTCCACGCCCTGGGTCAGGAGCAGATCCAGGCCATTGCCGGCATTCAGCTGGAGCGTTTGCGCGAGCGTCTGGCCGAGCACGACCTGAGCCTCGACGTCAGCGATGACGCCATGGCCCAGCTGGCGGTGGCCGGGTTTGACCCGGTGTTCGGCGCCCGGCCGCTCAAGCGGGCGATCCAGAGCCGGATCGAAAACCCCCTGGCCCAGGATCTGCTGGCGGGCAGGTTTGCCCCCGGCAGCGTGATCCGCGTCTCGGCAGAGGACGGGCAGCTCACGTTTGAGTAAATCCGCTATGGATACGAGCGAAGCGAAGTGATCTCCTTGCCGGTGGTATGGGCACGACACCCCGAGATTGCTTCGCGACGCTCAATGAAAGGGACTCCTCCCCACTCCGATGCCTCATCGGGCAGAATGGCGTTGAGACCACCAAAAGAGGGGGAAGAGTCATGAACCAGCATACGGCGATTGGCATTGATTTGGCAAAGCAGGCGTTTCAGGTGTGCATCGTGAATACCCGTCAACAACGCGTTCGTACCAACAAAGTGCTGAAGCGCGCGGAGCTGCTGGATTACCTGCGGCGTCAGCCAAGCTGTCGCGTCTTCATGGAGGCCTGCGGCGGCTCGCATCACTGGTCGCGGCAGTTCCAGGCCATGGGGCATGAGGTACGGCTTATTGCACCGCAGTTTGTCACCCCGTTTCGCAAGGGGCATAAGACCGATGCCAACGATGCGCTGGCGATCGTGGAGGCCGGGTTGCGACCCCACATGCGTTTTGTGCCTCAGAAAAACCTGGAGCAGCAGGACCTGCAGAGCCTGCATCGCATCCGAGATCGTTACATCAAACAGCGCACCCAGCTGATCAACCAGGTACATGGCCTGCTGCAGGAATACGGCATTGTCTCCGGGCGCGGTCAGGCGGCCCTGAAGCGGACCCTGTGGCGTGTGCTGGAGGACGCGGAGAACGAACTGACGTTCACGATACGCGAGCTGCTGGCCGACCAAATGGCCGAGCTGGACCATCAAAATGAGCGCATTCACCGCCTGGACAAGCAAATGGAGCAGCTGAGCCGCGCCATTCCGGCGTGTCAGCGGCTGCAGGCCGTGGAAGGCGTCGGCCCCGTCGTTGCCACCCAGCTCTACAGCGCCCTGGGTAACGGCAAGGCGTTCAGCAAAGGACGACAGGCGTCGGCCTACCTGGGCCTGACACCGCGCCAGTTCAGCAGCGGCGGCAAGGTGGCCATGACGGGGATAGGCCGAACCGGCCAGCTCTCCCTCAAGGCCGCGCTGATCCGCGGGGCGCATTCGGTAATCCAGCGGCTGGGCGACAAGCAGGACAGCAAAAGCCACTGGCTGAGAGCGCTGGTCGACCGCGTGGGCAAGAACAAGGCGGCCGTTGCCCTGGCCAACAAAACCGTGCGAGTGGCCTGGGCGCTGCTGCACGGCAACACGACGTACCGGGCGGATTATGTAGACACCGAATTCCAGTGCTGATGGCCGGTTGGCCACCAGTACAGGGGATGCTGGCACGCTAGTGCCATCACCTTGTTGCCGAGCCACGAGGGATGAAAAACAGGTCAGACCGACCTTCTCAAAACCTGATCATTGCGATGGCTGAAAGGCCTAATGCTCGTTGAGGAGAGAAGGTGCGCGACGTTCATCAGGGTCAGGGGATAGCGACCCCGTATAAAGACCGACTATACGCACGCATCGGCTGTGTTTTTCAGGCTTTCGAGGCTTGCAACCGGGGAGGAGTCCCTATACGCAATGACGCCGCGATAAAGTGTGTGGCAGGAGCCTGAGAAAAGCCCCGAGGCCTATGGCAACGGGGCTTTTTTTCGCCGCTTTCCCGCCGTGGCGGGCCCCGGCGGTTGACAAGCCAGAGCGCTAATGGAATCTTGAGGGTTCCTGATTTGCGGGCGCGGAACCCACGGGCAACCCCCTATCCCCGCGCGAAGGGTAGGCGTCAAGAAGCCTCTACCCGCCGAAGGACTTCCGGGCTTGGGCTGACCGCCCGACCTGGCCAATGCCCCGACGCGGTAAACCGCCGTGAGAGAGTGCAGGCCCTAACCGGGCCACATGCCAGGGTTTGGCATCAGGTGCCGGTGCAACCGGCAGCGGCATACCGCCGCACTCGACATGGTGGGCAACTGCCCGCCGATGGCACTCGAGACCTTCAGGGGAGAAACACTGTGGAACTGCTTTCCGGCGCAGACATGATCGCCCGCTTCTTGCAAGATGAGGGCGTTGAATACATTTACGGCTACCCCGGCGGAGCGGCGCTGCATATCTATGACGCGCTTTTCCGTCAGGAGGAAGTGAAGCACATTCTGGTGCGTCACGAGCAGGCGGCCACCCACGCCGCCGACGGCTATGCCCGGGCATCGGGTCAGCCCGGCACGGTGCTGGTCACCTCCGGCCCCGGCGCTACCAACGCCGTCACCGGCATTGCCACCGCCTACATGGACTCGATTCCCATGGTGGTGCTGTGCGGCCAGGTGGCGAGCCACCTGATCGGCGATGACGCCTTTCAGGAAACCGACATCGTCGGCGTGACCCGGCCGATCGTCAAGCACAGCTTTGCGATCCGCCATCCGTCCGAGATTCCCGAGGTGCTGAAGAAGGCCTACTACCTCGCCTCGACCGGCCGTCCGGGGCCGGTGGTCGTGGATATTCCCAAGGACATGACCGCGCCTACCGAGCGCTACGAGTACGCCTATCCCAGGAAGGTCAGGATGCGCTCGTACAATCCGGTCACCCGGGGCCACACCGGCCAGATCAAAAAGGCCGTGGAGCTGATGCTCAAGGCCCGCCGTCCGGTGTTCTACACCGGTGGCGGCGTGGTCCTGGGCAACGCCGGCGACGGCCTGACCAACCTGGTACAGAAGCTTGGCTACCCGATCACCACCACGCTGATGGGCATGGGCGCCTATCCTCAGAGCGACAGCCAGTGCCTGGGCTGGCTGGGCATGCACGGCTCCTACGAGTCCAACATGGCCATGCACCATGCCGACGTGGTGATTGCCATTGGCGCGCGCTTTGACGATCGGGTGACCAACAACGTCTCCAAGTTCTGCCCCACGGCCAAGATCATCCATGTGGACGTGGACCCGAGCTCGATCTCCAAGACGGTGCACGCCGACGTGCCCATCGTCGGGCCGGCTTCCAGCGTGATCAACGAGATGATCAGCCTCACCCAAAGCAAGGAAATCGCCAACCCCGACGCCCTTGCCGACTGGTGGGAGCAGATCGAGAGCTGGCGCGCCGAACGCGCGGGCAAGCTCTACGAGCCTTCCCGGGAGGGCGAGATCCTGAAGCCTCAGGAGGTCATCGAAGCCGTCTGCGAAAAGACACGCGGCGAGGCGTTTGTCACCACCGACGTTGGCCAGCACCAGATGTTTGCCGCCCAGTACTACCAGTTCGACAAGCCGCGGCGCTTCGTCACCTCCGGCGGGCTTGGCACCATGGGCTTCGGCTTTCCCGCGGCCATGGGCATCAAGCTGAACTATCCCGAAGACGACGTGGTGTGCATTACCGGCGAGGGCAGCTTCCAGATGATGATGCAGGAGCTGTCCACCTGTAAGCAGTACGGCATCGGGGTCAAGATCATCAACCTGAACAACGCCTCGCTGGGCATGGTGCGCCAGTGGCAGGACTTGAACTACAAGTCCCGCCACGCGCACTCCTACGTGGAATCGATGCCCGACTTTCATCTGCTGACCCAGGCCTACGGCTTCACCGCCATCACGGTGAACACCCTGGACGAGCTGGGGCCGGCCCTTGAGCGGGTGTTTGAAGACAAGCACGAGCTGGTGTTCCTGGATGTCAAAGTCGACCCCTTCGAGCACGTCTATCCGATGCAGGTGCCGTTAGGCTCCATGCGTGACATGCTGCTGTCCAAAACGGAGCGTACCTGATGCGTCATATCATCTCGATTCTGATGGAAAACGAACCGGGTGCCCTGTCGCGTGTGGTCGGTCTGTTTTCGCAGCGTAACTTCAACATCGAAACGCTCAACGTCGCGCCCACCGATGACGAGTCGCTGTCGCGGCTGACGGTAACCACCGTCGGCGACGACCGCGTGGTCGAGCAGATCACCAAGCAGCTGAACAAGCTCATCGACGTGGTCAAACTGGTGGATCTGACCGAGGGCAACCACATCGAGCGCGAGCTGATGCTGGTCAAGGTCAAGGCGCTGGGCGCCGCGCGCGACGAGGTCAAGCGCACCGCGGACATCTTCCGCGCCCAGATCGTCGACGTGACGCCGAGTCTCTACACCGTGCAGATCACCGGCGATGCCAGCAAGCTCGATGCCTTCCTCCAGGCCATGGCGCCGGTGGGCATTCTGGAAGTGGCGCGCACCGGCGTCTCCGGCATCGCCCGAGGGGAAAAGGTGCTGACGCTGTAGCAAGCGTCTTAATCCCGGTAAACCCGAAAGGCCGCTTTTAGCGGCCTTTTTTATTGACCGCAAAGGTTTGTCCCAAGCAGCTGTGCGGCAGGCGGGCGACCCGGTCGCGCGACGCCCGCTTCCTGTCTTGCCGGCTGCCATTCCGCGGTTGACGAATACTTGTCTTCGAGCATAAAATTTAGCCTTAGCTAACTAACTTGAACTATGCTGCCTGCTCGCTATTGCCGTGCGTGCCCGTGTACAAAGCGGTCCAAAGATCGTTCGACGCCTGGCGATAGCAACGTCTTGTCCGGCTATAGAGGGCTGGAGCTGGAAGGTTCGACAGATGATATCCATACAAGACCTCACGGTCTCATACGGTAATTACAAAGCTCTGGATGGCATAACGCTGAGTACCGGCAGGGGCCGGCTGGTCGGCGTCATTGGCCCCAACGGGTCCGGCAAGTCCACCTTCATCAAGGCCCTTATGGGGCTTATCCCGCGTGACCATGGCCATATCCGCATACTTGACCGGCCGCTGAAGAAGGTCAGGCACCGGGTTGCCTATGTGCCCCAGCACACGGGCGTCGACTGGGACTTTCCCATCAACGTGGTCAATACCGTCCTGCTCGGCACCTATCCCAGGCTGGGCTACTTTCGCTGGCCCGGCCGCAAGCAGAAGGCGCTGGCAGCCGCCTGCCTGGAAGAGGTGGGGCTGCAGCCTTACGCAAAACGGCAGATCGGCGCCCTGTCCGGTGGGCAGCAGCAGCGGGTCTTTCTGGCTCGGGCGCTAGCCCAGGAGGCCGACCTGTTTTTGCTCGACGAGCCGTTTGTCGGCATCGACGTCGATAGCGAGGCCACCATCATCAAGGTGCTGAAAAGACTCCGCGATGAGGGCAAGACGGTGCTGATTGTGCATCACGATCTGTCTCGGGCAGCCGAGTATTTTGACGATTTGATTCTGCTCAACAAAAAGCTGCTCGCCTACGGCACGGCCGCAGACGTTATCGAGCCGGACCAGCTCTTCCAGGCTTACGAAAGCCAGATCCCCTTCCTGAACGCCAGCTGATACAGGAGCGCCCGCATGACCGTTGTGGAATTCATCAACGACATCGTCCAATACGATTTCGTGCGCAAGGGCCTGTTCGCTTCGATCATGGTCGGGGTGATCTGTGGCGTGCTCGGCTGCTTCATCGTACTCCGGGGGTTGGCGCTCATGGGTGATGCCGTATCGCACGCCATCGTCCCCGGCGTGGCCGTTTCTTTCATCCTGTCGATCAACATCTTCTATGGCGCCGTGGCCGCCGGCGTTCTGGCGGCCCTGGGGATCGGCTACGTCAAGCAACACAGCCGCATCAAGATGGATTCCTCCATCGGCATCGTGTTTACCGCCTTTCTGGCGCTCGGGGTTCTTCTTGTCCGCCATGCCAAAAGCGGCATCAAACTCGACAACCTCATGTTCGGCAGCCTCACCTCCGTGCAGAGCAGCGACATGTGGCTGACGCTGGTCATCGGCGCGGTGGTGCTGCTGACTCTGCTGCTGTTCTACAAGGAGCTGGTGGTATCGACCTTCGATCCCGTCATGGCGGCGGCCTACGGCCTGCCCACCGGGCTTATTCATTATGCCCTCATGGTGCTGCTGACCCTGGTGACCGTGGCCTCGATGCAGACAGTGGGCGTCATTCTGGTGGTCTCGCTGCTGATCATGCCGGCATCAACGGCCTATCTTCTGACCAATCGGCTCAGCATCATGATGCTGTTATCAGCGTTGTTCGGCGTCATGTCCACCCTGGTCGGCCTGTATTACAGCTTCTCCTACGATCTTCAGTCCGGTGCCGTCATCGTGCTTGCCGCCTTCGCCATCTTTGCGCTTGTCTTTTTCCTGGCGCCCGGCCGAGGCGTGCTGTGGCTGGCGATCGGCAAGCTGATGCGCTTGCCGCGGCGGCGAGCATCGAAACGCGATGTCCTCACCCAACTCACCCACAAGGGAGATCCGTCACCGTGAATGTCCACCTACCCATGCGTTACCTCCGCCTGAGCCTGATGGGGCTCACGCTCATCGCCTCCGCAGGCCACGCCGCGGCCAACGAGGGCAAGGTTCAGGCTGTCGGAAGCTTCACCATCGTCTCCGATATCGTGGAGCAGGTCGGGGGAGATCGCGTGGATGTCTACAACATCATCAAGTCCGGTAACGATCCGCACGAATGGGACCCTTCGCCCAGGGATACCAAGAAGACGGCCGATGCCGATGCCGTCTTCTATTTTGGCTGGAACCTGGAAGGTATCGAGGGCGATAGCGCTCGGTATAACTGGGTCAGGAAACTGCTGAGATCGGTCGACAAGGATCCGGACGCCGTTTTCACCCTCTCGGACGGGATCGAGCAAAAAAAGATCGGGATAGTCGAGAAGAACAAGGGCAAGGTCAACCCGCACGCCTTCACCAGCCCCAGAGCCGGCCTCATCATGACGAGGAATGCCCGCGACGCCCTGATCCAGGTCGACCCGGAGCATGCGGAAGACTACAAGGCGAATGCCGCCGCCTTGTCGGACGAGCTGAAATCGCTTGATCAGGCCTACCAGAGAGAGCTTCAGGCGCTGCCCGAAGAAAACCGTGTTCTGTTCACCGGCGAGAGAGCTTTCCAGTATCTGGCCGAGGACTATGGTCTGGAGGAAGGCTTCATCTGGGAGATCGACGGCAGCGACGAGGGCACGCCTGCCCAGATCAAGCGGGCCATCAGGTTCGTCAAAGAACATAATCCGCCGTCCCTGTTCTATGAATACAACGATGACGAGCGGCCGATGAACACGGTTGCCGATGCCACCGGCGTCGAGGTTTCGGGCACGTTGATTTCCGATGATATCGGCGAAGCCGATAGCTATGTGGACTATCTGAAACACAACCTGGAAACCATCGTCGACGGCCTGTCTTCCTCTGGGAGCTCCTCCGTCGAATAACGGCCGCAGCGACAGATGTCGCTTTGGTCGCGCTCGTTTGGCCCGAACAGACTCGTTGCCGTTTGTGGCCATCCTACCCCTCTTCACTCCGGCCCGGCAGGCCCTGGCGGCCTGCTTCGCCCGGCGTAGCCGGCCTCCTGCAAAACCCTTGTGAGTCCACCAGTGTGAGTCAACCAGCGGTGGCGCGCTTTCAATGCGCCGGGCGCTGGCTTGAGTGGAGCATCTCCCGGGCGTGGGCGAGGGTCTGGTCGGAAAGGTTGACCCCGCCGAGCATGCGCGCCAGCTCGCTGACTCGGCCGCCTTCGTCGAGCAGCGCCATTTCGGTACGGGTGGTGTTGCGCCGGGCGCGCTTTTCGATGTGCAGGTGGGCGTGGGCCTGGGCGGCGACCTGGGGCAGGTGAGTGACGGTCATCACCTGGCCGCTGTCCCCCAGCCGGCGCAGCAGCTTGCCGACGATTTCCGCCGTGGCGCCGGATACGCCGACGTCCACCTCGTCAAAGATCAGGCTGGGAATGGTGGAGTGGCTGGCGGCAACCACCTGGATGGCCAGGCTGATGCGCGACAGCTCGCCGCCCGAGGCCACCTTGGCCAGCGGGCGGGCCGGCTGGCCGGGATTGGCGCTGATATGGAACTGCACCCGCTCGAGCCCTTCGGCGGCAGGTCTCTCTCGGGGCTGCAGGACCACGTCGAAATGCGCCTTGTCCATGGCCAGAAACGCCAGCTGCTGCTGGACTTCGTCGGCAAAGGCGGTAGCGGCACGGCGTCGCGCCTCGCCCAGGGCCTTGGCCAGCTGCCGGTAGCGCTCGCCGCGCGCGTTGACCGCCTCGCTCAGAGTGTCCAGATCGTTATCGCCGGCGTCGAGCCGGTCAAGCTCCGCGCGCAGCTCGGCGTGGAGGCCGGGCAGCTCCTCCGGTGCCACCTGGTGCTTGCGGGCGACGCGGTGGGCATCGCTCAGGCGGCCTTCCACGAAGCCGAGCCGCTCGGGGTCAAGCTCGGTGCTGGCGGCCAGGTGGTTGAGCTCGCTGGCGGCTTCTTCCAGCTGAATGCGGGCGTCATCGAGAATGGTCAGGGTGTTGGCCAGCGCGCCGCGGTCGCTGCCCGGCAGATCGCCTAGCCGGCTTTGCGCCTGCTGCAGCAGCGCAAGGGCTCCGCCGTTATCGCTTTCGCAGCAGTCGGCGGCAAACTGCGTGTCGCGCAGAATCTCTTCGGCGTGAGCCAGCGTCTGCTGTTCTTCCTCCAGGCTCGGCAGCTCTTCCTCGGCCAGCGCCAGCTGGTCGAGCTCTTCGACCTGGTAGCGCAGCAGCTGGCGCCGCGCTTCCACTTCGTCTCCCTGATCGCGGAGCCTTTTCAGCCGCCGGCGGGCCTCCTGCCAGTCATGAAAGGCCGCGGCCAGCTCGCCGGCGTCGTCGCCCAGGCCGGCGTAGTTGTCGAGCAGCGCCAGGTGGCTGTCTTCGCGCAGCAGCGCCTGGTGGGCGTGCTGGCCGTGGATCTGGATCAGCCGCTCACCCAGCGCTTTCAGATCGCTGATGGCAGCGGGCTGGCCGTTGATCCACGCCTTGCTGCGCCCGGCAGCGCTCACCACCCGGCGCAGCAAGCACTCATCGCAGGGCAGCTCGCGCTCGGCAAGCCAGGCCCGGGCCGCGGGCAGACGGCTGATGTCGAAGCGGGCGGAGAGGTCGGCACGCTCGCAGCCGTGGCGCACGCTGGCGCTATCGGCGCGGCTCCCCAGGCACAGGCCCAGGGCGCCCAGGAGAATGGATTTGCCCGCCCCGGTTTCTCCGGTGATAGCGGTCATGCCGCCCTGGATGTCGAGCTCCAGACGGTCAACGATGGCGAAATCCTGGATGGCGAGCTGAGTGAGCATGGGACCTCCGGGGGCTGATGGGGTGGTTGCCAGCGCGGGAGATAGCAAAGGTGGATGAACGTTCAGCATTTGGGTTTTTATACAGTAGTTGCACTTGGCTCGCAATACCAGGCGACACGGCACTTGAGATGGCGCACATGATCCCCATATACCGCACAGACCCAAGACGTGAATGGGCTGAATCACAGCCACTATCCTCAGGAGACACCGATGGCTAAAGATCCCCAGACCCCGCTCGACGACGAGCTCGCCCGCCACGACCAGGACGACGCCCAGACACCCGAAGGCGAAGCCGAGGCCCGCGAGGCGGCCGAGAAGGCCGAGCAGCAGCCCGCCGAAGCGGAGCTGGACAGCGTGATCGACGACGAGGGCGACACCGTCAGCACCGAGGCGGAAAGCGACAACCCCGAAGCGGAAATGCTCGCGGCCAGGGTGGAAGAGCTCGAGCAGGAGCTGGCCGATACCAAGGACCAGTCGCTGCGCACCGCGGCCGAGGCGCAGAACGTGCGTCGCCGGGCCGAGCAGGACGCCGAGAAGGCGCGCAAGTTTGCTCTGGAAAAGTTCGTCAAGGAGCTTTTGCCGGTCATCGACAGCCTGGAGAAAGCCCTGGACGCCATGGGTGAAGACGCCACCGAAGCCCACCGCGAAGGCGTTTCCATGACGCTCAAGATGCAGCTGGACGTGCTGGGCAAGTTCGGCGTCGAGCCGGTGGACCCTCACGGCGAGCCGTTTGATCCCCAGCTCCACGAGGCCATGACCATGGTGCCCAATCCGGAGATGGAGCCCAATACGGTGATGGAAGTCATCCAGAAAGGCTATCTGCTCAACGGCCGCCTGGTGCGCCCGGCAATGGTCGTGGTGAGCAAAAAAGCCGAGTGATACGGCTAAAACAGCCCTTGAAATGCTGCCGGCGACCCCCAGATAACACAGCAGCCCGGCGGTAATCGCCAACGCAGAGTTTGGCTGACGCCATTTTTTGTCACGACGCCGCCCACCGCGACGGCGCGTCATCAACAAATTCGAGGTTTCTTATGGGACGCATAATCGGGATTGACCTGGGTACTACCAACTCCTGCCTGTCGGTACTCGACGGCGACAGCCCCAAGGTCATCGAAAACGCTGAAGGCGGCCGCACCACGCCGTCGGTAGTCGCCTACGCTGAAGACGGCGAGATTCTTGTGGGTCAGGCGGCCAAGCGCCAGGCCGTGACCAACCCGGAAAACACCATCTACGCCATCAAGCGTCTGATCGGTCGTCAATATGACGACAAGGTCGTCCAGAAAGACATCAAGATGGTGCCCTACAAGATTGCCAAGGCCGACAACGGCGACGCCTGGGTAGAAGTGAAGGGCAACAAGATGGCGCCGCCCCAGGTCAGCGCGGAAATTCTCAAGAAGATGAAGACCACCGCTGAGGACTATCTGGGCGAAGACGTGACCGAAGCGGTGATCACCGTGCCGGCCTACTTCAACGACAGCCAGCGCCAGGCGACCAAGGACGCCGGCCGCATCGCCGGGCTTGAGGTCAAGCGCATCATCAACGAGCCCACGGCGGCGGCGCTGGCCTACGGCATGGACAAGTCCCGCGGCGACCGCACCATTGCGGTTTACGACCTGGGCGGCGGCACCTTCGACATCTCCATCATCGAGGTGGCTGACGTCGACGGCGAAACCCAGTTCGAGGTGCTGGCCACCAACGGCGACACCTTCCTCGGCGGCGAGGACTTTGACCTGGCGCTGATCAACTACCTGGTCGACCAGTTCAAGTCCGACAGCGGCATGGATCTCTCCGGCGACAACCTGGCCATGCAGCGCCTCAAGGAAGCCGCCGAGAAGGCCAAGATCGAGCTGTCCAGCGCCCAGCAGACCGACGTCAACCTGCCCTACATCACCGCGGACAACACCGGTCCCAAGCACCTCAACGTCAAGGTGACCCGGGCCAAGATGGAAGCGCTGGTGGAAGACCTGGTGGCGCGCTCGCTGGAGCCGTGCAAGACCTCGCTCAAGGATGCCGGCCTGTCCGCGTCCGAGGTCGACGACGTCATTCTCGTGGGCGGCCAGACCCGCATGCCCAAGGTGCAGGAAAAAGTGGCCGAGTTCTTCGGCAAGGACGCCCGCAAGGACGTCAACCCGGACGAAGCCGTGGCCATGGGGGCTGCCATCCAGGGCGGCGTGCTGGGCGGCGACGTCAAGGACGTGCTGCTGCTCGACGTCACGCCGCTGACCCTGGGTATCGAAACCATGGGTGGCGTGATGACGCCGCTGATCGAGAAGAACACCACCATCCCGACGAAGAAGACCCAGACCTTCTCCACCGCGGATGACAACCAGACCGCCGTGACCATCCACGCGGTGCAGGGCGAGCGCAAGCAGGTGTCGCAGAACAAGTCGCTGGGCCGCTTCGACCTGGCCGACATTCCGCCGGCGCCCCGCGGCGTGCCGCAGATCGAAGTCGCCTTCGATCTCGACGCCAACGGCATCCTCAACGTCTCGGCCAAGGACAAGGCCACCGGCAAGGAACAGTCCATCGTCATCAAGGCCTCCAGCGGTCTGACCGACGAAGAGATCGAGCAGATGGTCCAGGACGCCGAGGCCAACGCCGACGAGGACAAGAAGTTCGAAGAGCTGGTGACCCTGCGCAACCAGGCCGACGGCATGATCCACGCCACGCGCAAGACGCTGGAAGAAGCCGGCGACAAGGCCACCGACGACGAGAAGCAGAACATCGAAACGGCGATCAACGAGCTTGAAGAGGCTGTCAAGGGCGACGACGCCGAGGACATCCAGAAGAAGCTCGACGCGCTGACCGAAGCTTCCGGCGGCCTGGCCCAGAAGATGTACGCCGAGCAGGAAGGCCAGCAGGCCGGCGGCGAAGGTGGCGAAGGCGACGCCAACGCCAAGCAGGAAGACGACGTGGTTGACGCCGAGTACGAAGAAGTCAACGACGATCAGAAAAAGCAGTAATGCGCTTTCTGTAAAGGCAGGCGGCGACGCGGGGGGCAACTCCCGCGTTGCTGTTTGCGCAGGCCGTATTCAGCTAACCAGTGCTCAAGCTAACCAGGAGGCGTGGGACGCATGTCCAAACGCGATTATTATGAAGTCCTGGGGGTCGATAAAGGGGCCGATCAGAAAGAGATCAAAAAGGCCTACCGCCGCCTGGCGCAGAAGTATCACCCCGACCGTAACCCGGACGATGACACCGCCGCCGAGAAGTTTCGCGAGGTGTCCGAAGCCTACGAGGTGCTGTCCGACAGCGAAAAGCGCGGCGCCTATGACCAGTTCGGCCACGCCGGCGTGGACGGCCAGGGCGGCGGTTTTGGCGGCGGCGGCTTTGGCGGCGGAGCCGGCGATTTCAGCGACATCTTCGGCGATGTCTTCGGCGACATCTTTGGCGGCGGCGGCCGGCGGCGCGGCCCCAACGCGCCGGCCCGCGGCTCCGATCTGCGCTATAACCTGGAGCTCGACCTCGAGCAGGCCGTGGCCGGCACCAGCGTGGATATCCGCGTGCCGCGCCACATCAACTGCGATCGCTGCGACGGCGACGGCGCCGAGCCGGGCTCCACCAAGGAGACCTGCCCGACCTGTCACGGCATGGGCCAGGTGCGCATGCAGCAGGGCTTCTTTGCCGTGCAGCAGACCTGCCCGACGTGCCACGGCGGCGGCGAGCACATCAAGGTGCCGTGCCACAAGTGTAACGGCGAAGGCCGCGTTCGCGAGACCCGCACGCTGTCGGTGAAGATTCCTGCCGGCGTGGATACCGGCGATCGCATCCGCCTCAACGCCGAAGGCGAAGCCGGCATCAACGGCGGCCCGCCGGGGGATCTGTACGTCCAGGTGGCGATCAAGCCGCACCCCATCTTCGAGCGCGACGGGCGCCACCTGCAGTGCGAAGTGCCGATCAACTTTGTTGACGCCGCACTGGGCGGCGAGCTGGAAGTGCCCACGCTCGAGGGCCGGGTGAAGCTCAAGATTCCGCCCGAGACCCAGACCGGCAAGCTGTTCCGCATGCGCGGCAAGGGCATCAAGCCGGTGCGCGGCGGCGCCCAGGGCGACCTGTTGTGCCGGGTGGTCGTGGAGACCCCGGTCAACCTCAACGAGGAACAGAAAGACCTGCTGGGCAAGCTTCAGGAAAGCCTCAACAGCAGCAACAGCCGCCACCACTCGCCGAAGAAGACCAACTTCTTCGACGGCGTGAAAAAGTTCTTCGAAGACATGAAGCCCTGAAGGTAGCCTGACATGCTACCCTCGCTTGAATGCCGGCACCGGACGTGCCGGCATTTTTTTGCTGACTTTTAGCCGGGAGCTGGTGATGCGCGAACACGCGGGCATGCTGCTGTGGGCCTTTCTGGTCGGGCTTTCTTTTCCGGTGGTGGGCTGGCTGGAGGCGCTGCCCCCGCTCACGCTCACCGCGCTGCGCTTTGCCATTGCCTGCGCCGGACTCTGGTGGCTGGCTCGGCGCTCGGCGGGTTTCTGGCCGGCGTGGCGTACGCTGCCGATCTACGGGGTCATGGGCCTTTGCCTGGCGGGGTTTTTCAGCGCCATGTTCTGGGCGGCCCACCATGCCACGGCGATCTCCATGGCCACGCTCTACGTCACCGTGCCGCTTCTGGCCTACGCCATGGGGCTTGTGCTCGGCGTGGAGCGTCGGGCCTGGCGCATGCCCGCCGTGTTGCTGCTGGGCGCCTGCGGAGCGCTGCTGCTGGCGCTGGCCGAAGCGGTCGTGAAGGGTGGCTCGTTCCGGTTTGGCCGGGGCGAAGCGGTGTTCTTTTTGGGCTGCGTGGCCTCGGCGCTCTACCCGGTCATCAGCAAATGGGGCCTGGCGCGGAAGAAACTCTCGACTTCGGCAGCGGTGCGTACCTTCTGGAGTCTGGCCATGGGCGGCGTACTGATCGGCGCGCTGGGCCTGGCCGTCGAGCCGGTGGGTAAGCTTGCGGCGATGAGCGGCAAGGATGCGCTGGTGCTGGTGTATCTGGGGCTGGGCTCCAGCGCGCTGACGTTCTGGCTGATGCAGCATGCCACCGCCGCGCTGACGCCGGGCGCGGTAACGGCCTACGGCTACCTGGTGCCCTTTGTCTCCATGCTGCTGCTGTTTGCCCAGGCGCCGGGCACGATCAGCTGGATATGGCTACCCGGCAGCCTGTTGGTAGTGCTGACCATTGCGCTGCTCGCCAGCGGCCGCGCCGGGCGCTGAGCAGCTTTTGCTATACTTGGTGCCTTGGCTTACCCGCTTTTATGAGATATCTCAAGCGGTGTAAAAAAGGCGCGACCCTGGCACCGCGGGATGCCTTATAGGGTGGGAGCACCGCAGAACCCCGATATAAACGCAATTCATTGCGCGAATGCGGTGTTGGGGCAGCATCTTCGCGGACTGAAGTCCGCTTATATGGACCCGTCCTGTTGTGCAAGCCAGAAGCAACAACGCATAAGAGTGAGGACTGCACGCTTATATCCGGCCTATTGATGGCACTTGCCGTGCCTGGCCCTGATGGAATACGCGCTCTCTGCTCTGATCTCCCACTCGGCCTCGTGATGGGCCTGCGCACTTTACAGAGTGACAGAAAGCCGGTCTGACCCGTTATGCCATCGAAGCATCTCGCCTGCGCAACCTCGGGGTTGGGTAACTTATCGCATGCTAAGCTATATTCCCTGTTTGTTCGGTATCATCAAGCGGCCTCCTGTGGCTGATAGCGCCGTTCATGGGCCAATAGCGACCAGCAAATCCGCGCCATCTTGTTCGCCAGGGCCACAATGGCCTTGCGTTGCCCAAGACGCGCCGCTAACGAGCAGGCCCAACGGGACAGCCGGTCGGGATGTTCCTGACGTTGGAACTGGCGTAATGCCGCGCGGGCACCGTGCACCAACTGCTTTCGAACCTCGCCATTGCCGCGTTTGGTGATCCCCATCAACTGGTTGCGACCCCCGCTGGAATGCTGGCGTGGCACTAGCCCCAACGAGGCGCTGAACTGACGTCCGTTGGGGAATCGCGCCGGATCGCCCAGATGGCTGAACAACAGCGTCGCATTGATCGGGCCGATGCCGGGCAGACTCATCAGCCGCTGCATGTCATCTGATGCCCTGGCCAGACGCTGCAGACGCTTGTCATAGCGCGCGATCCGGGCATCGTTCTCGAGCCATTGATCGAGCAGGTCGTTCAGCAGGGTGTAGAGTTCTTCCCCCAGCCGTGCCCGTTGCTCGTCCAGCCGCTCACGAATAACGCCCTGGCGTATCACCGCGTGCCCCTGCGACACGATTAGACCAAACTCGCCCAGCAGGCCGCGCAGCTCGTTGCCGACGGCGGTGCGTTCGCGCACTAACCGACTGCGTACTCGGTGCACTGCTTGCAGGGACTGTTGTGCTTCCGTCTTGATCGTCACTCGAGGCGTGGCCGGGCGCGCCGCGGCCTCGGCGATAGCCGCGGCATCGCGCGCATCGTTCTTGTGGCCCAGCACGAAGGGCTTGACCGCCTGCGGTGGCAGTAGCTCGGCCTCATGGCCCAGCGTGCCAATGTCTCTCGCCCAGTAATGAGCGGAGCCGCACGCTTCCATGGCGACGTGGCAAGGCGGAATTTGGGCCAGCGTCAAGCGTAACTTCTCTCGCCGGACTTGCTTGCTGAATACTTTGTGACCGTGCGCATCCACGGCATGCAGTTGAAAAACGTGTTTCGCCAGGTCAATGCCTATAATGCTAATCTGTTTCATGGATGGATCCTCCTTCACCGATGCCGTCAGTGTTCTGTGCACTGCTGGCTAGATGTTATATCCAGCTTGGCACAGAAGGACGGGTCCATCCCATTTCCCACAACCGATTATCGCCAGGGCGAGCCAACTTTTCCGATAAAGTGTGAAGTCCCTTTTTAGCTTACTTTTTTACTTTTGCAGGAGCTTACATGACCCGTATAGCCATTGTCGGCGTCGCCGGCCGCATGGGCCGCACTCTGGTCAACGCCGCGGAGCAGGACGCCGACGCCACCCTGGCGGCCGGCATCGTTCCCCCCGGCAGCTCCCTTGCCGGCGCGGATATCGGCGAGCTTGCCGGGCTGGGCAGCAAAGGCGTCACCGCGGTAGACAGCCTGGCCGCCTGCGCCGACGACTTCGACGTGCTGATCGACTTCACCACGCCCGAGGTCACGCTCGAGAATCTGGCTTTTTGCGCCGAGCACGGCAAGAGCATCGTCATCGGCACCACCGGCCTGAGCGATGACGAAATCGCCACCCTCGACGGCTATCGCGAGCGTGTACCCATGGTGTTTGCGCCCAACATGAGCGTGGGCGTGAACCTGACGCTCAAGCTTTTGGAAACCGCCGCCCGCGCGCTGGGCGACGAAGGCTACGACATCGAGGTGATCGAGTCCCACCACCGCCACAAGGTCGATGCCCCCTCCGGCACCGCGCTGAAGATGGGCGAAACCATGGCCGGGGCTCTGGGCCGAGACCTGAAAGAGCACGGCGTGTTCGAGCGCGTCGGCCAGTGCGGCCCGCGCAGCGACAAGGAAATCGGCTTTGCTACCGTGCGCGCCGGCGACATCGTCGGTGAACACACGGTGATGTTCGCCACCGAAGGCGAGCGCATCGAAATCACCCACAAGGCCTCCAGCCGCATGACCTTCGCCAAGGGCGCGGTGCGCGCCGCCCGCTGGCTCACCGGCAAGCCCAGCGGCCGCTACGGCATGGACGACGTGCTCGACCTGAACGAATAACCCTCGGCGCTGGTATATCCATGGCCCGCACGCCCCGACGCCACGCGCCGGGGCGTTTCGGATAAGCGCGGACAAACCGGCAAGTAGGAGGCCGATTTATCGGGCGACCCGCCGCACAGCGGCGGCGTTATCT
The DNA here is from genome assembly GCF_031886125.1 of Halomonas piscis. Lineage (NCBI taxonomy): Bacteria > Pseudomonadati > Pseudomonadota > Gammaproteobacteria > Oceanospirillales > Halomonadaceae > Halomonas > Halomonas piscis. Next base: position 583,305 of record NZ_CP119391.1, read on the forward strand.
GGGAAACCGTCTTTCGTCACGACTGAGCGGCTAAAGCGTCTGGGTAAACGCGTTCCACCTCGCGAAACGTGTCGGCTTTTTCTAGTCGCGATAGCGTGGTGAGCCGCATGGAATTTTGAATAGGGCGGTGGGGCACCTTCTTAATAGGGTGCTGTAACGTGAGCGGTTTGCCCAGCTTGAATAGATAGTACGGTTCGGAGGAGGCTTTAGCTTTTCCCGCTTGTTCTACCGTGAGCTGGTCGCGGGGTACCAGCGTGACTTTTTTAACTGGCCAGAGCTTGTCCAGCTGTTTAGTGGTAGTGTCTTTATCAGAGGTAGTTGCGAGTGCTAAAAAGCGGATCTCTTCGACTACGTGCTGGCGGTATTTGCCTTGGAAAGTGCTTTGCGGCGTGTGATACCATTTTGCCGTACCGTGGGTAAACGCCTTGAGATAGTCTGGCGGTCTACTTTTAGCGCCTGCTACAGCTATGGTCATGATCAAATCTGAATAGCGCGTCTGCTCCATGCCGTAGTGTGGAATGCGCGCGGCTTCTTGTACGAGCAGGTCCTCCCGTGTCATTGGCTGCTCAGCGGTTCCGATCTGCTGGCGTAGAAATTGAGTCAGCCACAGGCAACCTTTGCGGCTATTTAAAGACGGTAGGAGTGCAAAGGCGCCAATGCCAACCTCGCTGAGGGCATAAGCGTAGGGGTTTTGTTCGCTGTATTGATCAAAGTTGCCGGGGTACAGGGCGAAAGCGCCGCATACGGGCCGGCTTTTACTCTGCGCATACGCATTATTTTGACAAGAAAAGCTAATAAGGGCATCGCGATAGCGATGCATCTGGTTAATCGCATCGTCGGGTACGTAATCGGTCGCGTCGACGTCTGCAGTTTCAAAGGTGCTTTTCTCATTTTTGATACGGTATTTGGCGTCAAACACCCACAAAAAGCGTGGCTTTGCCGGCTCGGGAAACGTAATTTCGAGCACGATATCGGGTTTTTGGGCGATAAGATAGGTGCGCGGATTGGTGCCCTCTTGTTGAAATAGCGGCTCGTGGGCTAGTCGGGCAATGGCACCATCCTCGCGGTCGAAAATAAATGCGCCGGCAAAACCATCCTTAAATTGGTACTCATGGGTGCTGCTGGTAAATAATCGAGCTGATGAGCGATGGCGCTCTATAAAACCCAACTCATCAGCCAAAATTTGGCGCAGCGTGAGAAAACACCAAATTTCATAAATTTCGGCGATAGATTTCATCGACACACCGGTCATACCGTCGAAGACGTCTAAGTAACGCTTTAGCTGCTGCCATATGCGGTAAACGGTGCTGTATCCCGGTTTTTGCTGCAGTACAAGTGATGCGTTTTCGGGAAGGCGCGCGGCTTCTACCTCTTTGAGAAAGCTTTGCCTCAGCATCTTATGTAGCGGCTGCTGCCATTGATGAAGTTCATCGAGAAAGCTGGCGGAAATGCGCTGATTATCGGGCGCATTATTATGTTTCTTAAGGCGCCGCTCAAAATCGTATAGCCGCTGTTGGCTAAGTAGCACAATGGAGCGGATAAAACGGTTTTCTGGCGTATTCACACTAAGCCGGCGACTTTCAACGCGGTAGCGTTTATCGATACGGCCGCTGGCTAAATCTTCGCGTGCTCGCTCGGCCAGCTTTTGGGGCAGTCGACCTTTAATACGGTCTGCACGCTGCCAAGTGGAATAGGACTGTAGCCGGCGGTGGGGCGCACGAGCGATAACTTTTAATCCCTGCTCAAACTGTTCGCGTAGCTGCGCGAAATTGGCCAGCCACAGCAAAGGAAAGTTAACGTTCTGACGGCTTTGCACAGCGCCTTGTTGGGTTTTTTCCACTAAACTAAAGCGCCACAGCGGAAAAGTAGCATCAATGGCTGAATACATGACGGCCAAGTCGCTGTGCAGATCCATCTTGGTGGGCAGTACCTCAAAAGAAAAGCTCTGACTATGCGTCGTGCCATTGACTGGCATATATGATAACGGTAATTTAAGCCAGCCTAAATGATTGCCGGTGTAGATGCTGCCCGAGAGCATGGCCGGTATCGGGCCGCGCTTTGCGGTAAAGCGAAAGCCGTTGTTGACCGACGCTAAGCGGTGACACAGCCACGCATCTTGTATTTCGTTAAAGAATATCCATTCAAAGTGATACTGCAGGTTCTCAAAGAACAGCGGTGCACCCAGCGGAAGTTCATTGGCCTGGCCAAGGCAATCAGGCCGGGGCAAGCCCATAATGGACGCTTCCTCCAGTAGCAGCGCGGGAGAGAGCCGCATGGCAGGTGTTGGTGCTTTGTTGTCGGCCGCGCGCTGACTTAAAGTTTTGGCGTAGGTCTGCTGGCGCGAGGCTATATCTTTGCACCAAACGGAAAAGACAAAGTCTTTAGTTTGCAGCCGTAATAGCTCCTGCATGTTATCTCCGCGTGCCTTAAGGCCAGAAGCTGGTAAAGCCGGCATCGTTTAGTCGCTGCTGCATCCATTCCAGCTTCTGCTGGCTGCGGCAAGCAGTCAGTGCGCCGCTGCGATAAAAATCCGGGCGTGTGCTGTTAACACCATCGGCAGTCCAAATATCCACAAGCTGTGTTGCTACGGCGCTGTATAAATTGCTGAGAAGCGAGTCGTTGTCAAACGTTTGTCGCAGCTTTTCGGCATCGCCGTCGATGCGCGGCAGCATTTTCTGCATTAGCACATCGTCCCAGACAGCCTGTAGCGTCACCGTATCTTGGGGCTGCTGACAGGCTACGGCGAGCAAAAGCTCGTTCAGCGTACGGTAGGCAAGCTCAAAAGGTGTGCCGATGAGAGGCGCATTGATGGCTTTAAGAAACTCGATGGTCATCTTGCCGTCAGGATCAGCGGCGCCAAAATAGTCGACGTTTCGGGCGTCAGAGAGGTTAGGGTAGCTCAGCACTTCATGGGTAAAGCCACCCTGAAAGAAGCGGTCGAGATCGTTGGGAAAGAACTCGCCAAAATCCAGCGTCAGCGCCCGATCAATCACTTTGCGCGAGAAGCCGTGGGTGGTTTCATCCATATTGACCGTGCCGGCAACAAGTAGGTTGAGCGGTATGCTGATGCCATCGTCGAGAAAATGCTCCCACAGGTCATTATATTTCTCAGCAGCAAGGCCAAGGTTCTCGCGCAGCTGCTCGGGGGCATCTAGCTCTTGCAGATGGCTGCTTTTTAGCAGCGCATCGCAGGAGTAAACAAAGCTATCACCGTCCCATTGCCAGCGGCGGGTTTCGATGACCGATAAATAGTCGGCGAAATACTGCTCTACCGGGGCCAAGTTCATTTCATCCAGGCACAGCCAGTAAGGCGCAGCTGCATCGAGCGCGGGGCGTTGGCCGGTGGCAACAGGGCGGCCGTTGATGCTTTCAATCTTAATGCCCTGGTCTACCAGCGCCTTCCAGGCGGTGACGATAAAGCGCAGCGTATCGGTGGCTACGTAATGAGCCGCACCGCTAAGACGCGTGGTATAGCCCAGCAGGTCGCTGGGTTCGTGCCAGTCTGGCCGTACGGAAACAAGGCAGTAGTTGTCCATCGAGGGGCCGCCGGTGGCCATGGCCTGCTCACGCACAAAGCGTGATTTTCCGGTGCCGGAAATGCCTGCAAGAAGCACAAATGGCTTGGGCAGCGGTATGCAGCTTGGAGAGGGGGGAGGTGGTGCGTTAGCCGCTGTTGGTTTCATCGCTGTTTGCGTTTCCTTAAGGTAGATAGGCGCTATTTGACGATAAAACGTCAGCATTTCTTGCAGATCTTTTTCTAATGTGGCGTCATCGGGAAGGTTGTCGGCCGCGTAGTACCTGGCAAAGATATTAAACTTTTCGTATGACTTGCCTAGGTTAGTATTAGTGTTGAGCGTGATGTTTCGCCTGCCCCAGTGGTATAGCTCTGGCAGAGTATTGAATATGCTTTCTTTGACTCTTTCGGCTTGAGCCTCTGCAGGCTTCTTACCCAGCTTTTGCGTCGGGGCAGTGGTCCCTTGAATGAGCGATAAAAAAACGCCGGCGCCGTCGGCCTGAAACAGATATACAGGATAGATGCCGTCCTGGGTGGTTTTGGTGATAGCCGGATTCAGGATCGATAGCCAAGCCACATCCGCCCAGTTGCCTGCGCCAACGCTTGGGACGGTTAAATAGCTGCCGTCAAAATCCTTAACGATGCGCTCGATCTCTTGCTTAAACTCTTGCCTAAAAAACGTGGCGATGGGGTGTTGGGTAAACCGCTGCGTTTTAGCGGCTGGCCAGTCTGATAGAATCTTAGCTAGCGTATTTCGTAGGCTCATTTTTTCCTCAATCTCACGCCTTCCCGGTTTGGAGTCGGTCGAGCCGGCTTTAGCTGCATTATCACTGATGTAATCGACTCTGCATACCGACGGGGTACGTCTATCCCCCTAGCCATCTTGCTTTTAATCCTGTAACATCCCTAAGATTTTGGTCGAGTGGTTCATATGCCTGATAAAGGCCGACGCGAGGCGCCTGCGAGAGAAGGCGGGGTAGCGGCGGCGGTCTTCGAGCCGCGCTTGTTGCGCAGGCCGGCCTGGCGGTGAGAGCGGCGCCGCCGCGCCCGGGCCGTTTTGGCGAAGAACAGCAAGCGGGATGAAACCGGTTTATTTCCAATCGGCTTCGTCCCGCTTTTTTACGACCTGACGTTTGCATGCAAACGCCGCACTAAGACGGATGCCGCTGTCGTGACAGGGGTGTTTTCACCAGCCTTGGGAGGACGTGTCTTGAATAACCCCGCATTGAATGAACCCGCGATTCTGGCGCTTGAGGACGGCACCGTGTTCCGCGGCGTGGCCATTGGCGCCGAGGGGCAAACCAGCGGCGAGGTGGTCTTCAATACGGCCATGACCGGCTATCAGGAAATCCTCACCGACCCTTCCTATACCCGCCAGATCGTTACTCTGACCTATCCTCATGTGGGCAACACCGGCGTCAACAGCGACGACGTGGAATCCGGCGCCATTGCCGCGGCCGGCCTGATCATCCGCGATCTGCCGCTGGTGGCGAGCAACTTTCGCTGTGAGCAAAGCCTTGCCGACTATCTGAAAAGTCAGAACGTGCTGGGCATCGCCGAGATAGATACCCGCCGGCTGACGCGCCTTTTGCGCGACAAGGGCGCTCAGAACGGCGCCATTCTTGCCGGCAAGGAAGCCGAGGGCGACGATGCAACAAAGCGCGCTATTGCCGCGGCCAGGGCCTTTCCCGGCCTGGCGGGGATGGACCTGGCCAAGGTGGCGAGCTGCCGGTCGCCCTACGAATGGAGCGAGGGCGAGTGGGTGTCGCCGGGTAAAGGCTATCAGGCCGGCGAGAGCATTGAGCGGCCGTATCACGTGGTGGCCTACGACTACGGCGTCAAGCGCAACATTCTGCGCATGCTGGTATCGCGCGGTTGCCGAGTGACCGTGGTGCCGGCGCAGACGCCGGCCGCCGAGGCGCTGGCGTACAAGCCCGACGGTATCTTTTTGTCCAACGGCCCGGGCGACCCCGAGCCCTGCGACTACGCCATTGAGGCGCTCAGGGAGCTGCTGGAAACCCGCATTCCGCTGTTCGGCATCTGCCTGGGCCACCAGCTGCTGGCGCTGGCCAGCGGCGCGCGCTCGGTGAAGATGAACCACGGCCATCACGGCGCCAATCATCCGGTGCAGGACCTGGCAACCGGGCAGGTGATGATCACCAGCCAGAACCATGGCTTCGCCTCGGACGAAGCCGCCTTGCCGGCTACCTTGCGCCCCACCCATCGGTCGCTGTTTGACGGCACGCTGCAGGGCGTCGAGCGCACCGACTGCCCGGCGTTCAGCTTTCAGGGGCACCCGGAAGCGAGCCCGGGTCCGTGCGACGTGGCGCCGCTGTTCGATCGCTTCATCGCCATGATGCAGGCGCGCCGCTAGGGCCCGCGGCGCCGTGAGCGGCGCCGCCGTTGTTTACGCCGTTATCTTGTTGCTCACCGTCACTTTTCTGCGGGAACCGTTATGCCTAAGCGTACCGACATCCAAAGTATCTTGATTATTGGCGCTGGCCCGATCGTCATCGGCCAGGCCTGCGAATTCGACTACTCCGGCGCCCAGGCGTGCAAGGCGCTGCGCGAAGAGGGCTATCGCGTCATTCTGGTCAACTCCAACCCGGCCACCATCATGACCGACCCGGTCATGGCCGACGCCACCTACATCGAGCCGATTACCTGGCAGGCGGTGGAGAAGATCATCGAGGCCGAGCGCCCGGATGCCATCCTGCCCACCATGGGTGGCCAGACCGCGCTCAACTGCGCGCTGGAGCTGGACAGGCAGGGCGTGCTGGGCAAGCACGGCGTAGAGATGATCGGCGCCAACGCCGAGGCCATCAACAAGGCCGAAGACCGGGATCTGTTCGACAAGGCGATGAAGAACATCGGTCTGGAGTGCCCCCGGGCCAAGGTGGCGCACACCATGGACGAGGCCTGGGAGATTCAGGCGGAGCTGGGCTTTCCGACGATTGTTCGCCCCTCCTACACCATGGGCGGCTCCGGCGGCGGCGTGGCCTACAACAAGGAAGAATTCAAGGAGATCTGCACCCGCGGGTTCGACCTCTCCACCAACCACGAGCTGTTGATCGACGAGTCGCTTTTGGGCTGGAAAGAGTACGAGATGGAAGTGGTGCGCGATCACCGCGACAACTGCATCATCGTCTGCTCTATCGAAAACTTCGATCCCATGGGCGTGCATACCGGCGACGCCATCACCGTGGCGCCGGCGCAGACCCTGACCGACAAGGAATACCAGGCCATGCGCAACGCCAGCCTTTCGGTGCTGCGCGAGATCGGCGTGGAAACCGGCGGCTCCAACGTGCAGTTCGGCGTGGACCCGGACACCGGCCGGGTGGTGGTCATCGAGATGAATCCGCGGGTGTCGCGCTCCTCGGCGCTGGCCTCCAAGGCGACGGGGTTTCCGATCGCCAAGATCGCCGCCAAGCTGGCCGTGGGCTACACCCTGGACGAGCTTTCAAACGACATTACCGGCGGGCGCACCCCGGCGTCGTTCGAGCCGTCCATCGACTACGTGGTCACCAAGATTCCGCGGTTCACCTTCGAAAAATTCCCCCAGGCCAACGATCGTCTGACCACCCAGATGAAGTCGGTGGGCGAGGTGATGGCCATCGGCCGCACCTTCCAGGAGTCGCTGCAGAAGGCGTTGCGGGGGCTCGAGACCGGCGTCGACGGCCTGGACCCTGTGATCACGAACTTCACCGACGAGGCCAGGGCCCGGATCAAGGGCGAGCTGCAGGCGCCCGGCGCCGACCGCATCTTCTACGTGGCCGACGCCCTGCGCGCCGGCATGAGCGTGGACAGGCTGTACGAGCTGACCAAAATCGATCCCTGGTACCTGGTGCAGCTGGAGGAGCTGATCGCTATCGAAACGGCGCTGGCCAGGCGTTCGCTATCCGAGCTCTCCGCCGATGAGCTTTTCCGTCTCAAGCGCAAGGGCTTTGCCGACGCCCGGCTGGCCAAGCTGCTGGGCGTGTCGGAAAAGGAGTTCCGCAAGACCCGGCAGAAGGCCGGGATTCGCCCGGTGTACAAGCGGGTGGATACCTGCGCGGCCGAGTTTGCCTCGGACACCGCCTACATGTACTCCACCTACGAGGAGGAGTGCGAGGCCGAGGTATCCGACAGGCCCAAGATCATGGTGCTGGGCGGCGGGCCCAACCGCATCGGCCAGGGCATCGAGTTCGACTACTGCTGCGTGCACGCGGCGTTCGCCATGCATGACGACGGCTATGAAACCGTCATGGTCAACTGCAACCCCGAGACTGTCTCCACCGACTACGACACCTCCGACCGGCTGTACTTCGAGCCGGTGACGCTGGAGGACGTGCTGGAAATCGCCGACAAGGAGCAGCCCGAGGGCGTGATCGTGCAGTTCGGCGGTCAGACGCCGCTCAAGCTGGCCCGCGAGCTGGAGGCCGCCGGGGTGCCCATCATCGGCACCACGCCGGACGCCATCGACCGCGCCGAGGACCGCGAGCGCTTCCAGCAGATGATCGACAAGCTGGGCCTCAAGCAGCCGCCCAACGCTACCGCGCGCACCTTCGAGGAGGCGTTTGCCAAGGCCGAGGCGATCGGCTACCCGCTGGTGGTGCGCCCCAGCTACGTGCTCGGCGGGCGCGCCATGGAAATCGTCTACGACGCCTCGGAGCTTGAGAGCTACATGACCCACGCGGTCAAGGTCTCCAACGACTCCCCGGTGCTGCTGGACCACTTCTTGAACGCTGCCATCGAAATCGACATCGACGCGGTGTCCGACGGCAGGCAGGTGGTGATCGGCGGCATCATGCAGCACATCGAGCAGGCCGGGGTGCACTCCGGCGACTCGGCGTGCTCGCTGCCGCCGTACTCGCTGCCCGCTGAGGTGCAAGACCGGATGCGCGATCAGATCAAGCGCATGGCCGTGGAGCTGGGCGTGAATGGCCTGATGAACGTGCAGCTGGCCTGGCAGGACGACGAGATCTACGTCATCGAGGTCAACCCCCGGGCCTCGCGCACGGTGCCCTTTGTCTCCAAGTGCATCGGCACCTCGCTTGCCCAGGTGGCCGCGCGCTGCATGGCGGGCACCTCGCTTGCCGAGCAGGGCCTGGAGCGTGAAATCGTGCCGCCTTTCTACAGCGTCAAGGAAGCGGTCTTCCCGTTCAACAAGTTCCCCGGGGTCGACCCGATCCTGACGCCGGAAATGAAGTCCACCGGCGAGGTGATGGGCTCGGGCGACACCTTCGCCGAGGCCTTCTACAAGGCCCAGCTGGGCGCCGGCGAGGCCATTCCCCCCGTTGATGGACCACGCAAGGCGTTTCTCTCCGTGCGCGACCCGGACAAGGAAGGGATTATCGAGGTGGGCCGTTCTCTGCTAACATTGGGCTTCACGCTATGCGCCACGCGAGGCACGGCGGCCGCACTGGAAGCCGCCGGGCTCGACGTCGAGCGCGTCAATAAAGTCTACGAAGGACGTCCGCATATCGTCGATCTGCTCAAGAACGACGACATTGCCTATATCGTGAATACCACCGAAGGTCGTCAGGCGATTCTCGACTCTTCGGTCATCCGCCGCACCGCTCTTGCCCGCAAGGTGGCCTATGCAACCACCTTGGCGGGCGCTAATGCTGTATGCATGGCGTTGGCGTATGGTCGGGAGATTACGGTACGGCGCCTTCAGGAATTGCACGCAGGAGCCAGTCAATGAACAAGGTCCCGATGACGGTTGCGGGAGAGAAACAGCTTCGCCAGGAGCTCGAAGAACTGAAGAGCGAAGCCCGCCCTCGGGTGATTGCGGCCATCGCCGATGCGCGCGAGCACGGCGATCTGAAGGAAAACGCCGAATACCACGCGGCGCGCGAAGAGCAGGGCTTTATCGAAGGTCGCGTCCAGGAGATCGAGGGCAAGCTATCCAGTGCCCAGGTGATCGACGTGACCCGCCTGCCGAAGACGGGCAAGGTGATTTTTGGCGTCACCGTTGAGCTCTTGCGCGTGGAAGACGACGAGACGTTTACCTACCGCATCGTCGGCGAGGACGAGGCGGACATCAAGGAAAGCCTGATTTCCGTGACCTCGCCCATTGCCCGGGCGCTGATCGGCAAGGAAGAGGGCGACGTGGTGGTCGTGAAAACCCCCGGCGGCGACGTCGAATACGAGATCGAAAGCGTCGAGCACCTGTAGGCTATGGCTGCGGCGTTGGCCGCAGTCGCCTTTCTATCTCTATGCGTCGTCGCGAACGAGGCGTGGCGATCTCCTTGCTGTGGGGGCAGCCCACTCCTGAGATTGTTTCACTGCGTTCGCAATGACGCGGGGTGGGGCGCAATGCCTCGGTCCGGCCCCGGCCTGGCCACAAAAAACGCCCCTTCAGGGGCGTTTTTGCGTTAACTGCATGGCACTCGGTCATCAGCGACGGCCGTGGTGCTGTTCGAAGCGCACGATATTCGACAGTTTGGGATTGGCCTGGGGATTGTGGCGGTAAAGTAGCGCCGTCTTGCCGATGCTCTGTACCAGCTCGGCGCGGCCGCCTGCAGTGAGCTCCTCAATCATCAGCGCGCGATCCTCGCGGTCGGGCAGAGCGAGCTTTACCTTGATCAGCTCGTGGTCGCGCAGGGCGCGGTCGAGCTCGGCGAGGAGGTTCTCCGAAATGCCGTTTTCCGACACGGTAACCACCGGGTTTAAATAATGACCGATGCTACGCAGTGCTTTCTTTTGTGCCTGTGACAAGCTCATGGTATCTTGCGGTATCCCAAGTTTGCGCTTAACGCTCCATCTTACGGCGAAACGCCGCCGGGTGAAAGCGTTCGCTTTTTCACGTTCTCTTTCAAGCGCCAGATTCCCTTCATGCAGTCAAAGCCCAAAGGCCGCAAGCGCCAGGCCAGCAAGTCCAGCGGCAGCTGGATGCAGGAACACTTCGACGATCCTTACGTCAAGCAGAGCTGGGCTGACGGCTATCGCAGCCGGGCCAGCTACAAGCTGCTGGCGCTGGACGAAAAGGACCGGCTTTTCCGTCCCGGCATGACGGTGGTGGACCTGGGGGCCGCCCCCGGCGGCTGGAGCCAGGTGGCCGCCGAGAAGGTCGGCCCGGAGGGCAAGGTCATCGCCTCGGACATTCTTCCCATGGATGCGCTGGCCGATGTGGACTTCGTCCAGGGTGACTTTACCGAGGATCAGGTGCTCGATGCGTTGCTGGAACGCCTTGGCGGCCAAACCGCAGACCTTGTGATGTCCGACATGGCCCCCAATATGAGTGGTATGGCGGGTATCGACCAGCCCCGGGCCATGTATCTGGTAGAGCTGGCGCTGGACCTTGCCCAGCAGACGCTGGCGCCCGGCGGTCGTTTTGTGGCCAAGGTGTTTCAGGGCGAAGGCTTTGATGACTATCTCAAGGCCCTGCGCGAGCACTTTACCCGGGTGGTGACGCGCAAGCCGGAGGCCTCGCGCGCGCGCTCTCGGGAAGTCTATCTGCTGGCCAGCGGTTTTCGCGGATAGGGCTTCATGGATAGGGCTTTGTTGATAAGGCTTTGCGGATAGAGCAAGCCAATGAGGACAGGCGTGAGGGTAAATAGTAAGGATTTATCAGGGTAATTGCCGGACACGCCGCGGCAAGGTATGTCACAGTAGGCAGCAGACCGCCTATGGAAAATGAATGAACGCATGCTGCACAGACGATGTCTCAACTAGCAGCGTTAACTGACGGATTCTTGTAATGAGGGTAGCCCCTTGAACGATATGGCAAAGAACCTGGTTCTGTGGTTGGTCATCGCGGCCGTTCTGCTGACCGTGTTCAATAATTTCAGTACGGAAAGCTCGCCTCAGTCCACGAACTATTCGCAGTTTGTGGAGCAGGTGCAAAATCAACAGATACGCAGCGTCACCATCGATGGCTATACCATCGAGGGGGAGCGCACGGACGGCACTCGGTTCCAGACCGTGCGCCCGGCGGCCGAAGATCCCAAGCTGATGGATGACTTGCTGGCCAACGACGTCACCGTGGTGGGCAAGGAGCCCGAGCAGCAGAGCATCTGGTCGCGGCTTTTGATCGCCAGCTTCCCGATTCTGCTGATACTGGCCATCTTCATGTTCTTCATGCGCCAGATGCAGGGCGGCGGTGGCGGCAGCAAAGGCGGTCCCATGAGCTTTGGCAAGTCCAAGGCCAAGCTTCTGTCCAACGACCAGATCAAGACCACCTTTGCCGACGTCGCCGGCTGCGACGAGGCCAAGGAAGAGGTCGAGGAGCTGGTGGACTTCCTGCGCGACCCGAGCAAGTTCGAGCGCCTGGGCGGCACCATCCCCCGTGGCGTGCTGATGGTGGGGCCGCCGGGTACGGGTAAAACCCTGCTGGCCAAGTCCATCGCCGGCGAGGCCAAGGTGCCGTTCTTCTCGATTTCCGGCTCCGACTTCGTCGAGATGTTTGTCGGCGTGGGCGCATCCCGCGTGCGCGACATGTTCGAGCAGGCCAAAAAGCAGGCGCCGTGCATTATCTTTATCGACGAGATCGACGCCGTGGGCCGTTCGCGCGGTGCCGGAATGGGCGGCGGCAACGACGAGCGCGAGCAGACGCTCAACCAGCTGCTGGTGGAAATGGACGGTTTCGAGGCCAACGAAGGCGTCATCGTCATTGCCGCTACCAACCGCCCCGACGTGCTCGACCCGGCGCTGCTGCGCCCGGGCCGCTTTGACCGTCAGGTCACCGTGCCGCTGCCCGATATCCGCGGCCGCGAACATATTCTCGGCGTCCATCTGCGCAAGGTGCCGCTGGCCGAGGACGTCAAGGCGTCGCTGATCGCTCGCGGTACGCCGGGCTTCTCCGGGGCCGATCTGGCCAACCTGGTCAACGAAGCCGCGCTCTTTGCCGCCCGCGGCGACAAGCGCCTGGTGAGCATGGACGAGCTCGAGGAGGCCAAGGACAAGATCATGATGGGCTCCGAGCGCAAGTCCATGGTCATGACCGACAAGGAAAAGCTCAATACGGCCTACCACGAGTCCGGCCACGCCATCATCGGCCTGGTCATGCCCGAGCACGATCCGGTGTACAAGGTCACCATCATTCCCCGCGGTCGGGCGCTGGGCGTGACCATGTTCCTGCCGGAGGAGGATCGCTACAGCTTCTCGCGCCAGCAGATCATCAGCCAGATCTGCTCGCTGTTCGGCGGCCGTATCGCCGAGGAAATGACCCTGGGGCCCAACGGCGTGACCACCGGCGCGTCCAACGACATCAAGCGCGCCACCGAGCTTGCCCACAACATGGTGGCCAAGTGGGGGCTGTCCGAGGAAATGGGTCCGATCATGTACGATGAGGACGAGTCCCATCAGTTCATGGGCGGCGGCCAAAGCAGCGGCATGCTCAAGTCCGGCGAAACCACCACGCGGCTGGACAAGGAAGTGCGCAAGATCATCGACGGCTGCTACCAGCAGGCCTACCAGATACTGGAAGACAACCGCGACAAGCTGGATGCCATGGCCGAGGCGCTGATGAAGTACGAGACCATCGACTCCCATCAGCTCAAGGACATCATGGACGGCCGCGACCCGCGCCCGCCCGAGGGCTGGCACGACGACGATGCGTCCGGCGGCGGCTCCCCGGTGGATAACCGCACGCCCGCGGCGGGAGCGGCCGGGGAAGCGCCCGAGGGCACCGACGATAACGGCGACGGGGATGACGACAGCCGCCGGCGCCGCCCGTCCGATCCCCTGGGAGGCCCGGCAGGTTCGTAATCCTGATCGACATCGGATTTCGCGACAGAGGCGCCTCACTGTGAGGCGCCTTTTTTGCTATTCTGCCGCGCATCATTTCGTTTCAACCACTATCTCTGCTAGCTGAGTCTTTCCATGCAACCACCCTTTGCCGTGCCGCCCGGCGATGCTGCTCCGATTGTTTGCGGACCCCACCGGCTCGACCTTTCCATCCCCCGCGTGATGGGCGTGCTCAACGTCACGCCGGATTCCTTCTCCGACGGCGGCCGCTACACCGCACGGGACGCAGCGCTGCGCCAGGGCGAGCGCATGCTGGCCGAGGGTGCCACGATCATCGACGTGGGCGGCGAATCTACTCGCCCCGGGGCAAGGCCGGTAACGGCCCAGCAGGAGCTGGATCGGGTGGCGCCGGTGATCGAGGCGCTGGCGCGTGAACTGGGGGCGCTGGTCTCGGTGGATACCAGCAGTGCCGCGGTGATGCGCGAGGCGAGCGCGCTGGGTGCCGGCATGCTCAACGACGTGCGCTCCCTCGAGCGCGAAGGAGCGCTCGAGGCCGCCGCCCGGAGTCGCCTGGCGGTCTGCTTGATGCACCGCCAGGGCGAGCCGCAGACCATGCAGGACGCGCCGCATTACGATCAGCCCATCGAGCAGGCCGTCGGCGATTTCTTGCTCGATCGTATCGCCGCCTGCGAAGGCGCGGGGATGGAGCGCGAGCGGCTGCTGCTGGATCCCGGCTTCGGCTTCGGCAAGACGGTCGAGCATAACCTGCGCCTGCTCAACCGCCTGCAGGCGCTTGACGACCTGGAGCTGCCGCTGCTGGTGGGAATGTCGCGCAAGAGCATGATCGGCAAGGTGCTCGATCGCCCGGTCGATGGGCGGCTGGCCGGCGGGCTGGCGCTGGCGGCGCTTGCCGTTGAGCGCGGGGCGAGGATTTTGCGGGTGCACGACGTGGCCGAAGCGGTGGATGCGGTCAGCATGGCCTGGGCCGTGATCAATGAAAGCAGCGGCGATAACATTCGGGAGACAAGCTCATGACACGGCGCTATTTTGGCACCGACGGTATCCGCGGCACGGTGGGGCGCGCCCCCATTACCGCCGATTTCATGCTCAAGCTGGGCTGGGCTGCGGGGCAGGTGCTGCACCGTGACGATGGCCGCACCCGCGTGCTGATCGGCAAGGACACGCGGATTTCCGGCTATATGTTCGAATCGGCGCTGGAGGCAGGGTTTTCCGCTGCCGGCGTCGATGTCGCGCTGTTGGGTCCCATGCCGACGCCGGGCATTGCCTATCTGACGCGCACCTTTCGCGCCGACGCGGGCGTGGTGATTTCCGCCTCGCACAATCCCTTCGACGACAACGGCATCAAGTTTTTTGACGCCGACGGCACCAAGCTGCCCGACGCCGTCGAGACGCGCATCGAAAACATGCTGGAGCAGCCGCTGACCACCGCCGACGCTGCCGAGCTTGGCAAGGCCATGCGCGTTCACGACGCGCCGGGGCGCTACATCGAGTTTTGCAAGTCGACGCTGCCCGAGCGGCTCAGCCTGCACGGGCTGCGCATCGTGCTCGACTGCGCCCACGGCGCCACCTACCATATCGCGCCCAACGTGTTTCGCGAGCTGGGGGCCGAGGTCAGCGTGATCGGCGCCGATCCCGACGGCATGAACATCAATCGCGACGTTGGCTCGACGCATCCGGCCTCGCTGCGCGCGGCGGTGATTCACCGCGGGGCGGACATGGGTATCGCCTTTGACGGCGACGGCGACCGTCTGCTGCTGGTAGATCACGACGGCCACGAGGTTGACGGCGACGATATCCTTTATCTCATCGCCCGGGATCGCCAGCAGCGCGGTCTGCTCAACGGCGGTGTGGTCGGCACGCTGATGAGCAACTTCGGCCTGGCCATGGGACTGGAAAAGCTCGGTATTCCCTTCGAGCGGGCCAAGGTTGGCGACCGCTTTGTCATGGAGCGCATGGCGGCCAACGGCTGGACGCTGGGCGGCGAGCCCTCCGGCCATGTGGTGTGCGCTCACACCCAGACCACGGGCGACGGCATTGTGTCGGCGCTGCAGGTGGTCGCCATCATGATTCGCGACAGGGCAACGCTGCCCGAGCTCTTGAGCACGCTGGAGAAGGTGCCCCAGGCGCTGGTCAACGTGCGCCTGCCGGCCGGCACCGATGCCCGGGCAGTGCTGGAAAAGCCCGAGCTGGCCCAGGCAGTGGTCGATACGGAAAGCCGGCTGGGGGAAGAAGGGCGGGTGCTGCTGCGCCCGTCGGGTACCGAGCCGCTGATCCGGGTCATGGTAGAAGGCCGCGCCTATCTCGACGTGGACAGCCTGGCTGGCGAGCTTGCCGAGAAAGTGCAGGCGCTTCTGGCCTGATGCCCCGGCGGCCGGCGGTTGTCTTGCCCCGGCCGCTCCTATACCATTTTGCGCAATCTTGAAAAGGAGCTTGGATGCGTACGCCCCTCATCGCCGGTAACTGGAAGATGAACGGCTCCGTCGAGCGGATCCGTGCGTTTGGCGACGCCTTTGCCGGTGACTGCCTGCCCGCAGCGCTGGACGTCGCGGTGATCCCCCCCTTCCCCTATCTGCAGGCCGCGCAGCAGTCTTTCGACGGCACGCCGCTTAAGCTGGGCGCCCAGACGCTGAATCCCGAACCTGCCGGCGCCCATACCGGCGAGGTCAACGCTGCCATGCTGGCGGAATTCGGCGTTACCTGCGTGCTGGTGGGGCACTCCGAGCGCCGTCAGCACTACGGCGAAACCGATGCCGACGTCAGCCGCCGGGCAGAGGCAGCGCTGGCTGGCGGGCTGACGCCGGTGCTGTGCGTCGGGGAAACCCTGGCGCAGCGCGAGGCCGGGGCAACCCGAGACGTGGTGCTGGGGCAGGTGGCCGCCGTGATGGAGCCGTTGGGAGCGTCGCTTGCCCGGCACCTGGTGATTGCCTACGAGCCGGTGTGGGCGATCGGGACCGGGCTTACCGCTACGCCGGAAGAGGCTCAGGCCACCATGGGCGACATACGCGCCTGGCTTGCCGGGCGGGATGCCGAGCTCGCGCAGTCGCTGCGGCTGCTTTACGGCGGCAGCATGAAGGCGGACAACGCGGCGGCGCTTTTGGCCCAGCCGGATATCGATGGCGGTCTGGTGGGCGGTGCCTCGCTCCAGATCGATGAATTTTACGCTATATGCCAATCAGCAGGATAATTCCATGCAAGCTGCAATACTCATGATTCACGTAGTGGTGGCGATCGCTCTGGTCGTTCTGATCCTGATTCAGCAGGGCAAGGGCGCCGAGGCCGGCGCTTCCTTCGGCGGCGGCGCCTCGCAAACGGTATTCGGCGCCCAGGGCAGCGGCAACTTTTTGGCGCGCTTCACCGGCGTGCTGGCGGCCTGTTTCTTTGTCACCTCGCTGACGCTTGCCTACTTTGCCAGCCAGGCGGGGGATGCCCCGGAGTCGGGCATTCCCGATGCCAAGCTCGTCGAGCAGCAAAACGCGGCAAGCGACGACTCGACAAAATCCCTTGACGGGGCTGAAGAAGACGTGGATAATGCTGCGCCAGTGCTAGAGGAGAGCGGCGAGTAGCCCTTGCGGCCAGCTCGTTAGCGGCTCTTTTCGGCCTGCCCCGTTGCCGAAGTGGTGGAATTGGTAGACACGCTATCTTGAGGGGGTAGTGACCTAACGGTCGTGCGGGTTCAAGTCCCGCCTTCGGCACCATTGACGAGCCAGAAAGGCCTTGGCCTTCAGCCGGCATCAATGGCAAACAGCAAGGCAGCACTCGAGGTAGGGCACGTACGCGTGCGGGACAAGGAAAGCCGCTTGACGCAGCATAGGCAAGCACTTAACATTGTCTCGATCAGATTGATGCGGGGTGGAGCAGCCTGGTAGCTCGTCGGGCTCATAACCCGAAGGTCATCGGTTCAAATCCGATCCCCGCTACCATTTTCAAGCGTGACGCGTTTCAAAATGGTACGACAGGTTTTCTTGCAAAAAGCCCCTTCCTGTGAAGGGGCTTTTTGTTAGTCGCTCTTTTATTGGGCGCCGGTCGTTGCAGCAGCGGTGGTAGCTGCCAAGCCGGCGCGCTGATGAAGGGATGTCTCACTAGCGGATGCCTGCCGGATATCGGAGGCATGTTGCCGGTCAACGCCCATCAGCCACCTCGCTTTTTCCGTGACTCCTGGCCAGGTGCCTGATGCAACGGCTATAGGAGCTTTGTCTGTGGCTACAAAACACGCCGCGCTTCACGCGCTGATTGAACCGGTGGTTGCCGCCATGGGCTTTGAGCTATGGGGCATCGACTATCTTTCCCAGGGTAAGCACTCGCGTCTGCTCATCTATATCGACAGCGAAGACGGCGTCAGCGTCGATGACTGCGCCGATATCAGCCGTCAGGTCAGCGCCGTGCTGGACGTGGAAGATCCCATCGCCGAGGCGTATCGCCTGGAGGTTTCCTCGCCGGGCATGGACCGTCCGCTCTATACCCTTGATCATTTTCGCCGTTTTCAGGGTCACCAGGCAGCGCTCAAGCTGCGCTCGGCGTTTGACGGCCGACGCAAGTTCCGCGGCCTGCTCGCCGGTATCGAGGGCGATGAAGTGCTCTTGCAGATGGACGGTGAGGAGTACTGTTTTCCCATCGACAGCATTGATAAGGCGAACATCGTACCCCAGTTCGACAAGTAACCGGGCAACGCAACCGGCGCTGGGCCGGCTCGAGCATATAAGGACAGGTTTTGGCGAGGCAAACGCATGAGTAAAGAAATCTTGATGGTCGTTGACGCGATCTCGAACGAAAAGGGCGTCCCCCGGGACGTGATTTTCGAGGCGGTCGAGGCGGCGTTGGCCAGCGCCTCGCGCAAGCGCTTTGAGCGCGAAGAAGCCAGCGTGCGGGTGCGTATCGACCGTCGTACCGGCGAGTACGAGACGTTCCGCATCTGGAAGGTGGTCGAGGACGACGAGTTCGAGACCCCCGACTACGAAATCAAGCAGAGCGTGGCCGAGCAGCGCACGCCGCCGCTGGCGCTGGGCGACGAGATCGAGCAGCCGATCGAAAACGCCGAATTCGGCCGCATTGCCGCCCAGACCGCCAAGCAGGTGATCGTGCAAAAGGTGCGCGAAGCCGAGCGAGCCGAGGTGGTACGCCAGTATACCGATCGCGAAGGCGAGCTGGTGGCGGGCATCGTCAAACGCACCACCCGGGACGGGCTGGTGATTGATCTTGGCGACAACGCCGAGGCCTTTCTGCCGCGCAGCGAGATGATCCACGGCGAGCGCTACCGCATGAACGAACGGGTGCGGGCGCTGCTGGTCAGGGTGGATCCGGAAGCCAAGGGGGCCCAGCTCCAGCTGTCGCGCACCTGCCCGGAGCTGATCATCGAGCTTTTCAAGATCGAGGTGCCGGAAATCGCCGAGCAGCTGATCGATATCAAGGGCGCGGCGCGGGACCCCGGCTCCCGGGCCAAGATTGCGGTGAAGAGCAACGACCGTCGCATCGACCCGGTGGGCGCCTGCGTGGGCATGCGCGGCTCGCGCGTCCAGGCGGTGTCCAGCGAGCTTGAGAACGAGCGCGTGGATATCGTGCTGTGGGACGACAACCCTGCCCAGCTGGTGATCAACGCCATGGCGCCGGCCGATGTCGCCTCCATTCTGGTTGACGAGGATGCCGTGTCCATGGACGTTGCCGTTGCCGAGGACAACCTCGCCCAGGCCATCGGGCGCAGCGGTCAGAACGTGCGGCTGGCGTCCGAGCTGACCGGCTGGCACATCAACGTCATGACTGAGGAAGAAGCCGACTCCAAGCACGAGCAGGAAATCGACACCCTGATCGATTCGTTCATCCAGCATCTGGACGTGGACGACGACGTGGCGCGCCTGCTGGTAGACGAGGGATTTACCACGCTCGAAGAGGTTGCCTACGTGCCCCTTGAGGAAATGCTGGAAATCGAGGAATTCGACGAAGAGCTCGTCAACGCGCTACGCGCGCGAGCAAAGGACGAACTGCTGACGCTGGCGATTGCCTCGGAAGAGGCGCTGGACGGCGCCCAGCCGGCCGACGACCTGCTCGGCATGGAAGGAATGGAGCGGCATCTGGCCTTTACTCTGGCCAGCCGCGGTATTGTCAGCATGGAAGACCTTGCCGAGCAGTCTGTCGACGATCTGGTCGATATCGAAGAGTTGGATGAAGCGCGCGCAGCGGCATTGATCATGACTGCCCGTGCGCCCTGGTTCGAAGACGGCGACAGCGAAGCGGATTCGAACACACAGTAAACAGGTCACGGGCTGAGGAGGGTCATTATGTCAGACATGACAGTAAAAGATTTTGCAGCAAAGGTGGGCCGCGATACGTCCCGCCTGCTCGAACAGATGAAAAACGCCGGGCTTTCGCACACCTCGGAAAACGACGTGGTGTCTGAAGCGGACAAGCAGACGCTGCTCAATTCGCTGAAAAAGAACCACGGCGGCAGCGGCGATGCCAACAAGAATCGCATCACCCTGACGCGCAAGACCCGCAGTCGTATCAAGACCGGCGAGCGCGGCAAGACCATCGATGTCCAGGTGCGCAAGAAGCGGACCTACGTCAAGCGCGCCGAGGCCGAAAAGCCCAAGGCACCGGAGCCCGAGCATACCGGTCCGCGCCAGCTGGTGGGCGACATGGCCGAAGCCGAGGCGGAGCGCAAGGCGCGCGAAGCCGAAGAGCAGAAGGCGGCTGACGCCCAGCGCGCCGCCGATGAGGCCGAGCGCAAGCTTGCCGAAGAAAAGGCCAAGAGCGCTGAAACACCCACCGAGCTCGAGATTCCGGTACCCGACTTCGACGGCGGCAGCGCTTCGGGCGAGGACGGCCCCCCGGCGCCGCCCAAGGAAGGCCGCAGCGATCGTCGCTCGGCACCGGCAAAAAAGGCGGCCAAGAAAAAGGGTCGTCGCGACGCGCAGGACTCCCGCAGCGATCGCGAAGAGCGGCGCCGCGGCGGCAAGAAGGCCAAGCGCGCCGAGCGCCGTGGCGGCAGCCGGCGCGGCGGCGGTCAGAGCGGCGGCAAACACGGTTTCCAGAAGCCGACCCAGCCGATCGTGCGCGAAGTGTCCATTCCCGAGTCGATCAGCGTGGCCGAGCTTGCCGACAAGATGTCGATCAAGGCCAACGAAGTCATCAAGGCCATGTTCACCATGGGTGCGGCGGTCACCATCAACCAGACCATCGACCAGGACACGGCGGTGATCGTGGTCGAGGAAATGGGCCACAAGCCCAAGCTGGTGAAGGACGATGCCCTGGAAGAAGAAGTGCTGGAGAGTATTTCCTACGAGGGCGAAGAAATTATCCGGGCGCCGGTGGTGACCGTGATGGGCCACGTCGACCACGGCAAGACCTCGCTTTTGGACTATATCCGCAAGGCCAAGGTGGCCACCGGCGAAGCCGGCGGGATTACCCAGCACATCGGCGCCTATCACGTGGAAGGCAACCACGGCGGCGCGACCTTCCTGGATACGCCCGGCCACGCGGCGTTTACCGCCATGCGGGCCCGCGGCGCCAAGGCCACCGACGTGGTGATTCTGGTGGTGGCCGCCGACGACGGCGTGATGCCCCAGACCATCGAGGCCATCGAGCACTCCAAGGCGGCCGAAGTTCCCATGGTCGTCGCGGTCAACAAGATCGACAAGCCGGCGGCCGACCCGGACCGGGTGAAAAACGAGCTGTCCCAGCACGGCGTTATCTCCGAAGCGTGGGGCGGCGATACCCAGTTTGTCCACGTGTCGGCGAAAAGCGGGGAAGGCATCGACGAGCTGATCGAAGCCGTACAGCTGGTCTCCGAGGTGCTCGAGCTCAAGGCCGTTCCCGAAGCACCCGGCAAGGGCGTGGTGGTCGAGTCGCGCCTGGACAAGGGCCGCGGACCGGTGGCCACGGTGCTGGTACAGAACGGGACGCTGAAAAAGGGCGACATCGTGCTTGCCGGCCTGCACTACGGCCGCGTGCGCGCGCTGACCAACGAGCTTGCCAGGCAGGTCGACGAGGTTGGCCCGGCCATGCCCGTGGAAATCCAGGGGCTTGACGGCACACCCGAAGCCGGCGACGACTTCATGGTGGTGGACGACGACAAGAAGGCCCGCGAAGTGGCCAACTTCCGTCAGGGCAAGTACCGCGAAGTACGCCTGGCGCGCCAGCAGAAAGCCAAGCTGGAAAACATGTTCAGCCAGATGGAGAAAGACGAGGCGGCCAAGGTCAACGTGGTGCTCAAGGCCGACGTCCAGGGGTCGCTGGAAGCGATCAGGAGCGCGCTGGAAGAGCTCTCCACCGACGAGGTCGAGGTGGCCGTGGTGTCCTCCGGGGTAGGCGGCATCACCGGTACCGACGCCAACCTGGCGCTGGCCAGTGAGGCGCTGGTGATCGGCTTTAACGTCCGTGCCGACGTCGCCGCTCGTGAGATCATCGAGCGCGAAGGGCTGGAGCTGCGCTACTACAGCGTCATCTATAACCTGATCGACGAGGTCAAGCAGGCCATGAGCGGCAAGCTCGCGCCGGACTGGAAGGAAGAAATCGTCGGCGTGGCCGAGGTTCGCGACGTCTTCCGCGCCCCCAAGATCGGCGCCGTTGCCGGCTGCATGGTGGTGGAAGGCAGCGTCCATCGGCACAAGAAGATCCGCGTGCTGCGCGACAACGTGGTCATCTTCGAGGGCGAGCTCGAGTCGCTGCGCCGCTTCAAGGATGACGTCAACGAGGTTCGCAACGGCATGGAGTGCGGTATCGGCGTGAAGAACTACAACGACGTCCAGGTCGGCGACAAGATCGAGGTCTTCGACCAGGTCAAGGTCGAACGCACGCTCTAGAGCGCCTCAGGAGGCAGCATGCAGGAATTCAAGCGCACCGACCGGGTCGCCGACCAGCTGCAGAAGGAGCTGGCAGTGCTCATCCAGCGCGAGGTCAAAGATCCTCGCCTGGGCATGGTCACGCTGAGCAGTGTCAGCGTCAGCCGAGATCTGGGCTACGCCGACGTCTATTTCACCCTGCTTGGCGAGCAGGACCCGGCACGGGTGAAGGAAAACCTGCAGGCGCTCAGGCGTGCGGGCGGCTTTTTGCGCAGCCAGGTGGCCCGTCGGGTCAAGCTGCGCCACGTGCCCGAGCTGCGTTTTCACTACGATGAAAGCGTGGTCCGCGGCCAGCAGCTGTCGTCGCTGATTGACGAGGCGGTACAAACCGACCGCGAGCGCCACGCCGGTCAGGAGAGCGATGACGGCGACGAAAGCGGCGGCGGAGAACGCCGCTGATGGCGCGCCGTCGTCGCGGACTGCCGGTCAACGGCGTGCTGCTGCTGGACAAGCCCGCGGGCCTGTCCAGCAACCATGCCCTGCAGCGCGTGCGCCGGCTTTACCAGGCGCAAAAGGCCGGCCATACCGGTACCCTGGATCCCATGGCGACCGGCCTGCTGCCAATCTGCCTGGGAGAGGCAACCAAGTTCTCCTCTTGGCTGCTGGATGCCGACAAGGCCTACCGCACTCGGGTGGAGCTTGGCGTCATCACCGACACCGGCGACGCCGAAGGCAACGTCGTGGAGCGCCGCGAGGTGCCCGCGCTCGACGAAGCCTCGATCGAGGCGGTGCTCGAGCGTTTTCGCGGCGAGATCGACCAGGTGCCGCCGATGTACTCGGCGCTCAAGCACCAGGGGCGCAAGCTTTACGAGCTGGCCCGGGAAGGCAAGCACGTGGAGCGTGCAGCCCGGCGCATAAGCGTGTATGATGCCCGCCTCACGGCGTTGGATACCGCTTCGGACAATGATACCGTTTCGGGCAACGACGCCTTTGAACTGGAAATCCGCTGCAGCAAGGGCACCTATATACGTACCCTGGCAGAGGATATCGGCCTCGCACTCGGCTGCGGCGCCCACATCAGCGCGCTCAGGCGCCTTGCCACCGGCGCTTTCGACGCCGGCGGCATGTGGACGCTCGAGGCGCTTGAGCAGCTGGCGGACCAGCCCGCGCGGGAAGCCGTGCTGATGGCGCCGGACGTGCTCGTAACACACCTGCCGGCGCTTGCGCTGGATGACGCCGCCCACGGGCGGCTGATTCACGGCCAGCAGGCCTCGTTGGAAAGCGATCTGACCGAGGCGGCCACGGCAAGGCTTTACCACCAGCAGGCCTTTGTCGGCCTGGGGCGCGTGGTCCGGCAGGCAGACGGCGTTGCCACGGTGGCGCCAAAACGGCTGACAAGCCACCCCGCTGCAGTGCCGGGTAGCTGAACCGAGACTGCAAATATGCGTGGTCTCATCCCTTACATTTTCAGGCATATTGCTTACTGGAGAGACAGATGGCATTAACCGCTGAACAGAAAGCCGAAATCGTCAACGAATACGGCCGCGGCGAAAACGACACCGGATCCCCCGAGGTTCAGGTGGCCCTGCTGAGCGCCAACATCAACGGCCTGCAGGATCATTTCAAGAGCCACAGCCAGGATCACCACTCTCGTCGTGGCCTGATCCGCATGGTCAACCAGCGTCGCAAGCTGCTGGACTACCTGCACCGCAAGGACTACGAGCGCTATCGCTCCATCATCCAGCGTCTGGGCCTGCGCCGCTAAACAGAGCATCGCCGTGGAAAGAGAAACGCTGCGTCGTTTGCTGGCGCAGATATCTCTTTTCCCGGGCCGTCTCCAAACGGGTAGCCCCTGGCGGGGCTGCCCGTTTTGTTTTTCTGCTTTTAAAGAGCGCCTCTGGTGGCCGCTGTGCAGCCCAGCGCCTAGAATGGCCGGGAGACTGAAAAGATGCCACGTATCGACAAGTAGATTTCAATGCGAAAGGAAGAAGCTGCCGTGAATCCGGTTACAAAGACGTTCCAGTACGGTGATAGCACCGTTACGCTCGAAACCGGGCGTATTGCCCGCCAGGCGTCCGGCGCCGTCATGGTGACCATGGACAACACCGTGGTGCTTTGCACCGTGGTGGCCAAGAAAGAGGCCAATCCCGCCCAGCCGTTTTTTCCGCTGTCGGTGCACTACCAGGAAAAAACCTACGCGGTGGGCAAGATCCCCGGCGGCTTCTTCAAGCGCGAAGGGCGTCCCACCGAGAAGGAAACCCTGACCTCGCGGCTGATCGATCGGCCCATCCGCCCGCTGTTTCCCAAGAGCTTCATGAACGAGGTTCAGGTGGTGTGCACGGTGCTCTCCGCCGACCGCAATCAGGATCCGGATATCGCCGCCATGCTGGGGACTTCGGCAGCGCTGGGGATTTCCGGGGTGCCGTTCAACGGGCCCATCGGCGCGGCGCGGGTGGCCTTTAACGAAGAGCAGGGCTATTTCCTCAACCCCAGCGTCGAGGCGCTCGCCACCTCCGAGCTGAACATGGTGGTCGCGGGCACGCAAAACGCCGTGCTGATGGTCGAGTCAGAGGCCCAGGAGCTGCTCGAGGACGAAATGCTCGGGGCGGTGCTCTACGGCCACCAGGAAATGCAAACCGCCATCAGCGCGATTGACGCGCTGGTGGCCGAGGCCGGCAAGCCGCGCTGGGACTGGCAGCCGGTGCCGGGTAACCGCACCCTGGCCGCCAAGCTTGCCGAAGACTTCCGGGACAAGATCGGCGATGCCTATCGCATTACCGACAAGATGGCGCGCCAGGACGCGCTTTCTGCGCTGAAGGACGAGGCTCTCGAGGCGCTGGGCGAGGGCGACGCCGGGCCGGGAGACGGCCGCTTCCCCGAAGGCGAGGTCAAGGGCGCCTTTGCCGCGCTGGAAAAGCGCGTGGTGCGCGCCCGGATAGTGGGCGGTGAGCCGCGCATCGACGGGCGCGACAACCAGACGGTGCGCCCCATCGCCATTGACGTTGGCGCGCTGCCCAAGACCCACGGCTCGGCGATCTTCACTCGGGGAGAAACCCAGGCCATCGCCGTGGCGACGCTGGGTACCCTGCGCGACTCCCAGCTGGTGGAGTCGCTGGAGGGCGAGCGCAAGGATCGTTTTCTGCTGCACTACAACTTCCCGCCGTACTGCGTGGGCGAAGCCGGCTTCATCGGCGGGCCCAAGCGCCGCGAGATCGGGCACGGGCGTTTGGCACGGCGTGGCGTGCAGGCGATGCTGCCGGACGAAGATGCCTTTCCTTACACTATCCGCGTGGTGTCGGAAATCACCGAGTCCAACGGATCGAGCTCCATGGCTTCGGTGTGCGGCACCTCGCTTGCGCTGATGGATGCCGGCGTGCCGCTCAAGGCACCGGTCGCGGGCATTGCCATGGGGCTGGTCAAGGACGGCGACAGCTACGCCGTGCTCACCGACATCCTCGGTGACGAAGATCACCTGGGCGATATGGACTTCAAGGTCGCCGGTTCCGAAGAAGGCGTGACGGCCCTGCAGATGGACATCAAGATCGAGGGCATCAACGAGGAGATCATGGAGACTGCGCTGCAGCAGGCGCACCGGGCGCGCCTGGACATTCTCGGGCAGATGAACGCCGTGATAAACGCCAGCCGCGAGGAGGTCTCCGACAACGCGCCGTCCATGCTGACGCTGCAGATCGACGCCAAAAAGATCCGCGACGTGATCGGCAAGGGCGGGGCGACGATCCGCAAGATCACGGAAGACACCGGCGCCTCGGTCGATCTCGACGACGACGGCACCGTACGCATCTACGCCGAGGACAAGAAGGCCGCCAGGGCCGCTGCGGATACCGTGCTTGAAATTACCGCCGTGCCGGAGATCGGCAAGCTGTACCGCGGCAAGGTAGTGCGCATTGCCGACTTTGGCGCCTTCGTCAACATCATGCCGGGGACCGACGGCCTGGTGCATATCTCCCAGATCGTGCCCGAGCGGGTGGAAAACGTCCGCGACTACCTCAATGAAAACGACGAAGCCGTGGTCAAGGTGCTGGACGTGGACAACCGCAACCGGGTGAAGCTCTCGATCAAGGAAATCACCGAGGAAGACAAGGCGGCGTTTGCCGCCGCTGAGGCCGAGGCCAGCACCGACGGCTAAGGATCGCCGGCGCTTCGCTTGCCGCCCCTGTAGCGCCGCGCTGCAGGGGCGGCGGTGTTTCGGGCGGGGCAAAAGGGCCAACGCCGCGTAGCGCAAAAGCCATGCGACAGGGAAACAGACGGGAAAAGACGCGCCATGACAGAGTCCTCCGCCGACATGAACACAGCAGTCAGCCCCTGGTGGGGCGTGGCAGCCGTGATGGTCGGAATCTTCTTGCTGGTCACCGCCGAGCAGCTGCCCATCGGGCTTTTGTCCCAGGTGGCCGAGGCCCTGGACGTCACCCCGGGGACGGCGGGGCTGATGGTCACCGTGCCCGGGGTGATTGCGGCATTTTCCGCGCCGCTATTGCCGGTGGCCGTGGGCGAGCTGGACCGTCGCGTCATGCTCACCCTGATGATGCTGCTGATGGTGGCGGCAAGCGTGCTGTCGGCGCTCGCCGGCAGCTTCTGGCTGCTGCTCGGGGCGCGTGCGCTGGTCGGCATGAGTATCGGCGGCTTCTGGGCCATTGCCGGCGGCCTGGCGCCCAGGCTGGTGGCGGCCGACAAGGTACCCCGGGCGATGACGGTCATCTTTGGCGGCATTGCCGCCGCTTCGGTGCTGGGCGTGCCGCTGGGCACGCTGCTGGGCGAGTGGACCCATTGGCGGGTCGCGTTTGCGGCGCTGGGCGGACTCAGCCTGGCAACCGCCGCCGCGCTTTGGCGCTGGCTGCCCGATCTGCCGCCCCGGGAGCCGGTACGCCTGGCGACCCTGGGCGAGCAGCTGGCCACCCGGGGCGTGCGGGTGGCGGTGATGACCACGGGGCTGTTGGTGATCGGCCAGTTTGCCGCCTATACCTTTATCAGTCCGGTGCTGCAGCAGATCAGCGGCGTCGAGCGCGCCCACGTGGGCAGTCTGCTGCTTTTGTACGGTACCGCGGGGATTCTGGGCAACGTGGCGGCGGGGCTGTTTGCCGGGCGCCATCCCTACACCGCGGTATTGCTGATCCCGTGCGTGCTGGTGGCGGTGGTGGGCGGTTTCCCCTTGGTCGGCACGATGCCGGCCACGGGCATCGCCCTGCTGTTGGTATGGGGCGCGGTGTTTGGCAGCGTGGCGGTCAGCCTGCAGACCTGGCTCTTGCGCACCGCCCCCAACACCGAGGCGGCCAACGCCCTGATGGCCTTCGTGTTCAACTTTTCCATCGGCACCGGGGCGCTGTTCGGCGGTCGGCTGGTGGACGGCGTGGGGCTTGCCGGCACCCTTTGGGCGGCCACGGCGCTGTTCGTGGCCAGCGCCTTACTGGTGATTTCGACGCCTTCCAGACTGCTGGACAAGGCGCCTTCGGCGGCCGGCTAGCGCGGCTCAGTCGCGCTCCACGGCAAGCGCCACGCCCTGGCCGCCGCCGATGCACAGAGTAGCAAGACCCTTATGCGCGTCCCGGGCAATCATTTCGTGGATCAGGGTGACCAGTATCCGGCAGCCCGAAGCGCCGATGGGGTGGCCCAGAGCAATGGCGCCGCCGTTGACGTTGATGCGGTCGGTATCCCAGCCGAGCTCCTGGTTGACCGCCAGCGCCTGGGCGGCAAAGGCCTCGTTGGCTTCGATCAGATCGAGCTCGTTGATTTGCCAGCCGGCTTTGTCCAGGCAGCGCCGGGTAGCCGGCGCCGGGCCGATGCCCATGATTGCCGGATCTACCGCGGCGTTGGCGTAGCCGGCGATGCGGGCCAGCGGTGTCAAGCCCAGCGCCTCGGCCTTGGCGGCCGAACACAGCATGACCACGGCCGCGCCGTCGTTGATGCCCGAGGCGTTACCCGCGGTCACCCGGCCATCGGGCTTGAACGCCGGGCGCAGGCCGGCCAGTTTCTCGGTGGTCAGCGTGCGGGGGCCTTCGTCGGTGTCAAAATGGGTGACGTGGCCCTTGCGGCCGGGCACGGAAATGGGCGTGATCTGGCCGGCAAAGCGGCCGTTTTCGATGGCTTCGATAGCTTTCTGCTGGGAGGCGGCGGCAAAGGCGTCCATGGCCTCGCGGCTGATGCCGTACTGTTCGGCCAGGTTCTCGGCGGTGATGCCCATGTGGTAGTCGTTGAACGCGTCCCACAGACCGTCGTGGATCATCGAATCCACCGCGGTCCAGCTGCCCATGCGCTGGCCGTGGCGCGAGTGGGGCAGCAGGTGCGGCGCGGCGGACATGGTTTCCTGGCCGCCGGCAAGCACCACCTCGGCGTCGCCGCAGCGAATGGCCTGGGTGGCCAGATGCAGCGCCTTGAGGCCCGAGCCGCAGACCTTGTTGATGGTCATCGCCGGCACGCCCTCGGGCAGACCGCCGCCGATGGCTGCCTGGCGCGCCGGGTTCTGCCCGCTGCCGGCGGTGAGGACCTGGCCGAGGAGCACTTCGTCGACTTCCGCCGGGGTCACGCCGGTGGTGTGCATCACGTCCTTTATGACCTGAGCGCCCAGCTCGCTGGCGGGCATATCCGCCAGCGAACCGCCGAACGTGCCGATGGCACTGCGCTTGGCGGCGACTATCACTACGTCTTGCATGCAAACCTCCAGAATGTGAATTCGGCATGGTGGGCCACCTGGTTCTTCCGGCCAATCAGGTGGCGTTTATGTCTCGTTTGCCCGTCGCCTGCGGCAGGCTAATTGGCCTGTCTCAGGGGGTAGCGCTTCCAGCGAGACCAATTATCCGGCGTTTCATGGTGAGAAGAAAGTCAAGACTAAAAGAACGTCAGACCCAGGCTGATAATGCCTCCCGTAATGAATAACAGCACCAGACAATACCCCATAATGTCCTTGGCCTTCAGTCCGGCAATGGCCAGCACTGGCAGTGCCCAGAATGGCTGTAACAGGTTGGTCCAGGCATCGCCCCATGCCACGGCCATAGCCACGCGAGGGATGTCAGCGCCCAGTTCCTGAGCGGCTGGAATCATCACAGAGGCCTGCACGGCCCACTGACCGCCGCCAGAGGGCACGAAAAGGTTGACCAAGCCTGCGCTGATGAAGCTCCAGAACGGCAGCGAGGAGCCGCTGGCGATGGAGGCAAAGCCACTGGAGATGGTGGCTGCCAAGCCTGATTGGACCATAACCGCCATAATGCCGGCGTAAAACGGAAACTGAATGGCAATCCCGGCACCGCCTTTTATGGCCTCATTAAGACTATCCAGCAGCCGATGCGGCGTTTGGTGCAATACAATAGCCAGAAATAGAAACATGAAGTTGACGATATTCAGATTCAGCCCGCCGCCCTTGACAAAATATTGAAAAAGAAAGGCAAGCCCTGAAAAGCCCACGAGCCAGGCGAGAGTACGGCTGTTTTCAAGACGTTCGGCCGGCCGTGTGATGACGGGATCAGCTTCCTGTTTTTCCTCAATTAATTGAGGATCAACAAAGATGCTTTCTGCTTTCGGCGGTAACATCAGACGGTTGATCAGCGGAACCATGAGGAAGAGGAGAGCCACAATTGCCAGATTGAAGAAGGCAAATATGGTTTGTTCGGTGCCGATAACTCCGATCATCTCCTGGGTAAAGTGCCCTTCAGTGGCAATCGTCAGAGGAATTGAGCCTGCCAGGCCGGCGTGCCAGACAACAAAACCTGAGTAGGCGCTGGCAACTAGAAGCGGGTAGTGCACCTGGATACGACGTGCCAGTGCCTTTGCAAAAAGAGCGCCAACGACCAGCCCGAACCCCCAGTTGATCCAGCTTGCCGTTAGCGCCACGAAGGTGACCAGGATAATGGCTTGGCCGGAAGAGTGGGCAAGCGAGGCGAGCCTGTCCAGAATGCCCTTGACCAGCGGCGTGTTGGCAAGCATGAATCCGGTGACCAGCACCAGCAGCATCTGCATGGAAAAAGTGAGCAGATCCCAAAACCCTTCGCCCCACATAGCGACCACAGAAGCTGGCGATTGCCCTTCGACCACCATTGCCGCGATAAAGGCCACCAGGGTGAGTAGCAATACAAAAATGTAAGGGTCCGGCAGGTAACGCTCGACAAGCCGAACAAAGGGCTTGGAGACATGATTCAGCATGAGTCACTCCAGGTTGTTATGGTTGTGGAGCAAGGGGGTATCAAGGCCAGGGCCGAGTCCAGCCACGGCTCTCCTTAGAGAGGCTTATATTTTATTCATCCATGCCCTGGATGGCGGCTGGCTGGGCAGGCCTTGATTCGGCAATTGTCAGGCGGAAATAGCCATTTCCGGCACGCTGTCGGGAATCAGGAGCTTGCCTTCTGTTTTTTCGATAATCTCTTCAACGCTGACGCCCGGTGCGCGCTCTTTGAGAACAAAAGCCCCGTTCTCGATTTCCAGATACGCAAGGTCCGTCAACACTCGCTTGATGCAGCCGGCGCCGGTGAGGGGCAGGGTGCATTTCGAGAGCAGTTTCGAGTCCCCCTTTTTGGACGCATGCGTCATGGTGACGATGATGTTTTCGGCGCCGGCCACCAGGTCCATGGCACCGCCCATGCCCTTGACCAGCTTCCCCGGTATCATCCAGGAGGCAATATTGCCGTTAATATCGACTTCAAACGCGCCAAGGACGGTAAGGTCGACATGCCCACCCCGGATCATGGCGAATGAGTCAGCCGAATCGATAATCGACCCGCCCGTACGCACCGTGACCGTTTCCTTGCCGGCGTTGATCATGTCAGGGTCGAGCTCGTCCTCGGTGGGGTAGCGCCCCATACCCAGAACGCCGTTTTCCGACTGGAGCATGACTTCGACGTCGTCGGGGACGTGGTTGGCAACCAGGGTGGGGATGCCGATCCCCAGGTTGACGTAGAAACCGTCTTCCAGTTCGTGGGCGACGCGCTGTGCCATTTGTTCGCGAGTAAGCGCCATTTTATCCAATCCTCTTTTTATACGTAGGGGGCGTTAACAATTAGGCCAGCCATATGGCGGCTGACACGAGGCAGAGGAGTGACTGGTAGTTTCTTGCCAGTCGCTCATAGCGTGTAGATAACCGCCGGAACTTCTTGATTTTCTGAAAGAACCTCTCCACCAGATTGCGATCTTGGTAACAGTGCCAGTCTACTTCAATGCGCGCCAAACGATTCTTTTTCGGAGGAATCACCGGCTCGGCACCTGCGGCCTGAATCATGTCCCGCAGAGCAGTGGAGTCATACCCCTTGTCGCCCAGCACCGCTTGCGGGGAAAAACCTTCCAGTAGAGCGGGAGCAGCACCATACTCCGACGCCTGGCCCGGTGTGAGAACCAATCGTACTGGGTTACCTAACGCATCGACTGCGGCATGAATTTTGGTGCTCAATCCGCCTCGAGATTTGCCCATGGCTTCGACGTCTTGCGTGTTTTTTTTGACGCTCCATGCTGGTGCACCCTGACGATGCTACCGTCGATCATCAGCTGCTCTAGATCGGGATCGTCGGCTACTGTGTCAAAAATACGCTGCCAAACGCCCTTTCGTGACCAACGGTTATACCGCATGTAGACGGTGTGCCAGCGCCCAAAAGATTCGGGAAGATCACGCCACGGGGCGCCGGTCCGAGCGATCCAGAGCACGGCTTCCACGAACAGGCGATTGTCCTTGGCAGTTACCCCACAGTCTGAGGCTTTGCCGGGGAGCAGGTGCTCGATTCGCTCCCACTGATCATCGCGTAACTTCAACCGACTCATGGCCCACCAAAATCTATGAATACTAAATCAGTTTAAACGAAACTAATGATTGTTAACACACCCTAGTTTCAGCCATCGATTTTCTGTTATGCACTGACCGTGCGTTTTTCGATCCGCTTTTCGAAAGCACCCTGGATCAGGCGGTCCACATAGATACCTGGCGTCTGAATCTCATCGGGATCAAGCATGCCCGGCTCAACAATTTCCTCGACTTCGACCACGGTAATTTTTCCGGCCATCGCCACCAGCGGGTTGAAATTCCGCGCCGTCTTGCGATAGATCACGTTGCCGTAGGTATCGGCCTTCCAGCCCTTGACGATGGCGAAGTCCCCGATGATGGCTTCTTCGAGAACATAGTGGCGGTCGCCAAAGATGCGGACTTCCTTGCCTTCGGCAACGGGGGTGCCATAGCCGGTAGCGGTGTAAAAAGCGGGGATGCCGGCGCCGCCGGCGCGCATGCGCTCTGCCAGGTTGCCCTGAGGGGTGAGTTCGACTTCCAGGTCCCCCTCCAGCATCTGTTTTTCAAACAGGGCGTTTTCGCCGACGTAGGAAGCCAGTATCTTGCGGATCTGGCGATCTTCCAGTAGCAGCCCCAGGCCGAAGCCGTCCACGCCGCAATTATTGGACACCGCCGTCAGGTTGCGGACGCCGCGACTCTTGACCTCTGCAATCAGGTTTTCCGGAATACCGCAAAGTCCGAAACCACCGGCCAGGAGCGTCATGCCATCTTCAAGCCCGGCCAGCGCTTCGGGGTAACTGTTTACGCGTTTATCGAATCCGGCCATGGAGTCGCCTCCTCATGTCGCTAGTTTCTTGTGGGGTTGGTCATCCGATTCTCATGCGGCTCCATTTATTTGTTAAGTTTGTTTTTACGATTGATTAATCTATTGCCTAAATAAATAATATCAAGAAGTGGAGGGCGAGATGACCGTGAAGCAGATCCGAGCATTTCTGGCGGTGGCTCAAACGCTGAGCTTTGTGCAGGCCTGTGAGCGGCTGCATCTGTCGCAGCCGGCGCTGAGCCTGGCAATAAAATCGCTGGAGGAAAAGCTGGGAGGGCCGTTATTCAGCCGAACGACGCGAAGCGTTCGGCTGACTCCGGAAGGTGAAGCGCTGCTCCCGCTAGCGCGCCGCTTGATCGCTGATTGGGACAATGCGCAGAATGAACTGCAGCAGCGTTTCCGTCTGGATCGCGGGCGGGTGACGGTGGCAGCGATACCGTCATTTGCCGGCAATGTGCTGCCGTCCATTCTCAAGGCATTTCGCACAAATCACCCGGGTATCAGCGTCAAGATCCAGGATGTGATCAACGAGCAGGTCACTGACATGGTTCAGGTGGGAGAGGTGGAGTTGGGGCTGGCGTTTGAGCCTCATGCGGTCTCAGGCCTTCATTTTACCCCCCTCTATACCGATCGCTTTATGGCGGTTGTCCCCGGTGATTCGCCTTTGGCGACGGCTCGCCATGTGCGCTGGGAGCAGCTGCTGGAAGAGCCATTCATCGCCCTTCAGCGCCCGTCAGCCGTGCGCTATATGCTTGAGGATGCCCTGATGGCTCTCAACCGGCCTCTGCCCGTCGAGCTGGAAAGCCATCAGCTGACAACCGTGGCGCGTATGGTTGCCAGCGGGTTGGGAGTCAGCGTTGTTCCATCGTTCTGCATGACTCAGATGGAAGCCCTGGGAGGGCGTTGCCTACCGCTACGTGATCCCGCGGTCGAGCGTCCGATCGGCGTACTTCAACAGCCCGGCCATGAGCTATCAGTGGCTGCGCGAGCGCTTTTTGAGACGCTGCGTGAAGAACGCTGGTTTTAAGCTCCGGGCTCGGGTGGCGAAATACGCCCGGTTTCGCACGGGCCGTTTCAAGCTTCGGCTTGCACCCGCATTAGCTCAGCTGCACGGGGATAGCGTTGCTGGTGTGGCTGACTTCGTTGCCCTCGGTCAGATAGACCAGAGCCGGCCGGTGCGCGTCCAGCTCGCTTTCCTCGTAGTGGGCGTAGCTGCAGATGATGACACGGTGTCCGGGACTACCGTGGTGAGCCGCGGCGCCGTTGATGGAAATCATCTTCGAGCCCGCTTCGCCGCGAATGGCGTAGGTGGTGAAGCGCGCGCCGGTGGCCACGTTGTAGATCTGCACCTGTTCATTTTCGCGGATCCCCGCCATGTCCAGGAGCTCGCCGTCGATGGCGCAGGAGCCTTCATAATGGAGTACGGCGTGGGTAACGCGGGCCATGTGCAGTTTGGCCTTGAGCATGACAGTGTGCATGGCAATATCCTTTGAAGCGGGGCAAGGCCCCGGGGCGAAAAGCCTTCTAGAGTAAGCAAAAAGCCAGTGTAAACAATGGCTGCGTCGGCAGAAAAGCCGACGAGTCGCGCCAGGGGGAAGGCGCGGTCTAGGAAGCCGGGAGCTCCAGGCTGAGGTTGTCGATCAGGCGGGCCGCACCCAGATGGGCGGCGGCCAGCAGTACTGCCTGGCGAGTGCGCGCCGTCACCGGATTCAGCTGGCGGTCGCGCAGCGCCAGGTAATCCGGCGTAAAGCCGGCTTCCTGCAGCGCCTGATGGCCGTGGACCAGCACGGTATCCTGATCTTCGCCGGCGGCGAGCCGGTCGCGCATGGCGCACAGGGTGTGGTAAAGCGCCGGCGCTTTGGCGCGCTCGGCATCGCTCAGATAGCCGTTGCGCGAAGACAGCGCCAGGCCGTCGTCGGCGCGCACGATGGGCACGCCGTCAATTTCCACGGGCAGATGCAGGTCGGCCACCATCTGGCGGATCACCGCCAACTGCTGATAGTCCTTCTCGCCGAAGCAGGCAAGCCCGGGAGCGACCAGGTTGAGCAGCATGGCCACTACCGTTGCCACGCCGTCGAAGTGGCCGGGGCGCGAGTCGCCGCAAAGGCCTTCGCTGACGCCGGGCACGTGAATTCGGGTGGCATTTTCCAGCCCTTGAGGGTAGAGCGTCGCGGTGTCGGGGGCAAACAGCACGTCGCAGTCCGCCTTTTCCAGCGCTGCCTGATCGTCGGCAAAGGTGCGCGGGTAGGCGTCAAGGTCTTCGCCGGGGCCGAACTGCAGCGGATTGACGAACAGGCTGGCGACGACCACGTCGGCACGCCGGCGCGCGTGGTGAAAAAGCGCCAGATGGCCGGCGTGCAGATTGCCCATGGTCGGCACCAGGGCAATACGTTGACCGCGCCGGCGCGGCTCGGCCAAGGCGTCGTTAAGGGCCTCGGCGGTTTGCAGGGTATGCATAGTCAAAACCGTGTGCGAGAAGGCAGGGCTCAGCCCGGCCTCAAAAACTATGGGCGTCGGTGGGGAAGGTGCGCTGTTTGACTTCGTCGTGATAGCGGGCAAAGGCGTCCTGAATGCTCGAGGCTTCGGCCATGTAGTTTTTCACAAAGCGTGGCGTGTGCCCGGTGCTGATGCCCAGAACGTCGTGCATGACCAGTATCTGGCCGTCGGTATCCGGCCCCGCGCCGATGCCGATGACCGGGACGTCCAGCGCCTCGGTAACGGCGCGGCCGAGGGTCGCGGGCACGCACTCCAGCAGGATGATCGAGGCGCCGGCATCCACCAGGGTGCGGGCGTCTTCGATAATGCGCTCGGCATGGGCGGCCTCCCGGCCCTGCACCCTGTAGCCGCCCAGCTGGTGGACGGTCTGCGGCGTCAACCCCAGGTGGGCGCAGACCGGTATGCCGCGGCGACTCATTTCGCGCACGCCGTCGGCCATCCACGCCTCGCCCTCTACCTTGACCATTTCCGCGCCGGCGCGCATCAGCGCGGCGGCGTCTTCCAGGGTGCGCTCCACCGTGGCGTTGCTCATGAACGGCAGGTCGGCCATCAGCAGGCTGGCCCCTTTACCGGCGGCGGCGGCCCGGGTGTGGTAGCAGATGTCGGCAAGTGTTACCGGCAGGGTGCTTGCGTGCCCCTGCAGCACCATGCCCAGCGAGTCGCCCACCAGCAGAACTTCAATGCCGGCCTGGTTTGCCGCATGGGCGAAAGAGGCGTCGTAGGCGGTCAGGCAGCTGAACGTTTCGCCGCTGCGTTTGTGCGCGCGCAGGGTGTTCAGGGTGACGGTTTTCATGGCGAGCTCTCGATGATTGGTGAAGCCGGATAGCCGGCGCCCGTAGCGGTATTAAAAGGGCTTGAACGCATGGAATACGGGCGCTAATTGTTACCCATGTACGCTACCGGTGTCGAGAGGTGTGGCGAACGGTAGCAAAAACCGGGAAGCAGTCACCGTGGCCGCGGGTCAACTCAGCGGCGTGACGTCGTCATCGAGACCGTCCAGCCAGCGGCCGAGCGGCTGGCCGTGAAGCGTCAGGTGCGGATCGATCTCCCGCAGCGGACGCAGCACGAAGGCGCGCCGGTGCATCTCGGGGTGCGGTACCTTGAGCCGCGGACGGACAACGGTGGTGGCGTCGAAGAGGAGGATGTCGAGATCCAGGGTGCGTGGCCCCCAGCGGCGCTCGCGTCGGCGGCGGTGGCGCTGCTCCAGCGCCTGGAGCTGGTCGAGCAGGGCCAGCGGCGAAAGCGCTGTTTCCAGGGCGGCGACGGCATTGACGAAATCGGGCTGGTCCTGAGGGCCCACCGGGCGGCTGGCATAGAGCCGGGAGGCGGCGGTCACGCGGCACAGCGGCAGCGTGTCGAGCTCGTCAAGGGCAGTGGCCACCTGGCGGCGGGGGGTTGCCAGGTTGCTCCCCAGGCCGATGTAGGCAAGCGAGGTGCGCAGGCCGGGCAATGTCGTCTACTCCGTCTTTTTGCGAGGTTTGCGGCGACGCTTGCGGCGTTTGCCCTGGCTTGCCGGGTCGCTGCCGACCTTGCTCAGCAAGCGGCGCTGCTCGTGCTCGTCACCCTGCTGGAAGGCCGTCCACCACTCGCCCAGCCCGCTGGGGATTTCGCCGGCCTGCTCGCGCAGCAGCAGCAAATCGTAGGCGGCGCGGAAGCGCGGGTGCTCGCGGGTCTGGAAGGCGCGTTTGCCCTGGCGCCTGGTCAGGCGCTCCTGGAGATCCCAGATATCGCGCATGGGCATGCCGAAACGCTTGGGAATCGAGACGTGCTGCAGCTGGCGCGAAACGACCTGCTGAGCGGCGGTGTGCGTGGCCGGAACGCCGGGCATACCTTCCTGTTCCAGGGCCGCTTTGCGCTGAACCACCGCCGGCCAGAGAAACGCCGCCAGCAGAAAGGCCGGCGTGACCGGGCGACCTTCGGCCATGCGGCGATCGGTATTGGCAAGCGCCGCTTCGATCAGCTCTTCGGCCCAGTCGACGTCGGCCATGGCCTCTTCGGCTTCGGGGAACAGCATGCCGAACAGATCGTAGTGGCTGAGCAGGCGGAACGTCATCAGCCCGTGGCCGGCCATGAACAGCTTGAGCACTTCGTCGAACAGCCGCGCCGGCGGAATTTGCAGCAGCAGCGGCGCCAGCTCATAAATCGGCGTTTCGCTGGCTTCGTCCAGCAGAAAGTCCAGCTTGGCGGCAAAGCGCACCGCGCGCAGCATGCGCACCGGGTCTTCGCGGTAGCGGGTTTCCGGGTCGCCGATCAGGCGCAGCGTACGCGTTTCGATATCGTGCACGCCGTCGGCAAAGTCGTGCAGGCTGAAATCGGCAATGCTGTAGTACAGGGCGTTGACGGTAAAATCGCGCCGCAGCGCGTCCTCTTCGATGCTGCCCCAGACGTTGTCGCGCAGCAGCAGTCCGGCATCGGACTGGCGGGCAATATGGTCGGCGTGTTCGTCCTGGGGCTGACCGCGAAAGGTGGTGACCTCGATGATTTCGCGACCGAAACGCACGTGCACGATGCGAAAGCGCCGCCCGATCAGCCGCGAGTTGCGGAAAAGATCGCGCACCTGCTCCGGCGTGGCGCTGGTGGCCACGTCGAAGTCCTTGGGCATCTTGCCCAGCATGGCATCGCGAATGCAGCCGCCGACGAGGTACGCTTCAAAGCCTGCACCGTCGAGTCGGTAGAGAACTTTCAGCGCGGCGTCGCTGATGTGCTGGCGCGAGATGGGGTGCTCTGCGCGCGGAATGATACGGGGGGCCGGCAGGCTGGGCTTGCCGTCTTCATCGTGGCGGGATTTCAAATGGTCTCCGGGAATTAAAATAGCGTAATACGTTCTTGAAACAGGGAGCTGGCAACGTTCTGGCAGCGCGACCCTTGGGCACGACCGCCTGGCAGTCGCCTCGTGCATGGGCGGCGGTTTCGTCTCGCAGAGTACAAGACATGGCCTAACAAACGCTTGAGTGTAGCCGACGCTCGGGGTCTTGCAAAGCATTGGCGCCCACGCCCAGGGCCAGTGCCGTTAGCTCAAGCACCTTTGTGGCACCGTCAACAGCTCTGCAAGGGGCAATAAAAAAGGGGAACCCGGTGGGCTCCCCTTGGAGATGGATGCGTTGGCGTCCTTGCCGTTATTTTTTTCGGCGGTTTTTCTTCGTATTGGCGCATCGCCCTGAATACGCACCGCAGTCGGCAGGCGTGAGGGTCACGGTATATCCCGACCGCCTCGTATTCAATGCAATAATCCAATCGCGAATGTCGTCTCCCGGCTGTTGTTATTGTTGCCGGGGCCACGCTGATGGCCGCTGTCTTTCTTGTTGTTGTTGGCTGCTTTGTTGTGTTTTTGCCGCTGGCCGTCGCGTGCTTCGCGTCCTCCTACCGGGCGCTTGCATAGCGGCACCTGTTGTTATTGTTGGCGGTGCCGAAGGCAAGGCGAGAAAGTCCCCGTTGTTGTTGTTGTGCGGGTCCCTCTCTTTATTTTTGCTTTTTGCGTGTTCTGCCGTGTTGTTGTTGTTCAGGGCAGAAGCGAAGGCGGCGATCGCATTGTTGTTGTTGGCGCT
Organism: Halomonas piscis; assembly: GCF_031886125.1. Classification (NCBI taxonomy): domain Bacteria; kingdom Pseudomonadati; phylum Pseudomonadota; class Gammaproteobacteria; order Oceanospirillales; family Halomonadaceae; genus Halomonas; species Halomonas piscis. Next base: position 621,856 of record NZ_CP119391.1, read on the forward strand.
GCGGTTAAGCGCTTGGTCGCCTGGCCCAGTGTGTTGGTTTATTTTTCTTACCCTATACGTTGCATGTCGCGTGCCAGTTTTTGTCATCTCTATATTTATCAAATACTTACGCGATAATTAAGAGAAAAAGGAACAAGCGCTACCGCCGTGTGTTACCGCCTTGAAAGGGGGCGCACGAGGCTTCTGTGTGCTGGGGTAACAGTAGGGCCGGGGGCGCCGGTGCGAGAACAGGGAGAAGGTTGCCGGCCAATGGGACATTCGTCGAAGGCGGCGGGCCTCGCCGGTATAAAGCGGGAGGGTCAAGCGCTCGAATGTCCAGGCTGAGGCCGTCAGGAAGCGAGTCTAGGAGGAGCGACGAGCATTTTTCTTGCGCGGTATGCCCAGCCGCTGGCGGCGCTCCCAGAGATTCTTGCGGCTGATGCCGAGCTTTTGGGCCAGCTCGGTTTCGCTCATGTGGTCCTGGTGCTCGAGCACGAAGTGTTGAAAATAGTCTTCCAGCGATACGCCTTCGGCGGTGCCGCCGGGAGGGGGCTCGGCCGGCGCCTCGTCGGCTGGCGCTTGTGGCGGCGTGACCGATGCGGGCTGAGGGCGTGTGGCGGCGGGCGCCAGCCCCAGGTCGTCGGGGTGGATCAGGTGGCCTTCGGCAAGGATGACGCCGCGCTCCAGGGCGTTTTCCAGCTCGCGCACGTTACCCGGCCAGGGGTAGTCGCGCAGGTCCTGGCGCGCCGCCCGGGACAGGCGCAGGCCTTCGCGGCCGTGACGCTTGAGCGCCTTGTCGAGCAGGATATCGGCGATCGCCAGGACGTCGTCGTCGCGCTCGCGCAGGGGCGGAAGATCGATCTGCATGACGTTGAGCCGGTAGTAAAGGTCCAGGCGAAACTCGCCGCTTTTGGACAGCGCCGCCAGGTCGCGGTGGGTGGCGGCGATCAGGCGCACGTCGACGTGGCGGGTTTCCACCGAGCCGATCTTGCGGATTTCGCCTTCCTGCAGCACGCGCAGCAGCCGTGCCTGGGCGTCCAGCGGCAGCTCGCCGATTTCATCCAGAAACAGAGTGCCGCCGTCGGCGGCTTCGACCAGGCCGGTGCGCGAGGCGCTGGCGCCGGTAAAGGCCCCCTTTTCGTGGCCGAACAGCTCGGATTCGATCAGCGTTTCGGGGATCGCGGCGCAGTTGACCGACACCAGCGAGGCCGCGGCGCGCTTGCTCTGCTGGTGCAAGGCGCGGGCCACCAGCTCCTTGCCGGTGCCTGACTCGCCCAGAATCAGCACGGTGACGTCGGCCGGGGCGGTCTTGCGAATGCGGGTATAGACCTGCTGCATGGCGTCGCAGTCGCCGATCATGATCTGCTGGTCGCCGCCTTCGTCGGTGATTTCCGGCGGCTCGCCCTGGCGCATGGCCTGCTGGTGGAGGATGCGCGAAACGGTCTCCACCAGTTCGCCGTGGTCGAACGGCTTGGCGATGTAGTCCACCGCGCCCTGCTTGAGCGAGTCGATGGCCGAGCGCATGCTGGCGTAGCTGGTCATGATCAGCACCGGCACCGGCGCGGCGCGCTCGATCAGCACCGTGCCTTCTTCCCCCGGCAGGCGCAGATCGGCGATCACCAGGTCGAAGCGCTGCGGGTCCAGGCGGTCGGCTTCTTCGGCGCTTTCCGCTTCGCTGACGGCGTAGCCGTGGCGTTCCAGCAGACGCTTGAGCGCGCTGCGAATGATTGCTTCATCTTCAACAATCAGAATCTGTTGCATGGGGCGGCGGCTCGTCCTGTTGATAAAGCGGTAGCCATAGGGTGATGGCGGTGCCGCGGGATTGGCCGGGGGGCGGCGAGGCAACCTCAATGTTGCCCTGGTGCTCGCTTGCGATCTGATAGGCGAGCGAAAGCCCGAGCCCGGTACCTTCGCCGGCAGGTTTGGTGGTGGTGAACGGCTCGAACAGGCGGTGGCGTACGGCGTCGGAGATGCCGTGGCCGTTGTCGGTGGCGCACCACCAGGCGTAGCCGTCTTGGTTTCCGGCGCTGACGGTGACCGTGCCGTCCGGGGCGCAGGCGTCCCGGGCGTTGCCAAGGATGTTGAGCATGACCTGAATCAGCCGCTGGGCATCGCCGCGCACGATAATGTCTGCCGGGCAGTCGCTGTGGAAGCGGACGGCTTCGTCGGTACGCGCCAAGTGTAACAAATGCAGGGCTTCTTCGCTGATGCGGGCAAGCTCGACCGGGGAGCGTGGCAGGGCTACCGATTGACGGCCGCCGTGGGCAAACTCCACCAGCGAGTTGACGATGCGGGTGATGCGTTCGGTCTGGGTCTGAATGTGCTCGGCGGTTTCCAGCATGACCGGGTCGTCGGTGTCGTAGCGCAGGTTTTGCGCAAGCGACGAGATGGCGGTGACCGGATTGCCGATTTCGTGGGCGACGCCGGCGGCCAGCTGACCAATGGAGGCAAGCCTGGCGGCGTGGACCAGCTCGTCCTCGAGCCATTTCATTTCGGTGTGGTCTTCAATCAGCACCACGCTGCCGCCGTGGCTGTCGTCGCCGTCCAGGGTGGCCTTGTTCAGGGTGAGAAAATAGTCGCGCTCGTGAAGGCGCACGGCCTGCTGGTAAAGCGTGACGCTCGAACTCTCCAGAGCGTTTTGCATCAGCGTCGGCCAGGGCTCGGGCAGGCTGTCGCGGTGAGCGCCGATGACGCTTTCGCCGCTGATGCCGGAAAGCTTGGCGAGCGCTCGGTTCCACATGACGATCTCGTCATCGTTGCCGAACAGGCAAAGCCCCACGGGCAGGTTGGTCAGCGTCTGGCGGTGGTGGCGGCGCAGGCCGTCCAGCTCTCGGGCAAGCCCGGTCAGCCGCGACCGATAGGCTTCAAGCCGGCTTTCGACGAAGTGAATGTCGTCGGTAACCGGAGCGTCGTCGTGGCGATAGGGCAGGTAGCGGTCGACAATATCCCGGGCCACCGACGGCCCCATCAGCCCCGAGAGGTTGGCCTGAATGCGATCGCGCAGGCGGCGCAGGGCGTAGGGGCGGTATTCCTCAGAGGTGAGATTGAGGGCTGACAGCGCGCGGCTGACTTCGCGGTCGGCGGCTTCGTCGCCCAGCGCTTCCGCCAGCTGGGCGGTAAAGTCGGCCACCGTGGCGGCCTGGAGCGGCAGGCGCTTGGAACGGATGACGGCGTCTACCGAGCAGGCTTCGGCCGCTGCGCTTTCGCCTTCGGAGGTGCGGCTGAATAGCGAAACGACGATCAGCGCAAGGATATTGGCGGCAAGTGACATCAGTGTCACCTGATACCACACCGGCTCGCCGGGCAGCGGCGACCACAGCGCCGGCAGCGGCACAAAAAGCGGCAGCCAAAGCCCCCAGAGCCAGATGACGCTGCCGACGGCCAGGCCGGTGACCAGCCCTTTGCGGTTGGCGCCGGGCCAGTACAAAAGGGCCAGCATGCCGGGCAGGCACTGCACCATGCCGGCAAAGGCAGCGAGCCCCAGCGTAATGAGGTCGTGGCGGCCGACGCCAGCGTGAAACAGCCAGCCGCCGACCACTACCGCGACGACCAGCCCGCGGCGTAGCCAGCGCAGCCAGCCGTAAAGATCCGCTCGGGCCTCGGGCGGGCGGGCCACCAGTACGATGTGATTGAGAATCATCCCCGACAGCGCCAGCGCAATCATGATCATGGTGCCGCTGGCCGCGGCCAGCCCGGCAATGAAGGCCAGCGCGCCGACGCCGGGGTATTCGCTCACTAGATAGACGGCATAGGCGGTAGCGCTGATGGGCGTGCCGGCCGTCTGCTGCGCCGCCCACCAGATCAGCGGCACGGGCAGCGCCGTCAGCAAAAGGTAAAGCGGCAGCGTCCAGCTGGCCTGCAGCAGCGTATGGCGCGACAGGCTTTCGGCGAAGGTGACGTGAAACATGTGCGGCATCATGAAGGCGGCGGTAAAGAACAGCAGCAGCAGCGTGCGCCAGTGAGCCGGATCGAGGGTGGGCGTTTGCGCGACCAGCGCCTGGCCCTCACCGCTGGCAAGCCACTGCTGCAGCTGGTGGGGACCGTCGAAAACACCCCACAGCGCTATCGCTCCCAGCGCCAGCATTGCTCCGAGCTTGACCAGCGACTCGAAGGCAATCGTGGCCAGCAGGGTATTGTGGCGCGTGAGAAGATGGCTCGAGCGGGCGCCGAACAGCACCGCAAACGCGGCCGTCACCAGACAAAACAGCAGCGCCACCGAGCTGCCTGCTTTGCTCCCGGTCATGGCGTTGACAGCCTCGCTCAGGGCCTTGACCTGAATGCCCAGCAGCGGCATCACGGCAAAGGTGCTGATCAGGGTCACCAGAGTGCCCGCCCAGCGGGTGCGGAAACGAAAGGCGAACAGGTCGGCAAGCGAGGCCAGCTGATAGGTGCGGGTAATGCGCTGGATGGGTACCAGCAGTACCGGGGCGAGCAGGAAAGCACCGGCCGCGCCCAGGTAATAGGCCAGATAGCCAAATCCGGCGCCGGCGGCGAACTCGACGCTGCCGTAGACCGCCCAGGCGCTGGTGTAAACGCCGAGCGCAAGCGTATACACCGCCGGGTGGCGGGTCAGCCGGGAGGAAATCCAGCCGCGCTCCACCGCGACGGCGCAGCCAAACAGCAGGGCGAGATAGCCAAGTCCCAGCAGAGTGATTGTCGCCAACTCACCGCTCATCGAGTTTCCTTTTCTGTTCCAGCCACACGGTCAGGGCAATCAGTCCGCCCCAGATCAGAAAGGGTCGGTACCAGACAACGTCGGGGTCGCCCCAGCCGCTCATCAACAGCGGCGAGAGCAGATAGCCCCCGAATACCAGAAACAGCATGATGCGATAGACGTACACGGCTAGCTCTCCTTCGGCATGGCTTGCGGGGCCGGGCGCGTGGATGTGTGGGCCAGCCTCGACGGCGCCCAGTGTGCTGTGGCCCAGGCCAGCTGCTCGGCCACCGGCGCCTGTGCCAGCGCAGCCGGTGGCGCCTGATTCAGCGCTTCCAGAGCGGCTAGAAGCTGCCGGCGAATGCCGTCCGGGCGGGTGGCAAGCGCCGGCGCCAGGTTCTGCTTGGAAAGCTTTTGACCGTTGGGCGCCACCACCAGCGGCAGGTGTAAGTAGCGCGGGTGCGGGTAGCCAAGCGCCCGCTGGAGCTGGCGCTGCCAGGGAGTGTTGTCCAAAAGATCCATGCCGCGCACCACGTCGGTCATGCCCTGGTCGGCGTCGTCGACAACTACGGCGAGCTGATAGGCAAAAAGCGCGTCCTTGCGCTTGAGCACCACGTCGCCAAGGGTGGCCGGATCAAAGGTCTGCGGGCCCAGCAGCCGATCGTCGAAGCGTGCCGGGTGCTCGCCCAGGTCGCTTCTCAGCCGCCAGGCCACCGGGGCGTCCGGGCGGCAAACGCCGCGGCGACACCAGCCGGGGTAAACGGCGTAGTCGCGCCACTGCTTGCGCGAACAGCTGCACGGGTAAGCCAGCCCCGCCCCTGCCAGCCGTTCAAGCGCGGCCTGGTAGGCGTCGTGGCGGGTATGCTGCCACCGCACCTCGCCGTCCCACTCAAGGCCGAAGGCATCGAGCTGGGCAAGGATGGTATCGGCGGCCCCGGCCGGGCAGCGGGGCGGGTCGATGTCCTCTATGCGTACTTGCCATTCGCCGCCGGCCGCCCGGGCGTCCAGGTAGCTGCCCAGCGCCGCGACCAGCGAGCCAAAGTGCAGCGGGCCCGACGGCGTGGGCGCAAAGCGGCCGCGGTAGCCGGCGTCTGGGCCAGGGGGTGGGGGAAACGTTGTCATGGCGGCCATGATAACAGCGCCGCTGCCTGGGTGAGGGAGAGAAACGCCGGCGGGCACCCGCGGATGCCCGCCCTTGAGCGTGGCGTGTTAGCTGCCGAGTTGCTTTTCCTTGAGCTCGTCCAGGGTCTTGCAGTCCACGCACAGCGTGGCGGTGGGCCGCGCCTCGAGGCGGCGAATACCGATTTCGATGCCGCAGGCTTCGCAGAAGCCGTAGTCGTCATCGTCGATTTTCTCGATGGTTTCATTGATCTTTTTGAGCAGCTTGCGCTCGCGATCCCGGGTGCGAAGCTCCAGGTTGAAGCCCTCTTCCTGGGTGGCCCGGTCGGCCGGATCGGCGTAGTTGTTGGCCTCTTCCTGGAGGTGGCGAACGGTACGGTCCACCTCTTCCATGAGCTCCTGTTTCCAGTCCTGCAGGAGCTGGCGGAAGTGCGCCAGCTGCTGCTCGTTCATGTATTCTTCCCCCGCCGCCGGTTCGTACGGGGTGAAAGTCCTGGAAGCTTCCGTATTGTTGTCCGCTACTGGCATGGAGTGCCCCTTACGTAAATGACTGCTGAACGACCATTAGGCTATCCAATGATGTCGCGCCAAAGGCATGCTTGTTTAGCGCAAAATCCGGGGGAATGCAAGCATGATGCCGGCAGGAAACCGTGGCAGGATAGCGCGCCTGGGCGTTTGAGCCCGATACGTAAAGGAGAACAGCATGACAACCCCCTTGCCCGGGAAGCCCGGCGAGTGGCGCTATCCGGCGCTGATGGCCGGCACGCTGATACGCCGCTACAAGCGTTTTCTGGCGGATGTGCGGCTGGATGACGGCCGGGAGGTGGTCGCTCACTGCCCCAACACCGGAGCGATGACCGCGGTCAACAAGCCCGGCTGCCGGGTGTGGCTTGAGCCAAACGATAACCCCAGGCGCAAGCTGGCCTGGACCTGGGAGCTCATTGAGCTGCCCGCTGAAGGCGAGGGCGTGGCCACGGCTTCGGTGAACACCGGCCGCGCCAACCGTATTGCCGAACAGGCTCTCGGCAGCGGCTTGATCGAGCCGCTTGCCGGCTATGCCCGCTTGAAGCGGGAAGCCAAAGTGGACGATGCGCGGCTGGACTTTCTGCTCGACGACCCGGCGCTGGGGCGGGCCTACGTCGAAGTCAAACAGGTGACGCTGAAGGAAGCCGACGGCCTGGGGTATTTTCCCGATGCGGTGAGCGCGCGCGGCACCCGGCACCTGCGTACTCTGGCCCGCCTGGCACGGGAAGGACAGCGGGCGGTGCTGCTGTTTTGCGTGGCGCACGAGGGCATTGCCAGCGTCGGCGCGGCGGCGCACATCGACCCTGCCTACGCCGAAGCGCTGGCGGCGGCCGCTGCCAGCGGCGTGGAGGTGCTGGCCTACGGCGTGCGCTTCAGCCGAGCAGAGGGCGTGCCGGTGGCCGTGGCGCTCGAGCGGCGTCTGGACGTGCGGCTCTAGCGCTCGATGAAGAAGCGCTGAATGAAGCTCACCGTCTCGGGCTCGGCGTTGCGGTCGGCGCGAACCTTGAGAGAAAAATGCATCGGGGCGTCGTGCTCCAGGCGGAAGGTCGCCAGCTGGTAGACCGCGCCGTCGTCACGTACGGTGCGAAAGTCCAGGGTGTCGGGCGCCTCTTCCAGCAGGCCTACCTGGCCCTTGACCTGGGCGTTGACCGGCCGGATGGCGCCGTCATCGCGGTATTCGCGAACGCTGACGTTGACCAGGCCCAGCCCGGCACTGCGCTGTATACCGTAGTCCTGCGCGACCTCCGGGGTTAGAAAGCGAGTGTCAACCGCGCTGTAGTGAATGACGTAGTTGCCGGCGCGCTGCTGCTCGCCGTAGACGCCAAGAGCGACCAGGCACAGGGCCAGGCATGCCGTGATGCGGATCAGCCAGCGTTTCGCCATGACAGCGTTCCTCCTCGGTAATGCAACGTTCGGGACTCTTGTCTTCGCTGCTGGGCCCTATGACTGCCGGCGGACGCGAAAAATCGCGATTTCGCCGAACAGGTTGGGCCACCAGCGAGATGTCCAGTGGCCCCGATGGTTGCCTACGCCCACCGCGCGGTCAACGATGACCAGTCCCTGATCGCGGCACAGGTGCTCAAAGTCGTTGAAGGTCGAGAGGTGGATGTTGGGCGTGTCGTACCAGGCATAGGGCAGCGACTTGGATACCGGCATGTACCCGCGTAGCCCCAGGTGCACGCGGTGGCGCCAGTAGGCAAAGTTGGGAAAGGTGATGATGCCCTCGTCGGCCACGCGGAGCATTTCGTGAAGCATCAGGTCCGGGCGGCGCAGGGCCTGAAGCGCCTGGGTCATGATCACCTGATCGTAGCTCTGGTCGTGGAAGCTTGCCAGGCCGTCGTCGAGGTTGTGCTCGATGACGCTCACCCCCCGGGCCACGCAGCCGGTGATGCCGTCGCTGTCGATCTCCAGGCCGTAGCCGGTTACCCCCTTGTGCCGGGCGAGCGCCTCCAGCAGCACGCCGTCGCCGCAGGCCAGGTCGAGTACGTGGGCGTTGGGGGCTATCCAGTCATAAATGATGGTGAGATCGGCGCGCATCATGGCCGGGGCTCCTCTGACGTATCCTCGGGGCCCGACGCCGGCGCTACCCGCTGCAGGAAAGCGCTGAAAATCGCCCGGTAGCGCGGCTCGGGCAGCAAAAAGGCGTCGTGGCCGTAGGGCGAGACGATGTTGGCGTAGCTGACTCGCTTGCCGGCGTGGATCAGGGCGTCGACCAGCTCCCGGGAACGCGCCGGGGGGAAGCGCCAGTCCGAGGAAAAGCTCAGTATCAGAAACGGACACTGCGCCGGGGACAGCGCTCGGGCCAAATCGCCGTCGTGGCTGGCAGCCGGGTCGAAGTAGTCCAGCGCCTTGGTCATCAGCAGGTAGGTGTTGGCGTCAAAGGTGGTAGAGAAGGTGTCGCCCTGATAGCGCAGATAGGATTCCACCTGGAACTCCACGTCGAAGCCGAAGTGCAGGTCATTGCTGCGCAGGTCGCGGCCGAACTTGGAGCCCATGGCGTCTTCCGACAGATAGGTGATGTGGCCCACCATGCGCGCCAGCTTCAGCCCGCGCTTGGGCACCGCGTCGTGCTCGGCGTACCGGCCGGCGTGAAAGTCGGGGTCCGAGCGGATGGCCTGGCGCGCGACTTCGTTGAAGGCGATATTCTGGGCCGAAAGCCTGGGCGTGGCGGCAATCACCGCCGCGCTGGCAATGCGCTCGGGATAGTCGATGCTCCACTGCATCACCTGCATGCCGCCGAGGCTGCCGCCAATCACGGCGGCAAAGCGTTCGATTCCCAGCCGGTCGGCCAGCCGCGCCTGGCTGTGCACCCAGTCGCTGACCGTGACCACGGGGAAGTCGGGCCCCCAGAGACGGCCCGTTTCCGGGTTGTGGCTCAGCGGACCGGTGCTGCCGTGGCAGCCGCCGAGGTTGTTGACCGACACTACGAAAAAGCGGTTGGTGTCCACCGGCTTGCCCGGGCCGATGTAGGCGTCCCACCAGCCGGGCTTGCGATCGTCCGAATGGTGATAGCCTGCCGCATGATGGTGGCCGGACAGCGCGTGGCAGACCAGCACGGCGTTGCTGCGCTCGGCGTTGAGCCTGCCGTAGGTTTCATACACCAGATCGTAGGCGGGCAGGGTTTTGCCGCAGGCAAGTTCGAGCGGCGCAGCGAAGTGGGCGACCTCGGGGGTAACCAGCCCCACCGAGTCCGGCGGCAGCTGGCGCTCCGGGTCGGCTGAACGTGAATCAGGCATGAAAGATCGTCGTGTCAGGTAAAGAAATCGTGGCTCGGAACGTCATAACCCTACCAGCCTACCGGAAATGCCGGCGGCGCGCGTCAGCGCACCCACGACCAGCCCATCCAGCAGGTTGATGCCGATGAAGACCACAATCGGCGAAAGATCGATCATCCCCAGCGGCGGAATGACGCGACGCACCGGCGCCATGATCGGCTCGACCAGCTGCATGACCAGAAGTGCCCCGGGGTGGCTGGCGTTGGGGGCCACCCAGCTGAGGATGATCATCACGATGAGCGCAAAAAAGTAGATCTTGAGGATGGCGCCGAGAATCGCTGCCACTCCGGCAATCAGCACGCCGCCCAAGGGCGGGATACCGATACCGATGATCATGAAGATGGCGATGATGCCAAGCACCTTGAGCACAAAGCCCGCCGCCAGGGTGGCCAGGTCGAAGCGCCCGGCCACGGGGCCAAGAAACTGTTGAAACGGCTGTACCACTGGCTGGGTAATCTTGACCACCGACTGGCTCATGGGGTTGTAGTAATCGGCTCCCGATGCCTGCAGCAAAAAGCGCAGCATGAGAATGAACAGGTAAATGCCGATGAGCGTGTTGATCAGCATTAGCCCGGCGTTGCCGAGTTGGGTGCCCATGGTGAAATCTCCGTGGTGGTAGCGGGTGCAAGTAGGTTGTCGGGTGTATCGGCACGGCGGTCAGCGTTCGCCGCTCAGCTCGGCGGCCATCTGCCGGGCACGCTCGGCGCAGGCCTGTATGGCGTCATCCATGGCCCGGCGCAGGTTGGCGTCTTCGAGCGTGGCGATGGCGCGCTCGGTGGTGCCCCCCGGCGACATCACGTTCTGCTTGAGCGTGGCCGGGTCGTGCTCGCTCTGCCCGGCCATGGTGGCAGCGCCCAGCGCCGTTTGTATGGCCAGCCGGCGGGCGGTGTCGGCGGGCAGGCCGAGCCGAACGCCGGCGTCTTCCATGGCTTCAAACATCAGGAAAAAGTAGGCCGGTGCGCTGCCGGACACCGCGGTGACGGCGTCGAGCAGCGACTCGTCGTCGACCCACTCGACCAGGCCCACGGCCTGCATCAGCCGGGTAGCGGTGTCGCGCTGGGCGTTACTGACGCGATCGTTGGCGTAAAGGCCGCTGGCTCCCTGGCCGACCAGCGAGGGGGTATTGGGCATGCAGCGCACCAGGGCATTGCCGCCGCCGAGCCAGCCGTCGATGGTCGTGGCATCAAGCCCCGCGGCAATGGAAATGATCAGCGGGCGCGCCTGCTGCACGCTCTCGGCAAGCCCCTGGCATACCTCGCGCATGAGCTGGGGCTTGACCGCCAGCACCAGCACGTCGGCCGTAGCCGCGGCGGCGGCGTTGTCGGCAGTGGTGCGAATGCCCAGGCGTGCGCCGATGTCGGCCAGCTGATCCCGGTCGGGCGCCGTGGCGGTAATAGAGTCTGCGGCGGTACCGCTCTGGGTCAGTCCGCCGATGATGGCGCTGGCCATGTTGCCCGCGCCGATGAATGTTATTTGGGTGTCCATGGGGTTATCCTGATGTCATTATCCGAAGCGTTAGCGGGAGCCAAAAACGGCAGTGCCGAGCCTCACCAGCGTCGCGCCTTCCGCGACGGCGGCCTCAAGGTCGCCGCTCATGCCCATGGAAAGCGTATCCAGGGGCGCATCGAGGGTTCGCTTGAGGTCATCCAGGCAGGTGCGCAGCTCGGCCAGCGGCCGGCGCTGGGCGTCGAACGTCTCGGCCGGCGCGGGAATGGCCATCAGGCCGCGAAGCGACAGGCCGGGAAGCGCCGCCACGGCCCGGGCAAGCTCGCCGAGCGCCTCGGGCATGACGCCGGACTTGGAGGCCTCGCGGCTGATGTTGACCTGCAGGCAGATATTGAGCGGCGGCAGAGCGTCCGGGCGCTGTTCGCTGAGGCGGCGGGCGACCTTGAGGCGATCCACGCTGTGCACCCAGGCGAAGCGCTCGGCGACGGCGCGAGTCTTGTTCGACTGCAGCGGGCCGACGAAATGCCAGACGATGTCGTCCAGATCGTCAAGCTCGGCCTGCTTGTCCAGGGCTTCCTGCAGATAGCTTTCGCCAAAATGGCGCTGATCGAGGCGGTGGGCATGGCGGATCGCCGCTGCCGGCTGTGTCTTGCTCACCGCCAGCATGCGGGCATCGCCCGCCGGCCGGCCGGCGCTTTCAAGGGCGCGGGCCAGGCGCTGGCGCACGCGGGCAAGAGAGTCGGAAAGGGCGTCGTTTGTCATGCTCAACACATTACCGTAGCTGGGGAAAAAATGGATATTACTGAACTGCTGGCATTTGCGGCAAAGCAGAACGCCTCTGACCTGCATCTGTCGGCCGGCTTGCCGCCCATGATACGCGTTGATGGCGACATGCGAAGGCTGGATGTGCCGGAAATGGATAATACCGCCGTGCGCCGGCTGATCTACGACGTCATGAATGATGACCAGCGCCGGGACTACGAGGAGCACCTGGAGGCGGACTTCTCGTTCGAGCTGCCGGGCGTCGCGCGCTTTCGCGTGAACGCTTTCAACCAGGCGCGCGGGGCGGGCGCGGTCTTTCGTACCATCCCAAGCGAAGTGCTGTCCATGGAAGATCTGGGCATGGGGGAGGTGTTCGAGCGGCTCGCCATGCTGCCGCGGGGGCTGGTGCTGGTCACCGGCCCTACCGGGTCGGGCAAGAGCACAACGCTTGCGGCCATGGTTGATTACGTCAATCGCCATCGCCACGAGCATATTCTGACCATTGAAGACCCGGTGGAATTTGTCCACGAGAGCAAGCGCTGCCTTGTCAACCAGCGCGAAGTGCACCGCGATACCCGCAGCTTTGCCGATGCCCTGCGCAGCGCTCTGCGCGAAGGCCCCGACGTGATTCTCGTGGGCGAGCTGCGCGACCTGGAAACCATTCGCCTGGCGCTGACCGCGGCCGAGACCGGCCATCTGGTGTTTGGCACGCTGCATACGACCTCGGCGGCCAAGACCGTTGACCGTATCATCGACGTCTTCCCCGGGGCGGAGAAAGGCATGGTGCGCTCGATGCTCTCCGAATCGCTGCAGGCGGTGATTTCCCAGACGCTGCTCAAGCGCGAGGGCGGCGGGCGCGTGGCCGCCCACGAAATCCTCGTGGCCACGCCGGCGGTGCGCAACCTCATCCGCGAAGACAAGATTGCCCAGATTCACTCGGCGATGCAGACCGGCGGGAGCCTGGGCATGCAGACGCTTGACGCGGCTTTGATCAAGCTGGTGCGACAAGGCGTTATCGGCCGCGAGCAGGCGCAGTCCCAGGCCAAGGCACCGCTGGCGCTGTAAGGCGTCGGGCAGGGGCAGCTGCCAGGGAAGGCGCACGGAGTCTTGCGCAAGCAGCAAGAAAAGGAGGGCATATGGAAAGCACCGCCGACGCGTCAGCGGAGCAGCTGGTTCACACTTTGCTGACGACCATGATCGAGCGCCAGGCATCGGACCTGCTGATTTCCGTTGGCGTGCCGCCCACGCTGAAAATGCCGACGGGGCTGGAGCCCGTCACCGCGCAGCCGCTGGATGTCCAGCAGGTTACCGATCTTGTCATGCACGTTTTGCCTGCGGGGCTGCACGATGAGTTTGAGCAGACCCGGGAGGTCAACTTTGCGCTGAGCCTGAGCGGCACCGGGCGTTTTCGGGTGAATGCCTTCCAGCAGCGTCACCAGGTAGCGATGGTGGTGCGTCGCATTGCGCTGGAAGTCCCCCCGGCTTTCGACGTTGGGGGTGCCCGGCTCGCTTGCCGGCCTGGCGCAAAAAAGGCGCGGTCTGGTACTGGTGGTGGGCGGCACCGGCACGGGCAAGTCGACGACGCTGGCGGCCATGATTCAGGAACGCAACGAAACCGTCGGCGGGCATATTATCAGCATCGAGGACCCGATCGAGTACATACACCCGCACAAGCGCGGTATCGTCAATCAGCGCGAAGTGGGCATCGATACCGAGTCGTTTGAGGCAGCGCTGAAAAACACCCTGCGCCAGGCGCCGGACGTGATCCTGATCGGCGAGATCCGTACTCGGGAAACCATGGAGCACGCGCTGACCTTTGCCGAGACGGGTCACCTGTGCCTGGCCACGCTGCACGCCAACAACGCCAATCAGGCGCTGGATCGTATCCTGCACTTTTTTCCCTACGAGCAGCACGAGCAGATCCTCACGGATTTGTCGCTCAATCTGCACGCGATTGTGGCTCAGCAGCTGTTGCCCACCCCGGACGAAGCGCGCTGTGCGGCCGTTGAAATCATGCTGCGCTCGCCGCGCATTGCCGATCTGATCCGCAAGGGACGCATCGGCGACATCAAGGAAGCCATGGCCCGCTCGCGCGATGGCGGCATGCAAACCTTCGACCAGGCGCTTTGTGACCTGGTGCAGGCAGGCAAAGTCAGCGAGAGCGTAGCGCTGGCCCACGCCGACTCGGCCAACAACCTGCGCCTGATGCTGAAGTTCGGCGCCGAGCTTGATGCCGTACAAAAAGGCGCGACGCTGGAGAGCCGGGTGCCCAGAGGGCTATCCCTGCGCGATGCCGACGACTTTTAGGGAGCCGCCAGTCAGGGGGCATAAACGCCGCCGAGTACCCGCTCGCCTGCTGCGCCGGTGACGCTTGGCAGGTTGCCGGGAAGACGGTTCAGACGGCGGTAAGCCAGCCAGGCGAAGGCGCCGGCCTCGATCCAGTCGGCGGGCCAGCCCCAGTCATCCGCCGAGCGCAGGGTGGCGCGCGGCAGGTGAGCGGCCAGCCGGCGGCATAGGTCGGCGTTGTGCGCCCCGCCGCCGCCGATAATCAGCGTAAGTGGCCGGCTGCCCAGCAGCTGGCCAATGCCCTGGGCGACGCTTGCGGCGGTGAGCTCGGCAAGCGTGGCCTGCACGTCCGCCGGGCTCTCCCCGCCGCTCAGGTGAGACTCCAGCCATCCTGGATGAAACAGCTCGCGCCCGGTGCTGCGCGGCGGCGGCTGATGGAAAAACGGCTCCGCCAGCAGGCGCTCGAGCAATGTCGGGTCGACGCTTCCCGAGGCGGCCCAGGCACCGTCTTCATCAAAGCGGCCGTGCCCGTGGCGCTGGCACCAGGCATCCAGCAGCACGTTGGCCGGGCCGGTATCAAACCCCAGCGGCGCGCCGCCGTCCTGGGGCAGCCAGGTAATATTGGCGAAGCCGCCCAGGTTCAGCACCATCCTTTCTTCCCCGGAGTCATGAAACAGTGCCCGATGGAACGCCGGTGCCAGCGGCGCGGCCTGCCCGCCGGCCGCCAGGTCGCGACGGCGAAAGTCTGCCACCACCCGGCAGCCGGTCAGCTCGGCCAGCAGGCTGGGGTTATCCAGCTGCAGCGTATAGGGCGGCCCGCCGCCATGGCCGTCCGGGGCGTGCTCGACGGTTTGGCCATGGCTGCCAACGGCCGTCACGGCGTCGGCGGCAATGCCGTAGTGCCCAAGCAGCGCCGTTACGGCGCGGGCCTGCAGGTGGCAGAATGCATGCTCTGCGGCGGCCAGCTCGGCAAAGCTGACCGAGTCGGCGTGGCACAGTGCCAGCAGCTGGCCGCGAAGCGTTTCGGGCATGGGATCGGCGTGGGTGGCGAGCAGGCGCGGCGGCGCGTCCGGCGCCAGGGCCACTAGCGCGGCGTCGACGCCGTCCAGACTGGTGCCGGACATCAGGCCAATGTAGAGGGCTGGGTCATTTTCCATAAGGCGGTCCATTTCTCCCGGGCGAAAGCTCAACCACAAAGGCTGGGTATGATAACATCGTGCGCCGTTTATCATCGTCGCCCGCTATCCGGCGGCCTGAACAGTCAGTGGAGAAAAGTCAGTGGAGAAAAAGAGATGAGTGAGGTGGATCAGGCTTTGGCGCTGCTGGCGCGTGGCGCCAATGAAATCCTGCTGGAAGACGAGCTCAGAGAGAAGCTTGCCTCCGGCCGCACGCTGCGCATCAAGGCGGGATTTGATCCCACCGCGCCGGATCTGCACCTGGGCCATAGCGTTCTGCTGACCAAAATGCGCCAATTTCAGGATCTCGGGCACACGGTGATTTTTCTGATCGGGGACTTTACCGGCCGCATCGGCGACCCGTCGGGCAAGAACGTTACCCGCAAGCCGCTGAGCGAAGAGGAGGTCAAGCGCAACGCCGAGACCTACAAGGCGCAGGTGTTCAAGATTCTGGATCCGGCCAAGACCGAGATACGCTTCAACGCCGAGTGGTTTAGCGATCTCAGCGCCGCCAAGATGATCGAGCTTGCCGCCCAGAGCACCGTGGCGCGGATGCTTGAGCGCGACGACTTCGAAAAGCGCTATCGGGCCAACCAGGCCATTGCCATCCATGAGTTTTTGTATCCCCTGGTGCAGGGTTACGACTCCGTGGCGCTGGAAGCCGACATCGAGCTTGGCGGCACCGACCAGAAGTTCAACCTGCTGATGGGGCGCGAGATTCAGAAGCATTACGGCCAGGAATCGCAGGTCGTCATGACCATGCCGCTGCTTGAGGGCCTGGACGGCGTGCAGAAGATGTCCAAGTCGCTGGGTAACTACGTCGGCGTAAACGAGGCGCCCGGCACCATGTTCAACAAGCTGGTTTCCATGCCCGACAGCCTGATGTGGCGCTACTATGATCTGCTTTCACTCAAGTCCAACGAAGCCATCGATGCGCTGAAGCAGCAGGTCGACGAGGGTGCCAACCCCCGGGATATCAAGATGGAGCTGGCCCGAGAGCTGATCACCCGCTACCACGGCGAAGAGGCCGCCGCCACGGCGCACAGGTCGGCAGGCAACCAGCTGGCCGACGGTGAGCTGCCGGACGACCTGCCCGAGGTTGAGGTTAACTTCGAGGGAAGCGCGGAAGCGCCTTTGGCCTCTGTTCTCAATCGCGCCGAGCTGACCCAAAACAGCGCCCAGGCCAAGGACATGCTGAAAAACGGCAGCGTCAAGGTAGATGGCGAAACCGCCGCCAGGGACGCCATGTTGCCTACCGGCCAGGCCTATGTGATCCAGGCCGGTAAAAAGCGCTATGCGCGGGTCATGCTCAAGTAGGCGTGTCCGCCTATATGGCTCATCGCAAAAGGGCCCGGAAAAAAACCCGCCGGGTCCTTGCCAAGCAGCTTTTAAGATCCTATAGTACGCATCCGCTGCCAACGACGCCAAGCCGTCACCGGCGGCGAATGGCCCCAAAAGGCCGGTGGTTTCAGCGAGTTACGCGATTCGAAACAATCGCCGTTGACAGCCGCTCAAAGGCGTGTAGAATACGCCCTCCTCGCAGCAAAACGCGAGACGCTCTTTAACAAGTTGATCAGGTAATTCATGTGGGCGCTTGCCTGGGTGGGTGACAAATCACCTATCGTCAAGGCAAGCGACTCGTCAGAGACCTTCGGGTCTCGTTTGAGACGTTTGATACCTTGAGCCAAGTTTGGTCCGCTTAACGGACTATATGATTGAAACCGAAGAGTTTGATCATGGCTCAGATTGAACGCTGGCGGCAGGCTTAACACATGCAAGTCGAGCGGAAACGACAGGAGCTTGCTCCTGGGCGTCGAGCGGCGGACGGGTGAGTAACGCATAGGAATCTGCCCGGTGGTGGGGGATAACCCGGGGAAACTCGGGCTAATACCGCATACGTCCTACGGGAGAAAGGGGGCTCAGGCTCCCGCCATCGGATGAGCCTATGTCGGATTAGCCAGCTGGTGGGGTAACGGCTCACCAGGGCGACGATCCGTAGCTGGTTTGAGAGGATGATCAGCCACACCGGGACTGAGACACGGCCCGGACTCCTACGGGAGGCAGCAGTGGGGAATATTGGACAATGGGCGAAAGCCTGATCCAGCCATGCCGCGTGTGTGAAGAAGGCCCTCGGGTTGTAAAGCACTTTCAGTGAGGAAGAAGGCCTGGCGGCTAATACCCGCCAGGAACGACATCACTCACAGAAGAAGCACCGGCTAACTCCGTGCCAGCAGCCGCGGTAATACGGAGGGTGCAAGCGTTAATCGGAATTACTGGGCGTAAAGCGCGCGTAGGCGGCGCGATCAGCCGGTTGTGAAAGCCCCGGGCTCAACCTGGGAATGGCATCCGGAACTGTCGCGCTAGAGTGCAGGAGAGGAAGGTGGAATTCCCGGTGTAGCGGTGAAATGCGTAGATATCGGGAGGAATACCAGTGGCGAAGGCGGCCTTCTGGACTGACACTGACGCTGAGGAGCGAAAGCATGGGTAGCAAACAGGATTAGATACCCTGGTAGTCCATGCCGTAAACGATGTCGACCAGCCGTTGGGGTCCTTGAGACCCTTGTGGCGAAGTTAACGCGATAAGTCGACCGCCTGGGGAGTACGGCCGCAAGGTTAAAACTCAAATGAATTGACGGGGGCCCGCACAAGCGGTGGAGCATGTGGTTTAATTCGATGCAACGCGAAGAACCTTACCTACCCTTGACATCCTGCGAACCCGAGAGAGATCTCGGGGTGCCTTCGGGAACGCAGTGACAGGTGCTGCATGGCTGTCGTCAGCTCGTGTTGTGAAATGTTGGGTTAAGTCCCGTAACGAGCGAAACCCTCGTCCCTCTTTGCCAGCGATTCGGTCGGGAACTCCAGGGAGACTGCCGGTGACAAACCGGAGGAAGGTGGGGACGACGTCAAGTCATCATGGCCCTCACGGGTAGGGCTACACACGTGCTACAATGGCCGGCACAAAGGGCGGCGAGCTCGCGAGAGTCAGCGAATCCCGTAAAGCCGGTCTCAGTCCGGATCGGAGTCTGCAACTCGACTCCGTGAAGTCGGAATCGCTAGTAATCGTGCATCAGAATGGCACGGTGAATACGTTCCCGGGCCTTGTACACACCGCCCGTCACACCATGGAAGTGGACTGCACCAGAAGTGGTTAGCCTAACTTCGGAAGGCGATCACCACGGTGTGGTTCATGACTGGGGTGAAGTCGTAACAAGGTAGCCGTAGGGGAACCTGCGGCTGGATCACCTCCTTAACCGATGCGTCATCCGCCCGGCAAGTGCCCACAATGAATTGCCTGATCGCTGTGCCCCTGAGCAGTCATAAGCCCCGTGAACCGTCACGACGCTTATGACTGCTTTCAGGCAGTGCTCTTTAACAAGATATATCATGCTGACAAAACGATCTTCGCAAGAAGATCATGTGATACGTCTCAAGCGTATCCGGCAATCGTTGTCATTGCGACACCGACCCCTTGGGGTTATAGGGTCAAGCAATGAAGCGCACACGGTGGATGCCTTGGCAGCCAGAGGCGACGAAAGACGTGGCAGCCTGCGATAAGCGTCGGCGAGGTGGCAAACAACCTTTGACCCGGCGATCTCTGAATGGGGAAACCCACTCACCACAAGGTGAGTATCGTCTCCTGAATCCATAGGGAGACGAGGCGAACCGGGGGAACTGAAACATCTCAGTACCCCGAGGAACAGACATCAACCGAGATTCCCCCAGTAGCGGCGAGCGAACGGGGACCAGCCCTTAAGCGCGTGAACGACTAGACGAAGGCCCTGGGAAGGGCCGCCATAGTGGGTGACAGCCCCGTAGTCGAAAGTCCGATCGCGTGAAATCGAGTAGGTCGGGGCACGTGTAACCCTGACTGAAGACGGGGGGACCATCCTCCAAGGCTAAATACTCCTGGCTGACCGATAGTGAACCAGTACCGTGAGGGAAAGGCGAAAAGAACCCCAGTGAGGGGAGTGAAACAGATCCTGAAACCGTGTGCGTACAAGCAGTGGGAGCCGACTCGTTCGGTGACCGCGTACCTTTTGTATAATGGGTCAGCGACTTATTTTCCGTAGCGAGCTTAACCGATTAGGGGAGGCGTAGCGAAAGCGAGTCTTAACCGGGCGACAAGTTGCGGGGAATAGACCCGAAACCGGGCGATCTACCCATGGCCAGAGTGAAGGTTGAGTAACATCAACTGGAGGCTCGAACCCACGTATGTTGAAAAATGCGGGGATGAGCTGTGGGTCGGAGTGAAAGGCTAATCAAGCCCGGAGATAGCTGGTTCTCCTCGAAAGCTATTTAGGTAGCGCCTCACGTATCGCCACCGGGGGTAGAGCACTGTTTCGGCTAGGGGGTCATCCCGACTTACCAACCCGAGGCAAACTCCGAATACCGGTGAGTGCCAGCGTGGGAGACACACAGTGGGTGCTAACGTCCATTGTGGAAAGGGCAACAACCCAGACCGTCAGCTAAGGTCCCCAAATCCTGATTGAGTGGGAAACGATGTGGGAAGGTTTAGACAGCCAGGAGGTTGGCTTAGAAGCAGCCATCCTTGAAAGAAAGCGTAATAGCTCACTGGTCGAATCGGCCTGCGCGGAAGATGTAACGGGGCTAAATCAGGTACCGAAGCTACGGACGTATCCTTCGGGAGACGTGGTAGAGGAGCGTCGTGTAAGCCGATGAAGGTGAGTCGAAAGGCTTGCTGGAGGTATCACGAGTGCGAATGCTGACATGAGTAACGATAAAGGGCGTGAAAAACGCCCTCGCCGGAAGACCAAGGGTTTCTGTTCGACGCTAATCGGAGCAGAGTGAGTCGGCCCCTAAGGCGAGGCCGAAAGGCGTAGTCGATGGGAAACGGGTCAATATTCCCGTACCTCACAGTATTGCGACGGGGGGACGAAGAAGGCTAGGTGAGCCGGGCGACGGTCGTCCCGGTGAAAGTCCGTAGGCCGAACCATCAGGGAAATCCGGTGGTTCAAGGCCGAGAGACGAGACGAACAGCCCACGGGCTGGAAGTCATCGATGCCACGCTTCCAGGAAAAGCCTCTAAGCCTCAGATACGGTGGGACCGTACCCCAAACCAACACAGGTGGTCAGGGTGAGAATCCCCAGGCGCTTGAGAAAACTCGGGTGAAGGAACTAGGCAAAATGGTGCCGTAACTTCGGGAGAAGGCACGCCGCCGGTACGTGAAGTCCCTCGCGGACGGAGCGGAAGGCGGTCGAAGATACCAGGTGGCTACAACTGTTTACTAAAAACACAGCACTCTGCCAACGCGCAAGCGGACGTATAGGGTGTGACGCCTGCCCGGTGCCGGAAGGTTAAGTGATGGCGTTAGCTCCGGCGAAGCGCTTGATCGAAGCCCCGGTAAACGGCGGCCGTAACTATAACGGTCCTAAGGTAGCGAAATTCCTTGTCGGGTAAGTTCCGACCTGCACGAATGGCGTAATGATGGCCACGCTGTCTCCACCCGAGACTCAGTGAAATTGAAATCGCCGTGAAGATGCGGTGTACCCGCGGCCAGACGGAAAGACCCCGTGAACCTTTACTATAGCTTCACACTGGACGCCGATGTTGCTTGTGTAGGATAGCTGGGAGGCCTGGAACCCCGGTCGCCAGACCGGGGGGAGCCACCCTTGAAATACCAGCCTGGCATCATTGGCGTTCTCACTCCGATCCGTGATCCGGATCGAGGACCGTGTGTGGTGGGTAGTTTGACTGGGGCGGTCTCCTCCCAAAGTGTAACGGAGGAGCACGAAGGTACCCTCAGCACGGTTGGACATCGTGCAGTGAGTGCAAGAGCACAAGGGTGCTTGACTGCGAGACAGACACGTCGAGCAGGTGCGAAAGCAGGTTCTAGTGATCCGGTGGTTCTGTATGGAAGGGCCATCGCTCAACGGATAAAAGGTACTCCGGGGATAACAGGCTGATACCGCCCAAGAGTTCACATCGACGGCGGTGTTTGGCACCTCGATGTCGGCTCATCACATCCTGGGGCTGAAGTCGGTCCCAAGGGTATGGCTGTTCGCCATTTAAAGTGGTACGCGAGCTGGGTTTAGAACGTCGTGAGACAGTTCGGTCCCTATCTGCCGTGGGCGTCGGATGTTTGAGAAGGGCTGCTCCTAGTACGAGAGGACCGGAGTGGACGCACCTCTGGTGTTCCGGTTGTCACGCCAGTGGCACTGCCGGGTAGCTAAGTGCGGACGGGATAACCGCTGAAAGCATCTAAGCGGGAAGCCCCCTTCAAGATGAGACATCCCCGAGGCCGTGAGCCTCCTGAAGGGCCCAGCAAGACGAGCTGGTTGATAGGCCGGGTGTGGAAGCGCTGCAAGGCGTTGAGCTAACCGGTACTAATGCGCCCGTGAGGCTTGACCCTATAACGCCCAAGGGGTCGGGTCGCAGACAACGAGCCGGATACGCAAGACGAGACGATCACACAGTTTTTATCCCTGGCTGAATAACTCAGCAGCATGATATATCACCGGTTACGCCTGACGGCCATAGCGAGCGGGAACCACCTGATCCCATGCCGAACTCAGCAGTGAAACCGCTCAGCGCCGATGGTAGTGTGGGGCCTCCCCATGCGAGAGTAGGTCATCGTCAGGCACTTAACACAGAGAACCCGGCCCTGCGCCGGGTTTTTTGTGTGCGCGGAATTTGAAGACATTAACAGGCGCTCCCACCACGTAGAAAGAACGTGCCGGCCCACCGCCACTGCGTCATGGCGAGCGCAGCGACGCCATCTCGGGGTTGCTGGCGACGGCAAGGCAAGGAGATCACTTCGCTTGCGCTCGTGATGACACGATAGCGGGCGCAGTGGCGAATCCAGCGCCGCCAAGTGCCTGGGGCTGTTTAACCGCAGAGCACTTCCAGGGTTTCAATCAGGGTATCCATCTCGTCATCGGTGCCGATGGAAATACGCAGGAAGTTGCTGAGGCCGGCCTTGTCGAAGTGGCGTACCAGGATGCCGCGCTTGCGCAGGCCGGCAAATAGCTGGCCGCCATCCAGCGTTGCGTGTTTGGCAAAGAGAAAATTGGCTTCGGAAGGGAGCACATGAAAGCCCAGCGCTTCCAGCCGTGTGCGGGTGCGTTCGCGAGTGGCAATAACGCTGTCGCGGCAGGCGTGAAAATGCTCGGTATCCTCCAGCGCGGCAATGCCGGCACGTTCGGCCAGGCGGTCTACCGGGTAAGAGTTGAAGGAATCCTTGATATGTTCCAACCCTTCTATCAGCTCCGGCGAGCCTATGGCATAGCCGAGACGAATCCCTGCGAGGCTGCGAGATTTGGAGAAAGTGCCGATAACCAGCAGGTTGGGATAGCGCTCCGTCAGCGGGGCGGCACTTTCCGCGCCAAAGTCAACGTAGGCTTCATCCACCAGCACGACGCGGTCGGTGACGCGTCTGAGAAGCGTCTCCAGTGCGGCGAGCGTGTGTGCATGGCCGGTGGGAGCGTTGGGGTTGGCAAAGACGATACCGCTTCTGTCGCCAGCGCTTGCCAGCGCATCCAGGTCAACCTCCCACTGGGCATTCAGCGGATGTTGACGTAGCTCGATATCGTAAAGCCGGGCATAGACCGGGTAGAAGCTGTAGGTGATGTCGGGCACGTCCAGCGGCGCGCCGTGACGGAAAAATGCCTGAAAGGCGAAGGCGAGGATTTCATCCGAGCCGTTGCCCACGAAAACGCTGTCGTCAGGCACTTCGTACGTTTTGGCCAGTGCCTGACACAGCGCGGTGGAAGCCGGGTCGGGGTAGAGGCGCAAATGGCTGGTGGCATAGTCGCGGAGCACTTTACCGACCCCCGGCGCGGGGGCGTAAGGGTTTTCGTTGGTATTCAGCTTGATGACCTGGTCGGCGGGCTGCTCGCCGGGAACGTAAGGAGTCAGCTCACGTACGCCGGGGCTCCAGAATTGGCTCATGGCAATAACCTGAATCGATGGGCACAGTGGCAATCATGGTCGCTTGGGAGGAAAAAAAGCGCAAGTAACCCGCAGGGTGGGGTGTGCGTGGTAGTGTGGAGCGGTTATGCTGTTCCCACTTTACTTGACTGTTTAACGCATGAGGAGATCAACGATGCAACTACGAAGTGTGCTGATCGGCTCGGCCATGCTGTCGTTGCTGGCAGGCTGTGCCGGCGGCCCGACAGAAACGGCCAGTAAAGAGTCCGTGGAACCAACTGCAGTCAGCTATCAGGGAACGCTGCCGTGCCGTAACTGTGACGGTATCGGTCTTGACGTGGAAATGATGGGTGAAGAAGCGGACGCCGTTCAGGATCGTACCTTTACGCTCACCGCCTCCTACATGAACCATCCGCAAACGCCGCCGGACGAAGACTACGCCGGCAACT